>CP070791.1:0-3619 GCA_020346825.1 Candidatus Bathyarchaeota archaeon
GATGAACCCACAGGCAACTTGGATACCAGGAACAGCCAGGAACTTGTGAAGTTGCTCGGGAACCTCAGCACCAACCACGGAACCACAATCGTAATGGTCACACATGATATTCAGATGGCTTCTCTCACCGAAAGAGTGCTCCTCCTCAACGACGGAAGAATAAAGAAGGACATAGAAGGGCTCCGTTCAGCAAAGAAGCATACATGCCTCTACTGCGGCGGAAAGAAAGAGCCAACCGACAAAGATTCTCTAGGTCTTCTGTTTTAGGCGGAACCAAAAAGACGAAAAGCAGCATCTGCCTGCATTCATAATACTCGATGCGCAGCGAGTCAGTTCATCAAAGAACACCATAGACACAAAATTGGACAAACTAGAGATTGGCTGAACATGGCCAGTGACGGCTACAGATTCGGCTTTGGTTCGGTTAGCAGTATCTTTGATTAAGTTCACTCGCGCAATATTTTGTCTCTTGCTTGAACGTTACTTCTGCTCCGGGAGAATATGTGAGAGCCAGGTCAGATGTAACCGTTCTCTAAAGTTGCTTTTGTCGTGCACCTTCTAAATGCTTTTCGCCTACTCAGCTGCAAGTAGTCGTCGATTCGGTCGATTTCGTAGTTTTCGCCACTTTCGTCATTTCCGTCGGATTTGTGGTACACCCGCTGTACAACACTGGAACAACGGAAAATGGAGAAATAGCTGTAATCAGCTTGGGCCTTTTCTCTGGCACTCAATGTGTATGTCGCCAGGGCAAAGTACATTTTGGATAGAGATCAACAAACAAAAAGGACGCCACACGGCGCTCGCCCGTCAACTTACACGTTGAAAATCACAGATGCTTTCTTTTGAAAAATACAACTACGAGCAATGTCGCTATCATTAAAAGCGGAAAAAGAATGAACGTTGGAAATTCAGGAATAATACTTGTTTGTAGGTTGGTAAAAAACGTCAGTTCATTGGGAGCCGTTCTTAATGCATCACGAGGAAAAACCCAGAACCCGTCGCGGAAATCATTATAGAGGTAGATTTTGAACACTATGTTGCTTAAATAACCCAAGCTAGTCGCCTCTTGTTCCAAATCATATTCATATAATATAGCAAATGCGCCAGGAATTGCAAGTTCAGTAGCGTTCACTCCCTGCATGGCCGCGCGCATGGCATCCACTTGATTGTCATAATATGTCTTTGCACTGTCTCCATCAATAAACCTGTAAACATAAAAATAAACATCCTTTTCAGCAACCTGAAATAAAGTTTGAGTGTAGGTGGCCTTTCTACCCTCCACAAATCCTAGCGCCCCTAAGGTTGAATTTACTAAAGTTTTGAATTCCCATTCATATGGGTTGGGGCTAGGCAAGTCTTCGGGAGGAAGCAGTTCTTCCAAAGGTGTGGTGATTAACTCCTCAGCCTTCGCCGAACCCAAAAATGAGCCCATCAACAGCAAAGAAAACGCTGCCCCACAAATTATCTTCCAAGAAACCCTTCTAGACAGCCCAACCATTTTTTCCATTATCAGCTACCATCTCCTCCCTTTCTTGTGCCTCATTTGCATATAAAGTAAGCTCATCTGCGGCCTGGACATTCCTTTCTCCCTTCAGCCAGTGCCAGTTTCGAAGTAGGCATAAACAATGGGCAACAGATACATATAAGTTGTTGTTTTGGTGTGAAGAACCTTCTTTGCGAAAGGCTAGTCTCCTAATTCTTTGATAGACTCTAAATTTCTGGAATAATTTCCACACTGATATCTTCAGGAATATTGTATCCAGCATAACCACCCGTTCGCGCGCGCTATTATTGTAACTGATGGTTTGTTAGGCTCCCACCACTCCAAATAGTCTACATGTCTGATCTTCCCAGTTTTTTCAATGAGAGAAGACGCTGTTGATAATTGATTGGCTACTACCACGCCGACGGAAATGGAACAAGCACTACAATGAGAGAAAACAAGAGATAGTGCCTCTTGCCTGGCGGCATTTCCCCCTCTTACCTTCAATACGACTTTTCTCTCCGCGCGTGCGCGTCCCAACTCCAAATCCTCAGCTGACCTTGAGCTCTCATACCATCATGGGTGAAGCCGCCCGTAACCATCTAAGAAGAACCATCAACATTGAGATTACCGAATTATAACGGCAGTAACAATGTGCTCCTCATTACGTATCCGTATATGTTCAAAGCAATGGCCTCCACCATTCGCCAATAAATACTCCTTCAGAATCAAGGGTTCTCCCCTCGCTCCAAGTCCGAAGCTGCTCCCTTCGGAGGACAACAGCGTGTTTATAAATGATTTACCCCATACGAAACATACCGTTATCGGAGCTTCGGTTGGCATGTCTACGGTGGAAAGAAAGAGCACCAAAATAGCGTTGGTTAATCCACCACTTCCTCCGAAGTCTCATCTGCATCCCCAATTTCCACTTATAGGTCTAGCTTACATGGCAGCCACTCTTGAAAAAAACGGATACGAGGTTACGGTGGTAGACTCTCCTGCCCTCAACATGACTCATGAAGATTTAAGAGAGGAGATAGTCAGCCTCCAGCCGGACATAGTCGGCGTCACTTCTATGACTGTTACATTTCCATCGGCTCTCCAAGCCGCTCGCGTCATAAAAGAGTCTTGTCCAGGGGCTCTCACAGTCTTGGGAGGACCGCACGCCTCAGTTGTGGGCGAACAGACTCTCAGCGAACAGAAGGAGGTAGACATCGTGGCGAGAGGCGAGTGCGAACAAACCATCTTGGACCTTGCGCGTCATGTGCCCAATCATTACCCGAAAGATCTTCAGGAGGTTGCCGGCATAACCTTCAGGAAGAACGGGCAAATCATTCGAACCCCTGACAGGCCCTTCATTCAAAACCTAGACGAGCTACCTCGCCCAGCATATGAACACTTCACATTAAGGAAATATCGATATCTAGGGAAGCTGACTCTCCCCATCATGGCTAGTAGAGGGTGCCCCTTCCAATGTGCCTTCTGTCTTGCCTCCCAAATGTCTGGGAAACGGGTTAGGACAAGAAGCCCAAAAAACGTTGTCGACGAGCTTGCTTGGTTGAGGGATGTGCATGGGGCAGACGCTTTCACTTTTCACGATCCCACATTCACGCTCGACAAGAAGAGGGTTTTCGAAATCTGTGAGGAAATCAACAGTAGAAAGATTGACCTTCCATGGGATTGTTCAACGAGGGTTGACCAAGTTTCCAAAGAGGTTTTGGCTAGAATGAGAGCGGCAAACTGCCAAATCGTTGGCTTCGGGGTTGAGTCAAATAGCCAAAAAATCTTGAACGCTATGAAGAAAGGAACCACGGTTGAGCAAAATGAGAGAGCGGTTAGGACGGCAAAGGAGGTTGGCTTATCCTTCGGCGTGTTTCTGATCATCGGATACCCTGGTGAGACAATGGACACATTAAAGGAGTCCCTCGATTTCATTCGAAGAACGGAGCCAGACGATATCTACATATCCCTTGCTACGCCATACCCAAGAACAGAATTCTACGACCTAGTGAAAGAGATGGGTTGGAAGATGTCTACAGATTGGAGCTGCTACGACAACGTAACACCGGTCTTCGAAAATCCCCTTTTACCAGCTGAGAAGATAATAGAAACGAGGAGAAGGTTCTACAACCATCA
>CP070791.1:3719-7981 GCA_020346825.1 Candidatus Bathyarchaeota archaeon
ATTTCAAACTTCCTTGCTTCTTTGGTAAACTTGGACAACTCTTCTCAATCCTAAGAATTGACACGGTAATATAGAACTCTTATGATGTTTCTCTTCATATTTTCGATACACATTCATAAACAAACAATCAAAAACCAGTAGAATACGTGTAGTTTCTTCCATAAGTCATAAAAATCAAAAAAGAAGACATAATGAGTGATGCGATATGAAAAAACTGAAGGATGTTGACTACAAGATTCTTTTCGAGTTGATCAAAAACTCCAAAACAAGTGACAGGAAGCTGGCTAAGAGAATTGGGGTATCTCAACCAACCGTAACAAGAAGAAGAGCAGGACTAGAGAAGAAAGGTCTAATTGAATACACTGGAATTCCAAACTTTGAGAAACTAGGGCTTGACATAATGGCTTTCCATCTACTTCACTGGAAGCCTGAGAGTTATCAGGGCATGACTAAGATGGAAGACTTCCTGAAAAAGGTTAAAGTCTTTGTTTCAGAGCATCCAAGCATCATCTTCGCCTCTTCAGGTCAAGGCTTAGGGATGAGTAGACTGACCATTACACTCCACAAAAGCTATTCTGACTTTGTAGACTTTAGGAAGGAAATTGAGAGTTCTTGGGGACAATACATAGCCAAATATGACAATTTCATTGTTAGCCTCAGAAGTGACAATGTCATTAGACAATTCACATTCCGATATTTAGCAGATTATCTGAAGAAAAAAAGGTAGACCCCCCCAACTCATATTCATGATAGCAACATCACTGGCAGTCATAACCTGCAAAAAAAACATACTTGCAACATTAGATCTTCTCTTGAACAAACAATCGAAGAGCCAGTAAGCGCTTGTGTGCAACTCTTATGAGTTTCGTTCAATAATTAGTCGTGCTGAATTGGAGGGAGAAGAATCCTGTCTTCTGAAAATGCATCACAACCCGCTTTGGAGTTTCGTCCACTAACACCTGAGCGGTGGAGGGATCTCGAGGCTCTTTTTGGCGAACGAGGAGCTTGTGGCGGTTGCTGGTGCATGTGGTGGAGATTGAAGCGATCCCAATTCAATGAGCAGAAAGGTGATGGAAATAAGAGAGCCTTGAAGAACATCGTTGATTCAGGTGAAATTCCCGGTCTTCTGGCTTATGCGAATGGCAAGCCGATTGCATGGTGTTCTGTAGCTCCCAGAGAAACGTACCCGGTTTTGGATCGATCTCGGACACTGAAAAGAATCGATGATCAACCCGTTTGGTCGACCGTTTGTTTTTTTGTTGCCAA
The DNA here is from genome assembly GCA_020346825.1 of Candidatus Bathyarchaeota archaeon. GTDB lineage: Archaea > Thermoproteota > Bathyarchaeia > Bathyarchaeales > Bathyarchaeaceae. Next base: position 4,986 of record CP070791.1, read on the forward strand.
ACCGTTCAGACACAAGGGAGTTACGATGAAGTTGCTCGCAGCCGTTTTAGAATACGCAAAATCCAATGGTGCAAGGATTGTCGAAGGATATCCGGTTGAACCGAAGAAGACCAGCATACCTGACGTTTTTGCCTTTACTGGATTGGCTTCCTCCTTCCGCAAAGTGGGATTTGTTGAAGTTCTTCGGCGGTCAGAGACCCGACCAATTATGCGATACTATATCGGAGAGAGCAGCACGCGTAGTGTGGAAAACTGAAAACGAATTCGTAGGCAACTAGCACACACATGGAACCCAATGCTACAAAAAACCAAGTTACGAGTTGGTGTTTCAAGCACTTGCATGCTGTGCGTTCTATGTTTCCTTATAGAATGTTTAGGTAGATATCATTGAAGTTGCATACTGCGGTATAACCAGAAAGGCTTAGGGAGTCGCCTATGAACGTATTTAATGCTCCTTGCTGAGGCTCAATGTTTTGCCACCCAATTGTGTCAATGTCGAGTCTAACCCAAGCATGATATCTTCCATCGTTCTCCCCTACGACAACATAGACTTCATCCTCATCCCATCCTATTGCCCTATAAAGAGAACACAGTAGTATAGAGAAATCTTCGCAATCACCTGTTCCCAGAGAAAGCGTCTCTGCAGATAATTGCCAATACTCCAAGACTCCATGAGCAGTGGTATCGCTTACGTATTCTATATTGTTTGCAACCCACTCTCTAATCTCTATCCAATCGGGTATCAGAGGGTTCGCTACAATGTTGTTCAAAGTCTGTTGGGTTGCAGGATCATTGGGAGTTATGTAGAACCGCGCTTCACTTGAATTATATATTCTGGACAGGTGAGAACCAGCAGGTTGTCCATTTTCACCTTCTGGTATTTCCGGAAATGGTTCTTCTTGTCTCCAGACTTCGGGAACATAATACAAGACTATGATGACTGTTGCAACAAGAAGAAGTATAACTAAAAAAACTGAACGGCTCTGCGCACGAGTCTTGCGCACTCTTGTCTTCCCCCTAGTATCTGTCATAGATATGAACAAGGAGAGTGTCTAATAAAGGCGCGTGCATGAAAAAGACCACATGGATCAACTTCAAGCAGTTGAGAAAAGGTGAGAGTAGCGAGCATTCTTAGATCCCAATTATCTTCGGGCGAGTAAACTTTCGACAAGCTTCACATCTTCTCCGAGAAATCCTTCGGTTCTGGGGGAATCCCATAGCCTGCAGTTGTGCTTCCGCAAAATGTTCTGCCCATCGATTCTTGCAAACCGTACATTCTAATGTTACAGTCAAGTCATCGGTGACAACGGTCACCTCTTGAATCTTTCTCGTTCTACGAGCCAAAAGCGCAAGTCCCAAGATGATTATAATCGTGCCTAGGATGGCAAGGTATACGAGTTCAAATCTTATTCCGAAGCCAATGTTAAACCAGTTTGTCCAAAGGAAATCATACAGAGCTGAAAGATCCAAAAAGGAAATCCCTGAGGTCCACGCGTTTAATAATACAGCAATTATTGGTGCCAGGCCTAAAATGGTGAGAACCAAACCAAGAATTTGACTGGAATTTTGTGCAACCATAACTTCTCGTAAGCTTCTTGGCAATTGTACTCACCATCTTCAATACGAAAGCATAGGTGGTTCCGATGAAAAAACATTATGAATTTAGAATATTGACCACTGATTTGAGGGCGCATGCATGTATGCTATTCGATTCTGCTCAGTTTTCTTTTTCCAAGATAGAGGAACACAATTCCTGCTAGCCAACTCAGGACGGTCTGCAATAATTGGACATACAAGATGCTCCCAAACGGTTCTGATCCGCTCCAAGTCAGAACAATTATGGAGACTGCGAAGAGTCCGATTGAAACAAATTGGACTATCATGACGTTTATCCACATCTTTACCGATTTCACCGAGAAGACTGGATTCAGGAGGAAGAGACCAAGAACGAAAGCCACGTTCGCTGCAACGAATAGTATCACTAATCCAGTGGTAGTCAACAAAGAAAAGAAGGTGTTTTGTGGGTCTAGGATTGTTGTAATAACTGTAATTGCTGTTGCAATCGGAACTACCATTAGCCAGCTTTGTACCAACCTCGTTTTGACAAGTCTCACCACACCGGAGGGTGATTTCTTGAATATGAAGAGGGTCTCCTTTCCTTGGGTCGTCACTCTACCGGCCACCATAACTGCAAGGATCGGGAGCATAAATTGGTTCATCACCCAAGCCACTGGAGGATCATCAGTCCCAGTGGATACATTAGGCACAATGAACATGTTCATTAAAACGAGTATGCCTATGATATAGATGACGCCAGAAAGGTTTTCAAGTCTTCGACTGTAGTCCTTGAAGATAGATACTAGAAGAGTGCCAAACGATCCGCCGCCCCCCAGATTCTTAACGGTCTTATAGAAAAAACCGTCTGGCTTAGCCTTTGAAGCTGTGAAAGTTTCTGGTTCTAGACTGTAGGCGCGGTTTGCGGCTCTCGTGCCCAACCACAGCACAGCCACGAAGAAGGCGACAAGACCTCCAAACCGGGTGAACGTCTCAAAGCCAACGGCACCTATGTTGCCGGGGTTGGAGGCGAAACCTACGACAACTTCCGCACCCCAGGAGCTAGGCATCAAGCTTAGAATGTTTTGGAGTATTCCACCCGTCCCGGCTTCAAGCAAGCCTCCATACATAATCGCATAGACCAACGCGACCATGGGTAATGCGATGACCATTGCCAAGGCCCTTCCAATATCTCTCCCACGAGCGGTTTTCCCCAGCTTAGTCCTCAGGACAGCAGCGATCACGGTGCCGATCCAGAGGGCAGAAAGAAACGTGACGACAAAAACTATGATGATTATCGCTACCTGAATCAGGTCCAATCCAAGAGGATTCAGAACAGCCATGAAAAAGCCGGTAACCACCGTGACGAAGATTGCATAGTAAGGCATTTCGCCTAGAAACTCGCCCAACAGAACGTCGCTCGGCCTTATTGGAGCCGCGAG
>CP070791.1:8081-12903 GCA_020346825.1 Candidatus Bathyarchaeota archaeon
CACCCTTAGAAGATAAGACAAGGAGAGTCTTTGAATTTGGTGAACGCACGTCCCTGAGCTTGCCTGAGGCTAACAAGCCCACCAAAATTGTGGAATTCGGCATTGCTCTTAAGAAAGCTCTCAAAGGAGACAAAAAATGAAGTTCGCTTTCTATCCAGGATGTACGGTCCAGACAGAGCAATACGCTTATGAAATCTCCACCAGAAGAATCTTTCCAAAATTGGGGATTCAACTGCTAGATGTTGAAGATTTCAGTTGTTGTGGATACCCTCTAAAGAACGTTAGCGTTTCAGCATGGTTTTATCTCGCGGCGCGGAATTTGGCTCTCGCTGAGAAGCTCGGCTTGGACATCTTCCCATTATGTAATGGCTGTAACCTCTCTTTTTGTGAAGTAAAACACTATCTACAGAAGTACCCAACACTCAAAGACCGTATTAACTCTCTACTCTCAATAGAGGGACTTGAATATACTGGAAACACGAAATCAGTGCATATCTTACAGGTCTTACGGGAAGTCATTGGTATCGACAAGATTCAGGCCGCAGTAAAGATGCCGCTCGAAGGATTAAAATTAGCTACCCACTACGGTTGTCACGCCTTAAGACCCAGCAAACTGGAAATGCCCGATGACCCGGAAGACCCTCAATCCCTTGAAGAACTTACAGAGGCTTCAGGCGCCACAACTGAAGAGTATCCAGAACGATTAGATTGCTGTGGTCAAGGTTTAGCCTTAACCACTGGCAAAACAGCTTTGGCAATTTCAGGACTCAAATTGAGAGCACTACAAGATCACAATTTCGACGGTTTAGTAACAATCTGCCCTTCCTGTACGAAAATGTTTGACGCAAAACAGAACGCCATCAAGGTTTCAATTAGGAAGAAAGATCTCAACATGCCGGTTTTATACATAACCCAGGTGCTTGGCCTAGCCATGGGCATTAAGTCTGACGAACTCGCGCTGAATCTAAACCAAAGCCCGATCAGTGACGCATTGAAGAAATTGGGGAAGAACTAACATGAAAGCAGTTGATAACGTTCTCGTCATTGGAGGTGGAATAGCAGGGATTCAAGCGTCTCTCGACTTGGCCGATCGAGGCTTCAATGTCTATTTGGTTGAAAAGACCCCTAGTATAGGAGGACGAATGGTTCAACTTGACAAAACTTTTCCCACAATGGATTGTTCAATATGTATTCTTGCCCCAAAAATGATTGATGTAAACCGCCGCCAGAACGTAAGATTGCTGACCTACTCTGAAGTGAAGGAGGTAAGAGGGGAACCAGGCAAATTCAGTGTAAAAGTAACAAGGAAACCCCGTTTTGTTGACGAAGAAAAATGTACCGGCTGTGGCGACTGCACAGAAGTATGCCCTGTAGCCTTGCCCAACGAGTTTGATATGGCCTTAGGTACGAGAACTGCAATATACAGACCATTTCCGCAAGCTGTTCCCAGGGTTTTTTCTATTGATAAAAAAGGAATTCCATCATGTCGAGCGGCTTGTCCTGCAGGAGTAAATGTTCAAGGCTACATCGCCCTTATCAGAGAAAAAAAGTACAAAGAGGCACTTGAACATGTAAGAAACGACAACCCCTTTCCTATCATCTGCGGTCGGGTCTGCTTCCATCCATGCGAAACGGATTGTGAACGTGGCTCATATGACGAACCAGTGGCTATTAACGCTCTCAAACGTTTTGTAACTGATTGGGAACTTAAATATGGAATGGAGGAAAAAATTGAACCTATACCTAAGATACACGAAGAAAAAATTGCCATAATAGGTTCTGGTCCCACCGGCTTGACTGCAGCCCACGAATTGATAAAAAAGGGTTATCCAGTAACAGTTTTTGAATCGCTACCGGAACCGGGCGGAATGCTTCGGACAGGAATCCCGGAATACCGTTTACCTAAGAAATTACTTGAAATCGAAATCAAACGACTAAAAGATCTTGGAGTAGTTATCCAAACTTCCACAAGAATAGGTTTAGGCCATTCCATCGACCAGCTTCAGCAAGAGGGCTACAAAGCAATTCTAATCGCCATTGGAGCCCAAAAAAGCCGTAAACTTGGCATTGAAGGAGAGAATTACGAAGGGGTATTAGCTGCGCTGGAATTCTTGAAAGATGTCAACTTTGGAAAGAGAGTTGACTTGGGAGATCGAATTGTTGTAATTGGAGGAGGAAATGTTGCGGTGGATGCCGCCAGAACAGCTCTCCGCCTCGGATCAAAAGATGTTAAGATTTTGTATAGAAGGTCTAACAAGGAAATGCCGGCGTTTCCCTCTGACGCAAAGGAAGCTGAGAATGAAGGCGTGAAGTTTCAATATTTGCTGGCGCCAAAAAAGATTCTGGGAGAGAAAGGAAAAGTTACTGGTCTCAAGTGTATACGAATGGAACTGGGAAAACCTGATAAGAGTGGAAGAAAGCGCCCTCTCCCAATAAAGGATTCAGACTTCATTGTGGATGCGGATACGGTAATAGTGGCCATAGGTGAAACCCCGGATGTTTCTTTTCTACCAGAAGTTGAAGATGCCAAGAGTAAGACTGTTGAATGCGACCCCATGACCTTGGCGACTGCTCTGGAAGGAGTTTTTGCGGGTGGAGATGTGGTGTCAGGTCCAGCAACCGTTGTTGATGGCATAGCTGCAGGTAAAAGAGTTGCCATTTCGATTGATCAATACTTGAGGGGTGAGAAACTCGAGGGGGAAATATCTGAAAATGAAATTGTTAAGGAGGTATCAAAGGAGAACGTAGAGAAAAAGGCGAGACAGGTTGTGCCTGTCCTTTCCGTTAAAGAGAGGATTGAAAGCTTCCATGAAGTAGAAACTGGTTTCACAGAGGAGATGGCTTTGCAGGAAGCTGGAAGATGTCTTAATTGTGGGGGCTGCTCTCTTTGTCTCGAATGTGAAAAAGTTTGTGAACCCGAAGCGATAATCCATGATCAAAAACAGGAAATTCTTGACCTTGACGTTGGAGCAATAATTGTCTCCACAGGTTTTGTTCCCCTCGATCCTTCAAATATTAAGGAGTATGGTTATGGAAAGTACAAAAATGTCTTAACATCCATGGAACTGGAGAGGTTACTCTCTGCTTCTGGTCCCACTAATGGTAAACTAGTTCGGCCTTCGGACAACAAAATCCCCCATAAGATAGCTTTCATACAGTGTGTAGGCTCCAGAAGCTTGAAAGACAATTACTCTTACTGTTCAAGCGTTTGCTGTATGTATGCTACGAAAGAGGCGGCTCTGATTAAGGAACATGAACGGGAATCTGAGGTTTCGATTTTCTACACTGACATTAGAGCTTTCGGCAAAGGATTCAGGGAGTTCGTTAACAGAGCAAAAGAAGAGTGGGGCATCAAATACTTCAGAGCCAAACCATCAGAAATAAGGGAGGACCCAAAAAACCAAGACCTCATCATCAAATACGAGGACACTTTGACGGGGGAAATGAAGAGCCTTAAGGTGGATCTCGTTGTGCTATGTACAGCTTTAGTTCCGCCACCTGATAACAAAGTGTTGGCAGAGATCCTTGGGATTAAATTAGACGAATATGGTTTCTTTCAAGTTGGAGATCTCCTACTCGCTCCCCTCCACTCTACAAAACCCGGGATTTTCTTATCTGGTTGCTGTCATAACCCTCAAGACATTCCTGACTCTGTTGCTGAAGGAAAAGGAGCCGCAACCAAAGCTGCCGAATTCTTAGCTAGGAGGCGTTCCTAGGAGGAGAAAAGGCTGAAGAACAAGGGATTCATGGATGTACCTCCGAAAATAGGTGTTTTCATTTGCCACTGCGGCATAAACATTGGCGGAATAATTAATGTGTCTCAGATTGCAAACTACGCTAAGACCCTGCCAGGAGTGGTCTATGCCGAAAGTAACCTCTACACATGTTCTTCAGATGGAACAAACAAAATCAAAGACGCGATAGAGAAGTACGGTCTTAACAGAGTTGTCGTGGCATCATGCACCCCAAGAACCCACGAACCTCTCTTCCGAGAAACCTGCGAAGAGGCTGGACTAAACAAGTACCTATTCGAGATGGCTAACATTCGTGAACACTGCAGTTGGGTTCATATGCAAGAACCCGAAGAAGCCACCCTAAAAGCCAAAGGAATCGTCAGAATGGCAGTAGCAAAAGCTTGGTCCCTTAGACCGCAAGAAGAAACAGAAGTGGAAGTTACTCCTTCAAGCTTAATCATTGGTGCCGGCATCTCAGGCATTCAAGCAGCCCTAAGTCTGTCTCGTCAAGGTTTCAATGTCTACCTCATTGAAAAAGAACCCACCATTGGTGGTATGCTACGGGACCTCTACACGCTATATCCTACTGGAGATTATGCCTCAAGAATCTTGGAATCCGCTACCAGAGTAGTGAAAGCCCAGGATAACATTGACCTCTTCACATCAACGATTGTTGAGGACGTGAAAGGCTACATAGGAAATTATGAAGTTACTGTGCTACAGGATGAAAAAGAGCGAATCACGCTTAATGTCGGCACCATAATTGTCGCTACTGGTGCAGAAGAATTCAAACCAAAAGGCATGTACTGTTACGGCAAACACAAGAACGTAATAACACAACTCGAATTGGAGCAACTTTTGAAAGAAGGGTTCCCCCAGAAAGTGAACAAAGTTGTTATGATCCAGTGTGTTGGAGCCATGGACGAAGAAGGGGGAAGGGAGTACTGTTCAAGAATCTGCTGTGCTACCGCTTTGAAAAACGCTCTTCTCATCAAAGAAGCGAACCTTAATGCAGATGTCTACATACTCTACCGTGATCTCCAGGCCTACGGCAAAGAATACGAAAACTACTATCTCAGAGCCCAAGA
>CP070791.1:13003-17022 GCA_020346825.1 Candidatus Bathyarchaeota archaeon
CATAGTCAATCCAAGTCTTACTAATCTCGACTTCCCGGCACCCTTCCAGAGACTCTTGGTGGAACGCAGATCCTCGGTAAATCCCTTCATGACTTTGAGAGTCTCCTCGTAGCTTAACCCCAACTCTTTCAGAACAGTAACTCTTGCCTTCAGTTCTCCTAGCTCCATGAGTAACCCTCACGCCAATTTTGGGATGTTGCTTTTCTTTTACGTCGGATCTAGCACAAAAGCTTTAACACTCCAAATAATGTGCAAAATATCATCACCTACATTCTCATCAAGGAAAAAACTCTCAACAAGCTGTCAAAGAAGTCTTCTTGCATTTCCAATTTTTAAAAGAAAGACAAAAAGCTACCTGCAAAAATGCGAGTACATGATGTATACGCGCGCGCATTTATTCTCTTGCATTGATTATGTGTGGTCACGCAATTTGGAGCTAGCAAGGGCCGACATGCTTAAATCAGTTGGAGCCTCATTTCCTAAGTCCTTGTAATCTGGGTGATTACGTGCCTTTATCTTCACAAGTGTCAAATGACATCTCGGTTTTTTTCGAACCTGAGAGTGTAGCTGTTGTAGGTCCTACAAATAATCCTCTCAAATTTGGTCATTACCTGATGTTAAACCTATTAGATTTGGGCTTCAAGGGCAAGGTCTATCCTGTGAACTTGAAGGCGGACGCGGTTTTAGGAGTGAAAGCCCATCCTCGTGTTGACCTCATTCCAGAAGAGGTTGAGGTTGTTGCAATAATTGTTCCAGCCCGTTCAGTGCCTCAAGTCATGAAAGATTGTGCAAAGAAAGGTGTCAAGGGCGTTGTGATTTTGTCTTCAGGCTTTCGTGAGGCTGGAGGCAAAGGAATCAAGTTTGAACGAGAAATTGTTGAAACTGCAAAAAAGGCTGGAATTCGAATAGTCGGACCTAACACTACAGGAATTCTTAATACTTCTAACAGTTTCACAACGTCCTTCGTGCCTCTTCCGAAGTTGAGGAAAGGTAACGTGGCTTTCATCGCTCAAACTGGTTTGTTTGCTGCAGCTGCTTTCTGGTGGATACTTTCTGCAGAGCCTTTTGGACTGAGCAAGGTTATGGGTCTTGGCAACAAATCTGATGTGGATGATTCAGAAGCGTTGGAATACTTGGCTCGTGACGAAGACACAACGGTTGTCGCCATATACATGGAAGGTATCAAAGAAGGCAGAAAGTTTTTGGCAGCAGCTCAAAAAGCGACGCAGAGAAAACCTGTTTTAATTCTGAAGTCGGGAAGAACAGAGGAGGGCATGAAAGCTGCTCTATCCCATACCGGTTCATTGGGGATGCGCGATGAAATATTTGATGTTGCATGCAAGAAGGTGGGTGCCATTCGCGTTAGGGATTTTGAAGAGTTGATGGACCTAGCTAAGGCTTTTGCCCTACAGCCTCTGGCGAAAGGCAACAAAATAGGAATAGCAAGCATGACTGGAGCGGGATGCGTAATGGCAGCAGACTATTCCACCGAGCATAATCTGGAAGTAGCTGAGCTGTCAGATGAAACCGTTAGGTACATTGGATCTTATCTGCCATCTTGGGTCAAGGTCAAGAATCCTTTTGACAGCGAGATGCTCTTTGAGTCTGTGGGTCCTGAGGAATGTCTAAAGATATCGTTGGAAGGAATGTTGTCAGATAGGAATGTTGATTGCGTCCTAGGAGTCTTACCTTCATCACCCATGTTTGCCTTTGACATTGAAACCCCAATAAAGGAACTAAGGGAGAAATATCCCTACAAACCTCTCACAATCAACATAATTGGGTCAAAGGACATGGTAGACTTGTGGACCAAGCAACTAGAGGATATTAGTGTTCCTGTTTACCCATCCATCGAGCGATGCGTTAAAGCCCTAGGAGCCTTGAGCAGATATCAAAAAATCTAGTGTACCTCTGCTTCAGGCTTTCAATAGTCAATGAACTTGAAAGCTACTAGTTTGACAAGTCTTAGCTATTGGAGATGCATGCACTTTTGTTTTGTAATGCATACATATTCATACTAAATTCTCTTCGCGCGAGCTATTTGGTTGGGATGGTGAAGAAAACTACGCCTCCGAATTGGCTGATTCGCTTGCCTGCTGGCGTTTCTGCGTTGACTATTCTAGTCTTCACTTTTCTATTCTTTGAAATCTGCAATAACCTATGAATTCTGTTCTTATGTTTACTCTCTGCAAGATACTTGTCTGTTAACATCAGATATGCCGTTCTGAAGTTGTTGTCTCTCTCTCGGTTATAGACAATGTCCTCGATTTCTTTGAGCGAATACAGGACGATCGCGTTGCTGTTGATGCTGTAAAGATGTTTCTCCAATGCATTGATGACGTGATCAGCCTCTCCTGAGGTCGTCTCTGCGATTAGTCTGCGGAATTCTTTGGTTTTTACCAATTTGGCAACCCTGTGTGGCTGATCAGCGGAGCCGACTAGCTCGGCAAAAGTTGTCCTATTCGGCCTCTTCGATTGAATCAGATATGCGTGATGTTTTCGCACGTGGTCCAGAAAGTCTGCGGCATAAGTGGTCTTCTTCGGAGCTGTGACCACGATGCTTCTTACCCCTTCCTTGAGCACTGGTCTCAACGCATCAACCACAGATTCGTGAAAATTATATAGAACCCTGTCATCGGTCCTCTTTCCGCCAAGTTCCAACGTAAGGCGCAGTTTTACGACATGGCTAAATACCTGCCACAAAACCACATGGTCATCCTCAAATCCCACAAGAAGTGCTACCGAGTACCCACGTTTATAGCCTCGTTTCCGCTTCACCTTTGTCACCTATTCTCTTACCCTTCCCATATTCCATTGCAAAATAATCTTTTATGAGGAAGGTGCCCGACATATTTGTGGTTAGCTCGCGCGTTCCAATTTGAAAGCTTTTCAACATTAGCTCTAAATGCTTTCATCCTCTCAAAAGAAAAAGGGAACGGGGAGCTTGTGTTTGAGTAAGTTTTCGAGAGCTCTAAGTGTAGTCTTCGCAGTTTCTTTCAGGATCCGCGCGCGTATGGAGACAATACCAAAAAAAATTAGTAGGAAATCTGTCTTTCATGCGGCACGATAACTTAAAGTATGCGTGCGATTGAAAGCACTGAGCGAGTGTAATCATAATGGCATCCAGTCTGGCAGAACTACTCCAAGACCATTTCAACATAGGTCAACTAGAGAGTGAGATCATTGCTTCCACAATAATATTTGCACTGGCAATAATTGTTGGTTGGATGGTCTACTCAGTTTTTCGGAGATATCTTTCACGATGGGCCAAAAAAACAAAAACGAAAATAGATGATGAGATCATACGCAACATAAAGGCTCCCATTCTTCTTTTCGCGTTTCTTGTAGGCCTATACTATGCTTTGCAGCCCCTCTCTTTTCTAGAACCTTACTCAGAAATTTTGGCAACAACATTCACAGTTGCCCAAATTCTCATTGTTACTTTCATAGCAACTAGAGTCATAAACGTGCTCATCAGCTGGTCCGCTGAGCGTGCAAGACGTGAAAAGAGGGTAAGCGAACATCTTCTCTTTGTTTTGAAGCAGGTTGTTAGAGCAATTGTCTATGTATTTGCGTTTCTAGCTATTCTAGTCGCACTTCATGTAGATCTTTCAGGAGTAGTCGTAGGACTTGGTGTAGGCGGAATCGCCATAGCTTTGGCACTTCAAAACGTTTTGAGCGATGTCTTTAGCGCGTTTTCCATCTTTTTTGACAGACCCTTTGAGGTTGGAGACTTAATTGTTGTGGGTGATTATTCTGGAACAGTGAAAAGAATTGGAATCAAATCTACAAGATTACAGCTTCTGCAAGGAGAGGAGATGATCATATCAAATAGACAGCTTACCACAACAAGTATTAGAAATTTTAGGAAGCTGAAGAAAAGAAGAGTTGTCTTCAAACTGAGTGTGGCCGCTAATACACCCTTAGAGAAGCTCAAGAAAATCCCGTCTTTAGTTACAGAAATAATAAAAAAAGTCGAGTTAGCTGAGTTCAACCGAGTCCACTTCAAAGAGTTTGGA
>CP070791.1:17122-23104 GCA_020346825.1 Candidatus Bathyarchaeota archaeon
CCTCTTCACAAACTTTATGGTCTCCCAAGCGGTTTTCTTAGTCTCACCAGGGAAACCGAGGATCACGTTCGGATTTGGCTTTATCCCAGTCTCTTTTGCCCATTTAAAAGCTCTGATCGTTTGCGCCAGGGAAATCCCTTTTCCCATAGCATTTAAAACACGTTGAGAGCCTGACTCGATTCCGAACCATACGGCGACGCAGCCTGCCGCCCTCATTTTAAGGAGCAACTCTTTTGTAACCATGTCCACACGGGTTTCACAACCCCATTTTACTTTCAGTTTTCGGTTCCTAATCGTCTGACATATTTCCTCAACTCTGCGTTTGTTGAGAGTGAATGCGTCATCAAGGAATACAAAGTATTCTGCGCCGTAGGTGTTGTGAAGAAACTCAAGCTCATCCACAACGTTTTTTGGGCTTCTCATTCGACATTTTCTTCCGTCCATTCTGACTTCTATGCAAAAGTTACACCACTGGACGCAGCCGCGGCTCGTCAACAAGAAGAAGGTTCCATATCTTTGAAAAGCCTCAATTGGCCAGAGATGACGGGCTGGAAAGGGGAGTTCGTCGAGGTTCTCTATGTACGGTCTGTCTGGATTCCTCACGATCTCTCCGTCTTTTCTGCATGTTATGCCTAACACATCGTGGTAATCCTTGCCTGCTTTTACTCTTTCAGCGAGCTCCAACAATGTGTATTCTCCTTCCTTCCTCGCGACAATATCTAGAGATGCGCACTCCTGCAATGCTTTCTCATCCCAAAAAGAGACAAAATGACCGCCAACAACGGTTAGGCACTTCGAGGAGACTTCTTTGGCTATTTCTGCAATTTGGAGCGCAGATTTATACGAGAGTATTACTGACGTGATTCCAACTATGTCGGGTTGGCGCCTACTAATTTCGTTTCTAAACTCTTCAAGTGTGACCCTGCTTGTCTGGAAATCAATCAGATCAACTTCATGTTGATTCTTCTCTAAAACCGCAGCCAAATACCCTAAACCCAATGAGGGCAAGGGAGGATGCTGGTAAGATCCACGCGGCAGAGGAGGGTTCACTAGAGTTACATGCGTCCTCATTCTTCTCCCTAGAGATTATCCGTCCATAAACACGCGGACTGGTTAATTTAAATGTTAGCATAATGCGCGCGCAAGCCATGAATAAGGGAGGTGTAGTCTTTTTTGAGTAACTGGAGAACGCAACGTCGGCGATGCAGCGGAAAACGAAAAATGTTGAAAGGCAGCTATTGTTTCGGTCTCAGAAACGCTTTTTTTATGTCCATCAAAAGCCAAGTTCTCTTCCAAGACTTCGACTTTTCTTTAATCATTTTCTTCTTGAACCTGCCGATTTCAATTGTGTTTTTAAATAGTGGTGCATCAATAACCATAGTGCGATAACCCTTTCCATCTTCGCCGCAAACGTCTATTCCCTGTCTGTCAGCCAACGCTTTCAAATCCTTAATCGAAGCGTCATCAAGAACACGACCCAACCACTCTTCACCAATGCAATCCAAGTTTACGCAGTTTATGATCGGTTTTATGCCTGCGCTTATCTCCTCTCTTAGAACATCATAAGTGTCCTTGGACGGATTCTCAATCGGCATAATCAAACTCATACCCGCCTGCCTACACATCGCCTCATAAAAAGTCTGATGAACTTGCGCATCCATACATGCATGCGCACCGACAATGTCGCCTGTTACTATGCTTTCAATTCCCTCCTTCTTGTTCAAACGCGTTAAAGTTGCAAGAATATCCTCATCTTTTTTCATCTTAACCTTAAGCTGAGGAATTCCCAAAGCCTTGGACTGCCCCTCGATTACTGGAAAACTGTGAAAAATATACGGCTTCTTATAAACATACGAAAGAAGATAGGCAACTTCATGACCTTGCGCAACCACCTTGTGATATGCCAAGCAGGATTCTTTGCCTCCGATCCAGTGGACAACAACTTTCATTCAACTACACCTATTATTCGAAGGGGTTAGAACAAGAACCGATTATTAAGCATTCTGCGCGCGCATAGTTTTATTAAATCTTTTTCCGCATTTGCGGCAAAATGTCGCATGGGCTGGAAGTTGCATTCCACAGAGAATACAATAGGCTGTTTTCTCTGTTGGTTTGGGCTTTCTTGTCACTTAGTTGACGCTTTTGGCTTCGTCAGCTCGGTTGCCTGTGCGAGAACTTTTCTTGTTTCCATAGTTTTTCTCTTTCGTTTAGCTACAATAACCATAGCAATTGTAAAAATGAGTATTAAAATGAACAAGAAGATTCCGATTAGGATGATTGGGTTTGCAATAAAAGCCCCTAACTGATCCAAAGCAGAAAAGGAAACAGTAATCCTGTCAGAAACTGTGGGATTCATTGGAATCTCTCTGATTGGAATGTTTGCAATTTCTTGTCTGAATAAAGGCAGGTCGATTGACAAACCCAGGTGTAGGTCACTGTGGAAGTCTGCGTTTACTGCTATGTTTGCTCCACCTGAAGCGCCGGAAAGAGCTGATACAGTGAACTTCTCTGGAGGCCCAACTTCATTGAAGGTTATGGATGTTTTGGATAGACTTGCGGGGCCCTCCAAGGTTAATTGGGTTGAAGGTTCTATAGTTAGGTTAGCCGAAATGCCCGTAGTTATCGGTATTTGGAGGCTATGTCCGATGCTCTCAAAATCCAAGGAATTCCAATACCATTCATTGATGGGTGGTGGAATGAAAACAGAGACTTTGACGTTTACGGGAGTTTCGATATATATGTCGTATGTTATTGATCCTCCTCGGTCAATTGTGCTTCTTGAAGGAACTAAGTGAACTGGAAAACTGCATGTTAACCAGCATTCGACACCACCCAACAAATCTATGGGGGCTGTGGATACCGACACGGTTTCGCTGATGGGTGAACCAACAACTGGGTAACAAATAATAAGAAAAGCAAAAAGGCTTCCAATCGCGCCAAATATGACAGTATTCTTTAAAGTCATTTTATTTGCCCCTTTTGACTTCTCAATCATAGTTCCTAACAAATTTCATAATTAATAATGGTTTCTTAGTATTTTTAATTTTGATTCCAAAGCAGGCGCGCGGGCACTCAGGTGGAGATATGAACACAAACTCCCGTCTTTTGCCCCCGCGCATATTTCGATCCTAGCCATCAAAATCAAGAGATCGAAGTCTATTTCTCTTTAGACCCTTTCTTAGTATAGCTAGCATCGCTTTTTTCGGGTTTCAAATGGCACTTATGAGCTTATCACGAGTGACAGTGGGATTACCCAAGTTAGCCTGCGTGCAAAGCGCGCGACTTTTCTAAGGTTTTCTATTTTGGAACGATTCTTTTTCACAAACGTCACGAGCTCTCTTTTGAGAGTATCACGCCATCACTCTTAAGTCGGCTTTCGCGTACGACATATCTCGGGACAAATTATCGCGCTGAAGTTTAGATCTGATAGCTATGAGGAGATATGTGAAAGCTCTTTTTGTTGCTGAAATACCGTACATGGCTCCCTTAGCGTACATGCGAAGGATATAGGTCGGACGGAGATAGAAATGTTGGAAAGCCTGTTTGTGGATTTCCTCTAGCTCTTTCATGCTTAACCAAGGCGTTTCAAAGGTAGGGGTGTCTATATCATATTTGTCGAAGTCAGTTATCTTTAGCCAACCCTTTTCTTTAACGAGATCATACATGGGTGTTCCTGGGAAGGGCGTAGCTACATCGTAACAAGATATATCGTCAGGACTTATTTTTTCCACGAACTTTATGGTCTTCCAAATGGTTTGTCTCGTTTCACCAGGGAAACCGACAACTACGTTAGGGATAGGTTGCAGCCCAATCTCTCTCAGCCAACCAAAGACCAGTATCGTTTGTTCAGTGGAGATTCCTTTCCTCATGGCATCCAAAACATGTTGAGAGCCTGACTCGACTCCGAACCATACTCCGACGCAGCCTGCCTCCTTCATTTCAAGGAGTAACTCTTTCGTAACCATGTCTACACGGGTTCCGCAGTACCAGCTTATCTTCAGTTTTCGCTTCTTGATCTCTTTGCATAATTCCTCAATTCTGGCGTTATCGAGGGTGAATACGTCGTCGAAGAAGGTGAATTGGGTCGCGCCGTAAGTGTTGTGAAGAAACTCAAGCTCGTCCACGACGTTTTTTGGGCTTCTCACGCGATATTTTCGCCCGTGCATTCTGACTGTCGCGCAGAATTTGCACCAGTAGAAGCAGCCGCGGCTCGTTATCAAGTTGAACATCTCCCCTTCTCTTCGGTGGCGGTCTCTAGGCCAGAGATGAAAAGCTGGGAAGGGAAGATCGTCGAGGTTCTCTA
Organism: Candidatus Bathyarchaeota archaeon; assembly: GCA_020346825.1. Taxonomy (GTDB): domain Archaea; phylum Thermoproteota; class Bathyarchaeia; order Bathyarchaeales; family Bathyarchaeaceae. The sequence goes on from CP070791.1 coordinate 21,426, forward strand.
TGTACGGTCTGTCTGGATTCCTCACGATCTCTCCGTCTTTTCTGTAAGTTATGCCTAACACGTCATGAAAAGTCTTGCGTGCTTCCAGTTTTTGCACCAGCTCCAGCAGTGTGTTCTCGCCCTCCTTTCTCACGACAACATCCAAGTATGGGCATTCTTGCAGTGCTTTGTCGTCCCAGAATGTTACGTGAACACCACCGAGAATGGTTAGGCAGTTTGGACACGTTTCCTTAGTGATTCTTGCTAGTTTCAGCGCAGATTTATACGTGAGTGTGGCCGACGTTATTCCGACTATGTCGGGTTGACGCTTGCTGATTTCACCTCTGAATTCTTCGTGTGAAAGCTTGAGTGCTGGGCAGTCAACCACGTCAACCTCATATTGATTTTTCTCTAAAACAGCAGCCAGATAGCCCAAACCTACTGGGGCCTGGGGCGGATGCCCCGAGGATCCACGCGGGTAGGGTGGATTCACAAGGGTTACATGTGGCTTCATTTTTCTTCACAAATTTTCATTCTTCTACAAATGCATTGGACTGAGCTTAAAGGTTTCGCATAACAAGGGTTCATGTTAAAATAAAGAGACGATTAATAAAAAGGCTTTGAAGCGATTCGGGAATTCTTTAATAGAGGAAGTGACTGGGTGCGTCGCCTTTGACTTCAATCCGTTTTCTCAAGACTCTCATATTTTTGCGTTATAGTTTTCACTTCCCAAATAATGCTCTCATCAGGTTTCAATCGCCATTGACCAATTGATTCAGTTCTTTCATACTTGTTTTTCTCAGTCATTCTTTTCACTTTTTCGCCAAATCCAATTTTTTAACTGGATCTTTAGGCGATTTTCTGAAAAGACGTCTAGGGCACGCGCGCATCAAAGTTTATTAATGGGCCCTATGTTAAATCTGTCAACAACATCACCCAAGACAACTTATAAACTTTGCAAAAATTGTTAACTACACGACAGTCCGCTAAATAGGCATAAAAAATGAAAAAGGCAGACAGAGAAACAAAAATCGCTTTAGTAAATCCACCGATTCTGGAGGGAACCTACCGTCACCCGCTTTTTCCACCCCTCGGCCTAGCGTACATGGCCGCTGTACTCGAACAAGAGGATTTTGAAGTAAGGATAATGGATTGTGCTGTAAGCGAAGTGAGCCATGAGAAATTGAGGACAGATTTGGCCTCTTTTGAGCCTAATTTAATTGGCATTGCTTGCATGACGCCCACGTTACCATCTGCTCTCAAATCCGCGCGTGCGGCAAAAGAAGTGTGCCCCGACGCTAAAGTCATTATGGGTGGACCTCACGCGACTTTTGCAGACAAGCAGATCCTCACTGAGGAGGTTGCGGTCGACGTAGTAGTGCGAGGTGAAGGTGAAGAGACTCTTTTAGAGCTTGCACAACACTCGCCAAAACTAGGGAAACTTCACGAGATTAAGGGCATAACTTTTAGGAAAAACGACCAAATTATTCAGACGGCTGACAGACCGTTCATTCAAAACCTTGACGAATTGCCACTTCCAGCATACAAGTACATCCCCATAGAGAAATACAGGATTCATGGCAAGAGGTTTCTTCCAATCATGACTAGCAGAGGATGTCCATTTCAATGTACCTTTTGCGTGGCATCCCAATTGTTTGGGGCAAAGTTGAGGGCAAGGAGCCCAAAGAACGTAGTCGACG
>CP070791.1:23204-27638 GCA_020346825.1 Candidatus Bathyarchaeota archaeon
GATGATAAAACGTTGGAGGGTCTTGCCAGGGCACTGGAATGTGAACTTGTAATCAACGACGAAGCTTTGAAGATTATTAAAGAGAAGTATCGCGAGTATGTAGAGGAGGGTAAGATGGAAAGGGCTGAAATGACTCCTCCCCGGGTAAAGATGGCGAAGCTTCCGAAAGGAGCTAGGCCCTTATTTAATCCTGTAGGGACTGCGCCAGGGGTTGCCATACAACGTAAAGGGACAACTGTAGTGGCTCTTCCAGGAGTTCCTTCAGAAATGAAAGCCATATTTGACAATTCGGTTGCACCCCGACTGAAGCAGGTTGCAGGCGATGTAACCTTTTTTGAAACAAGTATGGAAGCTAGAAAGGTCATAGAGTCGGATATGGCTCCTCTCATCGACTTGGTGATGCACGACAATCCCTACGTTTACATAAAATCCCATCCAAAAGGGGCAGAAAGGATTTCTCGCATAGAGTTTCACTTCTCTGCCACAGCAAAGAACTCTGGCATTGCCAGAAGACGTGTCACCAAGGCCTTCGTTCAACTTTCTGAACTAATCGAGGGAAAAGGTGGAAAAATTAGACCAATAAAAATCCGATAAATAGCACATATGCTTGCGAGCGCAGTGACAAGAACATCAGGATGTGAAAAGATGGAGGAGTACTGGTCTAGACTGGAAAAAGCGCAGGGGTATAGTGAAGTGTGGGAGATAGTCAAAGACACAGTCAAGAATTCTTTGGATGAACGCAGAGTTGGAATGATGTTGTTTCTTGATGATCTTCCCCTCAGAGTAGGAGCTTACCATCCTTTGGGAACAAACAACATTGTGTTAAATCGTGCTCTCGTAAACATCGTTGAAGTAGCAGCAAAAGTTAAGCTTCTCGTGAACTCTTTTGTCTACGTTCTGCTACTCCATGAATATCTTCACGCTCTGGGACGCAAAAGCGAAGCCCAAGTCAGACCTCTAGTACATAGGATTTCTAGGGAATCCTTTGGAGAGAACCATACTGCTACGAAGTTGGCAGAGGCCGGTCCATGGTCCCTCTTGAAGGATATTCCTCTCGACCTGATAGACGTGCCTAAACGCGTCATGGAAATTGTGAAAGATTTCGAAAAGGCAACAAAAAGATATATTGTATGATCTAGGATCTATAGAAAAACCTATTTTGACTAATCTTTCCTAACCTCAAAGGGGTTCGATGAGACGGGGGCTAGATGCTGAAAGGTGATGGTTGGAAATTCGGGTCTTCGAGCAACCTGCCAGTAGTAGAGGTGTTTGAATGTTCGTCGTCTTTGTAATTGGCACAGCTGGTTCAGGGAAATCTCATCTTACAGCTACCTTCAACGAATGGCTCAAAGTTGGAAAACAGAAGACGGCAACCGTGAATTTGGATCCAGGCGTATTGACTTTGCCGTACGTGCCCGACATCGATATCCGCGACTACATAAACATCAGCGAACTGATGGAGAAATACAGGCTTGGACCTAATGGAGCATTAATCATGGCAGCGGATCTTATCGCAGAGCAGGCTGAAAGGTTAGGAAGAGAGATTGAAGACCTCAAGTCTGATGCGGTCATTGTTGATACTCCTGGACAAATGGAGCTTTTTGCTTTCAGAGCCAGTGGACCATACATAGTTAACGAGTTGACGAGAGAACCCAAGGCCCTTGTATACCTTTTTGACACTGTTTTCTCCTTCAATCCCCTCAACTTTGTCTCGAACGTTTTCCTCTCAGCCGCTGTTTACAATCGCTTCTTCGTTCCCCAGTTGCACGTACTTTCAAAATGCGATCTCCTCCCCCCAGAAGAAGTAAATCGTATAGTGGACTGGTCTGCCAACCCCAAAGCCTTGGAAGCGGAGATAGAAGAGAAACTGAGTGGAACAAAACGCTTACTCAGCCGAGGCATGATAAACGCCATCTATCGCCTAGGATTACGGTTCCTGTTGATACCCGTCTCCGCGAAAACAAACGAGGGGCTGATCAACCTTAGCACGGCGTTAGAACGTATTCTGGCAGGAGGAGAGAAAGCCACTTTTTGAGTTTTCCTGAACGATATACGCATATTCTCGTTGAAATTGATCGTTTGCAGAGAGTTAATTCCCGTTTGTTCATGGGATAGGGAATAGAAAGGCTTAATTTGGCCTCTGATTCTCAGAAATAGAAGGGCCCGTAGCTTAGCAAGGAAGAACCTAATAGTGCCTAAAGCACCGGGCTTTTAACCCGGGGGTCAGGGGTTCAATTCCCCTCGGGCCCGTCACATAAGTTGGGTCAATACTTTTAAACATCGGTTGAACGTAGTCCTTATGCGCGCGTGCCATCTCTACTTCCCTAGCGCGCGTAGAGAATAAAAAGTGACGGTCCAGGTGGGGGCAAACCTTCAAAAAAGGGTCCATGTACTTAACCGTGTTCTTGTGTACGGTTTTGCTGTTTGTCCCAGCTACCGTAGAAGTCAAGGTATGCAACAAACAAGTTGTTCATAACAATGGGCAGACAGCAACAATGGTTAAAGAAAACCGGTTTGTTGGAGCCTACTATTACCTGTGGTATGAACGGGGTTGGAGCTTGAACGACAACACACCCCTATTAGGTTACTATCAGAGCGGCAACGAAACAGTTATCCAGCAACACCTAGAATGGGCTGCAACTGCTAAACTGGATTTTCTTATGGTGAGCTGGAGCAACAGCCCAAATTGGTGTCACGGAAAAAACCCCAACGTCACGGAAACCCTCTTCAAAGTAGCTGATAGAATAGGGAGCCCTGTGAAACTGGCGATTATGGTTGAATACTGGCACGGCGAATTCTTGAACATAACGGAAGCCGCTGACTATGTGTACAACAACTATGTGCCCAGCCCAAGCTACTTCCAGTTGTACGGGAAACCTTTGCTTTATGTTTACACCTTAGACGACTATTCTGAGCCCACATGGGGTGACTCCCGCTTCACGGTTCGCTACATTCCTCTACAGGGTCCATACGGAAGAGACACCGTCATAGAAAGTGCTATAATGAAGGGTTCAACCTACGAATTAACCGGGGTAGGGGTCCACAAAGACAATTACCACTTGAACCGGTGCAGGGCAAACGGAACCTATTACCGCTACATCTGGAACCAGGTTTTACAGTTCAGCGTGTTGAGGGGAAAAGAACCGCTTGTCGTCATGGTTACAAGCTTTAACGAGTGGTGGGAAAGCACAAACATAGAGCCCTGCCTCAACTATGGCTACCAATACATAAACTTAACCCGTCAGTACGTTTCAGAACTCCAAACCCACTAAGAAAAGGATTCTATGCATGCATTAAGGCAAATATTCCATCTACATACACAATTACCGTTTTCTTTCCTCTTGCTGCAGTTATCGTGTGTGTGTGGGATTAAGATTTTACCCCAAACCCAAACATAAGTTAGGCGCTTCTGTACCAACAAAAGGCACATAACATTGCGATCAAATAAACGGTTGCTCCGAACATCATTGCATAATTGAAACCTACAACAATACCGAGGAGCGTTGCAAATATCGAACCCAATACGGATGTAGCTCCGTTAATCCCCCACATCCATGAAACATTCTGATTCGACTTCATGCTAAGAATGCGTAGACCTGAGGGAAATGGAATCCCCATGAGAAATCCCAGAGGAAATAACAAAGAGAAAGTCACAATCATTCGAATCATTGAACTCTGTGAAAGTAAAACTCCAAACAATGCTGGTAGCGAGATGATGTAGACGATTACGATTGTGATTATTAAGGGGCATGCCACAAAAATGTTCTTGACCAAATCTTGATAGTTATGTGCTATTTGTCCGCTGATAAAGCTTCCAATTCCACTTGACAAAAGCAATGAAAAGAGGATGACGGATAAAGCTCTTGTAGGATAGCCTAAAAACAAGATGAACTTTTGTATGAGCGCGATTTCGAGAAGCAAGTATCCTATCCCAAGCGACGAAAAAAACAAGACGAAAAAAAGCATAAAGTTCGGACGTGCTCCGTCCTGTCCGCTTATCCAACGTTGTTTCCAATAACCGACCGCCAAGGGAATTACAACGAAAGAGAAACTCAACAAGGTCGCCAATAAGATAAGGTCCCTCAATGTTTTGGGAATCCCAAGTTCTGAGTTAAAATAGTAGGGAGAATCGTCATTGACTGCGTCAACTCTATTCGAGAAACTTGCATAATACTGATCGATGGTAGTCGATCCATTGAACAAGGAACGATACGGCTCCACCTCGTTTTTCACATAAGGGAGATAATAAGCACTAAAGGAAGAACCGAGCATAGCTATTTGATTCTGAAGGTTTTCGGCTTCTCTCTCACTGAACGGAACCTTCTTAAAAATAAAAATCGCTCTCACCTTTCCAGGTTCCAATTCATGCAATAGAATTGCTACCCGGTCTCCGACACTCGCCACATCTTCCCCAAGCGCAGTAGAAGCTTCTAC
>CP070791.1:27738-35889 GCA_020346825.1 Candidatus Bathyarchaeota archaeon
TCTTTCAACGGGACAGGGACAATATCATTTCCTTTAAGGGCAACCATCTGTCCAAAACTGCCTTTGTGAACAAGATCTATAGCGGCTACTCCATATCTTGTTGCCAGAATCCTGTCAAAGGCTGTTGGGGAACCGCCTCGTTGAAGATGCCCGAGAACAACAACCCTCGTTTCAATGTCTATGCATTTTTCAATTTCCTTTCCGAGATAGTAGCCGACTCCGCCAAGCCTAGGGTGCCCAAATTCATCTACGCCAGGGCTGTAAACTATTTCGTTGCATCCTTTAGGCTTGGCACCTTCAGCAACGATAATTAGGCTGAAGGTTATGCCGCGATTCCGTCTTTGCTTAAGGTAGCCGCAGACTTCGTCGGTGTTGAATGGTTTTTCCGGTATTAGAACAACGTCGGCTCCTCCGGCTATTCCAGCCTCCAACGCAATCCATCCTGTGTTTCTGCCCATTACCTCTAGGATGATTACTCGGTGGTGTGCTTCGGCTGTCGTGTGAAGTCTGTCAAGGGCTTCAGTTGCTATATGGACTGCCGTGTTGAAGCCGAAAGTGTAATCAGTGCTAGCCAGGTCGTTGTCGATTGTTTTGGGCACAGCAACGCATGGCAGACCCATTTCGTAAAGCTTGTAAGCTACACCCAAAGTGTCTTCTCCTCCAATGACAATTATGGCGCCTAGGTCATTCTTCCTAATAATTCCCAGAATTTTTTTTGGCCCACTTTCATGTTTAAATGGGTTGGTTCTAGAAGTTCCGAGAACGGATCCTCCACGAGGAAGCATCCCAGAAATTGATTCTAAATCAAGCGAGATGAAATTGCCTTCAATTAATCCTCGCCATCCATCCCTAATCCCAACAATTTCATAACCGTAGTCCCGAATTCCTTTCCTCACCACTGCTCTAATGACCGCATTGATTCCCGGAGCGTCTCCTCCTCCACTCAAGATTCCAATTCTCAACTTCTTTCCATCTCAAGGATGCTTTGATGAACTTCCAAACAAACGCATTTTTCTTCTGACAAGTTCTTTCATAGCTTCTTTCGCCGGTCCTAAAATCTTTCTCGGATCAAATTGCTTCGGAGAAGTAACTAAGATTTCGCGGATTGCGCCCACGAAAGCCAGTCTTAGGTCGGTGTCGATGTTTATTTTTGTAATCCCCAACGATATAGCTCTCCTAATTTGTTCGTCTGGAATCCCTTTTGCACTACCTAACTCAGTGCCATACTTCTTAGCTTTTTCAACTATCCACGATGGAACTCCAGAAGCTCCGTGCAGAACTAACGGAACTTCCACCATCTTTCTAATAGCTTCCAACCTTTCAAAGTCCAGCTGAGGCTTTGCTCTAAATTTGTACGCTCCATGAGAAGTACCAATTGCAACAGCAAGGGCGTCGACATTGGTTCGTTCAACAAACTCTTTAGCTGCCTCGGGGCTTGTCAATATGGCTTCTTTCTCTTCAACAGTTGATTCCTCTACGCCAGCAAGTCTCCCAAGTTCTGCCTCAACTGACACACTTTTCGGGTGAGCCAGGCCCACAACATGTCTTGTCAAAGAAATGTTTTCTTCAATATCCAAATGAGAAGCATCGATCATAACAGAAGTGAAACCCATACCAATGCATTTTGAAACCGTTTCCACATCTCTTCCATGATCAAGATGCAGAGCCATTGGCACTGAAACTGATTTTTCGGCGGTCTTGACCATTGCAGCCAAGTATTCTAAACCAGCATATCTGATGGCGCTGGGGGTAGCTGCAACAATTACCGGTGAGCTCTCTGCTCCAGAAGCATCGGTAATAGCCAACAAGCTTTCTAGATTGTTAATATTAAAAGCACCAACAGCATAGCCTTTTGCCCCTGCAGCATTCAGGAGTTTTCTGCATGTAACAAGCATATCTTCATCCAGAACAGAAGTCAGCTAGTAGATTTAAGGGATTTGTGCCGCATAAAAACGTATCGCGCGCGCAAAATTTCTTGTCAGTTCACACAAGTTAGACTTGAATGCATAAAGCTTAAAATTCAAAACATAGGATGAAAAATGGTCGGTGGTGACATAGATGGAAATACCGTTTAACGATTTCATGAAGCTTGACATTAGGATTGGTAAAATCGTTGAAGCCGAACAAATTGCTGGATCAAGAAACTTGATCAAGATGATAGTGGATTTTGGCTCCGAGAAAAAACAAGCTATGGCAGGACTGCTACAGTACTACAAACCACAAGAACTAGTTGACAAAAAATATGCTTTCATCTTGAATCTACAAAGAAGGAAAATTATGGGTGTGGAATCCCAGTGCATGATTCTTGCAGCAGAAGATGATAAGAACAATGTCGTTTTGATAGAACCTGAAAAGGACATCGACGTAGGAAGCAAGATCAGATAAGACCTCTTCTTGCGATCTTGGTTTCAGCCAAAAGTTCCCATAATGAACGCAAAAAGTCCTGTAGTCAACCACAAGAGGCTTAGGTTCTTCACTCTTCTAGCGTTTTTTCTGGAATGGTTCCGAAGAAGAGACACAAAAGAAATCACAAGCCCAACATCCGTCAGAATGACCATGGGAAGAAACCAGTTGGAAACAAGGCCCCACAGCCATGGCAAAGGGCTGAGGCTAACCGCCAAAAAAGAGAAAACTGACGACAGAACTGCTGCGTTTTTCTCTCCATAGAGCACCGCAATCGTTCTAATACTTTCAGACGCATCCCCCTCCACATCTACTATTCCCTTTGTAACCTCTCTACTTGTGATTGAAAGAAAAACGATAATAGAAAATAGGATGACATACAACTTAAGGTTCTGCACCACGAAACCTCCGTAAACGAAAGGAATCACAACGCATGCACCAACCAGAAAATTGCCGGGAAGCCCTGTCCGTTTTCCCTTAGTGGTGTAGGTTACAAAAATCACCAACGCAACTGTTGCAACTACAACACATGAGATGTTGGTCATCAAGGCTGCAAGGAATCCTGTTAAGCTTAAGACAACGGCGAAGAGCAATGCTTCTCTAGGGCTAACATCGCCACTTGGAATAGGACGGTTTGGCTCATTTATGGCGTCAATCCCCCGATCGTAATAATCATTCATTGCCATTGAAGCCCCTGTCAACGTAAATGAGGTGATAAACCCTAGGAAGAGATTTATTGAAACGCTAAGGGTGGAAACCAGAGAAGCACCTACTACTACGGCAAAACCCATCATCATACAGTTCAATGGCCTAATTATTCGCAGAAATCCGCCCGGTTTTCCCAATCTCCTTCAACCCCATAATTTCTGGAATCTATCTATGGGAAACGTTAGGTGCTTCCAATGAAGACCAGTTACCACTCCAATACTTTTAGATTTATCTCTGAGATAGATAATCATTCTTTCAACGCGCGCGCGCTCTTGCACGCGTCGCGCGGGTAATAACTTGAAGATTCGGCTTCCACAAAATGGAGAATTGACAAATGAAATACCCAAAGAAACTGTGCATTAACGATTATGTTTTCCTTGTTGAAGAAAGGGTTTACGAGCCAGCAGAAGACACGTTCCTCTTGGCCGAAAACTTGAAGGTTGAAGAAAACGGAGATGTCCTAGATTTGGGAACTGGTTGCGGCATCCTAGCGGTGCTTGCGGCCAAACACGCCAGAAAAGTTGTGGCTACTGACATAAATCCCTACGCAATCAAGTGCGCCAAGGAAAACGCAAGAAAAAACTCTGTGGAAGATAGAGTAGAGTTTCGTCTTGGAGACCTTTTCCAGCCAATTAGGTCAGATGAAACCTTTAGCCTAATCCTTTTCAATGCACCATATCTGCCTTCCAAACCATCTGAACAAAAAAGCTGGATTGGAAGGGCTTGGGCTGGTGGGGCCAATGGAAGAGATTTAGTTGATCGCTTCATAACTAATGCTCCAGAGTTTCTATCAGCTGGCGGTAGGATCTTGCTCGTTCAGTCTTCCCTTTCAGGCATAGAGAAAACCATGGAAAAGTTTGCTGATAGGAGATTAGGAGCCAAAGTCGTTGCCGAGGTCAAATTTCCTTTTGAAAGAATAGTCTTGATTGAAGCGGAGCCCAAGAGCTCAGGTGTATCCTTTCGTCAGTAATGGTTCAGACAAGCAGGACATACATGCATCAAACGTTGAGAGAAGAGTAATGAAGCCCGCGCGTAGTCTCGCATGAGGAAAAAGTCTTCACCAGTCTTATGGAAACTTTGGTCTAATGGCTCTTGTAGTACAAGATTCAACACATTTCAGGCAGTATATACATTCAGGATCAGTGAACTTCTCCCATGGCGAATCTAGAATGGGAACCTTCATCGGACACACCTCCACACAAGCGCGGCATCCCGCCTTTGTGCATTTCAAAGGATCTCTCTTCAAACCTAGGAAACTGAATCGATTCAGGAAGGCCAAGGCTGCCCCGTGAGGACAAACGTATCGACACCAACTTCTCGGAACGTAGACGGCTAGGACCAAAGTAAGTACCATTATGACGAGACGAGTCCACAATAGTGGTCGAACCACTAAAATTCCAGCAACAAAAGCATCGAGGTTGGCATAGCGAAGGTTCAATACCATTCTAGGCAGGATAGCAAATAGTGTATCAGCAGGACTTAAAGCATTGAAAGGCCCTGGGGCAAATGCTCCCAAAGCCGCCTTGTAGCCTCCACCTACACCTGTAGCAAGCGATATGGCTAGGGTTCCGCTAACGAGGAGAGTGATCGCTAAGATCACATACTTGATTCTAGTCATTCCTTCATGGGTTCTCATGGAAAGCTCTATGTGTTTTCGCTTAATGTACTCCAGCAAATCCTGGACGAAACCGAAGGGACATACCCACCCGCAGAGGGTTCTGCCCAAAAAAACAGCTATCAGAAAGAACGAAGCTAAAGGAAGCCAAGGAAAAATGGACTCGTGAAGCATCCACTGCAGAATTGCGAAGGCGTCACCAATGGTTTTTTGTTGTACTCCTAAACTGTATAAAACTGGGAGGACGATTGGCCAGGGTCCCAAGCCAAAAAGGACAGCGTTGAATAACGCAAAAGAAAGAAACTGCGCCATTTTTCTCGCAGTCTCTATTCTCCAAACTACTTTCTTAATGCGAAACGCTGTCTTGCCGGATGCGGTCAATTCCTTCGCTTTTCCCCCTCATCTGATAGTGTGACTTGGAAGGTTGTATGACTCCAAAGGCCTAGGCTTTGTTGGCCATAGAAGGTTTTTATTAGCCTCCGATGACTTTAACATTTTCTACTTGAATCCATGGAGCAACCAATTGTCCTATTTTCCTCGTGTTGCTGCCAAGTGCTGAAACATTCTCCAAGACCTCGAAAATTGTGCCCGCCAACAGCATCACTTTTACAGCATGAGTTACACTGCCTTTTTCAATTTTCCAAGCTGGCGTGGCCACTATGGAGAATTCTCCGCTCTCCGGGTTGCTGCTGTGGGCGCCCTGCACGCTGTAGACTATTAAACCATCATCCATTTCGTTGATGAGATGTTCAGGAGGTTTGTTTCCTTGGGTAAAAGTGAAGTTGGTTGCCTCCAGAACCGGGGTGGATGCATATGAAGCTAGACCGCCTCTAAAGGCGTTTCCAGTGCTCTCGACACCTACCTTTCTTGCGGTATAGTTGTCATACAGATAACTTTTCAAGATGCCATTTTCAATAACCAAGGTTTTTTGGGTGGGAACACCTTCACCATCAAACTTTCTTGTTTGAAGACCGCCTTCGAGCAAGCCATTATCATTAATCGTAACAAGGTTTGAGGCAACCTTCTTCCCAATTTTCCCCTTGAGGGCTGATCGTTCTCTTTGAACATAATTCGCCTTCACGGCGTTTATCAACGTGTAATGAAGGAGGGCACCCAACGCGAGTTGAGTAAATACTACGGAAGAAGTTCCGGACTCGATCTTCTTTGCTTTGAGACAAGAGATTGCTTGCCTCGCGGCCTCTCTTCCAACCCATTCAGGATCAATATCATACGTTCTTTTCAGGTCTAGTTCAAAACAGGCTGGAGTAACGTCGTTACCTTCTCTTGCTATGGTTTCAACAGAACACTCTATACTGGTTCCATGGTCACAAATCTCCACGCCATGAGAGTTGACGACTGCAGAAGACGAAACAGCGGTTCCAACTCCTCCACCCACGGATAAAACTCGTTTGTCATAGTTTTCCACTGTGTTCAACATAGTTGACGCTGTCTCCACCAATTCATCGTGGGAAACGGAAACCAATCTCCTGTCATACGTGTTTTTTGTTTCGCTGAACTTCTTGGCATTGGGAAGACCTTTCCAATTCTTGTCTGGTTTGCTGGCTTTGGCAGATTTGAAAGCTTTGGTAGCGGCTTCTTCCACAGTTTTGTCAGTCAAAATGTTTGTGTATGAGAAGCCAACAGCTTTTTTATGAATAGCCCTCACTCCTAAACCTTGATCTATCCTCTTGATGCCTCCAACGATCTGTCCTCTTTCGATGTTTACCGCTGTAGTGAAGATTCTGCTCAGAAAGGCCTCAGCTTCTTGAGCACCTTTTTTCATTGAAATGTCGATGGCTCTCTCCCCAAAATTGAGTAGTTCTTCGGGGTTAAGCTCTGCCACCAATTATCACCTTTCTTACCCTAATGGGCGGTCCTCCATCACAAGTGAAGGCGGTTTGACCCTTCCCACATCTCCCTGGCCACAGTTTGAAATCTCTGCCCACAGCATTGACGTTATGCAGAGTTTCAAGGGTGTTTCCACTGATTGAGAGGTTCCGAACAGGAACCCCTAGCTGACCTTTAACAATTTCATATGCCTCTTGTATTCCAACCTGAAAAGTTCCATCCAAGTTTGCTTGGCCGCCTCGAAAGCTTTTGAGGTAGTAACCAAAATCGATGTCTTCAAGTAATTCCTTGAAGGTGGAGTCGCCTTCGGCGAGATAGGTGTTCCGCATCCTGATGATTGGCTCGAACCTGAAGTTTTCAGCTCGAGCGTTTCCTGTTGGTTCAGCAGCAAGTTTGCAGGCGGTTTCCCGATTGTGCATCAGGCCAACCAGTTCGCCGTTCTTAATCAAAGGAGTTTTCTGTGCCGGGACCCCTTCGTCATCGTACTTGAAGGATCCGAAGGCGCCATCAACTGTTCCATCATCATAAACCGTGACAACCTCAGACGCAATTCTCTTTCCGAACTTATCGGAGAGAGCAGACCCGGACAAGGTGAGATCTGCTTCCGCCAAATGTCCCAAAGCTTCGTGGATGAAGACTCCGACAACATTAGTGTCGATCACCGCTGGAAATGATCCACCCCTTGGTGCTTTGGCCTTCAGCTGATCGACTATACGTTTGGCTGCTCTTGTTCCCACCTCCTCGGGAGTTTCTACATCAAACACTTCAAAACCAGCTGTAGATCCTATTTCCTCTCTTCCCGAAGTGAAAACGTTGGATTCTCGGGCTGAAGCAAGTATCCTGGACCAGACGTAGAGTTTGTCTTGTTCAATGTAAGTTCCGTCGCTGTTAATGAAATAATTCGTTCCTGTAACATCAAAATAGTTGATGGTGCAACTCTTTATGTGCTGATCGTAATTGAAAATAGTTTTGTCCATCGACAGGGCGACTGCAATCTTTTCCGGTAGCGAGAATTCTCTCGGATCCTTTTTTGCCTTAGTCACTACTTTGTCTTCTAAAGCCTTTACCTCAACGAGTCTTACAGGTATTTTCACTTTGGAACTCGCCGCTTTCGCCAACTTGAAGGCTTCACCAACAGCCTCTTTCAGTAGCTTTGGGGAAAGCTTTCCAAGAGACATGAAACCCCATGCCCCGTTCACCAAGACTCTAACGCCTGCACCGTTTTCACTTCCTTCCTTTGCTGCTTCAACCAGGCCATCCTTCGTCGTCAAGAAAGTTTTGAAAAGTTTCTGCGTTCGAATTTCAACGTAGTCAGCGCCAAGTTTCTGTCCGTAGTCAACTGCCTCTAACAGGTCACCCTTCAAGATAGCTCCGCCCCTTTGAGATTGTCAGTTAAGATGGTGCTACAGCTTAAAATTGTTGGGGCTCTCGGAGATGCTGAGGAAGGACTGGGAATCGACGGTCACTGACCTGGGTCTGGGTTGGCGCGACCTCAATCTGATGACAGAGAGTCACCTCGACCAGATCTACAAGTCCTTCAAGCGGGGCTTTGTCCTCGCCTACCCGAAGGAGATGAA
>CP070791.1:35989-39747 GCA_020346825.1 Candidatus Bathyarchaeota archaeon
AATATTGGCCATGATATCTATATCACTTCTTTTTCGAACCAAACCAGAAGACTTCCTCACTTGAACCTCACTTGACATCAACGGAACTCCAAATACACTTATTTTTCTGGTCAAAATATCAGGTAAGGCTATACCTCCGTATTTAAGAGTTTGCGTAAAAACTACCCATACACCTCAGAGACAAAAAATCTCATGCTTAGAATCAGAAAAAGCATAGGATACACAGAAAGTCTTTGCGCATGGTGATTGCAACGTTTTTAGAAGAGAGGTCTGTAACGGTATGCATGCATGAAACTTAAGATCTCTTCCTCACACATTAATCAGGGGTGATCATGTTTGCCGAAAAGAGATGCCAGCCAAACTGTGTCAAAACGTACCATTGATACTGAGCTTTCAGTTGGAAATGTGAAGTTACTTCCAGAATACTTGAGACGCCATTACCTGCTTCAACACGAAAAGTACAGAGCCTTCAGAAACATACGCGTCACCACTAGAAACGGGAAGCACTCTCTTTCCTACACAGTTTTCACTCCAACAACAAACCAATATGTAGATGTCATTGTTGAAGCCAGCATTCCAATAGGAGTAACGATGAATCTCAGTGATCCCGGCATCTCAAAACCTTTTTTGGATCAACTTTATGAGGACCTGTTTCTCATGTTACAATTGTTTGAAGAAGAAACTCGCAAAACCACCCTATATCTCGCTTTCAAGCCAGGAGAAAAAATCATTCCTGAAAGTGAAAAAAGCGGAGTACTTGGAAGAATACTCACGGACTCTATGCTGCCCCTTTACGTATCTTTGATGGCCCTCACTTTCCTTTTTTTCTGGATATTCGGCAGATATGCGCCCCTTATTTTCGTTGGGGTCGTTTTCCTGTTGTCGATTTTTTCTGGAAAGCTTGTAGCCAAGAGTAGTCACTGGGAAATCACTGAGGATCAACCAGAGATTCTCCTCTTGGAGTATCATTTTTCTCCTGGAAAATTTGGAGAATTTCGAAGAGAATATGCCAAAAGAATCCCTGAAATCAGAAAGAGAATACACAAGGTTTCTGTGGCTGCTGGCAAACCAATTGACTGCAAAATCGCTAGCGGAATATTCTCCTCTTATGGGATAGATTGCAAACCAGAGAATCTCTCCACCAAGAAAGTTAATCTTTTTCGAATCGTGAAAAAAGCTGCTGACAAGTTCGGCTTTCCCATGCCAAAGACTGTAGTAATGAACACTATAGTTCCCAATGCCGCAGCTGCCGGACCAACTCCCAGCCTAGGAACCATAATGGTTACAACCGGAATCATGGCGCAACTTGAAGAAGACGAGCTACTCAGCGTGATCGGTCACGAGCTGAGCCATCTGAAGGCCCATGACCCTCTCGTCATGTCCTCCCTATCCAGCGCAGAATACCTGCTACGCTTCTACCTCTTCTGGCCCTACCTCTTCTACTTCGGCATTATATCCTTCTGGATCTACTTCCTAATATCAATAGGACTAATCTACTTCTTCGGAAAGTTCCTTGAAAGCAGAGCTGATCTCGACTCCGCCAAAATGATTGGCCAACCAAAAGTGATGGCTGAAGCCCTAAGAAAAATCGCCTTCAAAAGACTCTTCCCCCTGCATAAACGGGAACCCGCTTTTCGAGGCTACCGCAGATCTGAATGGCTCAGGTATGACCCACATCCCCCTGCCTACTTCAGAATCGCCCAACTCGAAGCCCTAGAGGAACCTGAAAAAATCCAGCACACATTTCTCAAAGCAATCAAAGATGCTCTCAAAGGCTTTCTCCGAGCATAGCCCAGCCCAGATTCAAGGTACCCAAACTATTCGATAAGGAAGTTAAGATATATTATCTTGAACATGTAATACACGAATGTGGCGTCCCTTGATGACTTTCAGCGAACCAAAATCGCTCACCAAAACAACTCTCACATTCGCCCTAGTAATCGCAGTTCTCATTCTCCTCTTCTCATATTTTCTCGCCATCTTCTTGGGACCGATATTGATGTTCTCTTCAGATGGACTAGCTGCAATCTACAAAAACCTACAGCCGCCTATACTGCTTTTTATCGTAATCGGGTTCATTGCTCCTGTGAACATCAACGTAGGATGGACTTTCTTGATTCTATGGGGCGTCTTCGCCATCTGCTTTGTTGCTGCCTTGAGACTCAGAGAACCCTTTCACAACGCAATAGAAAAAGGCTTCTCAGGTTCAGTGGGAAAACTCTTCGACAACTGGCTCTTCGCCATGCCCGTAATAACCAGTATGATGCTTGTCGCTGTCCTCGCGATTCACCTTTTTCAGGAATCTCAAGGTATTCCAACTGGCGACATCCAATTACCGTCAAATCGCTTCGAATCATTGTTCGAGCTATCCTACGCTGCGTTAATCGAGGAGATCGGCTTTCGAATAACCCCAATAGGCGCCTTCCTCATAATCCACACCTTCTTGGCTGAAAAAAGGAATGAGAGAACCCTTTCGTTGCGGCAGCGCCTGAAACTGTTCTTTGCAGCCCCCCTGTTTCCGGATGAAGCCAAAGAGATGGTTGGAATGAAGACAGTAAGTAACTTCGGTGTTAGAGGCGGAATCAGTATAGGAGAGTGGGCTATGGTTTTCCTAACTTCGATAGTCTTTGGGTTGGCGCATTATCTGTCTGGCGGTGGTTGGGAGATTGGGAAGGCCACTTCCGCTTCAGCGGTTGGTGTAGCCATGGGCTTAACCTACCTGCTGTACGGTGTTCAAGCCCCCATTCTTCTGCACTGGTTCTTCAACTACTACACATATGCCCTCTCTTTTGCGTCAGAACTCTACTCGACGGTATTCATCACTTCTGTTTTGGCAGATCTGGTCACTATCGTCTTGGGCGTTCTCGGATGGTTGACAATACCCGTTCTAGCGTTACTCAGAATATTTAGAGCTCGTTCAAGAAAGGCTGAGACAGAGTTGTCGCTACTTCAAGTCTCCTAAAATCTCTTCACAAAGATTTCTTATCTCAACGTCTCTTTGTTTTCTCTTTTTCATGTCCCGCAGAACCACCTTCTCTTCCTTGAGTTCCTCCGGTCCAACAATCACAGCATAAGCAATTCCTCTTCTGTCAGCGTCTGACAGGGCACTTGAGACGGAGCGTCGCATAACCTCAACCTCGACGGCAAATCCTGCATTCCTCAACATCGAAGCCAGGCTCACAGCTTTAGTCCTAGATTCTTCCTTAACAGAGACGACAAAGACCCTTTTCTCCTCCCCGGCTTTCGAAGAGATCCCCTGTTTGTTCATAGCTAAAACGATTCTGTCGATACCTTGAGCAACTCCAACTGCAGGAATCGATTCGCCCCCAAAGAGCTCGATCAGCTTATCGTAGCGTCCCCCGCCGCTTAGAGCCATTCCAAGCTCCTGAACATACGGTTCAAACACCATTCCGGTATAATATTCAAGGCCCCTAGCGAAACCTGCTTCTATCAACATCTCAAGCTTGACTCCACTCTCTTTAGTCAGATGGAGGATCTCCCGCAAATTTTCAATTGCGTTGACAGCGTCATCATAATCTTGTACAGTTTCTTCTGCTCTCTCTAGAACCTGGAAGACCTTTTTTCCTTTGGTTTCGAAAATCTTTTCCATAGTTTTAAGACAATTTTCTGAAGCTCCTGCGTTTCGTGCGATTGACAGAGCTTCTTCCCACCGTTTCTTGTCCAGCAACTGCATAATGCTGTTTTGCTGCCCTTCCTTCAACCCTTCCTGACTCAGGATTCCCCTGAGGATCCCCATA
>CP070791.1:39847-42933 GCA_020346825.1 Candidatus Bathyarchaeota archaeon
GAGTTCTAGGGGGAGTTGTCCTTATTGTAATTGCTATGAGAATTCTATTTGAACATTTGGAAATACTGATTTAGTTTAGCTATAAAAAGTGGGGGTTTTGAGGTTAAAATTTAATCCCTCACACACACTACCAACTCATCTGAAAGGCTTAAGGATAACAGCATAACATATTTCGGTGGGGGGGTCGAATATGCCATTTGTGTTTGTGGACGGGTTAAGAACGTTTTATGAATCAATAGGGAGGGGCCACCCCATACTCTTTATCCACGGATCCGCCGGTAATCATTCAGTGTGGAGATATCAGTTTGACTATTTTGGTGAAAGGTATCGCGCGATTACAATTGATCTGATGGGGCATGGAAAATCAGAGATTTCCACACCTACCTCCCAGATCTCTATTAATCGCTACGCAGATTTTGTCAACAGCTTTCTGGAAGTGCTGAATATTGAAAAGCTTACCCTAGTTGGACAGTCATTGGGTGGTGCAGTTTGTATCCAATTCTGTCTGAATTTTACGCAAAAAGTTGAGTGCCTTGGATTAGTCAATACTGGCGCAAAACTCGGGGTGGATCCGCGGTTGCTCTCCATGCTGAGAAAGAACATTCGTGAAGCTTTAAAAACGGGCTTCGAAAACATCCTAGGCCAGAAACATGAAGAGACCGATACTAGAGACGCGAGCTGGGTGATGAAGGAGATTTTAACAACTAATCCCACAATTGGGCTTGCCGATTTTGAAGCATGCAATAAGTTTGATTCTCGGGAACAACTTTCTCAAATCAGTAAACCTACCCTAATTGTCGGAGGAAGTGAAGACATGCTGACGCCACCTTGGTTTCAACAATATTTACACGAGAAGATTGAAAACTCAACCCTAAAAATAATAGACGGTGTCGGACACCTATCCATGACCGAGAAACCCGAGAAATTCAACACAATTCTCTTTGAATTCTTGGAAAGCCACCTTTGACTTGATATCCTACAATTGCATGCATTTGAGTTTGGGGGTTAAGATTTAATCCCCCACACACACAATGCGCGCGCATGCGCAGCGTGGTTTGTTGTAAACTAGTTTTAAACAAAGACTCAAATGAAATTTTACGCAATGATTCATTCAAGGAGGAGTAAAAGAAACATGAAAAATGTTCAGAGAACGAAAAGAAAAGTTCTGTTTCTAGCAGCACTGATTGGCATTGGCATCATTCTAGGTTCAATCTTTCTATATGTAACATATTCCAAAGAGGAAACAGGTTCTTGGGAACTAGAGTTAGAGGATGGTAAAATAGTTCTAGATGCTAGAGATAGGACTGAGCTAAAAGAAAAGGCGTTAAACTTAACCTTGGAAGATGAAGAAATCAGAGAATTGATTGCTGGAAAAGACTACACAGCACAAGTAACCTTAACTGGAAATGCAATGGTCGAGGACATCGTTGTGGATCCAACAAAACGGGGGATAGTTGCGGAAGGAGAAGTGAACCTGATAGTTGTGGTTACCGTGACTTTTGAGGATGGCTCCGGATACAACATTCCAATAGATTGGCAGAATTGGACAGTGGGAGAACCAGAGTTTGCTCAGCAAGTATCTCCACCAGAAGATCAGTTTCGAATAATCGGATTGCCCTCAACAGAACGAACTACATCTTTTCCATAGCTGGCCAGTAGAAGTGTGTTATTGAAGAATGCCATTGTAACTGGTGAGTACAATGCTTATTATTCCTCGCCATCCCTTTTTCTGTTACGGGGTTCCTCAATGAGAACTGGAAAAATCCTTGCGATTTTTGGTTTAATAGTGTCTACTTTTGCGGTCTTCGTGAAGATAATGACACCAACTAATGTTCAGTTCATCATCGACGGAAGCGTTATTAAATTTAGGAATATCCCAGAAATCTACGATTCTTCTGATATGATTGTCATCGGCATTTCATGTTTTGTTATGGGTTCAAGTTTGGTATATCTGTGGTTTGTTGGCAAGGATGAACCCGTCCGTGCTGGAACTTCCTCATTAAGGAGGAGTTGGGATGAGCTTTTAGAGAGATTATCAAACCCCGACGAACAAAAAATTGTCCGTTTGATCGTTGAAGAGGGGGGCACCATCTTTCAAAGTCAGTTGGTGGATAAAAGTGGTTACTCAAAAAGTAAGGTCAGCCTTGTTCTCGACAGGCTTGAGGCAAGGAAGATTTTGGAGAGGAGAAGACGCGGTATGAGCAATGTGATCGTGTTAAAATGAATTTCATCCTCACTTTGCGCGCGACAATAGTGTAGTCTATGCTAAAATAAAGACGGTGATTAAAAGGGAGGAACCATGAAAAAGATTAGACAGTACTTTCTGGTATCTGTATTTCTCTTTGCTCTAATATTTCTCTCTGTTTATTTCATTGTTGGTAACCAAGGAGGCTATTCTTATCGGATCCCTGAGCAAACAAATGATGGATGGATAACAGCTTCATTGAATGACGTTGGAATGGATGCAGCGCCTCTAATAAAATTGATGAATGCCCTGTCACACCAGAATGTCAACAACGTTCACAGCATAATTGTAATAAAAGACAACAAGCTCGTCTTCGAAGAGTATTTTTGCGGAGAAGATCTGGATCTAACCAATAACCAACTAAACTTCGTACATAAAGATTTTGATCTTAATACTCTGCATTGTCAGGCTTCCGCATCCAAAAGTATCACATCTATCCTCCTCGGAATCGCTATCGATCAAGGTTTAGTACAGGGTGTTCAACAAAAGATGTTCTCCTTTTTTCCTGAGTATTCAGATCTGAATGATACTGAGAAAGGAAAAATAACTCTCGAGCATATGCTTACAATGTCCTCAGGAATTCCGTGGGATGAATCATATGCTTACACCGATCCCAGAAACGATTTAAATCGAATGGTCTATAGTGTCGATCCAATCAAGTTTGTGCTTGAAAAGTCAGTTGTTGCCCCACCAGGTTCACTGTTTATTTACAATAGTGGAACCACAAATCTTCTTGGCGATGTTGTAAGAAGAGGTACTGGATTAACTCTGACGAACTTTGCGGAACAGTACCTTTTTGCGCCGCTGCGTATAACCTCCTCCAACTGGATTGGATTCTCAA
>CP070791.1:43033-45694 GCA_020346825.1 Candidatus Bathyarchaeota archaeon
GTGCCGCCCAAACTCTTCACAGCGGTTCCCGCGATAGTTGCTTCTGGTCCGGCGCCAGCACCTATGAGAAGGTCAATGCCCGAGTTTGGGATGCATGTGGCAACTGCTGCTGCAATATCACCGTCCGGAATCAATATGATCCTTACGCCCAGTTTTCTAAGGCTTTTGAGAATTTCAAGATGTCTTTCACGGTCCAACATTATAACGGTTAAGTTTTCAAGAGACAATCCTTTCTCCCGAGCAACCATGCGCACGATTTCTTCGATGGGCACCTCCAAAGTAATCTTGTCAATCGAATGAGAACCAGTTGCTACTTTGAAATAGTACCCATCGTCGGGCAGCACTTGAAAACAACCTGCAGGTGCGCACGCAAGAGCTGAAATAGCATCTTTCCTGCCTTTCGAAGCAGCGGTGGTGCCATCAACCGGGTCTATTATGATCTCGACTTTTGGACCTCTTCCAGTACCAACTTCTTCCCTACGCATAAAAGCTGGGGCGTTGTCTTTTGGTCCTTCACATAAAACGACGGTGGCTTCCAAATCTGTCTGAGCTAACACCGCCCTTGAATACTCCACAGCCTTAGCATCTATCAAATCGGAATTGCCTTGACCGATGTGGAGTGCAGCTCCAACAGCGGCAGCCACAGTAATCCGAGTCAACGAAGGTGCTAAAGCCCTAAGAGAAACCACACATACACCTCCCAAGTTTAGTTGAACTCATAGCGACAATAAAGATCTTTTGAAAGACTGAAAAGCAGTTCTTTATTGATATTCCGCAAACCACGAAAGCAAGAATGAACAAAAGCCAACAAAATTTCGCATAATTTAATATTCAAATGAACGAATTGAATGTGATGATTTAAAGAAGCGGGGACATCATGGGAAGAAGGCCGCTTGATATTGAAAGAATTGTAATGGAATTAATTATGAGCGACGATTTGACAAGAAAGAAGCAGCTAGCCAAAAAGATTTTTAACGTCGCCTACAAGGAAGGAATTTTTCCCTCAAGCATCCATGGATTTTACATGGCCCGCGGCAAGGGCGAATTCAGCGGTTTCACAGTCCCTGCGATAAACCTAAGGAGCATGACTTATGATTTGGCCCGCAAGATATTCAACGTGGCCAAGAAAAATAATTCGGGCGCATTCATCTTCGAGATCGCCAAGTCTGAGATGGGTTATACCAATCAGCCGCCGATAGAATATTCAAGTGTGGTTCTAGCAGCAGCGATAAAGGAAAGTTATTCCGGCCCGATCTTCATTCAAGGGGATCATTTTCAGGCCAATGCCGCTAAATTTAGAGAGAACCCTGATAAGGAAATAGAAGATTTGCAGGCTCTAATCGCCGACGCAATCAGTACAGGTTTCTACAATATCGATATCGACTCATCGACACTGGTGGATTTATCCAAACCCGATTTGAAACAACAACAGCTTTTGAATTATGAGGTATGCACAAAACTCACACAGTTCATCCGCCGCATAGAGCCAAGAGGGATTACAGTTTCAGTAGGTGGAGAGATTGGAGAGATTGGGCATCAGAATTCAACACCTGAAGACCTGCACGCATTTATGGTAGGCCTAAAAGAGAGGTTACACAAGAAATTGGTTGGTATAAGCAAGATTTCAGTCCAGACGGGAACAACTCATGGTGGCGTTGTCCTGCCTGATGGCTCAATTGCGCAAGTAAAACTTGACTTTAATACCTTGAAAACTCTTTCTGAGATTGCTCGCAAAGAATACGAGTTGGCAGGAGCTGTGCAGCATGGAGCATCAACCCTGCCTTCTGAGGCATTCCATAAATTTGCCGAATGTGAAACCGCTGAAGTGCATCTGGCCACGGACTTCCAGAACATGATTTATGAATCAAAGCACTTTCCGGCTGATTTAAAGAAGAGAATTTACGACTGGCTAAAAGTCAATACTGCAAATGATGCTAGGCAAGGCGAAACTGAGGAGCAATTCCTCTATAAGACACGAAAAAAAGCGTTGGGTCCATTTAAGAAAGAAATTATGGGTCTGCCGCAAGGGTCACGCGATGCGATTGCAGCTGAAATCGAAAAGAAATTTGATCTCCTCTTCAAGCAGCTTCACGTCGTAGACAAAAGGGACTGTGTGGATAAATACGTAACCTTGAAACGTTTTTAGAAATAACCCGCTATTTTTCGACTTGTTCAAATCCCGCACCCCGCGCCACCCTTCGTCCCACAAGAGATTTGCAATTTATAAAGCATTTTTGAGAATCTCTTCAGCTTCCGAAGCGTTCTGTTAAATTCTATCCATAACTGTTTTCACGTCTTTCTCCTGCTTACAATCCCCACGCACGCGAACTTAGAAAATCGTTTAGGTTCGCACAGATGGCAAACTATTCATTCCCTTGTTCAAATGCATGCTTTTCACGTTTATTAAGAACTGCATATAGATTATCCTACAACTCGGTGAGTGTCTTGTCGTCTCAATCAGTTCTAACTGTTTCAAATCTTACAAAATTTTATGGAGACTTCAAAGCTTTGGACTCAGTCTCCTTCGCGGTGGAAAAGGGGTGGGTCTACGGCTATCTAGGCCCAAACGGAGCAGGCAAAACTACAACTATACGAACCATGCTTGGTCTGCTGAAACCAGATCAAGGTGAAGTTCAAATAACCGGCATCAACCCAACCAAA
>CP070791.1:45794-48387 GCA_020346825.1 Candidatus Bathyarchaeota archaeon
CGCGAAATCTGGCGGTAACGGTTTCTACTATTTCAGCGTATTCAGGTTCTTCTATCTGTAGTTGAGCCAACGCAGCATGATTTGCATATTCCAAATATTCGTCTGGATCCTCTAGGATGTTTTCCGCCAGTGCCGTTTCCACTGCCAGCAGTTCTTCAAAATCTACGATTAAAGAAGTGCTACCAGCGATAGCCATTCTGGAAAGACGTTCACGATATTTATCAGATTTAAGGAAATCCTGCAACCGTTCCTGAGGATCTGCTGCCACAAGCTCTTCGGTCAAGTTTCACCACCTCCCTTCGTTTTCAAGATCTTCGCTCTCCATCCCCTAATAATCATGTGCAAACGATCATAGAGAACACGTTCTTCCTCCGCCATGTTCCCAAGAATTTGGTTTGTTTGTGCTCGAGATGAAGCAAGGGAAACCAGCTTTTTCAATCTTAGGTTAATAATGTCTTGGGAAAGCCTTCTAGCCCTCTCATAGTCTCTCATTTTTTCGGGTTTCTTTATGGCTCTCATTTTAAGGTTACGGAGGTAACGTCGTAGTCTAGGATAGAAATCTTTGGATAAGAATGCTACTTGTTGTGATGCTTGAACTCTTTCTTTCCAGTGAATTTTGTTAAGCTTCACCAAATCCAATAATTCATCTTCTCGAAAACGGGCTATTCCAGCTCTTTCCAGTTCTTGGGCTATCCAAAACTTGACTTCATATTCTTTTCCCACCTGGAAGGGTCCAACCTTTAAGCCAGCAAGCTTGATTTCAGGGCAATTCCTGTTTATCACAATTTTGACGGGTGTGTTTTTGAAGACGACATCCGCATCAAAGATAGATGTTAATGGTTCTTTAAGCAATTTGAACCCTCACCTAACAAAGGCTTGGTCTAAAGGAAATGTGAGGTTCAGATATAAAAGCCCTAGTTAGAGAGTGATGATTAAAAGGGAGGACAAAAAGCCAAAGTTTTTACACTTTAAGAATCAACTTTTGGAAGCCAATGGAGCATAAAATACTAATGCAAAACCCTTTTTCTAATCGATAACTGCGCGCGCCGGTTAAGTAGGGTCTATTTCAGCAAGTTGGAGCAGGAGCGCATGAATGCAAACTTGATTGTCTTAGTATTCATGCCACTTGTTTCTACATTCCAACATTTCTCGGCAAGTTAAGCATACTTCCGGGATAGGAACACCTTTGGGACGACTTGCCAAATACCTAAAATAGTGTGGACACTTTGAAGAACCCTTTTTCTTCTCCGCGGCTGGCTTAACCTGCGGCTCCTCTTTCTGAGGCTGGCCAAAAAACACGCCTCGAATCTTTTCAAAAAATGAATGTGAAGACAATTTGGTTTCACAGCGAGATTCTAATGCGTTCACAGCATTTAGGGTTAGTGAAGACAGAATATGAAGTAGATGTAATTCTCATGCATGCATGTCCGCAAATAGGAAGTAACATACCACGTTGAAGCCAAAGAAGGCTAGGAAAGAGTCGTTCGCTAAATTGGATTTTCTGAGCGTTAGCCACGAAAAATTGATGATTAACGATAACAAGTCGAAATGCATGTATGTGTGAAAAAAAAGAAGGGAAGTCTAGGACTTGTTGCGTGCGTGTTGAAGACGTATGTGGTTGAATTCTAAGGTTGAGGTTGAATTATTATTGGAATTCCGTTTTCTCCAGTAGTCATTAGGAACAGATCAATATCTGGTGCAATTTGCTTCAAATTTTCAACCCATAGATAAAGCTCTGTAATCCTTGTAGAATTCGAGACATCACCACCAGCCGCTTCAAGGATTAATTCAATGGCTTCCCTTGTTCCATTCGCGACCAAGACTTTTGCTTCAGCCTCCGCGTTTGCTTCTATTACTACTTGTTGTGCAGTGGCATTGGCAATTACGATGATTCTGTCCTTCTCAAACTCAGCCTGGATTTTCTGTTGTTCTGCAACCAACTTGTCTTCAATAGCAGATGTGTATTTATCTGGATAACCTATGTTTCTGAGTTCAAATCCAAAGTTTGTTAATGCGCCGGCTAGGGATGATTCGCTACTTAGTTTGTTCCATATTGCGTCTCTGATGGTTTGGGCTACCAAATCTCTTTGTTCGATTGTTTGAATACTGGCGAAGTCTTTTGTGACTATCCTGATTTGTTCTCTGGCAATAGATGCTATTACGTCGTTTTTCCAATTTTTTTGTGGAAGGTTTTGATACAGTTCTTTGACTTTGGATACATCTAGGTTCCATCTTAGCATAATATCTATTCTCATCTCTAATTGATCTTTGGAGAAGGCCTCGACGGTTGGCATATCTGCGGAGGGATCTGTCCCGTCTCCCCACATTCCTAGAGTGTCCGTAGCAACCACGATGTCTACCGGCTGAGCCCAAGGAGCTTTTACTATCCATGTTGGTCCGACTGTTGGTTCGCTTATAGATTTGGCCCAGGGATCAACGAGAACCATAGCATGTCCAACGCCTACACTAGCAAACATCGTGAGAGCAAACAACGCTCCGAATATCACCAGCCCCGCCAATATGACAATCATGATCCAACTAGAGATTCGCTTAAGCCGAGATGGTATTCTTTCTTCAAATGTCATGTTTTCAC
>CP070791.1:48487-52379 GCA_020346825.1 Candidatus Bathyarchaeota archaeon
GCTTATAATGAGGAGGAGCGTCTTCCCAAGACGCTTGGTCGAGTAGTTGATGAGCTGAAAGCTATGGACTTCGAGATAATAGTTAGTGATGATGGAAGCGAGGATGGAACGTGTGAAGTTGCTTCAAAATATGCGGACATTCTTGACAATGTAAGAATAGTTGCAAATACCCACAGGGGAAGAGGTTCTGCATTAAGGCATGGATTCGACACTTCTAGAGGCGACGTAACCTTTTTGTCTTCTGCAGATATTTGGTTACCACGTGATGAAGTAGAAAAACTTACTATGCTTCTTGATGACTTTGATTTGATTTTACTCTCCAAACATACTCATGGATCCGTAGGCTTCAATGTCGGGACTGCTAGAAGGTTTCTCAGCCTCTCTTTCAGTTTTTTAGTGCGCCTACTATGGAAGCTTCCATATAGAGATACACAAGGGTTGAAGATTTGTAAAGTAACAACTTTGAAGGAGATAATTTCACAAGCCAAATCTGATGGATTCTTATTTGACTTAGAAATTGTTGTCTATGCTCACAAGATGAATCGAAAAGTTGTCGAGGTTCCTTGGGCGTACAGTTATTGCGCTGGAAGTAAAGTCGATCTGAGAAGCATCTTACAGATGATCCGGGGACTCCTGTTCCTGAAGGTGAGATCTCTAGGTATGTGGGTGCAATAGTACGGTAAGGAGAATGGGACTGTTGCTCAATTGGCCATCGCCTTCTCCTCAATAGCTTTCAAGCTCTCATAGTAGGTTTGGGTATGCATACATGCTCGAAGTGAGATACATTGTAAAACAATGTTGAATCCTATCAAATTGCTTTGCATGCTTATGGAGATTAACCCATATTTCCAACAAAGAACACAGTTGAGTATTTCAATGCATGAATTCGTAGGTTCTCTTAGACAACCTTATACGCAGGCGCCTGAATACTTCATGAACCCACTCTGACTTAGTAACGTACAAGAGCAGAAGTATTCCCAAACCGGTGGTAACAATACCAACGGAATCCAATTCTGTATGGCTGTAGTGCATCTTCATCTTCACATCTCCATCAAACGGAATAAACAAATTCATAAATCCATCATCGTTTTTGACGAGTGATACGACTTCTTCATTACAGTAGGCTATCCATCCCTCGTGGTAATTCATTTTCACAACCAACTCGGTGTTTACAGAACAGTTTTTCAACTCAAATTCCAAGATGTCAGGATTCATGTAAGACAGAATCACTTCCTGTTCGTTGCCGGAAATCACCTCTATAAAATTAAGGGGAACTAGAGTTCGATTCAACTCGAATACTGTGGTTGGGGGCTTTTTCAGAATGGCTGAAAAGTAGGGCGGAACGAACTTACTCTCGACTTGTGGAGAGATCTGTCCATAGAATAGTACCAACCGAGCATTGATTCTCTTTAAGATGTCAATAGTTGCTTCTACATCATCCCCGGAGTAGATCTCGGACCAGTACCTTCTGTAGAGTTCCATGTTGATGTTTCCCTCGATATACCCTCCATCAATTTGGAAATGATTTGACAGAACATTAAACGTGTATGAAAAAGTGCTTATCGAGGCCAGCCGTTCAAACGGACTCAGATATGAATTGAGTTCCTCTGAGACTCTATTTTCTGGTTCGTAGGCCTTAATAATGACAGGATCAACATAGACAGCGCAGGAGACAAGCAGCAAGACGAACGCACTCCGGAACAAAATTTTCACATGTAGCTTTGAGAATAAACGCGCGAATCTTTTGAGGAGAAGGTTGAAGAATACTGCACTAAGCAAAGACATTGAAAAGGAGACGAAGAAGGGATATCGCGCAGGATACCCTAACGATAGCCCTTGAAATATGTATGGTTGTATACACATGAATAGAAAGAAGAAGGTCCAAGACGTGAAGATGATTCCCCAGAAAACCCGTCTATAGAGAGAGATAAATAATCCCAAAGCTCCGAAACCTATCAATAGCACGCCAAGATAGTATGATTGCAACAACAAGATGTTTTGTGAATCAAACAGAAAGAGGCTCTGCAGAGGAAGCACATAAGCTGTAGTTGAACTCATGAAGGCGGCAGTTCTTGAACCTTCCACCATGAGGTATGGAATAAACCAGAAGCTAGCGAGCAACACTCCAATTGTGCCACCAAACAGAGATTTAAAAAAAGGAAATATGTGGTTTTGCTCGTTTCTGGCGTCGATGGCTTTCGCAAAGAGTACCCCGACATAATATGTGAAGAGAAGCCCAACAAAACTTATTGCAGCGTACAGGTTCGACAGGACTAGCAGACAGAAAACACTGGCTATGCAGATTTCATAGTACTTGCTGGAATGAGTTTTTGCAGCTAAATAGATCCCAAAGACAAGAAAGAGCATGGCAAAAGTATGTGAATAATGTCCATATCCGAATCTCCCTGAAAGGGTCTGGAAACTTGACAGGTAAAGTATCGAGCTGGACAAGCAGGCTAATTCGTGTAGGCCTATTTTTCTGAGAAAGAGATAAATAAAGCAACCTGTGAGCATGAAAGACATCGTATCTATGACGCCGAGCGCCAGCCACGACTCCAAACGAAAAAGGGCGATCACCAAGATGTTTGCCCAATACATTAACGGAGGATAGGTTTTAAGCAACGGAATACCGCAGTACCACCATGGGAACCACATCGGTAAGGATGGAAAAAAGGTCCAGAGTCTGCTTATCTTTGATAGATGCATAGGAGCATCTACACCAGGTAAAGGTTGACTCAGAGCCGGGCTGGAGAGAACTAGTCCAACTCCTGCAATAATAAGTATTGGGAAGATATTACCCATGTGTTTTGAGAATAGAGTTGTGCGCACGGGCATTCTTTTCCCTCCTTCTCGAAATGATAAAGTAAACCGCAAGAGCTAAGAGTGGGATCAAGATCAATGGGATTTCTGAGATGTTGTCTCGTAATATAGTGTAAGAACCCAACTCGTCCTTAATTGTTTCATCTTTTGTTTTGGTGCAAGCTAGGACATTTATATCCTGCGTGTCTAGGCTCAGATTATTTAGGTCAGCCCAAAGCACAATTCCTGTGCCATCAACCCGGCAGTAGGCAGGGTATTCTGAGTCGATCCAATCCGTGCCATTCCACTCGTATTGGGTGCCATCCGAGTTAAGCAAGTAGTCGTAAGAGTGGCTACCGATCTGTTGCCCTCCTGCCCGGGTGTCCAAGTACACAGTATATCGAAAAGGTGTTGTGTCGGGCGTGTCTGCCTCAGCCATTTTGAAGAAGACACACGTCCCGTTGTTTGTATAGTATAGCGCCTTAATATCCATCTTTTTGGGATGCACTTGCGCAGGGAATACGGGGTCAGAACCGAGTTGAATCCAATTCGAAGGGTACGGCAGGTTGGAGTTTATGGTTGTTGTAACCGTCACAGAGTCTGAGGTGCCCGAATTCTGGCTTGTTGCTTCGATTATTGTAGCGTCCACTGTACCTGCAGTCACGTCTGGGGGAATGGTTACCCTTACGATTAGTGTGGCTACCTCACCTGCGTTTAGTGTTATAGTTGATCCTGGAGGTGGTATTAGCTGGATGTCACCACCGCCGACTTGGTTCGTGTCCCGCCAAACTTCTACGTAATAGCCTCGATTTGACAAAGCAGTAAGTGTGTAGTTGGCAATAGATGTTCCCTTGTTCTTAAGGTAGATATTGTATTCGATGGTTGACCCCGCTGCGTAGGAGAACGACTGGTCGGATTCCATATCGACTGTGTTTTTGACAGGTTTTTTTGTCATTTCTAAGTTCGGTGGGGTTTCTTGGGGGATCATTATAATTAGCACGACGAAAAAGAATGCGACTACGACCATGAGTTGTAGCTGTCTTATGGAGAATTTCATGCGAGTTTCACTTCAATAATCTGTTTGAGGTCTTCA
>CP070791.1:52479-56070 GCA_020346825.1 Candidatus Bathyarchaeota archaeon
AGGTTTGGTTTTATTCTCATTTCTTCTAGGCGACGAGCTAAGCGGTTGGTCCATTTCTTGCCGCGTCTGTCAAAATCCATTAGTAGAATGACTTCCTGTCTGCCTCTTTCTTCTATTTCGCTGAGAACGTCGAGGAAGGATTTTCCAGCGGATTTTGCTGAGATAATGTCGCCTATGAGCTCCAACTCGCAGAGAGCGTTGACGTCGTTTCGTCCTTCCACGATTATTGGGGTGCCTTTAGCTAATTCTGTTGCGAGTCTCTCTAAAAGTCTAAGGGTTTTCTCCAGTTTTCTAAGTTTGGCTGACAACGTTTCTACCGTGTGACCTCTATTTCCATCATTTTATCCAATAATCTTGGATTTTTTCGGAAATGTTCTCTAACCGGTTTCAGGATCGCAATAAGGGCTTCTGTGACGCCGTTTTTTAGGTCTAGGGGATGGATTTTGCCCTTAACATAGGTTTTCTCTATTTCCTCGTAGTTTTCGTAGTTTTCTGGGCCACCATATTTAGCTGGTCTTGGTATCTCCAAGCTTTTTCTTTCTGCGTAGACCACATATCTTGCCAATTCAAGTATTGGATTTCCTCTCACCTGACTAGGAGGGCAGTAGGCTTCCTTTAGTTTTGTTTTTATTTCGTTGGGGGTGTCGTGGACGAATATGCAGCTTTTGGGAATGCTTTTGGACATTTTTGAGCTGATCTGAATGTTTAGGTCCGCGTTTTCGTCAAACCCTTTTTCAACGGGTTCAGGTCCTTGGAGTCCCATAAGGAGGTGGGTGTGGACACAAGCTGGTTTTTTCCAGTCTAGTTTTTCAGCTACGTCTCTCGCCAGCATGTGGGCTTTTCTTTGGTCTATGCCAGCGCAGGCTGCATCGAGATCCATGTGGAAAATGTCTGCCGCTTGCATGCACGGATAATATATCCATGCTGTTTCGATGTTGGTCATACTCATTTCTCGGCCCATGATTGGTAGGGCGCGCCAAGTTCTTTGTAGTGAGGCGCCTTTAGCTATTCTGATGACTTTTTCCCAGTATTCTATGTCTTTCGCTATGTCTGAAGCCCACAGGTATTTTACGCTTTCTGGAGGTACTCCGAGAGCTGTGAAGCATTGTTTTATGTATTCGCCACAGATGCGGATTTTTTCCATGTCGCCGCCTAGTTTGTTGTTTATCCATGAATGCCAGTCGGCGAGGAAGACAATAAATTGGAAGCCAGCTTTTGTCATGTCTTTGATTTTGGATGCGCAGACCAGCCCCATTCCGATGTGCATCATTCTGGGCGAGCGTGAGGAACGTTCACAGCTCACTGTCCAGAGCACTCGAAACCCCAGTAGGCCTTCGGCTTAGTCTTAGTTTCCAGTATCATCCGAATTTCTTGGGAGGTTATGACCTCTTCCGCG
Organism: Candidatus Bathyarchaeota archaeon; assembly: GCA_020346825.1. Classification (GTDB taxonomy): domain Archaea; phylum Thermoproteota; class Bathyarchaeia; order Bathyarchaeales; family Bathyarchaeaceae. Next base: position 53,876 of record CP070791.1, read on the forward strand.
TTTCTTGTGACAAGATCTATTTTTTGTTCTAAATCCAAGCATACCGCCCTCTTTCACATTTTCATTTATGTTGGTCAACTTAAGAGTTCTTGTCGCGGGCGTTGTGTCCCACGTAACCTAACACTCAACCTCACAGTTGGAGCCTTACGCTCCTCTCAGGTGAGCTCTCTCTGACGTGGGTTGGTAGGCGCCCGCGCCCACCGTGTCCCATGCCTGGGTAAACCCTTCGTCAAGGGAAGGTGAAATCACCAGCCTCTGTTGGGTCCGTCTGCATGAGCCCATCTCAGGTTCCGGTGGGATTTGCTCCAGCTTATGTCATCGCCACTAAGAAAACTGGAATTCTTGGACATAAGATTTTCCTCGATTCTATCCTTGATGAGTTTCATTGTGTTGTCTTTATGACGTTTTGTAGATCTATTTCGAAGGCGCTTGTTGGGTTTTCCAGTTCGAAATTGTTGAGAACTTCTGGATGAATTTCTCCTAGGACGCCAATTTTTCTTTTCTTAATATAGATTGCCGCGATTCTTCCTTGCAAGAAGCTTGGATGCTTGGTTTCTTTGATTGTCCATTTCTTCAAGTCAAGGTTGGCGAGCAATGCTTCCAGGTTAGACTTTATTTCAGTGAAGCTGGCTGTTGAGTGGGAGTCGACGCATGCTACGTGAAGCCTTCGTGCTGTGCGGGTTTCAGTTTTCTCGTTGATTTCTATCACGTCGGAGACTTCGAACATTTTTTGAGGATAGGCTTGATGTTTATTGTCTGCCAGATTCTTCATTAAGCTGGGCAACAAACCGTTCCTAACTATTGAATATTCTGTGGAAACAGGGTTCGCGAGCCCAATCATTCTTGCTGCTTTTCTTCTCATTTTTTGATAGTGATCAACTTCGTTGGCGAGAAGGAAATTCATGGCTTCTACGAAGCCTAGTCCAACCATTATTTGTCGAACGTCATTCGCCATTTCATTTACTCTGTGTTCTCTGCCCGTTGTCACAGTCGCTGGTTTGGTTGGTTTCAACCTGAAGTAGCCGTAGCCGATGGCAACCTCTTCAACCAAGTCAACCTCGTGCATTATGTCGATTCGATATGCAGGAATCAGAACCTCCAAGACTCCTTTGCTTTTTCTTCTTGCGCTAAGTCTACACTTCTGGAGAGATTCTATTGTTTTGGTTTCTGAAAGCTTGAGACCAAGTAAGGCATTGGCATAGTTAACTCTCAACTCCATTCGCTGCGGGGTCAAATCAGGGGTAACGAAGGCACGATCAGTGTATTCAACACGAACACTTTCAATAGTTCCACCCATGTCCGCCAATGCTATGACCAGAACGTTTAGACTTCTTGAAATGGCGTTAGGCTCCATACCCGTTACGTCGATGAACAGGTTTCGTGTCTGACTATTCACTCGTGTCAATTCGCCGTTGATTATTGGGGGAAAGGAGAGAACTCGCCCCAATTTGTCTAAGATCAAGGGGTACCTTGAAGCCCAATCTACATGACGTTTGTACGCTAGTCCCTTCTCATGATTCTCCAAGATTTCCTGCAAGGTCATGTCTTTAGACTTGTCCAGAGGAACAAATTTGATATCTTTTGGAGCGCTGGTTGTGTAAGTGAAGGGAGGTTCAACAGCGTCTAGGTTGTGGACTCCAATAGAAGCCTTTTTCCTGTCCCTGCCCACCCCCCAGTGGAGGTCCTCCTGTATCTCCATAAGTTCTTTGACGGTATCATAGTCAAGCTTTAGATTGCGTATGACGGCGGATACGACGTAGGGCCTGACCATTGACACTGTTGGATCTACTTTCAGAACATTTTTTCCTTCTTTAATTGTATACTTGGGCAGACCAGTTTCCCAACTCATTAATCCGCGGAAGGCTCTAGCTACTCCACCATAGCTTGAAAAATCCACACGATTTGGATTGAACTCAATTTTCACATAGTCTGGCCCAACCTCTTCTGTGTCAACGCCCAGCCAAGGAAGCCATTTAGCCATCTCGTCTACACTGAGGTCTCGGCCTACAAATGAAGAGAAGCGATCTCTGTTTAGGGTTATCGCTGGCATATTGGAGTCCTCCTGATCCAGCCTAGATCGTTTTTATACAAGAGCCGTATGTCTTCGACGCCGAGTTTGAGAATTATTAGGCGTTCCAACCCTCCTCCCCAAGCCAAAACTGGGTGTTTTATGCCAAGGGGAGCCAGGACTTCTG
>CP070791.1:56170-58770 GCA_020346825.1 Candidatus Bathyarchaeota archaeon
AAGCTGATCGAAGCTGCCAGATGGGCGCCGTCAGCTGGAAACATTCAACCTTGGGAAATTGTAATTGTGACAAATCCAGAAACAAAGCGAAGGCTATCGGCTGCTGCACTACACCAAACCTTTATTGAAGAAGCCCCAGTCGTCATCGTGGTTTGCGCTGATTATGCGAGGTCGGGCGAGGGCTACGGCAGCCGAGGCGCTCGTCTCTACTGCTTACAGGACACGGCAGCTGCCACGGAAAACATGCTTTTGGCTGCTCAAGCCTTGGGACTCGCGACCTGTTGGGTGGGAGCATTCCATGAAGATGAAGTTGCAAACGTAATCAATGCGCCAAGGAACGTGAGGCCAGTTGCTATTGTACCTGTTGGGCGTTCGGGTGAGAAACCTAGAGTTCCACCCAAAAGACTTGTGAGGAAAATTGTTCATTACGAGAGATTCTGAGAAGAGACTCATGATGGTTGAAGGAGTGCTGACGTGGAAGATTCAGTGGTCGAGTAGATTTGCCGTTGCACTTGGTGGCTTCCTCATTTTTGTGGGAATCATGACGATCGGGATACTTGTCTTGTTCTTTTTCGGCTTCGTGGATGTTGGCATGCTTGAAAGCGAGAGATTTCGAATGCTGTTCCTCTGGGCCTTTCTAGTAATTGGTTTGCTTGATTTGGTGGCTGGGGTCATACTTGGACGCAGGTGATCAGTGATGAGAGGTAGGAGAATCCTTGTAGCTATTGTTGGCTTAGCACAAGGGGCGATAGGCGTGTTAACAGGCTTCTTTGTTTTCCTTCTCTATTTTGACTTTCTCGGTGTTCAAGCTGCGTTCAATGTGTCTGCAGAACATGTTCCTCTCTTTCTTTTGATTCTTAGCGTATTCAGCGCTTTCTCGGTTATAAGTGCCTTCTTTCTCGTTCATGAGGGATTTGGATAGCCAGTGGGAGGACCATATCTAGATGGAAACCGAGACCAAATTTGGGCTTTCTCGTGCGATAATCATTGGACTAGGAAGTGCCATAGGATTTGAGATTTTTGTACTGCTGGATTACGCCTTTTTTGATTTAGCCGGACCTAGCGTGATCTCAGCGCTTTTTTTGTGCGGGATTATAAACCTACTAACCATGTTCAGCTATAGCGAACTCAGCGCAGCTATTCCTAAGGTGGGTGGTGAATATACATATACTAAAGCTGCGTTCGGAGGCCTTACAGCCTTCATGGCTGGATGTCTCAGGTGGCTCGCCAGCGTTTTCGGTGGATCACTTGCCGCGGTGGTTTTCGCTCAGCAACTCGCATATCTTTTCTCAATGTTTCTTCCTGTGGCCCAGGATTTCATACTAGTCAATACGCCTCTAGTCGCCGCGATCGTTGTCATCATCCTCGCCGCGCTTGATATTAGAGGGGTGAAAGAAGCCACGACTATTATCGTGGTTGCATTCTTGGCCATATTCGCCGTTTTTCTTGTAGGCGGAATAGGATATGGTTTGACTCCCCCTGAGGTGTTACCTAGGCCTTCATTAGTGGGCTTGTCTGGTTTCTTTGCGGCGATCGCCTATACTTTCACTATGTTTGTTGGGATGAGGGCTCTGGTCGCTGGTGCTCCTCAGATAAAAGATCCTGGGAAAAACGTTCCCAAGGCTTTGCTTCTGTCGACAATTTTGTTGATCGTTGTTTATTGTGGCGTTGCTTACGTTGCTGTCGGCGTTGTTTCGTTGGGAGATAATGTACAATCACCCTTGCTCAACTTTGCAGCTGAAAAAATCTTTGGTGGAATTGGAGGCATCCTGTTCGCTATTGCGGGAATTATTGCAAGCATCTCATCTGTGGGCACTGCCATGATGGTCCAATCGAGTATTCTTGGTGGAATGAGCAGAGATGGTTATCTTCCTGGAGTCTTGCTTAAGGTTCACAGGCGTTTCGGAACTCGCTACGTGGCAGTCATCGCAAGCTCGCTCTTCGTAATACTGTTCAGCTTCATTGGAGCTGTTGAGTTCCTTGGATACGCAGCAAGTTTTGGATCCATTTTGGTCTTTGCGTTAGTCAACCTTTCTTTAATAAAACTCAGGAAAAAGGAGCCACTCCTGGCGAGACCATTCAAGGCTCCCTTGTATCCTGTTACTCCCATTGCAGGAATTGTCTTATCTCTGTTGCTTCTCGTGTTTCCTGTGTTTATGATGGACGTTAATGCTGGAAGCGCGCTATTGTCAGGTTTTGGAATGTTGATTCTAGTTTTAGCAACATATTATCTTAGGATGATAGGTCATCCTACGCCGTTAGAGCCAAATCGTTTGAGGGTGGCGGCAGGAGGGATTAGTTTAGGCTTAGGGGCGTTGCTGGCGTTGCTGACACCGTTATTGCTACCTCTATTTCCTTTTTATGTCCTAGTTTCTGTCAGTGCAGTTTCCATTCTGGCGGGTATTTTGAATATTACTGCACCTCCACGGAAGATTTTTTAAATCATTCCATTCCAACACTTGTCTGTGGGCAAAATGTCAAGAAAGAGGAGAAAAAGAAGAGAGAACCGGGTTGCCGCACATCAATTAAGATCCAAAAAAGAAGCACTTCTAAGAGACACCACTGGAGTTGAGGCATGGGACGTTTTCAAGTTCGCTGAG
>CP070791.1:58870-61738 GCA_020346825.1 Candidatus Bathyarchaeota archaeon
AATTCGACATCTGAGCTTGTAGGTTCTTGAACCATAACAAAAATATGCATGGCCCATCCATTACCATACTTCAGAGGAGGTAATTTGCAGGCAAAGCGGTTTTTTGCCCTTTTCATTGTTCTTCTGATGGCTCTCTCGATTGTAGTCTTTTTTTACCATCTTGACAGAACGAGCCGCGAGAGTGGCGTAAGAGAGTTTTATGTTGGAGTCACCTTCAGCTCCAATACAACAGCAGAAGCAAGATTACTCATTGACAGAGTAAAAAATTATACTAATCTACTGATTGTGCAAAGTGGACCTGTAAGCAAAAATGAACCTATTCTCAATGAAATCTGCGATTACGCAGCAAACGCGGGATTGAATATAATAGTTTACTTTGGCAGCCTAGATCGCCCGTGGCAACCAACTTGGATTGATACGGCGAGACAACGATGGGGAAACCAGTTCTTAGGCGTCTACTTCTTTGACGAGCCAGCTGGGATTATCCTTGACTACGAGTTTCCGTCTGGAGGGCCTCTTGACCCATACTACGAAGCCTTCCTTCTGAACTCTCCAAAGAACTACGAAGGGATGGCTGACTTCTTCGTAAATGGTTGGCAAGCAATGCCTGAAATGCACACAATAAAATCAGGACCAATTCCTCCTGTGACTTTCACCTCCGACTACGTGCTCTACTGGTTTGATTATCTAGCAGGATATGATGTTATGCTTGCGCAATTTGGTTGGAACCATAGCCGTGTTCAGGACATAGCACTAGTTAGGGGAGCTGCAAACGTTCAGAACAAGAGCTGGGGTGTAATAATCACGTGGACCTTTGACGATCCACCCTATCTGGAAGGTGGAAATGAACTGTATCAAGATATGCTCATGGCTTACGAGAATGGAGCCGAATACATAGCAGTCTTTAATTACCCAAAGATTAACGATTATGGAATTTTGAAACAAGAGCATTTTGAAGCTTTGGAGAGATTTTGGCATGAAATTCAAACCAACTCGCATTGTAACCCTAACTCAGCCCATACTGTGTTGGTCCTACCTAAGAACTACGGGTGGGGAATGCGGAACCCTAATGATACAATATGGGGACTCTGGGGCGCTGACGAAAACTCGCTGCAGATCTGGAACGTATCTAGAACTCTTCTAACACGCTATGCTCCATATATAGACATAGTATATGAAGACGCTAGATTCTCACTTAAGGATAAATATTCTAAAATCTACTACTGGAACTCGACACTTTAATGCGGAAGCAAATCAATCAAACTGAGCGATGTTGGACATAAAACCTAGTGGCGCGCGCGCTAAGAAATTTTATATGCATACGGAATTAACCTTGAAACAGAGAAGAATGAAAATTCCCCCTAAAGCGATAGCTTCAATACTCTTGATAGTAATTTTGGCAATCGTTTGTGTATGGGGGTTCAACACTTATTTAGATCTTGTGCGGAACCCCGTTGAAGAATATGATTACATGATTTTTAAAGATGGTAAATCTACCAAAGCCAAGAACGGGAAAAATGGAGCAATTGATTTCAGCTCAACTAACGCCTCAAGCGTGTTGCAACAAGCAATCGCTCAAAAAAATAACATTTACATCAAGTCTGGTGAATACAATCTAAGCTCGGATATTCTCTTGTACAACAAGATAAATGCAAGAATAATTAGCGATGGCGCTAGCCTAAGATGTAATCGCAAGAAGATTGTCATCCAAGGTGATAATTACACACGGTCACAATATAACATTCTTTCAGGTCTAGAAATAATCAATGGCACTGTTAGAATTGAAAACTCGTTCAGAACAACTATCACCAACATGATCTTCAGGAATTGTGCCACGGCAATTGAACTTGTCAACACGGAGACTTGGAGCGAATGCACAAAGATCGAAGATTCCCACTTCATCGATTCGCTAGAGAGTATAGTCTTCAGAAAGCCCATCAGCAACACAACAAGATCGTATGCCCATACTGAAATTAACCGTTGTTACTTCAATCTTTATAGCGATAATTCCGTGGGCATACTAGTTGAAAACGATACGGAGTTCACAGACAGCCTAATACAAAATGTTAGAATTTGGGCAGGAGGGGTTAGTGAAAAGTATCAAACTGGAATTTTAGTAGAGGGCGCTATGCTTCAAACGTTGCTTCAAGATGTGGTTTTTGAATCATTTGCTGAATCGCCACTTGACCTCATTGGTATTAAATTAGGGCAAGTCTCTGAACCCCCACTTCTTGGTGCGGGAGTAAGTTTCCTGGGCAAATGGACAGCTAGAATCCACAATCCGTTTGACAGGTGGATATCCGGGTTAGGCAGTGCATTCAGAAGAAAAAACGTGGACATTTCGGTAGGTCTAGATAATGAGTATGGCACAGTCCAGACTGTTTACAGTTACCCCCTTAACATCGCAAGTTTCAAAGTTAGAATACAAGTCGGAGGCGCATTCAGCTACGGCGAAAAACTCACAATCAGGTTTAGACTGGAATTCATAGATCACATAAACTCTAGGAGCATAGAAAAATCCTTCAATCAAACCACTTCATTATGGCTTAATGACGATGACATGCTTGAATTGGCTCCCTCACAAAATCTGATCTGGGCAATCTTGGTTGACGCCAAAACAAACCGCATGTCAACAAATACTATGGTGCAAATTGACGTGTATGGAATAACTGCCTGACTAATTGATTGGGCAAATGATGTAGATCTAACGCGCATACTATGCTTCAAAGGAGCATTGATGCAGACGCAATTACGTTTGGATGCGTTGGTGCATGCATGTAAGGGATCTAGTTCAAAACTCCGAGTGAGAAGAAACCAGTCATCTGTTATCGACACGTATTTCATTCGAAAGGACTTACCCTTTCTCCA
>CP070791.1:61838-72933 GCA_020346825.1 Candidatus Bathyarchaeota archaeon
AACGATTTACAAGGCCATCAAGAAACATTTAGCTTGAACTCCACATTAGCTATTGGTTTCAAAGAGGAGTTAGCAACACCTTGGTTATTAACTAGCGTCTTGCCTATTCATAGTCGGGAGAATCTTCGCAACTTGGTGTCTATAGAGCGTATACAACCGTATCCCGCTCTTCTCTTACGTAAGAGATCTGAACGAGCATTGGTAGTTGCTGATCTCCACGTCGGTTGGGAGGCGCCTCTAACTAAGAAAGGAGTTCATGTTCCATCTCAAACGCCAAAAATCTTGGAAAAGATTCTCCAACTCATTGAGACATGCAATCCGACATGCTTGATCTTTTTGGGTGATGTAAAGCATGCTATTGCAAAGGTGAGGATGGAAGAGTGGCGCGACATCCCAAATTTTTTCGAAGATCTAGAGAAAGAGGTGTCAGACATTAGAGTTGTTCCAGGAAACCATGATGGCAATCTTGAGCCTCTTCTACCTAAAGCCGTGAGAATCTTATCCTCAACTGGTGAAGTTTTTGGAGACATCGGGCTCTTCCATGGACATGCATGGCCAGCGCCAGAGCTTCTAGGATGTCGTAGCCTTGTTACGGGCCACGTTCATCCAATGGTTATCTTCCGCGATCCTATGGGCTTCCGAATAACAAGGCAAGTTTGGGTCAAAGCTACTTGTAATGGCGACTTGCTAACTAAATCGCTCCTTCAACATTTAAGCGTCAAAGCCAATGTCAACCCTTCCAAGATGCTACGCGACTATTTCAACATAAGATTCAAGGTCTCCCAACTTCTAATTATGCCTTCCTTTAACGAATTCCTTGGAGGTCAACCAATCAACAAAAGAAAAATGGGAAAAGCCGCAAGGTCTAGAATCTTCATCGGTCCAGTTTTGCGTTCAGGAAGCATCAACATAGATGATGCAGAAGCATATCTCCTAAACGGAACCTTTCTAGGAACTATAGACAGGTTAAAAAACTTAAGTTAAATATGCCCGAACTCAGAATATACAAACAACTCGAATCTGAAACCACAATCACAGAAGGTTTTTATAGAATTCCAGTCTCCACTAAATTAATGAGGTAAAAGAATTATGGCATGGGATGACTTTCCAGAATGGTTTAGGAAAAGAAGGCGTACACCGTTATTCAGAAGCTGGTTCTTCGGGGACATAGAAGAAATGATGAGAGACCTAGAAGAAATGATGGAAAAAGAATTTAGAGAGTTCAAAACTCGCATCCCAAAGGATCTAGTTCGCAAACGCAGACTTCCCGACGGGTCAACCATGCATGAGTGGGGACCCTTTGTCTACGGCTACAGCATGACCGTTGGCCCAGACGGAAAGCCGAAAATAAGGGAATTCGGCAACCTAAAACCATCACGCAAACCCGAAGCCTTCGGCTTCAGCAAACCCAGTATTGACATAAAAGAAGAGCGTGAGCCTCTAATAGACGTCATCAGCACTGATAACGAAATCAAAATCGTAGCTGAACTGCCTGGAGTTGAGAAAGAGGACATTAAATTGCATGGAACAGAAGACACCCTAACCATATCAGTTGACAATCAAAAACGCAGATACTTCAAAGAAGTTGAAGTGCCAGCCAAAATTGACCCTAAGAAAGCCAAAACTGTGTATAAGAACGGAGTGCTAGAGGTTACAATACCCAAAATCAAAGAGAAAAAGAAGTCTCAAGGGGAACCAATAGAAATCAAATAAACCAACAAAAGACGATTGGTGTCAACCAACACAGCCATCGCATTATGTAGTCCAGCGTCCAACCGTTTTCCATGAGATTGCGTCACCCTTTTCAGCTAATTGGAGAGAATCTATGAAAAAACCCGCAGAAATCAAGGTGCTCGAGGATACTTGCAGGGAAGCGAAGGCTAAAGGGCAAATGACAGGCGCCCGTCTGAATAGGCTTTTCGAAGCCTTTGGTTCACGATTCACAAAGGCTTGGGAGACGATCAAGGAGGAGAGGGTGAAAAAATATGTTTTTAGACCAAGCGGCAGGATTGTTTGGATCGTGGTCGGCTGGGAACGTGAATACCTAGTTATGTCTGCTGCTGACTTTTGTTCCTGCGACGATTTTTATTTCCGCGTAATGGACAAAGAGGTACACTTGTGCTACCACCTCATCGCACAAAAGATGGCAAAAGCTTTGGAGTGGTATGACAAAATAGAGGAAGACGATAGTCTTTACGCCTCCTTGATGGAGGAGTGGAATAAGGTCACACCTTAAATAACCGTCTTCTAAATATAGGAAAGTGAGGGCACTTTCATGGATCCCGGGATCTACTTCACGATCATAATCAATATTCTGATGGTTCTGATCTTCATCGCCCTAATCTTAGGTTTTTTATACATGATTTATGGCAGAGAAAAGAGCTCCGAATAACTCAGACACCTATCTTGATTGTTTCCGCAATACATCAAATAAGACAAAGCTTACAATAATTAAAGCGACACCTAGCAAGATCACCAGAAAGCGTATGGTCCTTCATCGGATCATATGCGCGCGCACCATCACTTCTTCGGATTCCTAGAGGTAAAGAAAGTCTAAATAAATCTTAGTAAGGGAATACATTTGATTGGTTTCAACAACATAGTGAAGCATAATGAGTTCAGAGAAGATCGTTGAACAAATCCTGTCATCTCGACCCGATCTTACACGTATAGATGTTCTCAAAATGATCGAGAAGAAAAGGGAAGGAGTAGGCGAGTTTTTCACTGATGAAACTGCGGCGCGCATTGTCGCCTCAGAGTTAGGAGTGGAAATTGTTCAGAAGCCTCTCCGCCTCGAAATTTTGGTTCAAGACCTTGTCTCCGGATTGAATGACGTAACTGTGAGTGGACGCGTCATAACGTCTTTTCCTTCCAGAACATACACTCGCCGAGATTTGACGAAAGGAAAGCTTGCTCGTTTGCAGATCGCAGATAGAAGCGGAAAGTTGAAGGTACTTTTGTGGGACGACAAAGCAGCTTTTGTTGAAACCGGGGAAATTAAGCAAGGGCAAATTATCAAGTTATCGCATGGATACGTGCGTGAGGGACTGGATGGAAAGCTGGAGTTGCATATGGGATCGCGGGGGGACATTCAGACTTCCCTGCCAGAGGCTGAGGATGACAAGTATCCTCCAGCCACACTTCGGATAAGAAAAGTAGCTGAGATAAAAGAAGAAGGTGGACCGATAACTGTTGAAGGAATCATTTCAACAACTCCTGCTGTTAGGGAGGTTGTCACATCTCGAAACGAGAAGGTCAAAGTTGCTTCCTTTGAACTGAGAGATGACAATGGAAGAATTGGAGTTTCAGCATGGAGAAAATTGGCTGAGATTGCAGAAGAATTGGCAGTTGGAACTCGAATCAAAATAAGAAACGTGTTTGTAAGGACGAGTTTTGCAGATCAGTTGGAATTGACTTCCCACTCTTTCACATCCATAGAGGTGTTGACTGAAGGAGAGAAGTGACTATCCTTCTCTTTCAACTTCTTTGATGGCATCTTCGACTATTTCTAGGCCGGCGTCTGCAAGTTCTCTGGTAATTGTCAGCGGCGGGATTATCCTGAGCGTGGAAACGCCGCAGGCTATCAGTGCTATGCCGCGTCTCCAACACCGCAACATGACTTTGTTAGCTTTGTCTGCTCCTGGTTTCTTGGTTTCTTTGTCTTCCACAATTTCGATGCCAATCATAAGTCCTTTTCCTCGAACGTCCCCAACTATTTCGCGTTCCTCTTTCAGGTTCTGCAGCCATTTCATGATATGGTTGCCCTGTTTTTCAGCGTTTTCAAGAAGTCTCTCTTCCTTAATTACGTCGATGACCGCCAGCGCTGCCACACAGGCCAAAGGGTTCCCTCCAAAGGTGCTGGCGTGAGAACCTCCTTCCCAATCCATTAGTCGAGCTCGGGATACAGTTGCGCCCAAGGGTAGTCCTGATGCAAGAGCTTTGGCCGCACAGACAACGTCAGGTTTGACCTTCCAATGCTCTATGGCGAACCATCTTCCAGTTCTACCTATTCCTGACTGTACCTCGTCGTCGATCAGAAGGAGACCGTATTTGTCAGCTAGCCTCTTGAGGCGCTGAAAATATTTTGGAGGGGGAACAACATATCCACCTTCTCCTTGTATGGGTTCAAAAACGATGCCAGCGATCTCTTCTGGGGGCACGTATTTTCGTAGGACTTGCTCGTCGATGAAGTTTACACACCAGTAATCACAATCGGGATGTGACAGTTTGAAGGGACAGCGATAACAGTAAGGATATGGCACATGTGTTACTCCAGGGAGCATGGGAAAAAAGTGTCTTCTTTGAACAGGTTTGCTTCCGGTGAGGGAGAGTGTCCCTAATGTTCGACCGTGGAAGCCTCCAATAAAAGCGATGAACTGGTGCCTGCGGGTGTGCCACTTAGAAAGTTTTGCAGCTGCTTCCAAAGCCTCTGCTCCACTGTTTCCAAAATATGCTCTTTTCTCAAATCTTCCAGGGGTAATTGTAAACATTTTTTCAGCGAGATTCACAACTTCTCTATAATAGAAGTCAGTGTTAGAGTAGTGGAGAAACTTGTCACATTGGTTCTTTATTGCATCGACAACTTTGGGGTGGTTATGGCCCACGTTTAAACATGCTAATCCAGAGTTGAAGTCGATGTATTCGTTTCCATCCAAATCTTTCACAACGCAATCTTTTCCCGATTCTATGGCAAGAGGGTAGTAACGAACATAAGAAGATGAAATCGAAGCTTCGTCTCTCCTCACTAGCTTTCTTGCCTTTGGTCCAGGTGGGCGAACAACCATTTTCGGATAGCCACACATACTCGCCACCAACAATATTCCATTAGAGCACAGCGTTTTTTATAGCTATCTAGCGTTTTCTTACGATCCAAGATTTGGAATAGGAAAAACACCTCAGCAGCGGATAGATGGCAGCGAACGAGACAAGAAAACCGATTCTGTTTTTTGAGAAAGTTACTTGGACCCGGTTTTAGCGCGCGCGGGCTCGGTGTTGGCCGTCTAGATCATTTCTCTTTGCCTAGTTGTAGGCCCAACTCAAAAGCTTTAATGTTTTTTTCCTTTTCCCTTGGTGCTGTAGCTTCTATTGCCTCACGCAGACTGTTGGCTTTCAATGGAAGTAACTTGGTTCCGGTGACGAAGCCAACAAGTATTGTGTTTCCGAAAATCGTGCTTCCAAACTTTTCTTTTCCAAGGTGAGTGGCGTTGAAGACGTGAATTTGTTGAGCGAAAGGCCTTATTCTCTCAACAATCTCGTTCATGTTTGGATACGGGGTGTTGAAGAGGCCAGCGTAGATTGGAACCAAAGGACTATCATTGACGACAAAAACGGTCTTTTCTTTTCTGGCGTAGTATGTTGCTCTTACCGCTTCTAATGGTTCAAAAGCAAGGATGAGGTTGGCGTTTGCCTGCATTATTCCCGGTGAAGAGACTTCTTTCTCTGAACCAAACCTAATGAAAGTGGGTATTCCGCCGCCTCTTTGGGCGAGTCCATGTAATTGTACCCCTCTAACATAATGGCCTTCTATGTTAGCTGCTCTCGCTATCATCACCTGCGTCGTTAAGACTCCTTCTCCTCCAACCCCGGTTAACATGAGGTCAAACTTCATTTTTTCTCCTCTTCTTAAGGATGTGAATAGCTCCCTCAGGGCATATTTGCATGCATACTGTACAGCCCAAACATATATCTGGATTCATGGAGTATTCTGGTTCTCCTTCGGGCTCCACTGTCGCCTTTACTATTGCAGGACATCCAAAATCGTTGGCGCATATACCGCATCTTGTGCACTTCTCTTGGTCTATTTCGAACACTGGCAGGGTGCGTCCTTGTGCGCGGAATCGCCTCCTAGTAAGTAATCTACATTCTCCTCTGCTAACCAATGCTTTTGGGCCTTTCATACTCTTGAGTTCTTGCAAAGTTTTAATCAACTGTTTTTGGCTGAAAGCGTTTGCGACCTTCGCTTCCACTCCCAGCGCCTTAACAACGTCTTCAATCTTCACAGGCTCCACTTTCTCACCCATTCCTGTGAAGCCTGACCCTGGATGAGGCTGGTGGCCAGTCATGGCGGTGATAGCGTTATCCAAAACAACTATCAGAGGGGTTTTTTCAGCGATGTTAAACCTGTAGTTCAGTGTTGGAGGCATGCCTGCATGGAAGAAGGTGGAGTCGCCTACAAAAGCAACAACATCCTGGTCGCTCACTAAGCCTATGCCGTGAGATACTCCGATGCTGGCTCCCATGCTCACAACGAAATCTTGCATATTAAGTGGTTCGAATATTCCTAGGAGGTAGCAGCCGATGTCCCCGGCGTAGATGGTCTCATCTCCAAAAACCTTTTTGACAGCATAAAATGTTGATCTATGGGGACAACCAGGACAAAGAACAGGCTCCCTAAGAGGAAGACCATTCAATGCCGAGGCAACCTTTATGTTATGGTCCTTGAAGTTGATTCCCAATTCTTTTCCGAATATTTCTTCGAAGGCAGGAATCACAGTTTCAAGGGTGTATTCACCATATCTTGGCAGCAAGTCTTTGCCATGAACAACAAGGTTCGGATTGGCCTCTTTTGCCATCTGTTTCACAAAGTTCTCTAGAATTGGTTCAAGTTCTTCTAGGACAAAAACAGCTTCTTTGTTTTTGACAAAGTCGCTAACAAAACTTTTTGATATGGGATGAGTTAAGCTGATTTTTGCGATTGGTGGATCCAGTCCCAATTCCAGCAACGCTTCTTTAACATATTCAAAACTGACTCCTGACGTTAGTATTCCTACTTTTCCTTCTCTCGAAGTCACCGTGTTTAGCTTTCGGCCATACTTTTTCTCTATTTGCTCGAGTTTTTTGTTCAACCTGTCATGGAGCTCTTGTAAACGAGGCTTAAGATTATAATATCTGTCGGGATCTTTCTGGAATTTGCCTCTGGTCTTGGGTTTTTTCGTTTTGCCAAGCTTTACAGTTCCAATGGAATGACTGATTTTAGTGGTGGTTCTCAGGAAAACAGGGACTTGAAACTCTTCAGAAATGTCGAAGGCAAGTTTTGTAAAATCTTTACACTCTTGAGGGTTGCTCGGTTCAAGCATCGGCATCTTAAACATTCTTGCATAGTATCTCGTATCCTGTTCTGACTGTGCGGAACTCCAGCCAGAAGGGTCGTCGGCCACCATCACCACAAAACCCGCCTTCACTCCTATCATAGCTACGGGGGGAATAGAATCGGCTGTGACGTTGAGTCCAAAATGTTTTTGACATGTCATAGCCCTCACTCCTGACCATGCTGCTCCTGTAGCTGCTTCAAATGCAACTTTCTCGTTTGAGGAGTATTCGAAGTAAAGCCCCACCTTCTTTGCCACCCTAGAAAAGGTCATTGGAACTTCAGAGCTTGGGGTTCCGGGATAAGCAGCAACAAATCCTACTCCAGCTTCAAGGGCTCCCCTTACGATCGCTTCGTTCCCCAACAGCAAAACTTTTTTTCCAGGCTCCTCAAGTACATCCATTTCTATTCTTATCTCCAATTCTACTGATCCAGTTTTTCCATAAAATTCTTCCAGAGATGAGACAGTATAGATTCGGCAATATTAATGTTAGTTTATATTCCAACTAACCTCGTTTGCACACAGACATTATTAATTAAACAAAAACACGGAGTTAGTTGATTGCGGATTCAAACAACGTTGTTTGAATCGCCGATTTGGGCGATTTACCCTCCTGGAGCCCCGTGAAATGGAACGTTTTTCCAGAGAACGTCCCACCAGTCTTCTTCTGTTATGGTTTCTCCTCGAACAAGAATTTCTAGGACTCTCTTCAAGAGTTCATGATGCTTTTTTTCATCCAGTAATATTGCGTTCAAGAGAAGCCTCACTTTCTCATTTTCAATGCTTGGTATTACTTTGCTAATTCTTTTTATGAGCTCTGCTTCCATGAGTATGTGCTCTTTCACCAGTTCTCTTTGTTTGTCGAGGTTTTTTTGTGTGAGGGCTTGGGAAACACTTTTCAACAGTTTGAGGGCTGACGCATACATGTCTGCATGCTTCACAGAATCTAAAGATATTCCCTTCAAGACTCCTTTGACCGCTGGATTTCCTATTTCAGTTAAGGCGCTATTCAACGAGTCCACAATCTTGTTTTCAATCTTAATCTGTTCATTGAAAAAGACTAATAATTCATCCTTTGGATCCAGAACATTTCCCTCCCTTCTTAAGGACACCTCTAGTTGGAGCATAAGTTTTTCGGCGGTTTACGCGTACAATTCTTCTAATTCTAAGTCAAGAACAATACCTAGAGGTCTTTTCGGTTCACACTCTTTTAGAAAAGCGTATATGCCCAATTTCTTAATTAAATTGAAAAGACTTGTCGGTGAAAAATCCGTTGAAAAAAATGTTGGAAGTCAGATGGCATGGCAGAGGTGGTCAGGGGGCATGGACCGCCAGCGAACTCCTTGCACGAGCAGCAATCAACGAGGGAAAATACATCCAATCATTCCCTGAATTTGGTCCGGAAAGAATGGGAGCGCCAATACGTGCCTTCACAAGAATTAGTGACGAGCCAATCAAAATGCACTGTGCCGTCTACACTCCAGATGTGGTAGCAGTTATAGACCCATCACTATTGAAGGCTGTTCCCGTAACAGAGGGGCTGAACGATGAGGGAATCCTAATCGTCAATTCCAAAGAAAAACCAGCGGAAATACGTGAAATGCTCAAGATAGAAAAACGAGAGATTTGGACAGTTCCAGCTACGGAAATTGCTATCAAACTTCTAAACAGGCCAATCACAAACACAGCCATGTTGGGAGCCGTTGCCCGAGTGACTAGAATCGTTGGACTAGAAAGTGTTGAAAAAGCTGTTTCGAAACGTTTCAGCGGAAGTATCGCGGAGAAAAATATTGGTGTCACCAAAGAAGCCTACAAAGAGGTAAGATCAGAGTGACCACTAAAGAAAAAGGTTGGAAACAAATCTCTATGGCAGGTGTCTGCTGGAAACCTAGCACACAGTATTTGACTGGAGACTGGAAAACCTACAAGCCGGTAAGGGATCTGGAAAAATGCACCCGCTGCGTATTGTGCGTGCTTTTCTGTCCTGACGGAGCGATCAATTGGAAACCAGAGAAAAATGATATACAGTTCGATTTTGATTTCTGCAAAGGCTGTGGAATATGTGCCAATGAATGTCCGTTAGATGCCATTGAAATGAAACTTGAAGAGGAGACGTGAGAAAATGGCGATCGCTAGACAGAAAATGATGGCCTTAAACGGAGACGAAGCAGTTGCGTTCGCTGCAAAACAATCAGACGTAGACGTCGTAGCAGCCTATCCAATAACTCCTCAAACCATAATTGTGGAGAGATTTAGCGAATACGTGGCAAACGGTGAAGTTGACACAGAGTTTGTCTGTGTTGAATCTGAACATAGCGCGTTAACTTCTTGCTTAACAGCGGCAGCCACAGGCGCAAGAGCCTTCACAGCAACAGCCTCTGCAGGATTAGCTTTGATGCACGAGATCCTATATGTAACCTCAGGATGTAGAGCACCTGTAGTGATGGCGGTGGTCAACAGAGCCTTATCCGCGCCAATAAACATCCACTGCGACCACTCAGACACCATGGTTGAACGTGACTGCGGCTGGATACAAATCTATGTGGAAAACTCGCAAGAAGCATACGATTCTGTAATTCAAGCTTTCAAGATTGCCGAAAACCCAAGGCTCATGCTACCCGTAATGGTGGGATTAGACGGCTTCACCTTAAGCCACACATTAGAAAACGTGCAAACTCTACCAGACAACCTAGTGAAACAGTTTGTTGGAACGCGTCAATTTCCACCTGTAACTAACCATGAAGGAAAGACTGTACCATTCAAACTCGACTCAAAAACTCCCTTGACGATTGGTCCATTGGACCTATATGATTACTATTTTGAGCACAAGAGGCAACAAGAAGAAGCGATGCGGATTGCTCCCAAAATCATCCAACAAGTACATGAAGAATATGCGGAGAAGAGTGGAAGACATTACGGAGATGGATTGATTGAACCATACTGTCTGGAAGACGCTGAAACGGCAATCGTGTGTTTGGGTTCAACTTCTGGAACAATCAAGACCATCATAGACAAGCTTAGATCAAAAGGGACGAAGGCCGGTTTGCTCAGACTTCGAGCCTTCAGACCGTTACCTGTAAAGGAAATAACTGAAGCGTTGGAAAACGTGAAAGCAGTAGCCGTTATGGACAGAAGCCTAAGCTTTGGAGGACATGGCGGCGCAGTATTCCACGAAATACGCCACATTCTATACGATACGTCTACACATCCGTACATAGTGAATTACGTTTACGGGCTCGGCGGCAGAGACACACATCCTAATCTAATACACAAGATTTACCGAGATCTGCAACGAATACTGGAAACTCAACGAGTTGAGAAACCAGTGCAGTTTATTGGATTAAGGGAGTAAACGGAGGAACAGAAATGTTTTCTGAATGGAAATTTAATGCAAAAGACATAGCTGAAAAACCGGACTTGTTTATGCCTGGACACAGAGCATGTGCGGGATGTGCACCTGCAACAGTCCTCAGATTAATCCTTAAGGCCTTAAGGGGACCAACAATAGCGACATCCGCAACTGGATGCATGGAGGTGGTTTCATCAATCTATCCTTACACATCGTGGAAAATTCCTTGGATACACACTGCCTTTGAAAATGTGGCAGCGAACGCTTCTGGAATCGAGGCTGCACTCAAGATACTGAAGAAGAAGGGGCGAATTCCGCAGGAACAAGTTGACGTTATTGCTTTCGCTGGTGACGGTGGAACATATGATATTGGCATTCAAGCACTCTCGGGAGCGGTTGAGAGAGGACACGACTTCCTCTATGTACTATACGACAACGAGGCATACATGAACACAGGCATACAGAGAAGCGGAGGTACGCCCCATGGTGCCTCAACAACGACTTCACCAGCCGGAAAGGTCATACCTGGAAAACTGGAGTTCAAAAAGCCGATAGGTGACATCATGGTTGCCCACGACATACCTTATGCTGCAACAGCGTCGCCATACTATTGGCGAGACTTGATAACAAAAGCTAGAAAAGGAATCGAAGTAAACGG
>CP070791.1:73033-76048 GCA_020346825.1 Candidatus Bathyarchaeota archaeon
CTCTCGGACGCCCTCAGCTACTGCTTGTGCCATCCTGAAGATGTGTCCGTACATCGAATAGAAGAGAACTAGAATCTTTGGTCTATCTTCCTTCATCTCTTCACCCCTTTTTTACTTTATACATGCATGCCTGTACCTATATGGGCAAATACAACATGATGTAGATGTATATCCCCACTAGCAGCTCGATCAACCATAGGAACACAGTGACGCGCATAACGTTCTTCCTTCTGGCACAAGCCCTGATTTTGTTGATTAGCCATACGCCCACTAGCCAGATTCCCAAGACCTCTACCACGGTTCCCATAATGGAGTGTGAAAGCACAATTAAGGCGGCATCGGAAAACGGCATTGAAAACAAGCCTCTAAAGCCTTGCAAAGAAGGAATCATGACGATGGCCATAGATATGGTGTTTAGGAAAACAGCAATACCCATTACAGTTCCGTGTCTATTGAATCCACGTCTGAACTTGGCAATCGTAACTCCTCCAGTTAGGAGAATGAAAATGAAAACCTGAAGCAACAAGTTCAGGTCAGATGCTAGCGGAGCATTTGCATTGAAAAGTCCCATCTTCCCCAGCGACCATTATTGATTTATGCGAGGTGTATTCCTAAAAGCCTTGTCATGACTCTGGAACAACTATTGATCGTCCATGCTACTTAAAAAACTGGCCATTCCCTACAGCTTGGACCTAGCCAGTAATACTGCGATTGAGACAATTACTAAGATCAGGAGCAAGGAGAGTGCCAAGAATTCGGGAACCACCACGGGTTGAGACCAGACACTCCAGCCATGCCAGGTACAAAAAGCTCTAGCTTGAACTGGAGGAGTATCCGTCACTTCACCCATGTTGTATTGAACAAGGAAAGTCTCTGTTGACTGAGGCCCGAGAAAAACCGCTTCAACAGTCCCGTCTATGTCAACCTCAACGGCGTCCACATAGTGGGTAGGTGTTGGTGAGGCATGCCTAACAGTTATGTTGAGGATAGTATCAGTTCCACTTGTCCATGGTTCAATACTTGTTACATCCGGAATATCAGCCAATACAAGATTGATCTGAAAAGCGACGAGTACTCCCAAAGCCAAAACCAACGTGATGGCAAAAGTTTTCGGCTTTTTCTTCTTTTCACTAATCATAGTTGCAACCATTAAGCTAAACCTAGAACCCAATATTTAAGCATACAAGTGTGCGCATGCATGCGAAAAGCTTAAGCAAATAGCGTACCACAAATGAAAGTGTGGTGTTAGATGAAGCGGGAATGGGCAGAAGAATTGGGCTCAAAGTGTGACATAGACTCGGAGACTTTGGAGCACGTAATAGAAGAGTTGAGTGAAAGTTGCTATGGTGACGCAAAAACTGCAAGGAAAGTCGTTGAAGAACTTACGTTGAAATGCAGCTTCAAAAAGGGTGAACTAACGAAGTTCATCCGCGAAGTCTCCCAAAACTGCCCCATGGACGCAAAGAAACTGCACAACGAAATTGTCAAAGCAGAGGGTAAGAGAGAGCAGGCCTTTCAAGCGATATACAGAGCAGGAAGGACAAGGTTTTGAAAACTCTACCATGTGGGCGCATGGACAAAATCGCTTCTGAATTGGATATATCCTCTTTTTGAATTTCGGGTCTTGAGAAGTACAATATCTCCTTCCTTGATTTGGTGACCTTCCAAGCCTTCACGATGGTTCTCATTCTCAATGTGGTTAGGTCCAGTACCCTACATTTTCATTCCAACAAAAAGGAAGAACATGTCTCTAATGTTCATGTCATTATCAATGTTCACTTGGAGATTGCCGTTTCCTACACACAATTCTCTTGGCATTTAGAATCATCTAGTGGTGGTGATGGTCCAAAAGTTGATGGTATTGATCCGGCGGCATAAGGGAACGGAAAGCCCTTTCTACCACCTCGTTCAGAGCGGGGTGGATGTGCATTCCATTGATTATCGGCTCTGCGCTTTGTTCAGGGGTATACATTAGGTTTATTATCTCCTGTATGAGAACAGAGGCGTACGGCCCAATAATATGTCCTCCCAAGATCTTCATGGTTTCCCCCTCAACGATTACCTTGACAAAGTAGTCTTTTACACCCATTGCCTCACCCTTAGCAGTGTTTTCATACCTGTAGATTCCGATTAGCACCTTGTCTTTTCCGTATTCTTCAATCGCTTCTTTCTCTCTGAGGCCGACGCCTGCAATCTCGGGATACGTGAAAACTGCGTGCGGTATCGCGTGATAATCAACTTTTACCTTCTTGTCTACTATGGCATTGTAGTATACGATTATAGATTCATAGTTTGCCGCATGTTTGAAGAGCTGTCTACCGTTTGCATCGCCAAAAGCCCAAATGTTTGGTTGCGAGGTCTCCATATGCTCATTGACGGTAATCCATCCTCTCTGGTCTGTTTCTACCCCTCCTGTTTCGGGATGAAGCACGTCTATGTTCGGGCCTCTTCCGGTAGCTATCAGTATCTCGTCTGCAGTTATCACCGCCTTTTCTCCATTCTCCCTGTTAACAGCGACAAGCCGCTTCTTGCCCATCGAAGTCTTCTCTGCCTCACGCACCTCATGATTTGTAAGAATTGTCATGTGTTTCTCCAACTCTCTTTTAGCTAGTGCCGACACTTCCGGTTCTTCTTGTTTGAGAAACTGAGGATTCCTGCCGATTACGGATACTTTAGATCCCATGGCTGAAAAGAAATGGCCGTATTCTGCAGCTATGTATCCTCCGCCCACTATAGCAATACTTTTGGGTAGTCGGTTCATCTTGAGAACTGTGTCGCTCGTAAGATAGCCTACTTTATCCAGCCCTTTTACCGGAGGTATTGTGGGCTTTGAACCTGTACACAGGAATATCATCTGTGATGTTATGGTCTCATCACCAACTTTCAGCGTGTATGGACCCACAAATTCGGCTACATCTGGGTAGTAATCTATGTTTTCAGAACGGGATAGCCCTTGACGGATCATGAGAATGTCCCTGCCGTTAAGTGTCCTCATCCTTTCCATGACCTTCTCGA
>CP070791.1:76148-80452 GCA_020346825.1 Candidatus Bathyarchaeota archaeon
ATCTTTTCCGGTAGCGAGAATTCTCTCGGATCCTTTTTTGCCTTAGTCACTACTTTGTCTTCTAAAGCCTTTACCTCAACGAGTCTTACGGGTGTTTTCACTTTGGAACTCGCCGCTTTCGCCAACTTGAAGGCTTCCCCAACAGCCTCTGTCAGTAGCTTTGGGGAAAGCTTTCCAAGAGACATGAAACCCCATGCCCCGTTCACCAAGACTCTAACGCCTGCACCGTTTTCATTTCCTTCCTTGGCTGCTTCAACGGTGCCGTCCTTCGTCGTCAAAAAGGTTTTGAAAAGTTTTTGTGTTCGAATTTCAACGTAGTCAGCGCCAAGTTTCTGTCCGTAGTCAACTGCTTCTAACAGGTCACCCTTCAAGATAGCTCCGCCCCTTTGTGGATTGTCAGTTATGATGTTGCGCCAGCGCGCGCGCGTTTTCTGAATTTCTCCGAGAACTTTTCGTAAACTGGTTGAGGAACATATTTCTTGATGGTTTTTTTCCAACCTTTAGGGCCAATCAGACTTTTTACAAAACTTGAACTTATTCCTGCGATTTCTCTAGGAGGGATCAGAAATATGGTAATGATATTAGGGTCTAGATCGCTGTTGATGTGCCTCATTACCCGTTCATATTCATAATCGCTTTCGGACCTGATGCCTCTTAGAATATAAGCTGCTTCTACCGATCTTGCGTAGTTTACAAGAAACTGATTCTCAAAAGTCTCTACCGTCGTATTCCGATATGATTTTGTAATGCTTTTCAACATTTCAACTCGTGTATCCAGAGAAAAAGCATATTCTTTTTCAAGATTTGTTCCTATTGCTACAATAAGCGCGTCAAATATTCTTGCTCCTTGCTTTATCATCCACACATGGCCGTTTGTAGGCGGATCAAAGCTTCCAGCGTAGATTCCTTTTTTCATAACGGTAGTAGTCGCTGTAGATTTAATAAGGTTAACTGGCTGAAGCTCGCATCATCAAAGCGCGACAAATCAGCCTGCTGAAGTGTCCAGTTTAAAAATGAAGCTTGTTTGTTCCCAACGTGGTCTCAAGATCCAAAATGTCTACATGCCGTGCGCGCACGCTTGGACATTATCTACAAAAAGGAATTAAGAGAGAATGACATAGTACCAAGCCGCATGAAAAAGGAAGCGGAATACGCGCGTGTTGTTGATGCCCATTTAAAAGCGCGATAGGAGTCTTTGTTTTGGACCTTAAAGACATCATCTGGGTTGCTGATGGCAGGGAGAAGGCGGATCTACTTCTGAAGAACGCCGAGATCGTAAACGTCTTCTCAGGGGAGACAATTAAGGACCACGTGGCAATATCAAAAGACAAGATAGTTGGATTTGGGAAATATTCAGCCCACAAGACAATCGATCTTGAGGGCAAATATCTCTGTCCTGGCTTGATCGATGGTCATGTTCACATCGAAAGCTCGTTACTCAGCGTCCCTGAGTACGCTAGAGCGGTAGTGCCGCTAGGTACAACGACTGTGATCGCTGATCCTCATGAGATAGCGAATGTCCTAGGGCTGGATGGAATTCGATATATACTTGCCTCCAGCAGGAACCTTCCCCTCGACATCTACATAATGCTTCCTTCATGCGTTCCAGCTACCCATCTTGAGACTACCGGAGCAAGGCTGAGTGCGTCGGACCTCTCTCTTCTGATCGGTGAAGAGAGGATACTCGGTGTGGGTGAAGTGATGAACTTCCCTTCTGTTCTGAAGGGAGATCCAGGGACGCTGGAGAAGATAGCAATCGCAGGGCGCCGTGTGGTTGAGGGACACGCACCAGGTCTATCTGGGAAACATCTCTCAGCCTATATTTCAGCTGGGATAAGGTCAGATCACGAGTGCACCTCTATGGAGGAAGCTGCGGAGAAACTGCAAAAGGGAATGCATATCATGATTCGGGAGTCAAGCCCAGCGAGAAACCTTAAGACGTTGCTTCCACTCGTGAACGCCAAGAATTCGAGAAGATTCAGCTTCGTCAGCGATGACAGGCATCCCATAGACTTGGTTGAGGAGGGCCACATAGACTATATGATCAAGACAGCAGTAGAGATGGGGGTAGACCCGGTTGTGGCGATTCAGATAGCTACCATAAACACTGCCGAGTACTTCAAACTCGGAAATATCGGGGCTGTGGCTCCAGGATACCAAGCCGACCTGATTGTCTTTGACACACCGAGCGACTTCAAAGTTCTCAAGGTGATCAAGAGAGGCACAATCGTTGCAGAGAAAGGCGGCCTCGTCATACCTTTGGAAGCCCCAGATGCTCATCTTAGAAGTTCAATAAACATAGCTTGGCCAACTACCAAGGACCTTAGTATAGAGACAAAAGATGATAAGATTCGAGTAATCGAAGTCATACCAGATCAGATCGTTACCAAGGAGAGAATAGAGGAAGCTACTGTAAGAAAAGGCATGGCCATTGCTGACCCAGGCAGAGACTTGTTGAAGATAGCCGTACTCGAACGTCACCTCGCTTCCGGAAACATCGGGCTCGGCTTCGTCAAGGGCTTCGGCCTCAAGAGAGGAGCCATTGCGTCGTCTGTTGCCCATGATTCCCATAACTTAGTCGTGGTGGGCACAAACGACAAAGACATGATATGCGCCATAGAGGAGATAACTAAGATGAAGGGTGGCCTGGTAGCGGTCGTCGATGGCAAGGTCTTGTCAGCTCTTACACTGGAGATAGCTGGCCTAATGTCATCTGAACCGTTTGAGAGAGTTGAAAATAGGATGAGAGAACTGGCTTCCGCTGCCAAGGAAATGGGGTGCAGGCTTGATCGCCCGTTCATGACGCTGTCGTTCATGGCTCTTCCAGTGATACCTGAACTCAAGCTCACCGACAAGGGATTAGTCGACGTTGCCCAGTTCTCCATAGTCCCTCTATTCATAGAATGATGTTTTCAATAAACACTCCCTAGGCAGCCTACCCGCGCGCGCTAATGCGGTTGAATAAAATGATTAGAATGGTTAGAGAAGGACTCGCGCGTGCCGCAGAGTTCTTATTTCATCTTCATAGGTATGAATTTGCCATACCCTGATTTGTTGACTATAGATTCGCCTTCATAAACAATTTTACCCCTTGCAATAGTGGTGACAGGCCATCCTTTGAAAGTAGAACCCTCGTACGGGCTATGGTTAACCTTGTAGTGAAGCTTTTCTACCGAAACCTTTTTTTCAAGTTTCAAGTCAACGACCACAATGTCAGCATCAAAGCTTGGGGCTATGTCGCCTTTTCTTCCGTAAAACCCAAAAATCCGCGCTGGGTTCTCGCATAGAACTCGACGAACATCAGAGAGAGACATCCTTTGTTTATTGACTCCCTCACTCAATAAGAGAGGAAGCATGGTCTCTACAGAGGGGAGACCACTCCAAGCTTCCCAGATATTAGACCACCCTACCTCCTTCTCTTCCTGAGTTCCAGGAGAGTGTTCTGAGGTTAAGACGTCAATCATTCCCTTTTTCAAACCTGACCACATGGCCGCAACATCCTCCTTGTTTCTCAGTGGGGGATTAACTTTCAAGTAAGGTCCAAAACTCTCAACGTCTCTTTTTGTGAAGAACAAGTAGTGGGGACAGGTTTCAGCCGTTACTTTTGCGCCTTCATTCTTAGCAGCCCAAACTGATTCCAAAGCTTGCCTCGAAGATAGATGGGATATATGTATGTTTTCACCGATGAACCTTGCGAGCAGAATAACCCGTGAAACAGCCTCCTGCTCGGCTTCTTTGGGTCGAGCCTCATGGTGTGCCAATGGGTCCATACGTTCTTGACGGTTCATGATCTTGCGCATATAAGAGATTATTCCTTGGTTTTCGGCATGGAAGTTTACGATGGACGCAGATTCCTTCGCCTTTTCTAGGATGTCGAGCAGGGTCTCATCAGATACGCTGTATGGAGAACAGGTGAAAACCTTGAACGATCTAACTCCTTCCGCAACGATTGATGGGATGTTCTTCAGGTTCTTTTGATTCATCATCCCGGCGTGAAGGGAGAAATCTACATGTGATAATCTTTCTCCGGTTTCAATCTTTTCAACGAGCTTTTCCTTACTATCCACAGGACTTGTCAGGGGCATATCAATGAAAGCCGTAACCCCTCCCGCCAAAGCAGCTTTTGAGCCCGTTTCAAAATCCTCTTTGTATCTAAATTTTCTGTCGTGAATGTGAGCGTGGGCATCAATAGCACCAGGTAAAACAACCTTATCTTTGACGCTTAGGACCTTGTCTGCTTTCGGAGCTGAATACTCTTTGCAAATTGACGTGATAATCCCATTCTCTATGGCAATGCAGGCGCG
>CP070791.1:80552-84081 GCA_020346825.1 Candidatus Bathyarchaeota archaeon
AGACCCTTCTCCAGCAGTCTTTCTATGTACGCAATTTTTCCAGTTGACAAATCATCATAGGCAATTACTTTCGCGCCATGTTCCAAAAGCGTTTTGCAGAGGTGAGACCCAATGAAGCCTGCCCCGCCAGTCACTGCAATTTCAGTTTCTTCAAACGCTTTCAAGACAAATCCTCAGTGTTTGTATCTAGATTCCATGTTAGACCTACTACTTAACTTTTCCAGAAAGCGGGTAGAATTTCTCGAATAAACGCACGCATGAAGTATTTTATCATCCGTAGATTGAGCGATTGTATCGTATATCGAACTAGGATTCTATCACATCAACCCGGACAGTGCACCAACTTCCTGTATAACTGAAAACTTCTTCCAGCTCGTTGAAAAGCCAGAGTTCAAGAATCATTCTATGCTCACCAGATTGATTCATCGTCGATATAAGGGGAAATTCCCATGTTTCCTTGTCCAGCAAAATCTTTTCGAAGCGTTCTACAGGTTCAACTGGACTGGGGTCTACAAGACCAGAACCATTATCCACCTTTACCAGAATAGAGGCATACTCGATTCTGTTCATGAAGTTTTCAACACCAACCCACAGTATAAGCGTGTTGTTCTCGCCAAGAATCAGTAACCGAGGATATTTTTCCGCCATTTTTTCCGAATCAAGCAAATATAGAGAGGCAAAGGATTCCTGCGGAGCTGGACTAAGTGAGGTATAAACCAACAAACTCGCAAGAACAATAATCGCTGCCAGCACAGCCACAATCACCGTTTTTTCTTCGCTTGCTTTTTCTTCATCTTTCAATTTGTTTGAACTGGGTTTCGAGTTTGCTGGAGCCTTAATTCTCATCCTA
The DNA here is from genome assembly GCA_020346825.1 of Candidatus Bathyarchaeota archaeon. GTDB lineage: Archaea > Thermoproteota > Bathyarchaeia > Bathyarchaeales > Bathyarchaeaceae. The sequence continues at coordinate 81,403 of CP070791.1, forward strand.
ATAAACTTCTTTCGCTGATATCCCTTCCACATACGCCACCCCATGAAGAAGGCGAAAAGACCCAAAGCCACTAACGCAACAGAGGCGGCGACATACGCTATCAAGTTGGTGTACCTTAAGGCTTCTGCCTGTTGCCTCAAATCTCTGATTAACACAAAAGTTTCTTCGGAAAATTGTATTGAAGCGTTTGTCAAGAAAGTTGTTTGTTCTGTATTTCCTTGGGCGGCTAAGCTCTCAGCCTGAATTATATAATCTAAGGCGTTGTTCAGATTCTTTAGAGCTTCACTCACTTCCGCTCCGGTTCTTTCAGCTTCGACTGTGACGTTGTAGGCCTCTTGAAGCCTTGTTCTTGCTTCTTCAATTTCTTCGCTTGTTTGAGTTATAGGAGAAGAATACCCATCTAATCTTATGCAAGGGTTCAACAGCACGAGCGTGAAAGTGACAATTGCAAGAGTTATACATAACCTCGTTTTCATTGGGCCTTCTCACCTATTAGAGACAAACTTGCACTCCGCTTATCCAGACAAAAGAATGCGAGAGAGGTCATACCCAGCTCTGCATGCATGCAAGGGGTTAAATGCTTTTTCAATAAAAACGTTTTCTCTACTAGAGGAAATCATCATACACTTCTTGCAGTCGGCGAAGGTTTTCTTTCCAAGTGAACTTCTTTTCAACTGTCTTCCTCGCTCCGTTTCCGATTGTTGCTCCCAATTCCTTGTTTGAAAGGAGGGTTGAAATGGTTTCTGCCATTGCTTCCGGATTTCTGGGAGGCACAAGAACTCCGTTTGCCATATTCTCAATTATCTCAGGTATTCCTCCTACGATTGTTGCAATAACTGGCAATCCGCAAGCCATTGCCTCCAAAAGAACCAACGGCAACCCCTCTCCAGAGCTTGATGGAACCACGAAGTAGTCAGCGGCGTTGTAGTAATACGGCAAGAGACGTTCAGGCACGAATCCAGCCAACTTAACGTTCTCTTCAAGGCTCAGTTCTCTTACCCGTTTCTCTATGAGATTTCTGTTTGGGCCTTTTCCAACAACAATGAATACGAGACGCGGATGACCTCGTGTCAAAAGTGAGGCAGACTCTATCAACGTGTCCAAGCCATTCTTGTAAACCAACCTTCGGACAGTTAACACCAAAATCCTATTCTTGGGCAGACCAAGTTTGGCTCTGCACTCCTCCTTGTTCATGGGGTAAAATAAGTTTGTGTCCACCCCGTTATACATCACTGATGTTTTTGACGCATCAGCGCCTAGCCTAAGAACGTAATCCATCGTCTTCCTACTTACAACAATTACCCTATCCGAGTCTCTCAAAACCAGCCTGCCAACGGTCCAATCATTCACGTGTTCGACTACGTTTAGCCATGACCGATAATCTATGAACGTGTTGTGCTGTGTCAGGATGAAAGGTTTTTCAAATTTCTCAGCTACTTTGCACGCGATGTATGACGACATGTAGCCGTGACCATGGGCGTGAACTATATCACATTTTCTTATCACTTCTACAAAACTCTTGTAGGCTTCAAACGAAAGAACAGGATAAGGCACCCCAAACCTTTCAGCAAAGTTCAAAACAGAATAAGAAAAAACTTTAACTCCTTTGTGGCTTGTGGTTTGTTTGCCTGTTTTGCTTGTTAAAACGAACACCTGATAACCCGATCTTGCCAATCTTCTGCCCTGTTCCTCAGCAACCTTCTCTATGCCTCCAATGTGGGGTGGGAAAAAGTGCGTGACGAGGCATATTTTAGGCATAGGTGCACGGTAGAAGGCTTCAAAATTTAACTATTTCGCATCTAAAGATGGAACAAGAGTCTCAAAATCGCGTATGATCCAAAAAAGCAAACCTACGTTTGTTGATGATATTAGAGGCGAAGATGCACTTCCAGGAGACGAAGACCAAAATAAACATGCACATGCGTGAACACAAAAATGTCTATTAAGGATTTGGCACACTCAACTCAACTAACAACAAGAAATCATTAGCACACACAGCAAACCAGAAAACACAAAAAGAACATACCACAAAAGGCACGACAATATTTGGATCCTAATAACAGAGGTATCCACGCGCGCACGGCATATTTGGATCACATAGTATGTTGGATGTTGAAAAAGAGGAGGGGGTCTAGCCAAAGATTTTCAAAACAGCCAAAAAGCCTTCTTAGCGTTCCTACCGTCAGCAATCGTTGGTATAGTTACTTTCATCTAAGCACAATTAAGATGGCGATCAGTGAGGTAAATCGAACAATTTCGTTTCCAGCCCCAAATATGTCACCGGTTACACCTTTGAAGTGCCTGTTCGAAATCCCCACAAGAATCAAGGCAACAACCACCCCTACAATCACGGCTACAAAACCTGCAAAACAAGAAAGAGATAGAGCTAAGCCAAAGCTTATGGAGAGAGCAACTATCAGACGAACCTTTCGATATTGCCCATGCATGGCTTCAATAAAACATGTATTAGTTCCCTCTCTGGCAGACCTTCCAACCCAAGCAATAACCACCATGCCAAGCTTGGCTGAGACCTCTGACACAATTAGACTTTGAAGAATGAAATTCTGGTCTAACTGAGCGATGCAGAAAGCCGTTGCCAAGATCGTCATCAAACCAAGCACCAAGCCGCCAGCGCCCGTTAACTGGTCATGCATTATCTCAATTTTTTTCCCAGGAGAT
>CP070791.1:84181-94556 GCA_020346825.1 Candidatus Bathyarchaeota archaeon
CCTTATTTTATCCCAGGTTTCCCGCCTATCGGTACTTTCGGAGCCGTTATTCAACAAAAATCCCTTCCCCCGAACAGGGATGCTCTCTTCGATCTTGGTTTCGCGGGGCCAGTGGCGGGTTTCATAGTAGCGATGGTCGTCACCCTTATTGGAGTTCAGTTGTCCGAGCTTGTTCCAATCAGTGAGGTTCCTGAGGACGCATGGTTCATTCAAGTGCCCTTGTTGTTTCAGTTCATCACCACGTTATTTCCCCCAAGTGGAGTAGGTGAGGTGATACAATTGCATCCAGTTGCCTTTGCCGGCTGGGTTGGCATGGTTATTACCATGCTCAATTTGGTGCCTGTAGGCATGTTTGATGGCGGTCATGTTGCTCGAAGTCTAGTGGGAGAAAAGGCACATCGCATTCTATCATATCTAGGAATTATTCTGTTGGTTGTCATCTCGTATCCAATGGCTTTCTTGGCCCTCATCTTCGCTTTCCGCAAATACCCGGGTCCTTTGGATGATGTTTCGCGACCCACTACTCTAAGAAAGCTAGCTGCCCTCGTTCTAGTCGCTGTTTTCATCCTCTCCGTGGTTCCGATCTTTCCCCTGCTTGGCTAACAAAAGCGTGCGCATAAAAAAGGGGATTTGGGTTTGCTCTTCAGATTCCTAAGGTAATATGTGTTAGCTTGATGCGTTGCCACCCAGCATTCCCCAAATGCCACCCGCACCAGTAACGCCGAAGTATCCAAGAACTTCTTCAAATGTCAGTTTTTCGAGATAAAGTCCTAGCAGTAAGAGTGCGACTATGAACACCAAAAATAGGTCTTCCTTGCCGAACTTTACTTTTTTTCCATCCCGGTTACTAGCTATTCGCATTTATGTTACCCGTATCCTATCTGCTTGGCGTGGATATTTCAGACTGTCGGCGGAAAGAAGCTATCTTTTGTTGCGCATGCATGCAAATACCATAAAATATCTTTAGTAAAGACTAACACTTGCGCGCGCGCATAATTCAAACGATTTAAATATGGCGCTTGTCGAGCTTATTCTTTCGATTGCATACAAAACATGAAATAAGCGTTTGGTTTTTGGAGGGCTTTGTATGGAAAAGAATGTTGAAAAGCGGTCTGGAATTAGCAAAGCACAGGGTGGTTTGGTGGTGTGCGCCGTCTTGATTGTTATTCTTGTTGTCTCTAATGTCTGGTTCTATTCGGAACTGAAAGACCAGATAGGTCTGCGTGCGCGCTCATATGATGGTACTGTAGTGGAAAGCCAATATACGAGCTCTGAAGGTGCGGAGACGCCTTTTTTCTTTTATTATGTCAAACCAGAAGAACAGAAGTTTGGAGTTAATAGCTTGGGTAATGAACTCGAAGGTTTAAAGTGGAGTCGACAATACGAGCGAGGATTGTTTGATTGTACGGAAATGACTGCTTACTTAGAACGTTACTTGGAGAATCACGGGTGGCACACCAAGATTGTAGTTGGAGACACTCCATTCGGTTCAGGGAGACATGCATGGTTGCTAGTTGAAACCAGTGAGGGCGAGTACATGCCCGTTGAAAGCACAAAGATTCAAATCGTATTGTGGTCAGCCCCAAATTATGATAATTACCGGGTATATGACTACAGATTTGAAACAATCGTTGAGGCGCTAAGCTATAGCGAAACGGCGTTTGATTGGTGGACAGTATATACCCAATAACGCGCGCGCAAATAAACAAAGTCCAGTTAGAACTATTCTTTAGAACCAAATGACATGTGCAATCTTTAGTAGAAGCTAATACTTGGCTAACAAAGCCTCCAAAACACCTTTTTTCCAAATACATGTATGCACATGATAGAGGTTGTTTGTTCACAAAATTTAAAAGAATCTTCTCAGTCACTTACTGAGCCTTAAGGGGCGTCAGAAGTTTGGACTTTGACACCGCGGATAGATTCGACAGCCAATTGGACGATTGCAACAATTTGGCGGATGTCTTTGAACTTGTGAAGCAATCCGTAAAAAGAGCTTTGAGTAGACACAGGGCTGGTCTTATGCTCGGATTGGCAGATTTGGGAATGAGACGAGGCTATTTCGTAGGCGCCTTTCATCTGTTGGGTTCGAACATCATAGTCATGAATAAAACACCCCTCAAGACAGCCTTAAGCCGCACCGACAAGAAGACCTACAATGCCTACTGCTTCCATCTGCTCCTGCATGAATATCTTCATTCTCTAGGATACCTTGATGAGGATAGAGTGAAAGAACTGGCTCAAGAAGTCTGCATGATGACATTAAGTAAGGCTCATCCAGCCACCGTAATGGCCGAGAGGGGTGTGACTACATTTTTCCCAAAGGTGAGATACTTCACAGAAGAGTTTTCCCTTCCCGAAAAACTTCAGCTAGAACTCGTGAAAGACTTTGACAGGTCCAACGTGAAATACATCCAATAGCCCAAATCGCGCGGGCGCGCGCTACTCTCAATTTAGCTGGGAGCTTTCTTTGAATGTTTTGGGCCCCAAGCATAAGGCGACAAGTTTAAAGCATTTGCATAAGATACTAGTCTCTTGAAAACTATCTTACTAAATACATACATGCATTTAATTATGAGTAGAACCTTCTGATTCGGTCGTCTCTGGCGATATCTCCCGTATTTCCCCTCTTGTTTTGTGCGCTCGCGTCACAATATGGCGACGTATATTTTCTTGTTGTCCACTCTACGTTCTCGCCATTCTGCCTTTGCTTCCTCTCGCTTCTCCTGAACATGAACCTTTTTGGCTCGAACAAGCTGCGCCATCTCGACCAGATGTGGTTCCAACAGTTCCACACTCTTCGAGTCCAACTCAGCAATGTGTACCGCGTTTAGTTTGTCAGTTGGTGTGAATCCAAGTTCTTTTCGAAGAGCTTGAACTCGACGGGCTAGGTCGCGCATAAGGCCTTCGCCTTCTAGACCTTCATCACGTTGTGTGTCAAGCAAAACGTGTAGTTCGACATCGGAAGTCAACGCCCATCTATTCAAGTCAGCTTCTGGAAGTTTCTCTCTATACTCCGCCTTTTTCACGTTTGAGAGTTCGAGAAACAATTTCTCCAAATTATGTAGGGCTTTCTGGACGTTTCTGGGTGCAACCACGACGACTTTGCTTAGCGGCCATCGACGTTTCAGCCGAGCTGCTTGTCGAGCAGAATAAACCAATGGAAGATATCGTAACAAGATTTCAAACTCTTCTTCTAGGACTTTGTCTCCCAAGGCTTTGTCTGGCACAGGCCAGCTTTCAAAATTCACCGTTTCTGGGAGAGTGTTGTCTAGTTCTCTATAGACCTTCTGGTGCATGGCTTCACTTAGAAATGGAGTTGTGGGGTTGAAGAGAAGAACAAGTATTCTCAAGGCATGCCAGAGGGTTGAATAGACGGCTAGTCGACGGTTTAGGGTTTCAGGATCATCACTCCAAAGGTCTTTTCGAATCATGGGAACGTAATTTCGGCTCAGAACGTTGACGACAAAATCTTCCAGTTCAGAGAGGGCGAAATGGAATTCGCAGGTCTCAGCTTTCTCTGTGACTTCTTTCATCAAGTGTTGCAGTTTGGATAGAAGCCATCGATCCGGTGTTTTCAAGGCCTTGTTATGTTTGGCCCATTGGAGCGTGTGCTTTCGTGGGTCAAAACGGTCGTATTCAGCGTTTTGCATGAAAAACTTGTGTAAATGGTAGAGAGTGCTGAGAACTTGGTATGGGCGTCCCTTCAATTCTTCAGCATCGAAGTTCATAGATTCTATAGGGGAGCATTTCCATAGCAGATAAAACCTGGATACGTCTGCTGAACGTTCTTCAAGCAGCGGATTGACTTCTATGACGTTTCCAAGGCTCTTGCTCATCTTTCTACCTTTTGCGTCTAGCACAAACCCTTGGAAAAGGAATGCTTCATAGGGGGCTTCAGGCTTGCCAGTTAATATCACGTGTTCAAGGAGAAGCGAGTTTGCCCAACCTCGAGTTTGATCTATGGCTTCTGTCAAGAAATCCACTGGAACGAATTTCCGGAATTCGTCGTCTGTGAAGCTGGCGTAAGGCGAGGCACCGCTGTCGTGCCAACAGTCCAACACAAAAGGCTCTCTTGTCATTTTGCCGTTGCAATCTTCACATTTAAGCGTCACACGATCTATCCAGGGTTTGTGAAGTTCAAAGTTCTTTCCCGGTAACTTCAGTGCCTTTTCAAACAACTCTTTCTTGCTAGCTACCAAGGCTTTGGATCCGCATTTCTCGCAGACCCAGATAGGCAAAGGGGTGCCCCAGACTCTTTCTCTGGAAATACACCAAGGTTTTCCTTCCTTTAGGAAAGCTAGAAATCTGTTTTTTGGACCTTCGTAGAAGTAGTCAACCTTACTTGCAGCCTTCACAACTTTGTCGTTTATTCTGTCTGTCCAGAGGAAGTACTCTCTGCGGGCTAACCATACAAGTTTGTGGTGGGACCTCCAGCAAGTTGGGTATTCGTGGCTAACCGTCTTGACGGACAGTAGTAATCCTCTTTTGCGAAGTTCATCCACAACTTTTTCGTCTGCGTCTCGGACAAACAAACCAGCGAATTCGCCAGCTTCCTCTGTGAATCTGCATTCATCGTTGAAGGGTGCGTACATAGGGAGGTGACGCTTTTGGGCTGCCAAGAAATCGTCCTCGCCATTTCCTGGGGACAAGTGTACTATGCCTGTGGCTGTTGCGACGTCCACAAAATCTTCGCACACAACAGTGTGGACTACTGGGAGCCTGTCCAGTTCTTTTTGTTTGGGAACTATGTCTTTGAATGGATACTCGTATTTCGTGCCACGTAGGTCCTGGCCCTTCATAACTTCAAGTATCTCGTATCTTTTTGTTCCAAGCTCTTCCATTATCGGCTCGACGCGTTGTTTTGCGAGAATCCATATCTCGGTGTCCACTTTGACCTTGGCGTATTCTTCTTCCGGATGGACTGCTAGCATCATGTCAGTGATTATGGTGAAGGGCATGGTAGTCCAGATTGGGAAGTATTCATTCTCTGTTTCGCTTAGTCTGAACTTGAAGTGTAGCGATGGGTCTTCGACCTCTTCGTAGCCGAGGCCGACTTCTGCGTTGCTTAGAGATGTCTGGCAATGGGGGCAATAGGCGACAACGTAGTATCCTTCGCCGAGAAGTTTTTGTTCCCAAGCCCTTTCAAGGTAATGCCACTCCCGCTCAATGTACCGGTCGTAATGAGTCCAGTATGCTTTGTCGTAATTTATGAACAGACCCAATTTCTTGTCAGCTTCAAACCATTGGCGATGATATTTCATCACAGTTTTCTTGCACTCTTCAACAAACTGTTCCTCGCCTATCCTCTCCAACAATTCTTTCTTGTTTTTCACACCGAGCTCTTGTTCAACTTCCAATTCAATGGGTAGGCCTTGAGTGTCCCAACCACCCCAGAAAGTGACGTAGAATCCTTGCATGGTTTTCAAGCGGTAACGGAAGTCCTTTATCACTCGGCCTCTGGCATGGCCAATGTGTTGAACACCATTTAGAGTTGGTGGCCCTTCAACGTAGCCTAGGAGACCCGCATTGTTTTCTTGTTTACACTCCGTCAGTTTTTGAAGGACATTATTGTTTTCCCAGAATTCCTGTATCTCTTGCTCAAGCTTAAGCGGCCGATAATCTAACGTCAACCAACGTCTAGAATCAGTCTTGAATTTCGCGGCCACCTCTCATCCCGTGACACCCGCTTGACACTCAGAGTGCTCATTGGTCGATATAAAGTTTTTATGAACTTCACGTTCATTAGATAAAGTTCTCGGGGCACTATTTGCGTTTGCCAAAGATTTTGACTTTGCTATGGCTTCTATCGTTTGCTATGTATGTGACATATTCAAAGCCTACTTCCGTCAATTTGACAGCCTCATCAAGGTTTTCAGCGACTCTAACCGTGAACTCATCGCTCTCTTGGTACAACACGCCTTCAAGATGAATGTAGATTATTGTAGATTCTGAATTCATAGTTTTTTTATGTTCTACCCGTGTACCTCAAAAATAGGTGCCGTAGGATTGGAAAGAAAGGATGCCCTATTCTTAGTACTGATCTTGGTGACAGGGCTCTTGGCGGGCGGCGCAGGTGCAACTATAAGTTCTCAAGTATTCATTAAGCCTGGACCACAGGGGGTAGAAGGAGCACAAGGACCCGCAGGACCACAGGGGGTAGAAGGAGCACAAGGACCCGCAGGACCACAGGGGGTAGAAGGAGCACAAGGCCTACCAGGAGTGAACGGATCTGGCTCGATTCTGCAGCTACTTCAAAACAGAAATGAGACACAAATCGACACCAGTAACTACACAGAGATGCGGTGGCACAACTTTTCAGATTCTGACTCTTCAATGGAGATAGCAATCAATGTGCAGCAAAATTCAAGAGTCTTTTCACAATTTTCAGGCACGCAAATTTTACAACCGCCTGCGTCAATCTGGATAAGGGTAACCGTGGACAATAATTATACTAGTAGCAGGTACATGTGCTCTCTTGGACCACCTGCCAGTGGAACATACGCAATGACGGGGCACATAGAATTTCTAACAGATCCGTTGAACGCGGGGACACACATAATCAACGTTCAGTTCTGGATAGAAGAGGAGCCTTCCCACATACTAATACTGGACAGAATTCTTACCGTAATTGAAGTCACATCACAATGAGCGCGCGCGCAAGTCTGGATTAAGGACTAGTAGAATTTGGAAGAGACATCAGTCTTAATTGTTAGTTGTCTAGTGTTTTGAGCAGTCTTCTTTTGTAGATGATTATTATACCTGTAGGCACTACGAGCAGGAGTAGCGCTGGTGTACATGTGGGAAACTCTGGAACTATTATTACTTTTTGTGTTGAATGGTTGTAGGTGAAGTATAGGTAACTGTGTGTGCTGTCGGAGCATGGCAACAGATTATATGGAACTTCTGTGCCATTAACGAAAACTTTGTAGGCATCATTCATTAAAGCTGTAGGAATACATATTCTACAAAAGCCAGTGGTGCCACTTTCACCAGAACCATTGAAGCTTATTGCAGTGCCATTGAATTGGAAATCAGATATTGTAGAATTGCAGATAGTTTGAACATTAAATTCTGAGGTAGCATTGAACTCAGAGAACATTCCCAACAGAGGATGGCTGTCTTGGTTATTCATATCAATAACGTAAGGATTATCACATATTCCATCTGCATTCAGGTCTTGCCCTGTGTAGTTACTCCAGTAGTTCCCTTCAAAACCGTTATCCCAAGTGTTATTGGATACAGCATAGCTCTGGACTTGGTGCCAACTGTTATTGATTAAGTTATTGTAAAAAACAACGCTATTGTTGGAATAATCATCTAGGAATTGTATGCCAACATCATTTTCTATCATGGTGTTATCAATTATAGTGTTGTTTGTAGAATTCCTCAAATTAATGCCGTACTGAGTGTTTTTTATCGTGTTGTCAATTATGTTGTTTCTATTTGAGTTGGTTATGTATATACCGCCTCCTTCCAACCCATAAATTCGTCCACTATCTTGTATGGTGAAAGTCCTGACAGTTACATTGTTAGCTGTTATGTGGACAATAGGTGTGATTATTTCACTTCCATTAATTATTGTAGTTTCTCTATCTTCCCCTATGAGAGATATTGATTTATCTATAATCACATGTTCATAGTATGTTTCTGCTTCAACAAAGATTGTGTGTCCATTTAGAGTCTCAGGGGCATCTATTGCTGCTTGAATTGTATCATAGTTAATGGTAGTGTTAGCGTTGTGGACTGTTGCGGTCCAAACTCGGTAGAAGGCAGACTGCCATGCCGTGATTCCTCCCAGCATATTGTAGACCTTCGTGAAGTTGTGGGAGTCAAGGATTTCAGAACCAGTTGCGCTTCTGCCTCCAGCCCTACAATACACTATAATCTCATGATTTTTGTGACTCGCCAACTCGTTGATTCTTCCAGCCAATTCTGTGTGAGGTATCAGAACTGCGTGGATTATGTGTCCAGCGTCATACTCTTCTTGACGTCTGACATCCAAAATCATGAGGTCAGGATAGCTACCATTTGTAATCATGTTGTAGGCTGTTTCCACATTTATGTCTGTGTAAGGCAAAGCATATGCTATCCGCAACCCTAAGAAACCTACAACACATAAGGACATTGCTATTGACAAAAGCACTAATACGGAAGCTAACAAAACATTCTTCTTCAATTCAACCAGAGTAATACTATGCATTTTTTGTAATATAAGCTCTATCCAGCTGTACTATATAAGATTCAACTATTCCTACTTGGACAATGGGCACCCGCAACATCAGATATTCTCTTAAACAATCAAAAACCAGTTAAATGTATTGGGAGCTAGTTAGAATTGTTGTTTAATCTAATAATTGTGGAGTGTGGGAGAGAACTGAAGGAAGATAAACCTGCAGCTCAGGTACTGACGTTGTCTGATCTCATAGATTATCAAGGAGGATCTGTGGTGAGCAGAACACTGGTTGATAAGAAAACAGGAACTTTAACCTTATTCGCATTTGATGAAAAACAAGGACTGAGTGAACACACAACACCTTTTGATGCATTAGTGTATCTTCTTGATGGTGAAGCAGAAATCACAATCTCTGGAAAAGCCCATTTTCTAAAGAAGGGTGAAATGATCATTATGCCAGCCAATCAACCTCACGCCTTGAAGGCAGTAAAAAAATTCAAAATGATTTTAATAATGATAAAATCCTGATTCCACGCGCGCACCAGACCTCATCAACCATCTTCTATGCCTTGACAGAACACTAATCTGAGAACCCTTTCCATGATTCTTTCCCATTAAATCCTTGGAATAACGCCCTGTACGGTTCTTCATTGGCTTTTATTCAAAATCTTGTAATTTACTGCGTGCGTGCACGTGAGGGCCGAGGCCGGGACTTTCGGTCCGTGAAAGGACTTTCGAACCCGGGCGCCAGGCTCCACAGGCCTGTAGGCTAACCAGGCTACCTCACCTCGGCCACTATTTCACTGATTTCGTCTACTTTTTGAAGCATGGTGGTTATTTACGTTTTCTGAAGAATAGCAGTTCGTCTTTTTGGCAGACGTATTCGTAGCCTACTTCAATGAGCGATTTGATATCTTTCACTATGTTGGCGGCCTTAGTTTTGAATTCGTCACTAGTGTCTTTGAATAGGGTCTCATGCGCGCGCGTATTTGAAGTAGATTGAAGATAGAATATTTGAGGTGCCAAAATTAGCCGAACTAGCAACATCTGTCATCGTATTGGGAGTTTCTTTGGCAGCTCTTTCTTTTGCATCCCGTTACGTCATCAGATACGTAGAGGATCTCATCGAAATAACTGGTTTCGGTGAAACTTCAATAGGGTTTGCTCTTCTTTCAGTAATTACATCAATACCTGAACTGACAGTAGCAATCTTCGCAATAATGGATGGCTCGCCCTCTTTGTCCATAGGCGATCTTTTGGGTTCCAATGTTTTCAATATCGGCGTAGTTGTTGGGATATTGATGTTGACGTCGGGCTTCTTAAAGGAATGCCCTGAAGGTTTGGATGAGCTGGCTGACATTTTGATTTTGGCCTCTATTATCCCCTTGATACTAGTCGTGCTCAAGGTTCCTGAACTTCTTCTTGGCTTTGGGCTCCTCTCAATCTTTGTTCTAACAGTCTACAAAGAAACGCGAACGAGAACACTGAAACCATTGCCAGATCAAGTGAGTGAAAAAAAGCGGGGTCCAATCTCTATGATACTACTTAAGATCTTGGGTGGCACACTCGTCGTTGTTCTGTCGGCAAGGTTTGCAGTCTCCTCTGCCCTAGAGATTGCCTTCAGCTTTGCTGTTGCTCCCATAGTGGTGGGCGCGCTAATTGTCGCCTTTGGAACATCACTACCAGAGTTGAGTTTAAGTCTTACAGCAGTCAAACGAGGACGCATACGCCTTGCAAGTGCCAATGCTATTGGCTCCAATCTTACAAATTTGACTCTAATTCTAGGGTTGGTGCTTCTGTCCTCGCTTTTTAGTCCATTTAGGCTTGACATAACGGCATTTTCAGAAATTATCTCATTTGTGCTCATAACTTCATTGATCATTTGGTATCATATGACAAAGGGGGCTGATTGTCGTCTTGTTGGGATATCTTTGATTTCCACCTACATAATATTCCAAGTCAACACGATATTACGTTGAGCGCGCGCGCAGTCAGACGGGGTCGAGTGCAACTTGCTATCGGTGACATCATTGGCTCCAACCTCACGAGCCTGACCCTTGTGCTAGGACTAGTTCTCCTAACCTCTCCTTTCAAAGTCGACATGACTATCTTTACCGAGGTCCTCCCGTTCTTGCTAATAACAACCGTCATATTCTGGCGCTTCATCTTGAGAGGTGGAGTCTCAAAAGTAGGTGGAGC
>CP070791.1:94656-97463 GCA_020346825.1 Candidatus Bathyarchaeota archaeon
ATACATTCCTTTCTCAGGTAATAAAAATGGTTGAGGAAGCCCAAGGATCGAAAGTTCCAATCCAAGAGTTTGCAGACAGAGTGGTTAGCTACTTTGTCCCGGCAGTCTTAGCCTTGTCATTTTCAGCTTTGATCTTGTGGTTGGTTTTTCCCAATCAAGTCAACATTGTAAGCGTTTGGGCCCAACCGATTTTGCCTTGGGTTAATCCAAACCTAGGAACCATAACCCTTGCTTTATCTGCCTTCGTCGCGTCTCTCGTCATAGCTTGCCCTTGCGCCCTTGGACTCGCCACTCCTACAGCTCTTATGGTTGGAAGCGGTATGGGAGCCGAAAACGGAGTTCTTATACGCCACGGGGCGGCGTTACAAACGCTCAAGGAAGTTGACACAATCGTCTTTGACAAAACGGGAACGATTACCAAAGGAAAACCTGAAGTCACAGATATAATTCCAGCTGAAGGTTACACTAAAGAAGAGGTTCTGCGTCTAGTTGCCAGTGTTGAGGTTGGATCCGAACATCCCCTTGGCGAAGCCATTCTAAGAAGCGCAAAGGACGAGAATCTCGAACTTTATGAGATTGGTGCCTTTGAGGCAATAACGGGGAGAGGCGTGAGGGCGCAGATTAAGCGTTCTTCTCCGAAGAATGTACTTGTTGGAAACCGAAAGCTTATGGAAGAAGAGAGAGTTGATTTCAAGGTTTTAGAAAGCGATTTGAAGCGCCTTGAAACGGAGGCTAAAACAACGATGCTACTTTCTGTAGGGGAAAGAATAACTGGAGTAGTGGCGGTCGCAGATACGTTAAAAGATGACTCTGTTAGAGCAGTAAGAGAACTTGAGGAGATGGGCATTAGAACAACTATGCTTACAGGTGATAATCAACGTACTGCAAATGCTATAGCAAAAAAAGTCGGGATATCAAGAGTTTTGGCTGAGGTTCTTCCCGATCAAAAAGTAAAGGAGATCCAGAGGTTACAGGAAAATGGTGAAACAGTCGCCATGGTAGGTGATGGAATCAATGATGCTCCCGCTTTGACCGCTGCGAATGTTGGAATCGCCATAGGAACCGGAACAGACATCGCTATAGAATCTGCTGACGTCACATTAGTAAGGGGAAATCTGTCCAGCGTAGTCACTGCTGTAAAGCTATCAAAAGCCACCTTTAGGAAAATCAAACAAAACCTCTTCTGGGCGTTCTTCTATAATGCTGCCGCTATCCCATTAGCTATGTTGGGTTTAGCCCACCCCGTCATAGCAGAGATAGCTATGGCAGTAAGCTCGGTAAGTGTGGTTTCAAACGCCAACTTGTTAAGAAGAGCAAAAATTCGCTCTTCTCAGCTCAAATAATGGGTGAAGAAAATGGAAAGAAAACGTGACCCTGCAGATATTGCGCGCGCATGTATCGGTGAAATTCAATCTTAATGGATTAAGGTGGTGAGAAGAACATGGCGAAGGATCTTGTCTGTGGGATGGAAGTGGATGAGAAAACAGCCAAATACAAAACGGAGCATATGGGAAAAACATACTACTTCTGCGCCCCCGGATGTAAAGCAGCATTTGAGAAAAATCCCCACAAATACATGAAGATGTGAAGCGTGTGCGCAGTTGCGCGCGCATGCATACAAAAGATAACATTAGAACAACCCAACCTCTTTATAGTGAAAACAAGGCCAAGGATTTCGTGGAAAACTCTAAGGGCAATGTTGGAGCCTCGGGCGGGATTCGAACCCGCGGCCTCCGCCTTACCAAGGCGATGCCCTAACCTGCTAGGCCACCGAGGCTTTGGTTATTGTAAGACCGTGAATGAGTTTAAAGGATTTTGTAAGAGGAGGTTTCTTAGAAATGTTTATTTTAGGTTTGTCTTCTACGTGGTGTGGGCGGGGGTTTCCGAGTCTGGTCAAAGGAGCAAGGCTTAGGACCTTGTCGCATAGGCGTTCGTGGGTTCGAATCCCACCCCCCGCACTACCTTATGCACGGTTCATTTACTGGCGCCCAAACATACCGCTCTTTCTTTGGCAACATTTTATTTCTCCAGACGCCATTCTCATAAACTAGATGTCAATGCTAATGTTTAGCGAATGAAGAGATAGGACGGCCTTGCTGTGAAAGACGCAGACGTTTGTGAGCCTGCAGAAGAAGAGACGGAAAGTGCGCCAGAGTTGAGTGCCACGCTCATCGAGAACGTCCAGTTCATTTACGAATTGGCTCTTGCTGAACTTGAACTGGAAGCTTTTGGCGTTGATTTTAGGGTTATGAATAGCTTGCGAGAATTTGTGTTGAGAAATCCGCCTAACCTAGCGAGACTTGTTGAGAGGCTTGCATACTTCAAGACAGTCGGTCAAAAGATAACGGACTACTATCAGTTGTTAGAATATAATCGAACCAGATCTGTGAATCAATATTTGACTCATTGGATTTACCCGTATAAGGGCAAGTTTCACCCTCAAATGATTAGGGCGCTACTAAACATACTGAAACTAGAAGCGAACGACTTCGTTCTTGATCCCTTCATTGGGAGCGGGACAACCGCTGTTGAGGCTCAGTTGCTTGGAATAAATTGCATAGGAATAGACGTTTCGCCTCTTTGCGTCTTGCAGTCCAAAGTTAAGACCGAGTCGATCTACGCCATTGATGAGATTAGAAGATTAAAACATGAAGCAATAGCCTCGTTTAAATTGTTAAATCAGGTTCACGCTCCGCGCACTAAGAAAACTGTTGCTGAAGATTACGGGATGTTCTTGAATTCAATTAAGGGTGAGCGCGTCAAAAACTTCTATTTAATGGCAAAGTTGGTTGCTGTAAGTGAGAGAG
>CP070791.1:97563-100309 GCA_020346825.1 Candidatus Bathyarchaeota archaeon
ACTGGGCATCCAGGTCCAGCGATCACATCTATGTTTTCAGGAAGAAGAGAGCGGAGTCCATAGTGAGTTATGGTCCATTCATGGGTTCCGCATACATGGCAGAATTTTATGTTGTATGATGGTGCCACGATTCGAATGTGATCTGCAACCTTTTTTGCCAAAGTTGGGTCTCTGAATTTCAATTCTTCAATCATATTTCTATTGACCTTCTTACATAGCCAGTTTTATGCTCTTTATCGTGCACTCACGTCCTCCAACGATCCTAACTACTCCTTCACATTTTGGGCAACGAAGCGTCGGTGTTGGAATATGATATTCTGGATTGTCTTGGTACATGAAATCGCCTTCTTAACCACATATGGAACATTTGACAACACCATTTTTTTCCTCGATGTAAAGTTTTGAACCTTCCATTATGGTGCCATCAACTAGTATATTGTAGGAGAAGCGAACTTGTTCGACTTCTAGAAACGTTAGTTTTCCTATTATTAGATGAACCTCTGTAACCTTCTTTGCATTGTGTTTCTCAGCCTCTCTAAGAACATTTTCTACGATTTGTGTTGTCATGGAAAATTCGTGCATTTTTCAGTTGGCTCCCATCAAGGTGAGCTGCTATGGATTACAGTCCTAATGCATCGATCACTTCTTGGACGCCTTCTCCGCTTCTGCTGTTTGTGGCTACGACTTTTGCTTCTGGATTTATGTTTCTAACGTCGGCCCTCAAATTCTTAATTTCCACGCCCATGGTTTGAGCAAGGTCTTTTTTGTTTATGACCGCTACGTCAGCGCCCATAAAAATGAAAGGGTGCTTGACAACCATGTAGGGGCCTTCTGTAACGCTTACAATTACTACACGCTTCTCGGAGCCTAAGGGGAAATCAGCTGGGCAGATGAGGTTCCCAACGTTTTCAATGAACAAGAGATCGATGCCCTCTAGATTGATTTTCTTGAGAGCTTTTCTTACTAGATTGGCATCTAGGTGGCATTCTTTTCCAGTATTGATTGGAACAACTTCGACGCCATGTCTTCCAATAAGCTCTGCGTCTATGGTTGTGGTTAGATCTCCCTTAAAAACGGCGATTCTGTGTTCTTTTCTAAGCGCTTGAACAAGTTTTTCAATTAGAGTGGTTTTTCCAGATCCAATGGAGCCCATGACATCGATCGTCATTACCCCATTTTTTTCTAGAAGCTCCCTATTTTTCATTGCAAGTTCTTCGTTGGCTTTCAGGAGGTCTGCTTCAAGCTCGATGTCGTAGGTTTCTCCTTCCTCGGCCTTGACCACTTCTTTTAAATGCGCCAAAATCAAATGCTCCCTAAGCTTCATCATAGGTTAAAAGTTCTTCCCACAGTCGAAGTGTTTCTTCAGCTGCTTCTTGGTCGAGAACTTGAATGGCGTATCCAGCATGCACCAAAACGTATTTTCCTACACGGGCTTCTACAAGCATAACATTTACGTCTCGGACAACCCCTTGTCCAAAATCGACTTTTGCGACATCTCCTTGAATTTCTAAGACTTTAGCAGGGATTGCAAGACACATTTAGTATCACCTATAAACTGAAAGCCCAAAATAAATTGATTCTGGTCTATTGTTTATGGAGTCCAGCAATAATAGCCTGGCCAAAGGAAATCCCTCCATCTCCAGGCGGAACCCGGTTGTGAATGAGAAACTTGAAACCCCTTCCCTCAACAATTCTTTTAATAGTCACTGTAATGTGCTCGTTGTAGGAAACGCCTCCAGAAAAACCAATATGGTCAACGTTCAACAGTTCTGCTTTTTCGACAGCCAGCTTCGCCAGACTTTTGGCAAGATAGGATTGGGCTGAGTAAGCCAAGTCAGCTACAGAGTGGCTTCTTTTCTGACCAAAGATTTCATGAACAAGAAGCGTCGTGTCTATCACATTCTTTCTAAGTTGAGGCTCTAAGTTCAACACGTCTTTTCCTCCCAAAGCGGCGGATTCCAACTTCATTGCTAGCTCGCCTTCGTAGGTGCGTTCGTGACATATGTTCAATATTGCTGAAACAGCGTCTAACACCCTACCGCAACTTGTGGTCTTGGGCACTATCCTGTTTTCAAGCTGTTTAACGATCACTCCCACTTCCTTTCTACCGTGGGGAAAATGGTCGCTGTTCGACAGTAGCCATTTTTCAACATCAGTCTCACCGTGGAGTATGCCCGCAGCCATTCTTAAGGGATATAGCGTAGCCAAATCTCCTCCTACCATTGGTTGTTCTTCAAGATGGCCCACCCGCTGGAAACTTTCATGGTTACAGTAGAGGATTTCTCCGCCCCATGCAGTGCCGTCTAAACCGTAGCCAAACCCGTCACAAGCGATACCAAGCATTTTGTTGATGTTCCACTCACCCATGAGAGATGCTAAGTGAGCGTGGTGATGCTGAACCGCAATAACTGGACATTCGAGTTTGTTCTCCAAGTCTTGAGCCAACTTTGTCGTTGTGAACTTTGGGTGGAGGTCGCAAGCTATGATATCAATCTTGCTGTTAGTCAATTTTGTTAAATGCTCTATGGAGTCTTTCAGGAATATGAGCGTCTCCAGATTTTCGACATTACCTACGTGCTGTGAAACGAAGGCTTTGTTACGCAACAACAGACAAGAAGTCACGTTGAGTTCAGCCCCCACCCCCAAAACGCAACGGTTGACGACGGTTTTCAGGTGAATAGGT
Source organism: Candidatus Bathyarchaeota archaeon (assembly GCA_020346825.1). Classification (GTDB taxonomy): domain Archaea; phylum Thermoproteota; class Bathyarchaeia; order Bathyarchaeales; family Bathyarchaeaceae. The sequence goes on from CP070791.1 coordinate 100,247, forward strand.
TCAGGAGCGTATCCTCTTGATCGACGAATTATGCTACGATTTTTGTCATGAAAACGAGTAACC
>CP070791.1:100409-103720 GCA_020346825.1 Candidatus Bathyarchaeota archaeon
CTGTGCCCATGATAATCAAACTCGAATGGCAATATCTTCAAAAAGGTCTTTCTACCACATGTTCTTGAAGATGCCTCTAACGAATAGAAAGTCGAGCATAGTCTATTGGTTACCAAATGAGAATCACAAAAGATACAGCCTATACCTGAATATAACCAACAGATGCTGTAACAATTGCTATTTTTGCTTTCGGAAATTCAAAGATGGTATTCGGGAGTTTACGTTAAGACTGCGAAGGGACCCCTCTTTCAGAGAGATAGTTGGTGAGCTGCAAAAAGTTTTGAGGAGAAAGGATTGGAGTGAGATTGTTTTCTGCGGCTTTGGAGAACCTTTGGAGAGAATGGATTGTGTTCTTGAAGTCACCAGATGGATAAAGAAGTACTCTGAGAAAGCTGTGAGAGTAGATACTAACGGTCAAGGATACTTATTGAACAGTGGGGAGGAGGTTGCGATGAAATTGAAGAGCGCTGGCGTAGACAAGTTGAGTGTAAGCTTGAACGGTCACGACAAGGCAACATACAACCAAGTGTGCAAACCTGAATTTGAATACGCTTTTGAACGTGTTTTAGAGTTCATTGAAGAGGCTAAGAAGGCGGATTTGGAAACGGAGATAACTGCAGTAACCATTCCAGAAGTGGATATTCCAAAGGTGAGGGAATTGTCAGAAAGAATAGGAGTTGGGTTCAGGGTGAGAGCATACATACCTTGCTTCTGGTAGTATACCTCATACTTTGGAGAAAAGATTTGGTTATCCAGTGTGTATGCATTTGGAATTGAGTTGAATAATTGGGAGGTCGTTCCAGTTTAAGGGGGTATCTACTCTGGGATAATGAAACCGACGAGGTGGATTTTGCTTTCACATTTGTTGCATTGAATCACTAGTTCTTCCAGAGTTTGACCTTTGACTTTTGTCTCCAGAATGCGGTACACGTTCTCTGTTTCGTCTTCAGGAGATATAACAACGCCACAGTTGGGACACGGAAAATCCCCTTCCCCATGAATTTTGGTTAGGTCCACTTGGTATATGAGCGGTTGTTTCACTTTTCCTTCTTCCTTTTTAGGTGTTTCTTTTGTAGTTTTATTCAGTAAATAACGTTTATGAACTTCCTATCTATCTCATATTTCTATATCCAGAACTGTGACTCTAGAATAAGTTCAGAATTCAATTTCAAATTGGAATGAGACCGGTTGAAGGCTGCAAAGCATGCGTGGTTCCTTTGCTAGACCTTGACAATACCCAAACTGATATTCCGTCTGGAGTGGGGTCTTGTTGGCTTGGGCTTCTTGGTTGGGCTTGTCTTCATGAGAGTGCGCATCAAGCAGCAAATAGGACTTACACGTGTTTCGTCTTTGTAAGAAGGCCTATTCGGTCTCTCGGCACTCTATCCTTGCTTGCAGAGGAAGAAGCTCGCTGAAATATCGGGTTCTCCCGCGAATCGAGTCTATTCCTGTACATATTCAACTTGAGAATTTATGCTTAGGGCGAAGCCTTGAAGAAACAAGATCAGTAAAGTATAAAGATGGGTATTCATAGTCAAGGAGAGGAGGGTTGAAGTTGCCTGCAATAGAAGTAGGAAGAATATGTGTTAAACTCGCAGGACGAGAATCTGGGAGAAGATGCATTATCGTGGACATTGTTGACAAAAACTTCGTCCTCATAACTGGTCCCAGAAAGGTTTCAGGTGTGAAACGCCGCCGTGCCAACGCGAGTCATTTGGAGCCTACTCGAGCAAAAGTTGACGTGAAGCGGGGCGCGACCGACAAAGAGGTGACTGAAGCGTTGAAAGCGGCGGGTAAACTGGAAGAGATGGCCAGCATAGTGAAGCCTACCCTATCCTAACTCTTTTAACCTTTCACTACCCTTTCCATCTTTGGAGAAAACTATGCGAAGAATCAAAACACCTTGGGAAATCAAAAGAAGCTTAGCAGTAAAGGCTGAGGAGGAAACTAATCCACGTTTCGGCCATCGACCTGAAGAGCGGCCTCTTCAAGATTACCTGAAGCTTGGAATAATAAACCTAGACAAGCCGGCTGGTCCGTCAAGCCACGAAGTTACAGCGTGGGTTAAGCGCATCTTGAGCCTTAAAAGAGCTGGTCACGGCGGGACCCTTGAGACTTGAAAGTCGGGGAAATCCCAAAGTAACCGGTGTTCTGCCCACCGCTATGGAAGACGCTACGAAAGTTGTTCAAGCCCTTCTTCTAGCAGGGAAAGAATACGTTTGCGTAATGAAGCTCCATTCCCAGGTGCCGGAAGATCGAGTGAAAGCTGTTTTGGAAGAGTTCCACGGGACTATTTATCAAAGACCTCCTGTCCGCTCTTCGGTGAAACGCAGGCTTCGAACAAGAAAAATATATCATGTGAATTTCCTCGAGTCGGACCAAAGAAACGTTCTTTTCACGGTTGGATGCGAGGCGGGAACCTACATAAGGAAGCTCTGCTACGATGTTGGCGAAGTTCTAGGCTGTGGAGCTCACATGCAGGAGCTTCGCCGAACAAGGGTTGGTCCCTTCACTGAGGATGAAGGGCTTGTGACGCTGCATGACGTGTCCTACCTGTTTGCACAGTGGCGTGAGACTAGTGATGAAAGCCTGCTCAAAAGATTCATTTATCCCATGGAGAAGTCCTTGGAGATGCTGCCCAAAATTGTAATACGGGACTCTGCTGTGGATGCTCTCTGCCACGGAGCTCACTTAGCAGTGCCTGGAGTCCTGTCATTGGACACAAAAATCAGGCCCAACGATGTTGTAGCCGTTTTTACCCTAAAAGGTGAGGCTGTTGTGTTGTCGAAAGCTTTGTTGTCTTCTGAAAAGATTCTTAGCATGGATCATGGGCTTGTTGCGAAAACTCAGCGGGTTCTAATGCGTCGTGGCGTCTACCCGAAAATGTGGCGGAGCAGTCTGAATGGTTAACATTGCGGTTTCAAAAGACTAAAAAACGTGGTGGATGTTTATCTAGTTGGTTGTGCCGGGGTCTCCTAGAGCAAAGTGCGGGGAATCCGGTAGGGAGCAGATTCAACTCGGAAGCTTACGCCTGGAGTCCTCCACAGTCAGCCTGTGACCCTTATGGGTCGCGTGGGTTCGAATCCCACCCCCGGCGCCACAGTCGCACCCACGGTATCCATCTTGTTTCGCACTACTTACGTTTCCTGAAGATCTTGATTCCTTCATCGCTGAACTCTGTAACGTATTCGTAGCCAGCTTCTACCAGGGTGCATGCGTCTTTGACGGTCTTCGCAACCTTTGAAATGAACTCATCGTCATCATTCCTAATGAGCTGGGTGTAGCGTAGGGTGTTGTTGATATTTCTGTGA
>CP070791.1:103820-110053 GCA_020346825.1 Candidatus Bathyarchaeota archaeon
ACAAAATGAAATGTAGAATCTGCAGCAAAACTTGCACACACCCATCCGAAGGATACTGCAGACTCCACCAGAAAGCCCATAGAACCGTCACACAAAAGTATGAGGATTGGAAAACAGCTCTGAACACTTCGTGGAAAGAATACTTACATGAAATTCTTAAGAACCCACATACCGGCTCTTGGGCGAAAGAAGTAGTAGAGAAACTGATCTCCGAGAAGAAGTGATTCTTTGATATGCATGAATCAATGTTCTTAAGCCTGCCCGCGCGCCATAGACACAAAAAGAATGAAATAAAACTAGCGCAGTCTGTTATCTTCTTTTGTATTGTCTAGCCACAATCATCGTTGTTGTTAGATAGATATCCGGTAATACTCTGAGTCTATCTGTCAAGAACTCGTCTAGCCGAGACATTTCATCGACTTTTACTTTCACTATTGCATCATATTCTCCATACACAAGGTCTACCTCTCTGACTTCTTCGAAATTGGCAACCTTCTTAAGTACATTCTTCTCCGAACCTGACTGTAATGTAACCAAAACATAGGCAAGAACAGACACTCAACAACCTCCTTTTGTTTAACATCTGTCTTAAGCAAACTTAACGTTTTGTGTGCGAAGTCACTAAAAAAAGAAGAAGAATCAACTGGTATGAACGTGTAGGCTTGCACCGTGGGGATGACCTTTGATGGTGACTTGGATATCCTTTAAGTTCTAGGTATCCAATGAATCTGGAAGGAATACTTAAATGAGGTTCTTAAGACTCCATATACATGATCTTTGGCAAAAGAGGTAGCAGAAGAGTTAATGACCAACGGAGCTGGGTGGAGTATGGTGGGTTGGCTTAGAAGAAGATTTTCGTCTCTTGCCTTTTCTATGCAAAAAACTTACTGGAGATTAGTGACCGCGAAACCGTCTATATTTGTCACTGCTGCGTTAGTGGTGGCCGCATCTCTTTTCTTGCTTGGAGGTGGAATATACGACCTTCTAGAGAAGCCGCTCTTGGCAATTGTTGCTACGGGCGGAAGAATTATCACCTATTACCCTTACGCTCTAAATGAACAATTCCTTATAGAAAGCATAATCGTTATGGTTTTGTACGCCATCGGGGTGGTTGGTTTCCTTCTAACGTATCAAAGTACGAAGTATGCTTATCGGTCCCGTGAAGCATACAGGCTACTTCTTGTGGGCTGTGTTCTTGTTGTGATCGCATATATTTTCATTGAACGGTCTCTCCTAGCTAGGTGGGCCTAGCATTGCAGAAAAACTAGGTCTTACACTAATCCACCCACCGCCCACTTGTTTCGTCACTAGCCTCTAATTTTCCTTTTTATATCTAGAAGATTAGCCAACAGATTTGTCAACAAATGTGTGGGTAACGTTATGGTGAGGATAATCAAAGTCGTGGTCAATGAAGGCGGCGAAATCGGAAGCGAAAATAAGAATGCGCCAATAACGAAATCAAGCTGATCTGCTATGGGAAGTGAGCTGCCCGGGGAGACGTTTAGTCGCCGCTTGACGAAGGATTCGGCCAAATCTCCTACCAGCGCTCCCAGAGAAAGCATTAATCCGAGCAATATATTGTACCGAAACTGAGTACCATACCGAAAAAGAACATGTTGAAAGAGAATGGTTTGGATTAATCCTACTAGTGTTCCCACGACAAGGCCTGAGAAAAAACCCCGAAGGGTTTTATGTGACCCAAGTACCGGTTTTCCATCCCAAAAAACTTTCCCGAAATCGATGGGGCGCCCTCCACCAAAAACCACTGGTATCGCATTAGCACAATAAGCCGGGAATATGAACCACAGCGCGTAACAGACATCCATTATTGTCATGTTCTTTCCTCGTTCATTGATTATTTGAAGGCTTGTAGTCGCGAATACCTGTTTCTTCTATCCTAGCATAACAAGTCGTTGAACCTTTACGTTCCGGATGTTTTTCAAGAAGAGCTTTTATAACACGTGTTTGGCTTGTTAGTGCTAATTTGAGTACGATGTCTGACCAGAACCTGAGAACCCGAGAAGCCACAGGTTCCATGTTGACGCGGTCTTCGAGAAAAACGTTTCTCACCTGACTGATAATAAGAGCTGCCACCCTACGCGTTTTAGCAAATTGTGTCAACAACGCAACTTGTCTGTTTAGTTCTCGATTTAAGGCAAAAGTTAGCTTAGAGCCATCAAGCTTAACACGATAGAGCGACGCAATCGTGTCTATAACCACTAGTCCAAACTTTCTAGTTGTGTACTCCTCAAGATGGTCTATTACTCTGCTTTGCTCTTGAAAGGTAGTTGGCTTCATCAAGTATATGAATGGAGAAACCTTTTCATTGTCTTGGTGGGCTATCTGTGACAGCCTCCTTGAAGAGAAAGAGTCATCTGAATCTATAAAAAAAGACTTGTAACCCATTCTTGCGCAATTGATTGCACATTGAATAGCGAGAGACGTTTTACCTGTTTCTGCTTCTCCATAAACAAGAGAGACGCCATCAGATGGAAATCCTCCTCCCAAAAGTTTGTCAATCGAAGGACAACCCGTCGGAGCCACGCGCTGCATTATACTCAACACTAGAAACGAATATAACGCCAAAAATTATAAGCATTGTTCATTCTGTATGTTTCGAGAACCACCTATTCATAACATATTTAAGATGCCGAGAAAAAACAGAGAGGCATGTGGAGACAGGGGTGTGGGTTTACCAACCTTTCATCCTTAAGATCTTGTTTCTTTTGTATAAAGCGTAAAAGTGTAGGCCAATGAGACCGAGAATCGCACTTGCAACGGTTTCTGGAAGAGCTTATTACAAACTGGTAAACCAACTTCAAAGAAAAGGGTTGCCCTTCCTGAGTCTACGGCCTTGGGACCCTGTTCCCTTAGGCATTAAGGTCGTTGTAACCACAAATGAGGAACGTCATCTAATAGATCATCCAAATGTTCTAGTCTTGGAGAATGGATCAGATTCTGCATCTGTTGTTGATGCGGCACTCTTAAGGGTTAGAGGAAAGCAAAACTACGAAAAAGTTGTTGTTGGAGTGGATCCGGGTAAAACCTGTGGAGTAGCCATTTTGGGCGACGCCAGCATTCTGGCAACCCGTGGTTGCTCAAGCTTGGAGGAGACAGCAAAAGTTATTGTAGAGGGCTTGAAGAGATTTCCAGCCGCTGTTACCGTGGTGAAAATTGGGGATGGTGCTCCTGCGTATGCCCGAGAACTAACCCTTTTGTTAGATGAAGTTTTGCCCGGAAAAACGGTAATAGAAATAGTGAGTGAAGCTGGAACAAGCCGTTTCGTAAACGAGACTACCCATCGGAGAGGATTGAGAGACGCGATGTCCGCCTTGGAAATTGTAGGAAGAAAAGGAAAAACGTTTTCCAGGGGAAATTCAAGATGAAATATGTTGTCGAGACGGGGAAGACTTTGCTGGTTGACGGCCCAGCGTCGATTGGTCTTCTTTCTGGAAAAGTCAGCGTTTTGTGTGCACAAGTCAAAATTGGAGAAAAAATAGTAATAAGGGAAGGAAAACGCGTGCCTTTTGGGGTGAAGAAAAAGGCAGCATTCGACATGATGCTTGGTGAAGGGGCTTCTTTCGAAGAGATCATCCAAGAAACTGTCCCTTCTTCTTGGGAAATGGCATCAAAGGAAATACTGTCTTTGAAGAAGCCAGTAACGGTTATGGTCATGGGTGGGGTAGACTCCGGTAAGACCAGCTTCTGTACTTTTTTGGCAAATGAGGTTTTCAGAAAGAAATTGAAGGCAGGTGTTATTGATGCCGATTTGGGGCAATCTGACGTAGGACCGCCTTCAACTATAGGGTTCAATCAAATCTACGAGCCTGTGAAGGATCTCTTTGATATTAGAGCGTCAGACGCATTTTTTGTGGGGCTTACGAGTCCGGCCGGGGTAGTAAACAAAGTCATGGAGGGACTAGCTGAGTTGAAGAGTAAAGCAATGAAGACAGATCTAGATTTTCTTATCATAAACACCGACGGATGGGTCGAGGGTGAGGATGCTACCAAATACAAAATCCAGTTGGCTAAAACAGTTTCTCCCACCGTGGTTGTGGGGATGCGACGAGAGGACGATTTGACGCCTATACTTACAGCGTTGAAAGAGGTCAAAGTTCTTGCTATAGACTCTCCGCAGTTGGTGAAGCAAAGAAATCGGGAGAAGAGGAAAATCCTGCGCGAGCTGAGTTACAAAAAATATTTGAAACATGCCAAAGTGCGGTCATTTGCTCTGAAATGGATTAGAGTTAAAGGCTCTGTTCTAGGTACTGGCAGTCCCCTAACTCGAGAGCGTATGCGAAAGATAGAGAATTTGCTGGGAGCAAAACCCATATACTCCGAAGAGACGCTTACTACTGTTTTCATTGCTTTAAAAAGAAATCACTCGATCATAGAGGAACAAATTAGAGAAATTGAAAAGAAGCTCAAGAAAAGGGCTAAGGTGATAAAAGAGGGCGAAGAAGAAGGCTTGCTGGTCGGGTTGCATGATGAGCAAGGGAATTTTCTTGGGATTGGCATTCTATGTAGAGTTGACTATGGGCGAAAGTTTTTGAAGATTTACACCGCGGTAGACGAGGAGGTGTCAACCCTTCGTTTCGGTCAGATAAAACTGGACGAAGGGTGCAAAGAAATTGGTTTAAGCACGGTTTACACCGAGTACATCGTGTGAGAATTTGCGTTACGCAGGTTGTGAATGAAACCAAGTGTTTTGAAGTAACTACTCCATTAAGCGTCTAGATGGGCATAGAGCGTTGGTAGGACAGGTGCTGCACAAGGTTTTTCGCGCCTTGCAACATTCTCTACCCAACAATATGAATAGCAAATGAACAGAAAGATAGTTTTCGGGTTCGTAAAGTCCTTCAAGCGTCTGCCGAACCTTTTCGTAATCAGCTTTGGGTGGAGTCAATCCTAATCTCTTCGAAACACGGTTTACATGAGTGTCTACCGGAATTGTTGGTTTTCCAGCGCAAAAGAGGAGAACAACATCAGCAGTTTTAGGTCCCACCCCGGGAAAGCTTAGAAGCGTTCTTCGAGCCTTTTCGAAGGGAAGCGAGTAAACAAAATCTAGTGAGCCATTGAACTTTTTCATAACCATACGAGAAAAAGCCTTAATGACTCTTGACTTGTTCTTGTATAGGCCCCCAACTCTTATGGCGTTCTCAATCTTCTCAACGCTTGCCTTGGCCAAGGCCTCTGGGGTTATGGGGAACACGCTTGAAAGGTTCTTGAAGGCCCTAACCGCGTTCTTGTCAGTCGTCGCCTGAGAAAGCACTGTTACAATTAGTGTTTTGAATGGTTCCCTGTTCGAACGGGTCCACCTTGGGATGGAGAAGTTGTCTTGAAGTACGTGGAGAATATCTTTTGCTCTGTTTCTGGTCACTAGTACAAGTCCTCCACAAGGGCTCTTGAAAACACTAAATAATAGATGGGCAACGCTATAAATGAACATGGAAGAATCAACTATGTCACGAGCAAAGATTGTTCAGGAAAAAATAATTGAACGTGATACCCTATTCCTAGCCATTTCTATTGAAACAGAAAACGCGAATTTGGTACTCTTTAGTGAAGGAGAAGACCAGTTGGGAACCTTGGCGTTGGCTATTCCTCCAAAAGGGAGAATGGTTGGGCCACCTTTATCTTCAATTTTGCTTGGTGACCGAAACGTAATGATCGCCCGTATTCTAGCTGAACGTCTCGCTGAGAGAATGAAAAAAATCGCTTTGGTGTCGGTTTTCATCAAGACTTTTGGTGAAAGAGAAGCTGGGCCTATCCTTTTGAAACTCATGGACAAAACCTCTAGAATGAAGGAAGACACAAGAAGTGCGCACGTCTCTCCTGGATAGACCGCAGGTATGGATTATGAACGAAGAGGTTGTGAATTTTCAAAATATACTTGAAGCCAGTAAGAAAATAAGAGACATTGTTGCTCGAACTCCAACGTATTATTCAGTTGTTTTCAGCCAGAGGACAGGCGCCAAAGTGTACTTAAAACTTGAAGGTTTTCAACCGGTGGGAGTCTTCAAGATAAGGGGTGCAGCCAACAAAATATGTAACATCTCCAAGCCAGATCTAGAGAAAGGATTGGTTACAGCATCCTCTGGGAACCACGGATTATCGGTCGCCTATGTAGCTAACATCGTGGGAGCAAAAGCCATCGTCGTTGTGCCGAAAAAAGCTGTAAAGGAAAAGGTGGAGCTAGAGAAATACCCTACAGAAAGACCGGGAATCGTGGG
>CP070791.1:110153-124858 GCA_020346825.1 Candidatus Bathyarchaeota archaeon
ACTCTTGATTCTGCAAAAAGCCCGCGAAGCATTGAATTGGGTGGACCAAATCGGAGAAACAGAGGGCCTCAAATACATAGTGTTGGAAAGCGACAAAGTGCCGGAACGGATTCTGCTGAAGATCTCCTAATCTAGCCTGGACGTGAAGACAGTGAACCAAGACCCTTACGCGGTTGCCTTAAGGAACGCTCTCACCGAAATCAAGAACATGTGTCCCGACATTAGTCACTCCCTCATTTTTACCAAGGATGGAACCATAGTCGCAAAGGTTTCCGAAGCCGACGAAAAAACAACAGAAGAAATGGTACACTCGTTTCAAAGCATAACAGAAAAAGCAGAGACAATTGGAAACCTCAAAACATTACACGTTAAAGGAAAAAAAGGCAGAGTGATGTTGTCCCGCATCAACGACAAGTACCTCGCCTTGGCAGCATCCAAAAACGCGGACACGACCATTCTGAACTCTATAACACGCGTGATAGTTCCAACCGTTCTCAAAATACTAGACACCGTCACCCCTACCCCCCTCCAACTCCCAACTTCCAAACAACTTGCCGTAGGCACTCTTAGCGGATTCTTTGTTGGCGATGCTGTGCAAATCGATATAGAAATCCTTAGAGACTGGAGCAAATTGTTGGATGATAGAAGCGTCGAACACGTTGAAATAGAAGCCTTTGGTGGAAAAGCCACACAGTGCGAAGTGAAGGAAATCAAAGACACGAAGCTGAAAGGAAAAGGAATGATCATGATACCTGAAAAGGTTTGCAAGAAGCTTAAGGTGAAAAAGGGAGAAATAGTAAGAGTCAAACCAGCGGAAACTTGAAGGGATCTACATGTCTAAGCAAAACAAATCTGGAAACAACCTTGAAGAACTGCAGGAAAAGCTGCGAGAAATCAAAGATCAAGAGGGAATCGTTGGATACATTTTAAGGAGCCAAGATTCAGCTTCAATTGACCTAAAGGATCCGACTAGAATAGTTGATTACGCAGTAATGTCCACAACAGCCTTCGAAGCAGGAGAAGATATATCAACCTTGTTTGAAATCGGCGGGGTAGACACTATGATCTTGGAGGGCGAAGACGCAAAACTCCTGTCCAGCACAGTCAACAAACATCGCCTGAGCATCTTCATGGAAAAGAGTGTTGATCACAACAAACTTTGCAAGGAATTGAACCTTGCGTAAAAGGTTGACGAAACACAAATCCTTTTTTGTTAGGATCTATCACCCATTGCGGTGAAAAACTGCGCATACTTCTTTTTGTGTTTCCTTTTCTGAATATAGTTGTCTGAAGCAACGGTTTTTCTGCTTGGATGCTGTCATCAGCATTCTGATGAAGGCTTAAATATGTAGATATATCTATAGGAAATATTGAAAGGCGGAACTGTCTCTCGGTGCAGACTTTTGATTGAGGTTGAGGGGCAATTCGTTCGTTCACATCGAAGCAAGATCGATATTATCGCAGACGTTCTGCGGAAGACTGGTGGTGGCGCAAGGAAGACGCAGATCATGTATGGCTGTAACCTCAGCTTCAAGCAACTTCAGAACTACTTGAAGTTCCTCCTCGACCGAGGGCTTCTGAGGAGAGTCACAGAAAGGAAAGGTGTGGACTCGAGGTCCTTCAAAACTACAAGGAAGGGAAATAGTTTGCTCAGAGCGTATGATCGCCTAAGAGTCCTCATTTCGGATTAGAGCTGTTCTTCGTCTTCGAGTCGTCGGATTTTTTTGAGGAAAATCTGAGTAGAAGAATCTATTTTTGCCTTTTTTCTCTCTTTATCTAGCCTGATGAAATCGTATTGCGCTAGGAAGTCTGTGACGCTTGCGGTGTATAGGTTGGGAAGTTGAATCTTCTTTTCTATTTCTTCGAGGTCATGCCAATCTCCGTTTTCCAGCAACTTCAGAATGTCGTCGACTCTAGGCAACACTGTAAGACTCCTTTCACAAACCTTCAGTTATTCCGTTGAACGCTTAAATAGCTTCTGAGGAAATCATTCAGAAGAATTTTCTAGAATTTAGAACAACAAGATTCTGCTTTGTTTTTGCAGGGCCTTTTAGCTACCTACACGTATCAAGAAATCCATAGAATTCCAAGGAACAAGACAAATGGGGATCTAATACATACATCGAAGTTTGGATTAAGAACAGATATGATTTGATTAAGACGTAAGTCTTAGCTCTCAGAATATACTGCGATGTTTCCCCTTTCCGTAACGACTTTAACAGTGTACGGTTTGCTTGGTAGATTGATGTCATTGCGAATGTAGGTTTCGGTGTCAGCGGAATTGATGAATATGTCTATATCGTATCTTTGATGGATGGTTGAGTTGTTTATCCAAAGAGATACTAGATGGATGGTTGGGGAACCTTCGTTCCCAAAGATAAAACGGATCCCTGAATACCTCGCAGCATTGAGTTTAATCATGTCAACTTTGCAGTCAAACTGTGTGGTTGTGGCCTTGACCCCTTTGATTTTCATCTTCCAGTAACCTGTTGCATTTCTATAATTGGTTGAGCCAGCACTGATCGTCTGAGTCTTGTTTTCATCGGTGTCTGGCATCGTATTTGAAGTGTAGGTTGAATAGCCGTTTCCACTCGTTGGATAGTCGTCAAGTGAGTAGTCATATAGTTGAATTGTAACGGCTACAGAGCCAATTGTCCATGCACTGTTAAATGTCCAGTTTAGTTGATTCCAATATTCAGTGTTGCTTGAACCTGTGAATTCAACCTCCGCAGTATATTCATCAGACCAGACATGCAGCATTGTAACATCTATGTTCCATTTGTCTTGAGTTGTGTCGCCTGTCTCTGTTTCGCCCCTAAATCTGATTGTAAATGTTGACGAGGTTAAATATGCGGAGACTGAAACGTTTTTCCATCCGTTCGCAAGATCTGTGAACAGGTTTTGCCATGCCCCTCCGTCCCAGACGTCAACCGTGATGTTTTCTGCCCCCATTGTTCCGCCATAGATGCAGAGTTCCTCATTGGACTTGTCAAAGTCCAATGAGGTCCATTGGACTTCTAAATCCAACTCATAATTTGTGGTGGGCTGAGTCTCTTTCTTGATTGATACATCGTCTACCCAAATGTCTTCTCCCCCACCGAGAGTTGCATCAAACCTTATCCTGAAATTGGAATTGAAATACTGGCTGTCTGTGACTTTCTCGGTGTAATGCAGCCACGAGTTATCATCACCATTGTTGTCAAGCTCGTCAACTAGGTCGTAGGTGCTTCCGTCATAATAATAAAGAGCGAAATCTGTGGATTCGATGTCATTCTTCCTGAACCAAAAATCAATGTAGATTGCGTCGGCATCACTTGCATCAACGACATCACAGGTGAAATATCCTTCATTCCCTTGGGTTGCCCAAGCTGAAGCTAAGCCGTTGTTTACAACAGTGTTGTCCTCTTGCCAACTGTGAGGAAGGTCATCCCAATTAGCATCCCAGTCAGCAGCTTCAAAACCGTCGCTAAGCAGAGTTGTGTTTGAAAGCGCTGCTGTGTTTTGTTCAGTTAAAGTGTCATTAATCAAATCTGGACCATACTGTTGGGCTGTGAAGTTTGAGTGCGTACCCTTGTCGGCTGAAGTGTCTATGTTTGAAGTGTTGTTGTCCACCGAATCTAGAGTGTCTGTTCCCGAGGTGTAACTTCTAAAAGCCATGTAGACACCATCATCTGATGTGAGGTTTGAAACCCCCCCTGAAAACCGGCTTGTTGACCCGCCAAGAGCATACTCCGATGGGCTGAAAGACCAGAGACCAGAATTGATTGAAGTAACGCTTTGGATAGTAATGTCTTCCTTCATTTTCTCCCAATCAAGTTGGTTCATATCGTAATTCCAAAGAACAATGTTTACTACTATGGCTACCACTATCACTAGACCCAACGCAACAACTATTATGTTGCTTACGCCTCTCGTGTCTTGTCGAATTCGTCTCATCCAAACCCAGCCAAAACGCTTGTGGCTTGCCATGTTGGTATGTTGGTTTGGTTGAGTCCGCAAACAGTTTTAGTAGGGGGACTATTCGGGCGTGTAGACTCAACCAGACTTCACAGTTTACTCTTGCGTCAATGGTCAAAAGAGTTGTGAAACCATAATCCATATTCAAGATGCGCGCGCGCTGCATGCATGCAGGTGTGTGTATATGTGTGCGCGTGTTAGGATTCTGGTTCTGATCAACTAGATTTATATTAACTTGTGTGGTGTCTCTTCGTGGAGAGGATAATGTGGCTAAAGGATATTCTCATCAAGTAATTACTGCTATTTCTTTTGGTTTAACTACGGCAGTGATTACGTCTCTTGGGATGATTGTTGGCATGCATTCGGCGACTTCCTCGAGATTGGCTGTTGTCGCTGGGATTGTGATTATGGCTTTTGCTGATGGTTTGTCTGACGCTGTAAGCTTGCATACTGCTGAGGAGGCGGAGGTTGAGGAGGAAGAGAGTAAACATACTGCGAAGGAGATTTGGTTAACTACTCTTCTTGCTTTCATTTCGGTCTCAGGTTTCACTTTGACTTTTGCGATTCCTATTTTGTTTCTTCCTTCTTATAGTGCAATTGTTGTAGCGATTGTGTGGGGGATGCTGCTTCTTATTCTTCTTAATCTATACATTGCAAAGATAAGAAAGGAGAATCCGATGAAGCTGCTCTTGGAGCACATTTTCTTGGCAGTAGTCGTCATCGTCATTTCGTATTTTGTGGGAAACTTGACAGCCGTGGCGTTTGGATAGGAATGAATCCGCCAGAGAGAGATAACCCCAGCCATGGGAAGAATGCTATTTTCTTGCGCCGCGCGCGCGGCATAAGTGGCTTCAGTCAACTACGTTGACTGCTCTCCAGAATATTATGTTTTTTTGCGGCCGAAGAGAAGACACTAATAGCATTTGTGTTTTATGTTTCTTTTTGTTCTGCCAAGTATTTCAGTGATAGCGGTTTGGCAATCAAGTCTCGCAGGCTAATGAGGATCATGTCATAGTCGCCTAGGGCGTCTCCCCATTCTAACCTGAGGTCTGATACGAAGTTGGAATAGTCTGCGAAGCTTTTGTGCACAGAGATTGTAGCTCCGTTTTTACCCATGCCGTTAGCTCTTGCTGCAAAGATGACGTTTGGTCTCGCCTCTGCCCATTTTGCGGTTCTTTCTTCCATGTCCTTTGCTCTTGTCTGGAAGGTAGTTATGGCCATGATTTCATATCCCATCTTCACAAAGTCTGGGATCACAGTGAATTCCTGGATTATTCCTTCCTTCACAAGTTTGCTTCTCGTTCTGCTCACAGTTGGTTGAGAGACTCCCAGAACCTTGGCTAGTTCCCTGTCACTCCTCTTAGAATCCTTCAATAATTCCAAGAGAAGATTCAACATTTTCTTTTTCATTCACATCAACCTCTCAAATGATTCTTCTTTTTCTTTCAGCGGATTCCAGAAGCAGTAACCAATCGATATTTAAAAATGTTTTGACAAAAAAGACATACGAAACGGTGCGCGAGTCAATTAAGTCGATAGGCGAGCTTTCCGCTTTTGTGTGTCTTGGGGTATGGTTATGGTGAATTGGGCTTCTTTGCCGTGTTTGTTTATTTCTCGGATGCCCAACCGTATACTTCACAGTCTTTCCTAATCAATTACAATCCGTAGCCTGTACCTTTTCCAAAGCCTTCATTGAAAATCTTCTTTTTGTATGTATGGTTACCTCTCTAACATGAAGGTCTTTTTGCGTATGATTCGTGTTGGCACTCGAGCCATCAGCATTCTCTCTTCTGGTCTCTTGCTCAATTCCACAGGTTGAAGCTTCTTCGCCAGTTCGATGGCTGCTTCTAGTTTTGTGTTTCTCTCAGCATGTATTCTGAAGATTACTCCGTCCTTCTTAACGTGGTCTCCAAGTTTTGTGTAAAGTGTGACTCCGGCTCCCTTCTCTCTTGGAGCACCAGCTTCTCTGGCAACTTGAGCGATTTTTCTGTTGTCGATCCGCAAAACTCTGCCTTCTCCAATTGCCGTTATTTCTGCTTTCTTGTCTCCAACCTCTATTTCTCCGACCTTGATTTTTGGGTTTCCACCCTGCGCCTCTATAATTTCTCTGAGCTTTTTCTCTGCTTTTCCTGATTTTAGGAGTGCTTCTGCTTTCTGTTTTCCGTTTTCGAGGCCAACCATTTCGAAAAGGATCCCCGCAACATTTATTGCCTTTTCTTTGAGATCAACTGGTCCGTTTCCTAGGATGGTTGACAATGCTTCTCTAGCTTCCAATGCTGGACCTATGGCGTATCCAATAGGTTGTTCTCCAAAGGTTATTGCGCACTGAACATTTGTCCCTAGTCGTTTTCCCAGATCAATGAAATCGTATGCTAGTGCCTCTGCTTGGCCAATTGTCTTTGTTTTTGTGCCTCTTCCGGTTGGGATGTCTATGATTACATGTGTGGCGCCTATGGCTTTTTTCTTACTCATGATTGATGGGAGAAGCAAAGGATCTATTGCTAGTGGATATTCAATTTGGATAAAGATGTCGTCTGCCGGGGCCAGCTCCATGGCTCCACCCCACACCATGCAACCATTTGTTTTGTTCACTACTTCCTTTATTTCTTCGATGGTAAGGTTTACTGGACATAACGTTTCAACGCGATCGGCAGTTCCTGCCGGAGAAGTGACGGCTCTAGAGGAGGTTTTGGGTATGATAAATCCAGCAGCAGCAATAATTGGTGTTATCAAAAGTGATGTCTTGTCACCGGGGATTCCACCTATGCTGTGTTTATCAAGGATTGGACTCTTATCAAGGGTCAGGATGCTTCCGGTCTCCACCATTGCCTTTGCCAAAGCTTCAGTTTCATCCATGCTTAATCCGTGAATGTGTAGTGCTGTTACAAAGGACGCTAGTTCAGTGTCACTCAGGTGACGTTCAACCACATCTTGAACTATTATTCTTATTTCGTTTTCCCGTAGTCTTTCCCCACGTATTTTTGCCCGAACATAACTTAGTCCCTCGGGTCTTTCCGCAGGATGTACTTCAACGGTTTCTCCAGTTCGCACTCCCAGCTTTTTTGAGATCTCTTCGTAAAATCCAACCTGGTTAGGTGGAAAGTTGCTCGCTATGTTGACTATAGCAATTAATTGTTCGTTCTTGTAAGTTATTTCAATTCTATCGGAAGAGTGGACCCCCAAAAGACTAGCGGCTTCATCATCTAATAACGCGATGCTTTTACTGCCGGCTTGAATATCTAGAAGCCTAGCTTTGAGTTTCATGTAGTTTCACGTCTCAAATTTTCAACTGATAAGTAGTCCTACTATGGCTAAATGATTTAAAGAACTTTTAGTTTTATTCAATCAAAGAAGACAGGAAGCTTGGATTGATTTGCGATATATAGATTTCGTGGATTTAAAATATAGAGCCAAAGAAACTGATGTTGTTTGCACATTTCACGTAGAACCAGAAGGCATGAAAATGGAGGAAGCTGCAGGCGGAGTGGCTGCTGAAAGTTCAATAGGAACATGGACTGAACTCACAACCGTAAAGCCCTACGTCATGAGACTTGCCGCCCACGTCCAAAAAATAGAGGAAAACAAAGTGGAAATAGCTTATCCACTAGAGCTTTTCGAGTTAGGAAACATGCCCAATATTTTGAGTAGCGTTTCAGGAAACATTTTCGGACTAAGAACAATAAAAAATCTCAGGCTTAACGATATTCATCTGCCCGCGCGACTTGTCAGAAGCTTCAACGGTCCAAAATATGGTGTTGAAGGAATCCGCAAGCTTTTGAAAGTCTATGACCGTCCACTGGTGGGCACAATAATTAAGCCTAAACTTGGGTTGAAAACGGTAGATCATGCAAAAGTTGCCTATGAAGCTTGGATTGGAGGATGTGACATAGTGAAGGACGATGAGAACTTGAGTAGCCAGAAATTTAATCTATTTGAAGACCGGGTCATAAAGACTTTAGAAGGCAGAGACAAAGCCGAAGAAGAGACTGGCGAAAGAAAGGTTTACATGATCAATATCACAGCGGAAACGAAAGAGATGTTGAGAAGGGCTGAGTTTGTTTTTGAGAGTGGGGGGGAGTATGTAATGGTGGACATTTTGACCTGCGGTTTTTCTGCTTTGCAGACTTTGCGTGAACAAGATTTTGACTTGGTTATTCATGCACATCGTGCTGGGCACGCAGCTTTTACAAAGAATCCTAGGCATGGTATTTCAATGAAAGTAGTGGCTAGAATTGCCAGAATAATAGGTGTAGATCAACTTCATGTAGGCACAGTTGTAGGAAAGATGTTTGAAACAAGAGAGGAAGTTAGGGAAAACTGTGAAGCGTTGAAAGAGGAAATGGATGGGTTGAAACTGGTTTTGCCCGTTGCTTCGGGAGGTTTACATCCGAGATTGGTTCCGGCGCTAATCGAATTCTTTGGGAAAGACTTTGCTATTCAAGCAGGAGGGGGAATCCATGGTCATGGAGATGGAACTGTTTCAGGAGCTAAGGCCATGCGACAAGCAGTAGATGCAACGCTAGAGGGTCTACTGCTGAGCGAATACGCAGAAACCCACAGGGAACTTGAAATTGCACTTCGAATGTGGAGGCAAAACTCCTAGCCTTTGGTTTACTCGAAAACCCACGGGTATTTTCTTTGCATAACTTCGATTATCGAGTGGGGAGAGATTATTCCCTCTTCGCATATAATGCCGTGAATGAAGTCTCTTCGGGTTACATCAAAGGCTGGGTTTCTCACAATCAGTTTTTTCGGAGGATTTTCCCAGACTTCGTTTGAGCTTCTCTCCTCAATTTTTTCATAGTCGCCATACATGGTTACTGGGTCGAACTTCAGGAGTTCGGAAACAACGTAGAAGGGTACTCGAGCCTCATAAGCTACAAGGGCAATCATACTTGTTCCAATCTTGTTCACGATGTTTCCCTCCGAAGTCATCGCGTCCGCTCCAACAACCACAAGATCCACTTGATTAATGAAAAATCGGGCAGCAGAATCTACAATTAAGGTTGTGTTCACACCATAATCCAACATTTCTTTCGCGGTCAGTCTGCCCTGAAAGACAGGTCGCGACTCGGTACAGACAACTTCAAAAGATTTACCTTCCTCTTTAGCCTTTTTCAGCAGATTAGTGACTGTGGAAGAGTGACAGTGAGTGAAAATTACAGAGTTGTCTCGAATTCTTCTGACCCCTATTTCAGCGATTCTATCCTTTGAATCTTCAAGATCTTTCAGGAATAATTGTGAAGCCGAGGAGACTATTTCAGTCAGTTCCCCAACCTTTTCCTTGCTGCTTCTCTCTACTCTACTAATTACCCATCGAACAGCATTTCTCATAAGTGGTTCAGTTTCTCTTGAAGCAAAAAGAATATCCTTGGCTTCAGAAAGTTGCTTCAACAAGTTCTTCCGGTTCCTTGCTTTTGTTTCCTTTGCCAAGGTTTCAATCGCCTCTATGCTGGCTATCGCAACGTTTCTAGCACCTTGAATGTCAAGCCGCTTTATTTTTTCAGCAGTTTTCCGGATTGGTTCTAACAACAAATTCCACCTGTAAGGACATTTATGTTCTTAGTGAATGGAAACGCAATAAACTTTCGGTAGACAAGTTTGCGTGTCTATGGGCGTACATAGTTTCTATGGATTCGTTTCCTGCTTATCTACAATTCTCCATACTTACATCTTCATGTATTTATGGGGATTCTTTTCGAACGCTTCTTTGCATCCGGCGGCGTAGGAATAGTAGGTCTTTTCCATGTGCACTGTCGTGTACTTGACTGTTTTCTCGTTTACTTTCATCCCGCGGACAGGATCCTTCGCGCGCGCTGCATGCACTGTGCTCACTCCTACAAAATAGAAAGATCCATAGAGAAGAGCACGCACAGTCACTGAATGAGACGAAACATGAAACAACAATTATGTATGCAAAACGGGGCGCGCGCATATTCAATATTCCAAGACATTTAACCTTTGGAAGACTATTTTGAGCATGTTCTAGTTCTTTCATCAAAGTCGAGTTTTCCACATTTTGGACATTCTCTGACCTCGAAACAGTTCCAACGCCAACCACAAGATTGACAAATATACGAGCGAATGCCATTACGTACACGCTGAGTCATTGACAAGCCTCCTCTTCTGTGATAGTTGAAACCTTGTGTACGAATGCTTGTTTTAAGTTTAGCTAACATGAAAAAGTATATCACAATAGTACGCGATGGTTGTTGCTAGTTAATCAGCTGATGCTTTGTCTGGGAAACAATTCGCCTTATTGGAGGGACCGATTTCAAAATAGTCGTTCTTGGCGGCTTTTTTTCGTGAAATAAGTTTGAATCAATCTTATTTTCTTTTTTATCCGGGCTACAGAGACTCTAGCATTCGTTTTACCTGACGAAGTCCGCGACGTAATCAGCGTAAACTCAAAGGAAATCCCGGATACGCAAGCATACAATTTTGCGCGCGCGCAATTTCATCCCACTATCTACAAACTCTTTTGCATGCACGCTCAAAGATAACACGCCAACAATTGTAACAAACAAGAAAGATTGCGGTGTCTATCTAGCTAGCGACTTAGTCATTCAGCCTATCCGTTGTATGAGATCAACGTACTCTCTAATCGCCTCTCGTTTCAATTTTCTGTTTTTGCTTCTGTCAATTAGCAATCGCAGATGAAAGGCGCGGCGTTTCATTCTCTCGATGTTCAAGATATCACCGTTCGGTGGGGGTTTTTCATATTCGGATCACGACTCTGTCTTATAAGCGTTGTGCCGTTTCGGCAAGAACCAAACCGCAAGCACATCAGGACAATGTGGGGATGAAGAAAAGAAGAGAGCACTAGAAAAGGCTACAATATTTCTTTTATAGAAATATGTTCTCTTCGGAAACACGCCTTTTAGGGGTCCAGGTTTTCTTGGGATATAGACGAAACTTATAGAAGAAGATTATCGAGGTTTGCAGTTTGAAAACCGAACCGGTGGAAACACCCCGCAAACGCAGGGACCGCTTATACATCATAGCGGAAATACTGGTCATAGCTAAAGACAGAAGTTTGAAAACTCAAATAATGTATAGAGCGAACCTAAGCTTTGCTCAACTTAACGAGTACTTGAACTTCCTCATCAGAAGAGAACTTCTCAAGAGACATATTGAAAATGGAAAGACCGTCTACAAGACCACTGCCAAAGGCGTCAAATACCTGGAAAACTACGAAGAGATCTCAAACCTCTTGAGAAGAGGAAAAGAGAATCCGTTTGTAGCCAACTCGCCGACTTTTTGGTTAAAAAGGAACCCGTAGACTGCAGGCTACAACAGCGTTTGTCACGGGACTATTTTAGCTGTTACTCCATCGATTTTGATACTTCTCTCGTTGCCACTCTTGACATGCCGAAAAGTAATCTCGTAGACTGGACTGTAAATTATAGCGTACTCGGAGATTTTGAAGAGTTCGTTTTCAATGGAATCGAGGTCCGCAGGCCTCTTTACAATCCTGTTCTTAACCAGTTCTACCCCCTTTCGAGGAGAAAACTTGACCTTCTCCACCTTTTTTCTGGCTTCCTTCAATATTTTTTGGGGATGATCCTCAGAAGGGGCGGAAGGCACTTGGTCAGTTGGAACCTCACGACCTGTTTTGTCAATAACAACATAAGCCTTGTCTATGTAAGACACACATTCTTTCGTCTCCAGCTTGATTACTTTGCGAGTCACTCCGGCGGAGTCAACCACAACTTCAGGCTCGAATGTTTCATCTAATATCTTGACTTCCTCGGTTTCATTGTCAACGTCAAGGGTGTAAACCTTCGTCTTGTAGTAGTCGACGCTGTACTTTGCATCAAGGAGAATGTAGGGTTCATAATGTTTATCAACTGAAACCACCTGTATCTCTTCTGGACGAGGCTTGGAAAAACCGAACTTGACAAACAATTTGCTTTTCATTTTCTCCGCAGTCAATTTCACTATGGTAGGATCAACACGAGACTTGTAAACGATAACCTTTCGTTTGGCTATCTGTTCGGGTGCACGAGGAATCTCTGTCAATGGTAACACCAACAACAATAAAGAAAACCTTCAATAATTAATCATTTATGAATTCTAGCTTCATATTCACTGTGTATCAGTCGCAACGGCTCAAGAGAAGCCGTGATCCAGCACATTCAATGTTTAGATGCTTGAAAAAATGCATGGTTCCCCGTCGTCTCGATACAAAAACTGAAGCTAGGTTTCTAGGGGTTCTCTCGTCTTTTTCCTCTAGGATGGAAACTCATCAAACAACGCCTTTACTATTTTCCAACGAACTTCATTGGAGTTCATCATGCGCGCGCGATGATTTAAACCCTGAATTTATGATAGAGGTTTTTTCTAGATGTCTTTTACATTTTCGCTGAGAATATTTCTTTCGAGGAATACTGCCTTTATGTCTAGAATCGGAAGTTTATGTCGGTTAGGAATTATACGGGGCACAAACCAATTTGACGTATTACATAGCAGAGATTAGGTTAAACAGAAACAAGAACCTAGAAAGAGAAGAAAAAATGAGAAAACGGCTACGTCTCCGTTTGATTACTCTGCTACTAATTTCTTTAGTGCTCTCAACATCAATTATGGTTATCTCAGTGACTGCCTCCCCAAAACAGCGCGTACAGAAACGTGGTAGAGAATGCGAGGCGATAGTTGCCTCTTTGCGCGGCATCTCCTCAGAGATTGCAGGGTTGCCTGCAGAAGCCTTCAAGAAGCCGTACGCTTGCTATAGAAAAGTTTTAGGGCTGAAGGTTGGTGTTGCAATCTGGCAGGTTATGGTCGGAGCGTATAAGGGAACTATAAACAATCTTAGAAACGATATTCGAGGAAAAATTGAGGAATGGATCGTTGATCCCTGGAAAACCGTTCTCATCGACAAAATTGACCATATCATCAAACTAATCGGAGGCCTCTGCGAAGACCAAGAACCTCCCACCATCGTAAGCGTGCTAAGAATTCCAGAAACTCCAGACTACGATGAAACCGCAACAATAATGGCTCAAGTCATCGATGAAAAAAGCGGGGTTGAATCAGTAGTTCTCAGTTGTCAACTCGACTCAGCCAGCTGGAGCAACATAACCATGAATCTGGATGACGGACTGTACGTAGCTGAGATTTCACCACAACCATATAACACAACTGTCAGCTACATGATCTATGCCAGTGACAAAGCTGATAACCTTGCAACCTCAGAAACCATTTCCTATATAGTAGGCGATTTCTATCCTCCGATTATCACCTACATAGAGCACGTTCCAACGTCACCGAACTACAACGAAACCGTTGCAGTCTTCGCGAAAATAACCGAATCCCCAGAAGCCAGCGGAATCAAAAACGTCACCTTACTTTACAAGACGAACAGTGACTGGCAACCAATAGGAATGACTTTTGAAACCAATTTGTACACAGGGTTCATTCCAGCATCTCCCCAAGGAACAGTAGTTCACTACAAAATACGTGCTCTTGACAACGCAGGGAATTGGGTTGATTCTGATGTTCATTCTTACTTGGTGGCTGACGCGTACCTACCGTTAGCCAGAATAGACGAACCATCTCATGGGAATTACCTAGCCGGCATGGTCACGATAAAAGTCTACGTGTATGACGACAACTTCGACAGGGCAGAGCTGAAGATTGAAGACACAATTGTGAAACAATGGACATCCACAGGACTACACATTTACGATTGGAATACATCTGCTCCCGAATATCCTGATGGCGTCTACATCATCCAAGTAACTGTTTACGATAGATCTGAAAACTTTGATGAAGAGACTGTTGCAGTAATTCTAGACAATACCTCTCCGATGATCGACGTTCCAACTTGGAAACCTGAAGAACCTCTAGCATATGAGGAGGTGAGCATTAGTGTATGGATTAACGAGTGTGGATGTGCCAGCGGAATCAAGAATGTCACCTTATGGTACCGAATGGACGATGAATGGGCCCCCATAGAAATGGTGATGCGAAATGGACTTTGGACAGCAACGATTCCTGGACAGGGCGCAGACGTCAACGTCAAGTTCTACATCGAAGCCTACGATAACGTGGATAATGGCGCCAAAACCGTTACCTACAACTATACTGTGAAAGCTCATCCAAACCTTCCCCCAGTAGCCGAGTTCAGCGAATCAGCGGAAACAGTTTACACAGGAGAAACTACCACATTCAACGCGAGCGAGAGCTACGACCCAGACGGAACCATTGTCGCATATTACTGGGATTTCGGTGATGACACAAACGCTTCCGGAACAGTCGTAGAACATGCCTACGACGATGACGGAAGCTACACGGTAATTTTGACTCTTATTGATGATAACGGAGCAACAGCAACCGCCACAGCAACCAAGCATATCTTGAATAAACCGCCTGTAGCAGACTTCACCGAATCAGCAGGCACCGTATACACGGGCGAAGGAATCACATTCGACGCTTCAAGCAGCCATGACTCCGACGGCACCATTGCAAGCTACCTCTGGAGCTTTGGCGACGGAACAGACGCAACAGGGAAAATAGTGGATCACACCTATACAGAAGACGGCTTACATACAGTTGCTCTTACCGTAACTGACGACGACGGAGCATCTTCGTCAACATCGGCGATAAAAACTGTCTTGAACAGACCTCCAGCTGCATTATTTACTGAGGACGCAACAATGGTGCTCACAGGCGAAGAAATTCGCTTCGATGCATCTGAGAGCGAAGATCCTGACGGCGCCATCATCAGTTATCTTTGGGACTTCGGC
>CP070791.1:124958-132414 GCA_020346825.1 Candidatus Bathyarchaeota archaeon
CCGCAAAAGAAGCAGTTCGAATGCTAATAAGAGGAAGCCTTCACCGCTCGGTGTATCGATATCTACATAGAAAACGGAGAGAACTCAAGAAAAAGAAGATGGAACTGTGGGAGACCTCATATAGAGACTAGTTTGAAAGAACGCGTGAAACAGCGTTTCATCCAACAGTTATTTGCAACTTTTTCAAAATTTAAAGCAACATTGAAATATTTATCATGTCAAAATAAGAACGAAACTGTCATGTTGCCATGTATCATACAATCTATTTTGGTTATAGTCTCCAATGGAAAACGCTGTCAAGACAATGGAAAAACAGACAAAGCGTTTCGTCGTATCATTGAGTACTACGTGGAGGAGGTAACGGGGTTTGGTGACCTTTGAGGAGATAAGTCCTGCAGATTTTTTCTATCGCAACCGAGACATAGCAGGCTTTACTAATCCAACAAGGGCGATTTTTTCATGTATAAGAGAGCTTGTGGAAAACGCCCTCGATGCCTCAGACCTATCGAACATTCCTCCAGAAATTTACATTCGACTATCCCGTGAAAACGCAGAGGAAGTGCAGTCAGAACTGGGGGTGGGTGTCTACAAGCTAAGAGTTATGGACAACGGTTCCGGAATTCCAGCACGTCACGTGCCATCAGCGTTCGGGCAGGTTCTGTTCGGTTCAAAGTACAAACTCAAGCAAGCCCGAGGGACTTTTGGACTTGGAGGAACAATGGCCATTCTTTATGGACAGATCACTACCCACAAACCAGTTCAAGTCAGATCAAGTACAGGCACATCCAAGACATACGAGTATAAATTGGTGATAGACATCCAAAGGAACCGTCCGCTCATTCTGGATCGCAAAATCCATAGAAACAAGGATCGATGGCGCGGGACAATCGTGGAGTTTTCTCTGGAGGGAGATTATTTTCGAGCTATGCCTAAGATTTTGGAGTATTTGAAACAAACAGCACTGGTAACACCCTACGCGGACATCGAATTCGTGGACCCAAAAGGACGATTATACGTGTTCACCAAAGCCACAACAAAAATGCCGCCTCCACCAAAAGAAACGCTACCACATCCTTATGGAGTGGACGTGGAGACAATTCAGCGCCTCGTACGCGTGACAGAGTACCGAACCATGCTAGACTTCATGCAAAGACATTTCCATCGAGTCGGTGGAGGCACCGCTGTCAACTTTCTAGAGTTCGCGGGATTTGTCAGATCAGCAGATCCGAAGAAGTTGAAACATGAAGACATCATCAGACTTTCGCAAACCATGAAGAGGTTCAAAAAGCATTTTGGTGACATGAATATCGAAAAGCTTGAAGGTTTCACAAAGACCACTAGATCCCGAAGCATGTTGGATTTCATGAAAACCCACTTCCAAAAAGTCGACAAGAACGTAGTTCTCCGACTACTGCTGGCTGTCGGATTCTTGAGAACAAAAGATCCGAGGAAATTAAGGCCCGATGAGATTGTGCGGCTCGTCCGCATGATGAAAAGATTCAATGGTTTCCTTCCTCCAGATGCAAGTTGTTTATCTCCGTTAGGCGAAGAATTGTTGGAAACTGGGATTTTAAAGGAGCTGAAGCCTGAATTCATCGCTGTTTCCCAACGTAAACCCTCCACTTATTCAGGCCATCCATTTATTGTAGAAACAGCAATAGCGTA
Source organism: Candidatus Bathyarchaeota archaeon (assembly GCA_020346825.1). GTDB lineage: Archaea > Thermoproteota > Bathyarchaeia > Bathyarchaeales > Bathyarchaeaceae. Next base: position 126,624 of record CP070791.1, read on the forward strand.
CGGCGGAAACATCCCGAAGAAAGATGATATTCTGATTTATCGGTTCGCCAACAGGATTCCACTGTTATACGATGAAGCCAGCGACGTGTCGGTAAGGGTTGTTAGATCTATGAAATGGAGAAGATATAAGGTTGCCCTTGACATGCCTATCGCCATCCTGGTTCATGTATGCAGCACAAAGGTTCCCTACAAAACCGTGGGCAAGGAGTTCATTGCGGATAGACCAGAAGTTAAGAGTGAAATCCTAAACGGCATCCGCGAAGTAGCTCGTCAACTACAAAAATTCTTGACAAAACGGGAATATGTAAAGAAGAAGACAAGAAGTTTGACAATTTTTTCAAAGTTTTTGCCTAAGATCGCAAAGTTCTCCACAGAACTTGCTAGAAAGCGAGAATTGCCATACATTACAAAAATACTTGCTGGAATTTTAGAAGACTATGGAGAATCCGTAGTTTGGCATCCTTACAAAAAGGTTGGCACTAATATAATTATCAACGCCATCGTACAAACCGTGCAGGCAACAGAAGTTCCAATCGAGTCGGATTACAGTTCAAAAGATTACATCCGAATTTATGTTCTTTCAAACATCGATCAACAAGACAGAATCGTGCATCGAAGTATTAAGTATGAAGTTGAAACGATTCAAGATACTCGTTTTGAAAGACAACTCGTATATCGAACAGCAATCTGCAAGAGGGTGATTGAAAATGAGCGTAGTAGACTCGAATGGAAGCCCGAATCACCTGATACAAAACAGACGTTTCTAGTTACTAACAAGCAATCTTAGGTGGTGAAAGAAAATTTGAAGAATAGTAAGGCTGAAATTTCAGCCAAAGAGAGAAGGAGAGAAGTTCTGAAAAACTTAAGGAGATTTGGTGGAAAACTCTACAAGCAGATGGAAAAAGGTGAGTTCCCACAGATTAAGATGCCGAGTCGATCCACCGAAAACATCTTCTACAGCCCAGAACTGCGGCAGTATATTTTAGGTAACAAAACTCAACGCAGGAGCTCTAGAAACATACGACACATCAGACCGTTCACTCAACTGGTTTGGGCAGGTTACTTTGCCAGAGAACTCACGAAAAACCGGAAGACTTCGACTCTCCGTGACGTATATTACTCTGCCCAAGCCTACGACATGTCCTTCAAAGATCAGTCGGAATCCAATAGCATAATCACCGATCTTGAAACTGTCACAGGCTTCTCTCGAGAAGACTTTAAGGTGTTCCCTGAAGAGCGTTCAGCCGTCTTCGGCGATCTCACAATTGAATACACGGTTCCAGGTTATGAGGGAAAACAGTTAAACTTGATGTCCCACCCCGATGGAGTTATGATAGGTCCTGCTCTCACCTCTGCAGAGTTCGTTAGAACCAAAGCAGATAAGGTTATAGCCATCGAGAAGGGGGGTTTGTTCACCAGATTCGTCGAAGAGAGAGTTCACAGAAAATTCAATGCCCTCCTTGTTCTCACAGCGGGACAAGCACCACGCGCAACCAGACACTTCATTCACAGACTAAACAAAGAACTAGGCCTCCCGGTTTTCATATTCACAGACGGAGACCCTTGGGGTATGCACATAGCCATGGTTATCATTTCAGGTTCAGCAAACGCAGCTCATCTCAGAGAGTTGACAACACCTGACGCCAAATGGAGCGGTGTTTGGGCTACCGATATTGTGGACTACAAATTGCCCAGCGACCCCTTGACTGAAGTGGATATTAAACGCCTTCATGAGTTGGAAAAGGATCCACGATATGAAGGAGAACTGTGGCGGAGGGAAACCAAGAAATTTTTGAATATAAAGAAGAAGGCGGAGCAGGAGGCCTTCAGCAGATATGGCCTGACATACATTGTGGACAAGTATTTACCAACAAAACTGAAAGACACGAATTGAGTAGCTTCTTTCGTCAAAATGAACAACCACACTCTGCAATTTGCAAAACCTCAAACCTTCTAGGACTAAAAATGCGTGTGTGCATGAAACCAATCGGGATCTGCACAAGGAGAGGTATCAATGCCCTGTCTTCCTTAAGACCAAGAACGCTTACCTTCTTCTCTTCAATCGTGTCAGACTCTTGATTATTAGGTTTTGTAACAAGTGTAACATTTTTTGTTGTGAACACAGACTACTCCACCGCAGTTAGGACATTTCCATCTTTCTTGTTCATTTCTGAGGAATTCTTCGATACCATTTTTTTGAATATACCTAAGATTCTCAATCAAACTCATTCCATATTTACTTCCGTAGCGTTTATCAAGTGTTCTTAGAATTTTGCATGGAAATCCTGTACATGCGCGCGCGCCGAAGAGAGATCTTGAAAACATAGTAAAATTGAACAAATACTAGCTGCGCATCTTGATACCATTTCACTGGGGCACACAGTCTCAAGTATCTAACTTCAAATCCGGTTCGCCGCGCGCGCCAAACAGAAGATGCTTTTTTAAATCTTTAATACAACTTGAAATGATGTAATCTGAAGGAGAATTTGCAGATTGGATAATACTACTGTATCAGCTAGAATTAGATCTGCTAACGAAAAAGATGTGCAAACTCTGGTGAAGCTAGCAGAAGAGTTCATTCCTGGAGAAGCAGATGACAAGAAACGCATAGTCGTGTTGAATCAAGCGTTGAAGAATCCAAACTATGAACTGTTGGTTGCTGAATTAGAGGGAGAAATTGTTGGTTTCATAGATCAATGGGTTATACACGATTTTACTCATGGAGCAACACTGGGTTATATACATAGCCTCTATGTCAGTTCTAAGCAGAGGAGAAAAGGTATTGCGAGCAAACTCCTTAAGGAAACGATGAAACGTGCTAGAGATAGTAAAGTCTCAGAGATCCACATCACAACTAGATTTGACAATAAGCCAGCAATCAGCTTGTATAGGAAACATGGTTTAGTACGGGAACATCTGGAACTTGAAAAGGAATTCTAGGGTGTTTCTTTTTGATCCCCCCCCATAACTCATCTTGAAAAGGATACGAGAGAATGAATTCTGTTCTTCGTGAGCCAGCCTTGGAATCCGCGATTAGATTGATGTATGACAGATTAGCCGCTTTCTCAGTGATAAACCTCAGGATTCATTTATGCATGTATACAAGTTTATAAGCAACTTTGGGGTAAGCACTCCAGAATTAGTGCTCTGATGATACTAGTTCTTTCAGCGAATAGGAGGTGCAATCCGAATGTCTTACAGAGAACCAAGAGAAATGCATGATGCAGTCTGCGCCGAATGTGGACAAAAATGTCAAGTTCCTTTCAAACCTGACGGAAGCAGGCCTGTATACTGCCGAGAATGTTATTCTAGACGAAGACCCCCGAGAAGAAGTAGATATTAGACTCACAAGCTAACATCTATTCTCAGTACACAATCTTTCACATATCCATTTTTTTCTTTCCATACGTTGCAGCATACATGCATGTAGAGGTGTGAAGAGAATATCTCTTCAAACGAGTAACCAAAAACCAGTTAGAAGCAAGCATAACTAAAGTTTTGCTACTCTATCCATGAATAAGGAGAGTTTAGCCTCATCTAAGATGCCATTTTTCCTAACACCACTACAGACATCGACTGCATAAGGCTCTACTCGCCTAATTGCATCAACTACGTTTTCTGGGTTCAAACCTCCAGCCAGAATCAACGGTTTGTCAATCGAATCTTTGATTCTCTTGCTGAGATTCCAGTCGTGGATTCTCCCAGTTCCACCTAATTCCTTGATTTCCAGATTTGGGTTTCCGGAGTCAAGAAGTATAGCATCGACTTGAGGAGCAATCTTAATGGTTTCATCTATTGACTCTTCTCCAACAACATGAATAACTTGGATTATGTCAATGCCGGGTAAGAATTCGCTTAGTTCACCATAATTACCAGGTTCTAATCGGTCAACTATTTGGATAGCGTTAGTGCCACAGCGTTGATGTTGCTTGACTATCGCACTTGCAGTTTTTTGGGATGTCAGGAGAACAGATGTAACATAAGGTGGAACTGTTGAAGCTATTTGACTTATCAATTCTTCAGGGATAACTCCTGGACCACTCGGCATATCAGCTACAAGACCTAGAGCAGATGCTCCACATCTTATTGCAAGCATAGCTTCATCTACACTAGCTATGCAACAGATTTTTACTCTAGTTTTCCCATAGCGAGATAATAGGGTCATTATCCAAGTTACCTAAACAATGATTCATTTTTGTGATTATATGAACCTTTAGCATACGAGAAGGAAGATAACATTCTATAAGTTGCGCGTGCGTGCAGAACAAGGTTAATATCCTTCCGGTGGAGCATTAACTTAAAATAAGCCTAAAGAATGTTAAAGTAAGCTTTGGAAGGTGCTAACATGAGCGAGGAGATGCCCATTGGACTATCAATCGCTGAAAAATTCTTCGGACTGTTAGTTATCTTGATAGGAGCACTAACTATCAATTTCACTTATAATGATCCTCCAGGGGATTTAGTTGCACCTTTTTCAGGCATTTTCATAGCTGCCGGATTCGTGTTAATAGCAATAGGCGTTTTTTTGGTACTCGCCAAAACTGAATAGAAGACTAGCGGCAAAGAATTGAAATACCCATAGTTTGGAGACCAGGCTCTACGAATGTCTATTTATGTTTGATAACAATGAAATGTTAGAGGCAATGTTTTTCGGAAAAACAACTTGTAGTGAAGATGAGGGTGAATTTTGTGACAGTTGAATGGTGAGAAATAGTTGGCGCCGCCGGATTAGCCAGACGAGACGTATAGCCATCATCTTCGGACTCGAACCGTCGACCTACTGGTTAACAGCCAGTTGCTCTACCTAACTGAGCTACGGCGGCTTGATCGACAGTTTCGGCAGCGCCGCTTAATCTGAAAACTTCTAGCGATATTTAAGTTTAATCGACCTAGGAACACAGGCAACCAACGTTTTTATCAAAAAGAGGAAAGCATTTTCTACTAGTTTGCGAACAAAATATATTGTTGGGTGAGAGGGGTGACAGTGCTGGAGAAAATCGTGCGAGAAAAAGTTGAGAAAGTGGTAGACCCTGAAACCGGTTTGACATTTGGCCAAATGCAAATGATTACCGAGGTGAGAGAACAAAAAAGAGGAGTTGTGAAAATCGATTTTGTACCTTCAAGTCCCTTTTGTCCAATTGCCTTCAAGCTTGCTTTTGATGTGAAAAAAGCAGCCGAAAAAGTGAAGGGAGTCAAAAAGGCTCTTATCTACTGCCACGAACACAACATGGAAGAACAAATCAACAGAATGGTCAACAAACCGTAATCTCGTCAAGACTTGCTTCGAAACAAGTTACAACACAGAATAGAATAAATTCTGTCCAGCACAATAATACAATAGCTGACAATGGAAAACGATGAGGAAGCCTAAATGAAAGTAAAAGTGAAGTTTTTCACATCCCTCAGAGAGATAACTGGAAAGAAAGAAGACGAAATACAATCACCAATAACCATCCGGGTCAATGAACTGTTGGCTTCTCTTTCAGAAAAATATGGCAGAGAATTCACAGAGTACCTCTATGACGAGAGAGGGAAGGTGCGCACATACATTCAGATCCTCGTAAATGGTAGAAGCATCAACGTTTTGCAGGGATTTGAAACAAAGTTAAGAGAAGGAGACTCGATAGCAATTTTTCCTCCCGTAGGCGGAGGCTAAATTCTCCATATAACTCCAGCAGAGAATGCCACCAAAAACTAAGATTGAAATGCTCCTCCAGCAATCTGAGAATTACTCTTTGAACATGATTGTGTTGCGCGCGCGCCATCGTTATTGGACAACTTCAGCTTCCAG
>CP070791.1:132514-139273 GCA_020346825.1 Candidatus Bathyarchaeota archaeon
AAAATTCTGGGATTACCTGATATTGATACGCATTTGTTTCGTCGGTTGTGATAATGTGGCCAACGTTGTCCTCTGCTACGATAGTGTAGTTCACATAAGTACTGTGCTCAAATGGGGGGATGAGACCGTTCCAAATGTTTCCCTGAAGATTTGTCATGCCTGCAGTGATCCATGTTCCGTTGCCGTTGGTGTAGTTGAGAATGACCTGTTTTACTCCGCTTATGTCATCCGTGACTGTAGCGTTGACTTTGACTTCATCTTCCGGTTGCACATTGTTCTCGAGGGGAATTTGGGACACTTCTGTTATGTTTGGGGGAGTAGTGTCGACCGTGAAGTAAACCATGGTGGACGTTCCCATGTTGCCCGCAGTGTCGTTAGCGTAAACAACCACGCTATGAGACCCATCGAGAAGACCCATCAGAGTTGTATTTCCTACAATCGTATTGTTTGCTTGGCTGTCCAGGCTGTAGCCCATCCACGAGGGCGTTTCGTCAACGATAACGTCTAGCGGAATACTATCTACCGAATACGTCTTGTTCTCCGGGGATAAAACCACAATATTCGGAGAAGTCGACTCTGACGATGTTATAACTGCGCTCTCTATTAGCACATGGAATGGCGGCGTTGGAAGGCCTCCGTATCCTACAAGTTTCCACATACCCATTACCACATCAAATGTGACGTTGTATACATCATGGGAAACGAGGCTGGCGTCGTTGTGAGTGATATACGGTGGTTCTGGCGGCATATGCAGGTGAGGAACTGGTGATCGGCCAGGGGCCAAACCCATTTCAAAAGCGTCAACTACGGGGTCGCTGATGGCGATTTGCATGGTGGCCGAGTTTACCCCAGCTACTGTTACCGCGTGTCCATAGGGATAGGGGTAATCCTCTCTAAAATACTGGCCAGGACCGACTTCGACGTAGAAACCGAGGATAAGAACGACGTCTTGGCACCTTTCAACCTCTTCTTCTATTAGGTAAAAGTCTGGGGTTGGTACAGTGTGCTCATAGAACATGCCACTTCTATTCATATTCGTTGTCACAAGATTCAAGTCATTTCCATCGATGACATTGTCAGAGACCCCCGGAACAGGCCATCCCGAGGTGGCTGGCCAAATATCCGCAGCCATGTTCCAGCCGGGAATTCCGGGTGAAGATCCCATAGCCGTATTCACTATTGTCAAATCTGTCGCGTCAACTATTCCGTTACCATCTACATCTCCTTGCGGGTTGACCCCACTCCATGATAAGTATTGAGCAACTCCAGTCTCCATATCTGAGACGTTTGTTCCGAGGTGGACCAATCCTGTTCGACTCCCATCTGTGTCCATTAGATGGGCAAGGTGTTCAACAAAGGGTTGAACATTCAGTGGATCATGATCATCCCAGCCCCCAGGATTATAGGACGTGACCAAGTTGAAGTTATCGATTATTGCTGGCGGAGGTGCTCCACTGATTTCGTAGGCGGAGTCGTACCACCATAATGAATTTGCCACAGCAACAGGTCCGCAGTGGCTCCAAGTCCCAAAATTCGTCCAGTTGTAGGTGCCCCACTGCTTCTGGTCAAAGTCGGGCATGCCACTTGGAGCATAGTCCGTGTAGCTGGCTTTCCAATAGGTCTCAGGTTGTGCGCACACGCTTACCAACACCGTGGAAATAACCAGCAAAGTCAAAGCAGATAAAATCAAAACTCCTGACTTCTTACTTTTCAATCTAAACTGTCTCCCTTTTTTGAAAGAGATAAATCGTCTAGAGCATCTGACCATCAGTAAATAAAATAATTGTTAACCCCTGATCAATATCCAAAATCTGCAATTCTCTTGCGTTAGAGCATTCATGCTCGGAAAAATCAATTCAGTTGTTTTGTGCATACGCGCGCTATTTTGCTAAATGCTTATAAAAAATGTTATCAGCAAGTAGCTTGGTGAGTGGACGTTGCCTTATAAAAAGAAAAGTTGGACTGAAAAGCTGCACGATACCAAAGACTTCCCCAGAATCGAGAAGATTACTGAAAAAATGAGTAAGAGATGGGGTGCCACTGGAACTGTAGTTATCCCTTCACCATTAGAAGTAGATGAACTAATGCGCAAAATTCCAAAAGGTAAGTTAACCACTATAAACCAAATCCGAGAATATCTCGCAAAGAAACATGGTGCAACTATATGTTGCCCATTAACCAGCGGAATGTTCGCCAGAATTGCAGCTGAAGCTGCAGAAGAGAAGAAGCAACAAGGCAAAAAAGATACTACACCGTATTGGCGAACCCTTAAGGAAGGCGGAATCATAAATCCTAAATATCCAGGCGGAAATGAAATCCAAAAGCAACTCTTAGAACAAGAAGGCCACACGATATTTCAAAAGGGTAAAAAGTACATTGTTAAAGACTACCAAAAAGTCCTTGTAAAACTATGATTTGTAAAAGCGACAGTGTCTAAATACAGGACAGTTATGCATGCATGTGCAGCATAATTTTGCTATGTTTCCATGAATTCTTTGGGGTATTCAACTGTTCCGCTGCTGTTTTTCAACCCATCTTTCTCTAATTCAATAGCAAAAAAGGCTGTTTCGGGCACATCAAATGGTGCAGATATTCCGCGCACGCGCGCGAATCCATTAAAATACATCCATAGTATTTGAAAATATGAGTGTTGACTGTTTAGATTCGGTATAAATTCCAAAAATATCCTTTTTCAAAGGATTCATTCTTGGTCAATTCTAATTTGAGACTCTTGTCAAGGTATGTAAACAGATTATATGCTTTTCTTCCAACTACAACTGGATGAAATAACAAGCTTATTTCAGAAACCAAACCATGTTTGATTAGAAGATTACTTAATATGCTTCCCGTATCGGTGAGTATTGTTTTCGCATTGTATTTTTCATTTAACAGTTCCAATGATTGTCTAAGATTACATTTGTCTTTTCCAACCACATGATAGTTGTAGTTTCTTTCTTTCAAATATCTAATGTATTCTTTGGATGTCTTTTCTGAAATTAGAAGTATTGCGTCTTTGCAATACTCAGACTGTCTTAAAACATGCAACAACCCCTTCATTTTGCCGGTTGTGTCTGGAATTGCCCAAAGAACGCCTTTCTTGTTAGGTTTCTTAAAATCATCTTGGGTCTCTTGCGGAATCTCTTTTAAAAACAGATCAATACCAATCTTTGCGGTGTTTGACCCAACCAGATGCATGTTTGAATTGAAATTTCCTGCTATTTTGTAATGAAGGGGCATATTCACTTCAAAATTTATCAAAGAACCATCAATACTTATTGAGTTGTGAACAATTACTTTCGGTAGCATTTTCATCACCAAAATAATATGAAGTGAAAAATATAAAAGAAAACATTTTCTTTTGCATTGAACTAACTGTCAGACTTGTCTTCTGTTCAATCAGTGGATAATGAACCTGTCGTCTGTTAATCAAGACAGTGACTATCAAAACAGATTAATTATCCAATGCGCGCGGCGCCGATCAAACGATGTCGTTACACAAGCAAGGAACGCGATGAGGAAAAAGGACGATATTACTTTGGGTCACGGTATTATGCGCCGTGGTTGGTGAGGTGAACGAGTTCGCGTGCGCAGTGTTATTGGGACTCTCGTGGGTGTGAGCGCAGTTCTTGTATTGTGTTCTTCATGATTCCTTCAGCAAATTCTATTGTTTTTTCGACGTTTTCCAGTGTAGCCTGCAATCGATTGATTTCAGCTTTTTCTTTTTCTTTTGACTTTAAGATGGCTGCCTTTCGCGTCAATTTCTTGATTTCATCCCTTTGTGCTTCGTAAACTCTCAACATTGTTTCCATACTGTTGGCGATCATTTCAGGGAAGTCGACGCTCACATGAAACACAAAATGTCTTAGTGAGGCATCCTTATGTTTATGGGCGATTCCCATTCTGACCATCTGATCGAGGGTTCTGCTCACAGAGGAGATGGAGTATCCGGTTAGATTCGAGATTTCTTTGTGGCTTAACTCGCGTCCCTCAAGGAGGAGGGTAGCCATGATTCTGCCGAAGATTGTAGGTAGACCTTTTGCGCGCAACATATCTTCGTAAATCTGGGCAAATTCTGCTTTGATTTCCTGAAGTGAATTCATGTGTTAGTGTAGTGAAGGAAAGATTTATATATTTTTCTATAATTATAAAGATTTGCAAAAATACGCAAATTATGGGATTTCTGAAAACCGATGAGAAGGTGAAGCTGTGGAACAAGAAAAGGTTATAGAGATAACAAATCTGACAAAAATGTACGGAAATCACGTAGGTGTCAAAGATCTAAGCCTCACAGTTGACAAGGGAGAAATAATGGGCTTTCTCGGACCCAACGGAGCAGGTAAGACAACGACAATACGGAGTTGTCTCGCACTGCTTACAAAAACCGCAGGCGAGATAACCATATTCGGACTGGATTCCCACAGAGATTCTGTCACAATACGGAAAAGGACAGGGTATCTGCCCGGCGATTTTGGTCTAATTCCCTCAGTCAAAGTCAGATCCTATCTCAAGTATCTACTCTCGCTACATGGCTCTAGCTCCACGAAAAAAATGGGTTCACTGGCGGAGCGACTTCAGCTAGACCTTGACAGAAAAACAAACGAGCTCTCCAAAGGCAACAAACTGAAGGTGGGAATCGTTCAATCATTAATGACAGATGAAGACCTCATCATCATGGACGAGCCATCAGGGCTTGACCCCCTCATGCAACAAGAATTCTATCGCATTCTGCGGCAAGAGCAAAAACAGGGAAAAACCATCTTCATGTCCTCACACAATCTGGCAGAAGTTGAATCAATCTGCAACAGGGTTGCAATCATCAGAAAAGGTCAACTAATAGTTGTAGAGAATATAGAGGTGCTGCAGAAAAAGACAGGAAAGGTGCTTGAGGTTGAATTCAATGATCCTTTCAAGATCGATGAATTCACGTTTAAGGGCGTAAGCAACATACGCCAAGATAATGGCAGGCTTATTCTGACAATACATGAGAATCTTGACAACGTCATCAAAGCTCTTTCAAATCATCAGATACTGAACATGAATCTGAAAACCTATAGCCTGGAGCAATTGTTCCTGAAGTATTATGCGGAGGGAGAAGTCGGTGAAGGAGGTGATGCATGATGTTTGGTAGAGTTGCATTCATGGAACTCAGAACAGGATGGAAAGGTCTTCTCATATTTGGCTTACTTGTTGTAGTCATTTCAGCCGGCATCCCGCTGATTTTTCCCACGTACCGAAATTCATTAATTGAAGAGTTGGAAGGCGCGAGCAAGGTGCACTTGGAGCTTCCCAATGAGCAAGGAGACATGATCATCCTTTCATGGGAAACAGTGGAACCCGCAACTAGCTACATGGTGCTGGAGGACAATCGCCCGAGCATGGTGACGCCAAATATCAGATACTTGGGTAACGAGACCAGCATTGCTTTTGAAAAGGATTTCGAAGAGAAAAGGTATTATGCGGTTATGGCCGTATTGGACCAAACTTCAGATCCTGTGCTAATCGGTATTGCTGCAACAGAAAAAGGGGTAGATCCATTTCAAGAACTATTGAAGAACCCTGCTTATGCAGGCCTTACTGGCGGAAGAAACTTTAGCATGCTTGAAGTCAAAGGATTTGTGGCCCTAGAGTATTACAGCTGGTCGTGGATGCTTACAGGGTTGTTTATTGCCTATTTGTCTGTATCTCTCATTGCAAGTGATTTTGAGAACAAACGTATGGATGTGATGTTCTCGGCACCAATATCCCGTAGACGTTATATCTTGGAGAAATTCACTGCCATGAATCTAATCGCCCTCTTCATAGTTTTGGTGCAAATCGCAGGGCTCATTTGGGGATTGGCAAGCATCAATGCGCTCAATGAATTCTCTGCCAATGCCGTGTTGCTCTCACTGATAGGCTCCCTGCCCTTCCTCATGGTCATAGCGGCCGTTGGGATAACTACCGCCGTCTTATTCCAGAAAGTAAGGACAGGCATGGGCATAACGTTTGCTTTTGTCTTCGCGGAGTTTTTCTTGTACACCTTTGGCGGCTTCTCCAAGAGTCTTGAATGGATGAAAACGATTAGCATCTTCAAGTACTGGGACTACTTCTCTGTAATCATTGATGATCTTTTCAAAGTAGGAGACTTCCTTATTTTGACGGTAATGGCGATTGTTTTAGTCATCACCGTCATACGAGTCTTTCAAAAGAAGGATATACCAACGTAACCGAGCTCCGAAAATGCTGAGACAAAGAATGTGTGCTCGCTCGCATTGGAATGTTGCAGGTTTGCTTCTGTTTGTCGGCGGTGTTCAATGTGTTTTGGGAATAATCATGTCAGAAGCGCTCTATCCTGGCTATAGTACCTCAATTCAAACGATAAGTTCTCTGGGTGTTGGACCTTCCGCGCTTATCTTTAACTCGTCTGTTTTCTTGATAGGTGTTCTGGGATTAGTTGCTACCTACTTTGTTAACCAAGAGTTCAAGTCTAAACTTTTTTCCTTTTCGTTGGGCATGACGCACATTGGAGCTATGGGGGTGGGTTTGTTCACAGAGGCTACTTCCACTTTTGCGATACATAGTGTATTCTCTGTGATAACGTATCTGTTTGGAGGAATATTTGCAATAATGTCCTACAAACTGCAGAGACAACCTTTGTCTAGTTTATCTATGGTATTAGGGTTTTTTTCGCTCTTGGCACTGGTTCTTACCCAAGACTCATTACACCACCTCATCCCGCCGCAGAAGTTTTTACACGAGATTCATGATTTTCTTAAGCCA
>CP070791.1:139373-141882 GCA_020346825.1 Candidatus Bathyarchaeota archaeon
ATCCGCATATACTGTAACATCCCCGCAATATCCTTTTTTCTTTTCTTAGAGGTTCCTAGAATAATGAGAGAAAACAGGGAAAACACCCCTGCAGCCAGATACGATTGTCCCCTCATCCTCAAGCGAACGTCTACTAAACGCGTGGGCCGCGTGCACCAATCCCATCGTTTTCATGGGTAGATCTTCTTGCTTAAACTGATTTATGCGGAGTTCAGATTTGGGACTAATGCGCACGCCCTTTGTTTTTAGATGGCTTTCAGGGGTCTATTCCATTTCTTTTCTAGTACTCTTTTTGTATTATGAAATGTGAAAAAACAGGAAAATACCCCTGAGGTAAGAAACATTGTCGAAGGATTTATGAAACGATAAGTCTCAGAGAATCCGGATATAACTAAAACGATTCCCAGTAGTGAGATTATGATTGCAAATAGGAAGAACCATGAGATCCAACGATCAAGTATCTTGAAGACAAAACTTTTTGTTTCATTCAAATCTTGTGTACTCCTTCTCCTAGAAGACTCTTGAAACATTGAAAGAAGACAAAACTAAATTGTTTGTTTCCAGTTTCTCAACATTCCTATTTCCTCAATATTCAAGCACACGCGAAGTTGACTTCAACGCGTCAACAAAATATACGGAGAAAATGCATCAGAAGGCAGAAATGAAAACTGGCTTCATTGCCTCGCTGGATCCATTGAACATACGTTAGAGATCCAATTCAATTCCTAAATAATGAGGATACCTCTTGCGAACTCTCTTTCTTGTTGTCCAAGTGTTCTTAGAGAGATGAAATGCGAAGCACTTCGATTTGCGTTTATGCGTGAATTAAATAAGTACACTTTACTAGTGTAGTCTAAGAGTGGATTCGTTTGGATCCGACAAAAGCTGCAGCATATGGTGGGGAAGGGTGGCATCCGAGGACAACTGCCCTACATCAGGAGATGGGCACAATATGGGGTGATTGGGGCGTAGGTTCAGAGTATGCGCCTTTAAGTGCGGTGCTCTTACACCTTCCAGGAAAAGAGGTTGAGGATCTGGTAAATCCAGAGGACGCTCAAATGTTGGCTCCAATTGAAGCTGATCTTTTGCGGAGGCAACATGATGCTTTGGCTGAAGCATATCGCAGTGCAGATGTACAGGTTCATTACGTGCTTCCAGCTGGGGTTCCTCCACCCAACATTATGTTTGTACGCGACCTTTTTTTTATGACCCCGGAGGGTGCAATTCTGGCAAGACCAGCCTCTTCAGTTCGAGCTGGAGAAGAGAGACACGTTGCAAACCGACTAGCCCAATTGGGAGTTCCCATTATACGAAGCGTACGGGGGAGGGGAACTTTCGAGGGAGCTGATGCACTCTGGCTGGATGAAAAGACCGTCCTGGTGGCTGATGGCCTTCGAACAAATGAAGAAGGAGCAAATCAGGTGGAGCAAGTGTTCAAAGAAATGGACGTTGAAGTTGTTCGAGTAGGGCTTCCATACGGAACTATGCATCTGTTAGGAACACTAAACTTCGCTGATCGTGACCTGGCTGTGGCTTGGCCTGGAAGGGTTCCTTTCAAAGCAGTGCAAGCTTTGCGCGAACACAACTATGAAGTTCTTTGGCTTCCAGATCAAGAAGAGGCGATGATAGGTATGGCTTTGAACTTCGTGACTTTAAGGCCGAGGTGTGTTTTGATGGCGACCAACTGCCCAAAAACCGCATCCTTCTATGAAGCAAACGGCATCGAGTGCATTGAAGTAGATATAAGTGAACTCACTAAAGCCGCCGGAGGCTTGGGATGCTTAACGGGGATACTCAAAAGAGGATAAAATGCGGGCATTTCTTGATTTAATGCGCATGAAAGAACCATCAATACTTTCTGCCAATTCACAATCTTTTTGTCAGCTCTTAGCCACATGTTCACATATACTATTCAGGAGAATCATGTTGTTTCCTTCAATAATCCTATTCGAAGCGCCCGCAGCAAAAACGTATTCTGACCAAGTTGCATATGTAGATACCTAGGAAATCTTTAGAAAGCGAAAGAAACAAATAGTAACATCAACCTACTGAAGCCCTTAAAGACTAACTATGTGATCGAATTGAAACCTCTAAACGTCGTTTACTGGAGCAGAGTGGGTTTTGGCGCTGTTGCAGCGTTGGTTTGTGTTCTCTTGATTGATGTGGAAAAAGTTGCCAATCCCCTCATTAGTGGCATGTCCGTTGGAATACTCGTCTACCTTGTTACTTACTACATTCTTAAATGGAGATTCATGATCAAGGTGGAAAAGCCTTCCAAGGTTTTCACAATGGGAATAGGTGCTTACTTTCTAACGTGGATCGTTGCATGGGTTTTGTTTTACACGTTGGTACTCTCGTTGTCTTGACTTCTCCCAATTTTTGGGTTGAAAAGAATCTTATTTGCTGACCATCAACCTTTGAAGTATTCCACCACTTTTTTCATGCAATTAAAGGAACTACCCATTTTGCGAATGTCGAAGAAGAAGGTCATGTTACAGAGTACTATGTG
>CP070791.1:141982-145384 GCA_020346825.1 Candidatus Bathyarchaeota archaeon
TAGAGAAGGCTTGGCTCTCGCTCAAATCCAAGCGGCAACAGCCTCCATAGACTCCAGCGACGGATTAGCTTGGTGCCTTCACGAAATTTCGCGGGCAAGCAAGGTAGGCTTTGTCCTCGACAACCTTCCCATCTCAAACGAAGCAAAAGAATTTGCAGGTATTCATGATCTCAATCCAATAGAACTAACCTTGTATGGAGGGGAAGAATATGAGCTTGTGCTAACTATTCAACCCAGGCTTTGGCAGGATGCAGAGGAGATCGTTGAGAACGTGGGCAGTTCCCTCACGAAGATCGGAGTGGCTGTAAGAGAGGATACTCTGATTCTCAAAACCGCAGAGAGAACGGTTTCTATAGAAGCTCGGGGATGGGAACACTTTAAACACTCCATATCAGAATCCTAACGGATTAATGGAGATGTCTTCATGATAGAGTGCTGCGATTCGGGTAGCTTCCCTTTTTTTGGTGATGTTGAAAAGTTTTTGGAAGGTGCAGCACGTTTCGGAGTCTATTCTGTTGACGATTCCGTCGAATTCTTTGAGAAAAAGGTTGTCGAATGTCTTATCGACAAACTTGGAGCAGGTGTTGATGTTCCAAATTATCCCCAGTTCAGGGATATGAACGAAATGTTTCTGACAATGATGGAAGGAGTTGAAAGGGCTAGGGGCGGTTATCTGGAAACAAAGATTCCGTCCGCGAAAGCAGATCGAAATCATATCCCGGAGGTTTTGGCAATCAAAACTAATTCTCAAAAGATTTACGAGGAGAGAGGAGAACCTTTCGAGGTTAGAACATGTGTCACAGGACCTTACACGCTTTCTTCACTTTTTATTCATCGAGATAAAGGAATATTCAATAGGTTAGGAGCCGCTATTTCACAGATCGTAGAAAACAACGTTTTCAGCGGAAAACACGTCAAAGTCAGTGTGGTTGCGGTAGATGAACCAATTTTCGGCCTGCAAGATGACCCATTGATTGACTTCGGTTCGGAGGGAAGAGAAAACCTACGAAAAGCGTGGGAATCCATTTTCCACAAGGCTAAAATCAAGGGCGCCCAGACGCTGCTGCACCTTCACAACACTGCAAACGACCTTTTTTGGGAAACGAAAACCCTAGACATAATCGACTCCCACGTTGATGACCCCATATACCAAATGAAGAAAACCAAGGATAATCTGGATTCAACAGACAAGTTCTTGAAGGCAAATATATCCACCTCAGACTTCGACACCCTAATCAAGAACAGAATCATGGCAATTTTACAGCAAAAAGAAACCGAAGTAGCGTTGAATAAGAAGATCGCTGAAACCTGGACCAGCATCATTAATCGAAAAACCGATCCAGAAACCTTTCTCGAGAAAACTAATATCATGAAGAAACGCTTGAATGAAATAGTCGGCCGGTTTGGCGAAGAAAGGATCCCACTCGCAGGACCTGAATGTGGACTAAAAAGCTTTCCAACCTACGAATGTGCACTGGGATGTCTGAAAAGCGTTTCGAACGTTGTAAAAAACTTCGAAAAAAAAGCACGCTCGGCAAACCAAGAAAAAAAGAGAGAATAAACACATGGGTAAAAATGTTCGCATCAAAGCATGGGAAGAGTTCAAAAAGCTAGCCATCAAAAAGAAGCCAAAGAGCATCGTTTACATAATTGCTCAGAGCATTCCAGCTAAGAACCTAACCGGTCTTAAGCTAATTCTACCAGTTGGAAGCACACAGTACATTTTCATCGACTGCGCAAAAGGCAACAAACTGAGAAAAACAAGAATACCCATCCTTACAGATGAAAAAGGAAACCGCTTCATTGAAGATAACGACGTAAAAAGTTTCTTAATGACACAACTAGGAAGAGAAGATCTGCAGATCTTCTCCTACTGGACAATCTAACAAAAGCGCCTCAAATGCATGTATGCAAAGGCTATTAAAAACCGTTTGAAAGTGTTATGCGCGCGCATCAACAGCCTTGACCTTGCGCGCACAGATAGATACATCAGCAAGAAGCCAAATGTCTTGTTCTGACGAAGAAAACAGGATTGGGCTAGATGAGATCCCAACGTTCTACAGAGGAGGCTGTTTTGACATGAGTATCTTTTCTATTCTTTCCATTCTCTTTTCAATTGCATCCAATCGGTTCAGTATCTGTGTAAGAACTTTTCCGACATCTTCTGATGGAATCTCGGGCAGCGGGGTTGGGGACGGCCACCTCCTCTGCTTAGGTCTCTTCGGCCTTCTGAACGGCAATGGAGACGGGTAACTCGCTTTCTTCTTTCCTTCTCTCACGGACATGCTTCATTCCTGAGAAAACAAATGGCAATTTCATCAATAAAAGGTTCAGGTCATTTCACATAGAAAACATATAAAAAAGACTTGTTACATACCGTTAAACTCGCACGTTCTAACCGATTTTTGGGTGGAAGACTAGGAGTTAAAAACGCAATGTATTTTTAGGACATTTTTTCCTAAAAATGTGACTCACATTTGGTTTTCTTCCGTAAACTCCTTCAGCGCTTCTCCTTTTCAGTTCCAGATTCACCCTTTTTTCCTTCGTCTTCAACCTCATCGATTATCCTGATCAAAGGCTTCTTTTCTAACCCTTCAATCTTAGCCCTTGGATACTTCTGCTCAATATCTTCACGCAACTCTGCTATATCAACCTCTCCATAAGTCTTAACCGAACAATTGGTTTGTCCGTTGCATCGTAAGATACAGACATCGAGTAACCAGATCCACCATCTGAAGGTTTTCCTCCAAACGGGAAATCTTCCTCGCCAAAGCCGAAGAAATCGAAAAACCGCCTCTTTCGTTTTCGCTTCGACATCTTCCAGTGACCACTTGAATAGAAATTGAAAACAAAAAATAGGATCTTACCACATTGAGGAAGCTTAGAAGCCTAAAGAATTGATTAGGAAAATAATCCCAAAATAGATGAGAACCGCCCCAAACACAGCCATAATGAGTCTATACCATTTGAATCCAACTACATTCGTTCCCATTTTTGAAAGATGGGCAATAGATGTGAGCCAAGCATAGTCCATCCACACGTGACATATGTACATGAACACAACTCCAGCTATGGAAGCGAACTCGAGTGAATCAAGTATTAGCTTTGCTCCAACTGTGAGCCACCAAAAAATGAAGAAGGGATTCAAGCCTGTAAAGGCGAGCCCTATTAACACTAGATTTCGCGTCGCCACCGGTCCGGATCCAGTTTCAACGGTTTTAGATGTTAATGAGTCACGGATTTGTATGGCACCAAAAAAAAGGAGCACTATTCCCCCAGCGACTCCAATGATCAGACAAATGATGGGTTTGAAGTTGGGTTCGTTTACAACAGCCAACAGACCACAAGCCAATAGCATGACAAGAGTAAACTCAACCAGAGTATGGGCTATTGAGAATACCA
>CP070791.1:145484-149912 GCA_020346825.1 Candidatus Bathyarchaeota archaeon
ATCGTTTTCACGCATTTTTTCGGATCACCAGGACCGTTGCTTACTATCACGCCATCTGGGTCATATTCTTGGATTTCTTCTGCTGAGAAATTGTAGGGCACTCTTATAACGTTGATTCCACGTTTCAAAAGGGTGCGGAGAATACCATATTTGGCACCGCAGTCAATCAAGACAATTACTTTGTTTCCGCCAACTTTATAGCGAAGAGGGTCAATGATGCTTACTTCCTTGACCAAATCAGTCATGTTCGGATCCGGAACCTTTTCTACTTCTCTCAAAAGTTCAGCAACATTTGGTTCTTCTCCCTCTTCGCACACCTGCAGGATTCCGAGCATGACGCCTTTGACTCTGAGTTTCTTTGTGAGTTTTCGAGTGTCAATCCCGTGTATGCCTGGAATGTTCTCATGCTTGAGCCATTGGTCTAATGTCCTGGTGGTTGCCCAATGGTACGGTTTTTTGCATAATTCGTGAATAACAAAGCCGGTTACCTTGATGCTTTCAGATTCAAAATATCGTGGAACACCCAACTCAAGATCGTATGGTGGAACTCCATAGTTGCCGACAAGAGGGTAGGTTAACGTCAAAATCTGACCCTTGTAGGAGGGGTCCGTCAATGCTTCGGGATATCCAACCATGGAGGTTGAAAAGACAACTTCGCCTGAAACCTTCTTAACCGCTCCAAAACCATGCCCTAAAAAGTGAGAACCATCTTCTAAAACTAGAACAGCTTTTCCAGGTTTCAGAGGATCAAGCTGTTCTTCCAAGGTCTTGTCCTACCTACCAACTTCAATTTTTGGGCTTTGCGACGCTCTTAGTGTCTGACGACGAATAGGATTGGACTAGAGACTGCAGTTTGTTGTTAGCTTCGTTCAATTCGAGTTTCTTCTTTGACAATTTTGACTCAGACACAGCGGTCCACTGTTTTCGAATCCTGAGCATTCTATTGACTTCTGTTGGAGACGGGCCGCCTCTAGCCTTGTGGCTTTCAACAAACTTGAATGGATCAGTGGCTTCTTTGATGTCTCTTAAGTGTATGTTTAACGAAAGTCCTGAGGAATCTTGGGCAACCATGTGTAATAATTCCGGTGTCAAGTCAGAGAAGGTTGATTTCTGTTCAGTCAAGATTTTGGTTAATGAGCCAACTATTCTGTGTGCGGTTCTAAATGGAACTTTGTGCTTCCGAACGAGCATATTAGCCAATTCTGTTGAAGTTGAGAAGCTGAGGAAGGGCTTGTGAAAAACATTTTTGAACACCTTCAACTCTGCAACGAGCTTTGAGAGTATAGTCAAAGAATTTCTGACGTTCTCTAGAGATTCCCAAAGCCCAGGAGTAATCTCCTGGAAGTCCATGTTGTAGCTAGATGGTAGCGCTTTCAATGTAGCTGCAGTTGCTAGGAAGTTGCCGATTACGTGACTTGTTCTAGCGCGGATAACCTCAAGAACATCTGGGTTCTTTTTTTGTGGCATTATGCTGCTGGTGAACGAAAAACGATCAGGAAGTTCGACTATTCCAAAGTTTGGGGAGCTCCAAAGGATCAGATCTTCTACTAACCTGCTGACGTCTATAGAGATTATTGTGAGGTCTGCCATAGTTTCTAAAACAAAGTCTCGGCTGCCTACTGCATCTATAGAGTTCTCGAGGACTTCGCTGAAACCCAGCAATTCAGCTACTCTATCTCGATCTATTGGAAAACTTGAGGTGGCTAGTGCTCCAGCACCCATGGGACATAGATTAACTCTTTGGTAGGTCTCCTCCAACCTATGCAAGTCTCTCTCTAACATGTCCAAGTAGGAGAGGAGGTAATGGGCAAAGGTCACAGGTTGGGCTGGATGTAGATGTGTGTGTCCTGGAACAACCGTTCTAATGTGTTTCTCAGCCAGTCTTCTTAAGGCTTCTTGCAGTTTTGTCACTGAGTTCATGAGATCAAGTAGATTTTGACGGAGTTCCATTTTAATGGCTGTTGAAACTTGATCGTTCCTACTTTTTGCGATGTGTAGATTTCCGCCGATTTCTTGGCCAACTTTCTTGTTGACCTCTTCTTCAAGGGCTACATGAACGTCTTCAAGGGAGGGCTTCAGTTTTATCTTGGGTTCTAGTTGGCTTAGGGCTTGAAGAAGTTTGGATCCATGGGGCCACTCAATGATTTTCTGTTCCATTAACATGGCAACATGGGCTTGATTAATCTTGATTACGGACTTCAGCAGTCGTCTGTCGCTTTTTATGGAAGACGTGAATTTCACTACGTCTTTTCTGACAGAAGCTAGTCTTCCTCCGCGTAAAAGCCGAGACGTTTTAACCACTCTCTAGTTCTTCTTCATTTTCGTCTTGAGAATGTGGGATACTCTTGTGGGCAACCCCCATAATTCGATGAAGCCCTCGGACCATGACTGGTTGAAGCTGGTTTGGAGGTCGTAGGTTGCTAGGTTTTTGTCGTAGAGGGACATGGGAGAGGTGCGTCCAACAACTTGGAATCCTCCCTTGTACAGTTTGACTTTAACTTCACCGCATACACGTTCCTGAGTTTTGTCAATGAAGGCTTCAAGGTCTTCTCTCAGTGGGTCAATCCACAAGCCGGTGTAGACCAGGAGCGTCCATTGAGCGTCAACTTGCTGCTTAAAAAAGACTTGATGACGTGTTAGAACCATCTTCTCTAGGTCCTTGTGGGCTTCTAGAAGAACCATGGCAGCTGGGCATTCGTAGACTTCCCTTGATTTGATTCCTACTAGCCGATCCTCCATATGGTCGATGCGTCCTATGCCATGTTTTCCTGCGATGTTGTTTAGGGTTTGGATTAAGGTCACGGGATGTAAGTTAATTCCGTTCATGGCGCATGGAACTCCGTTTTCAAATTTGATGGTAACGTATTCTGGTTTGTCTGGTGCCTTTTCAGGTGGAACCGTCCATTCAAAAACATCTTCTGGCGGTTCCTGTTCTGGATTTTCTAAGGGTCCACACTCGATTGATCTGCCCCACAAGTTCTGGTCTATGCTGTAAGGGTTGGATGAGTGAGATATCTCGATTCCATTTGTCTTTGCGAATTTCATTTCTTCGTCTCTTGTCAGTCCCCATTCCCGGACTGGAGCCATTACTTTCAGGTTTGGGGCAAGGGCCTTGATTGTGACCTCGAAACGCACTTGATCGTTGCCCTTTCCAGTGCATCCATGGGCGACGGTTGACACCTCTTCCTTCCCAGCAATTTCAACGATTTTTGATGCGATTAAGGGGCGTGCCAAGGCTGTGCTTACTGGATATTTTCCTTCGTAGAGAGCGTTGGCTTTGATGGCTGAAAAGACGTGGTCTGTGACAAATTCTTCTTTGGCGTCTATTGAGTAATGCTTCTTGACTCCAATTTTTTTTGCTTTTTCTTCAACCTTCTTTAAATCGTTTTGTTGGCCCACGTCAAGGGTTATTGTGATCAAATCCGCATCATATTTTTCTTGTAGCCATTTCACCAATACGGATGTGTCAAGTCCTCCCGAGTAGGCTAGCAAGATTGTGTCCTTCATTTTTCTTCCCAGTTTTACCGATGCTAACCCAAGAAAGGTTTATATTGTTTTTGGTCAATATGATGTGAAATGTGGAAGAAGTGACCGAAAATGGTCAATTCAATCTCTAGGACCGTGCAGAACCTAATAGACAGCAATCTCTCGCTACAAGACGCGTTGCAAAGAGATTATGGCAACTATAGCGCTATAGCAAGGATGTTGAAGCCTAAGGTTGAAGAAAGGTTAGGTCGGAATGTCAAACTTGAGAGTCTAATAACTTCAGTCAAGCGAGCAAGAGCAGACTATAAACCATTGAAAGGCAACATCGCGGAAGTTGTTGCCGGAAGCGTCATAAATATCAGAACTGACGTAGCCAAGGTTTCTGTTGAGAAAACGAAAGAGAATCTAGAAAGGGTTAGACAAATTCTGGTTAGTTTTCCAGAAGAGTTTTTTCAAGTCATCGAAGGCATGTCAGCAATCACATTTGTGTTTGATCAAAAATTGTTCAATGAAATTTGCTCCATGTTTCGCGAAAAAGATGTTCTTGACAGAAAAAGGAATTTGGCAACCATCACACTTCGCAGTCCAGACAAAATAGTGAACACGCCAGGATGCGTAGTGACTTTCTACAATACAATCTCAAGAAGACACATAAACATAGAGGAAACCATGAGCTGCTCCAGAGACACAATAATCGTGTTAGGAATGAAAGATGTCAGCAAAGCCTTTGCAGCCCTGACTGACCTAATCGCTGAGGCTAGAAAACCGCCAGAACGGGCAACTAGCAAAACACCATAAACGCTTGAATCCCAAACACATCAAAAGCGCTCAAGAACTGCAATATTTGCTGTGTGCACACACAAGATTGGTGGGGCCGCCCGGATTCGAACCGGGGTCCCGAGAGCCCAAGTCTCAGAGCCTAGACCATGCTAGCCGACGGCC
>CP070791.1:150012-152798 GCA_020346825.1 Candidatus Bathyarchaeota archaeon
AGAATTGCAGCTGTTTTTACTAGCATTGAGAACCTACCCATCAGTGAAGAAAACAGGCATGCATGGGTTGAGGAATTCTGTTACGCCAGTTGTGGTCGATGTGTAAGAAAATGCCCCATCAAGGCAATCCTTGAGAAACCAAAGACCTACAGTCAGAAGCTAATGAGACACATCGACAACTCTAAGTGCTTCCCCTTCTTTTCAGAAAATCACGGATGTTCCATTTGTATCAAAGAATGCCCATTCAGCAGACATGATTACAGCGGAATAAAAGAATCTTTTTTTCTCACGAAAGGTGTGCACACATAATGTCTGAAACCCAGCGCGCGCAAGGTTTTTTGCTTCTATAGTTCTACTTCTATTCGCTTCACGCGCGTTCTGCGCATGCATTTTCGAAGAGCTCGCTCGGTGCTCGTTCTTACTCAAAGCCTACCTTTCTGAATGTTTTCTATGATCCTATTCTTTATTGCGCTTTCGAAATCGATTCCCAGAGATGAGCACAAAAAACATAGTGTATTGAAAATGTCTGCAACCTCAGTCTCTATTGCGTTTAGTGGGGCAACATTTAAGGGATCTTGCACTCGAAAGATACCTGCTTGCCCAAGCTCTCGAACCTCTTGTTTAAGTCGTGAGAATACTGCAGCCGAGTTTTCTATATCCAAATAGGGATTGAGCTTACTCACAAGCAACATTTGATATTGTCTAACTGTCCTGTCTTCTCTAAACACCGTTTAGCACTCCCAACATTTTTCCACACGAGTTCCATACAAGTTTGAAAAATCTCATAATAAATACTTCGCGGACGCAATTGACAAAATGATGGTTCAAACTTTTGCTTTGAGCAAGATCCAAGAGTGGATCTACCGTTTCAGATCTAACGCGCGCTACTTCATCGCTCTTTCTAGGGCATCAATTACGTTTTTTCTTCCCATGGCTACTATGTAAGGACCCAGTCTTGGCCCTTCAGGCACCCCGAGAAGGATAGTATATAGTGTTCTAAAGAAACTTGCTGGTCGAATAGCGTGTTTTCTTGCGATGGTGAAGACCGCACCGTGTATTTGTTCCTCTTCTGTCTCGGTCTTGAGAATTTGGGCGAGTTCTCTCACTGCGTCAATTTCCTGATCGATCAGCTTTACGGTTTTCTCTTTGATTTCTTTGAAATCTTGTGTCCAGTTGAGGGCATACTCGATTCGTTTCTCCAGATTTTCAGGAACTTCTCCCTTCAAGTATCTGTAGTCTCGGAGTTTTTCCTCGATGAATTCTGTTTCAGACCCTTTCGGAGACACCTTGGCGAGGTATGTGAGCAGATTGTAGGGCACATGGATGCTGGGTTTGGGAGGCTTGAAGAGTTCGCAGTACATGTAGAGACCAGTGAGTTTGGCTTTTTCCTTTTTGTCTGAAACTGGTTTTTTCCCCAAGTAAATGTCTTCCAGCTCATCGAGTTCGTTCATGTATTGCGGGATGTCCGTAACTGAGAGGCTTCTTGTTCCAACGAACCTTTTCAAAGTTAGCAGTAGGAGGGATTGGGGTGAACCATATCTTAACCAAACCTGGGGCGTGAAAACGTTTCCAGCGGATTTTGATATCTTTTTCCCACCCTTATCCAGAAACATTTCATACTGCACATGGGAAGGCGGAGACCAGTTGAGAATTTCCTGGCATATGCGGTCATTTACCCTTACCGAATCAGCGATGTCCTTCCCATATGCTTCGAATCGTATGTCCAAGGCTTTCCACCTAGCCGCAAACTCCACTTTCCAGCTAAGTTTCCCCTCACCTTTTCTATAGCCGGTCTCACCCTTGTGCCCGCAACCTTCCAACCACTTTCCCTTCACCTCCATCCCGTCACAGGTATAGAGAACCTTGTCTTCCTTGGAAAGAAACTCTTGGACCTTGGTTGTGTAGATCCGGCCACAGTTAGAGCATATGGGAAAGTATGGGAGGACCTCCACAAATTTTTCTTGTCCAACCTCCTCCCTGACTATTTCTCCTACTCTCTTAGCGTTGAAGAGCAACGTCTTGATTTCTTCATTGAAAAGTCCTTTTTCATAAGCTTCTTTGCCAGACATAAACGTATATCTTATGTCGCATGCGTCTAAGGCCTCTAGAAGGAGGGAGGTCATGTGGTCTCCGTAGCTTTTGTGGCAGTTGTAGGGGTCTGGGATAGATGTCACCGGATAACCCAGATATTTTTCCAGCGATTTTGGAAGCCCAGCGGGAACTTTTCTCAAACCATCCAAGTCGTCAGCGAAGGCAACATATTCAGATTTGAACCCAATTTCTTTGAAGGCTTGAGCTACTGCGTGGGCTCTAGCGCAGTCTGCGAAACTGCCGATGTGGGGAAAACCTGAGGCTCCTAGGCCGCTTTCCGTTCTGATTGACTTGAGACTTCGATTTAACTTGCGCTCCCTTTTCACAATTTCAACGGCAACCTTGTCGTACCATGTTCCATGGCCGATGATCTCTTCCGACATAACTGAAATTTCCTAATTACATGATTCACTACAATAGTTGTAAACTTCAATAAAAACAGTTTTTCTTCGTCCTGCTTTATTGGCACATGAAGGCAAAAGAGATATGGCAAAGGGCTCCCAGCCAATAGGTTGCGGAGAACACCATTCGAAGCATTGCGGTACCCACCTTCTCAACAGGATTCTGCGAAGCGCACATCTAACACAGAAGCTTATTAACGTCTACTAGTCGATATGTTGTTTTTGGGAGTTGCCTAGGATTGGAAGCGGAGCAAGTTTGGCCCTACGTTCTTCCGTTTCCTCTAGAGCATGAAA
>CP070791.1:152898-155492 GCA_020346825.1 Candidatus Bathyarchaeota archaeon
ATAGCTACTTCCTTTTCTTTCACAACCCCTGATGCTGTTGGTCTAATCACCTGTAGTTCAATTGTTTCGCTTGTGACGTCAGGGCGTCCGTCGATAGCTACTACTCCTTTGATGTTCCATCTAACGTTTGCGTCCAGGCCGTCAAGGGACTCTCGTCCTCCTGCAGGAACGTTAACCTTGATTGGAAACGTTTTCTTGAAGCCCGGTACCATGTGTAGTTTGCCGCTTGCCTTCGGATCATCGGAATGCAACGTGGCCGCATCCCAGTACACGTGTCGTACTTTGCGCCGGCGTTTTTCGTTGTATACCCATCTTTCTCGTCTTCTTTTCTCGATGCATCGAAGCTCTGCTCTCACTTCGGTTGCTTCAAATTCTTCTCGAGACTCTACAATAATTGTTCCCTTCAAATTTCCCCCGAGTTCGACAGTGCTTTTGGGAACACTCAACGAAACGTTGGCTTTGGGTTTCTTGAATCTTTTGAAAAAGCCCACAGATCATCATCTTTGCAGGTTTGAACAATATTTTGAAGGATAATGTCCGTATTTATAATTTCTGATCTATGAAGCTAGAATCCTTATATATACTATCAAACCATCATTTAGATCAGGCTAACCATAAAAAAAGAGAGGTATAGAATGTCAGAACGGGAAACGATTGATAAGGTGAAAGACAGACAGGGCATCCTTTCCAAAATTCAAAACTTCTTTACATTGGGATACGGAACAAAAGAAGATTTGAGAGAATTCGATAGAAAACTTCGGGACCTGTATTATGCGGAACTTCGTGACATGCGCCACGTATGGGAAGACGCTTACCTAGCTGCCTTGAACGCTGGCCTCAAAGGTTCAAGTAGTGACTTCAAAAAAGTCATCCAAGTACTGGACCGCGTAATGGAGAAAGTGAGGCACGCAGACTACGGCTACGCCGGCCTAATGGATAGAAAGGGACACATACGAGAAGAAGAACTTGCTGGGGTCTTCAACTACGACCGAACATTGGGCAACGACGTTGAAACAATGAAAAAAGCCGTAGACAAGACCTACAGCGAAACCGAGGCTGAAAATTGGACCAATGTACCTGCAGAAGTGAAGAACATAAAAGGTTTATTACTCGCTTTCGAGAATAAATGGCATGACCGAGAAAAACAGTTCAGACCATTAGAGATTTAGAATGTGAAGAAACATGCCAATAGTAGAAAAAGTAGCTTGGGATTTCGGAGGTCCAGAGGATATTGCCTACAGATTTCCCAAGCTTTCCTTAAAATATGGAAGTCAGGTTGTTGTCAAGGAAAACCAGTGGGCTGTATTCTTCCGTGATGGAAAAGCCTACGACGTTTTTGGGCCGGGTAGACATACTATAACAAGCAAGAACATTCCGTTTCTGACAGCAGCCTTGAAGGCCCTGAGAATAATCGGTGACATCTTTGAATGTGAAGTTGTCTTTGTGAGTAATAGCCAATTTAGAGGGAATTTTGGTGGACAAGCCTATTCTGCCCCTAGCGGGTCCATACAATACCAAGCAGAGATCGGTTTCTATGGTTATCTGCTTTACAAGGTAGAAGACCCGAAGCTATTTGTAGTGGAGTTTTTCGGAAACAGAGGAGCAAGCACATCTAACGACGTTGAAGACTATATCCGTGGCTTCATCAATGAACGGGTTATAGACGAATTCGCAGAATACGACATTTTCAACTTGGTTAAAAACGTGGACGAAACCACTGACAAGCTCGCCCTAGTAATCAGAGACGAAGCAGCGCGGATAGGCCTCAAAATCGTAGACACAGTCTTTGAAGGTGTCAAAATCCCGGAAGAAGCGAGGCGGTTTGCCTCAGGCATGGGACAGCAAGCTATGGCGATGCAGTATATGAAAGAGACAACAGCAGAGCTTCCACCTGGAGGGGGTGGAGCCGCTGCAGCTGGGATCGGAGCAGGCGTTGGAATAGCCATGGGAACAACTATAGCGAAAACGATGCAACCATCTCAAGGTCCTGCAGCCCCACAGCAACTCATATTGTGTCAAAGCTGTGGAGCCCAGAATGCTGTTGGAACTAAATTCTGCGGGAACTGTGGAACGAGTCTTCTTCCAGTGGCTAAAGTAAAGTGCCCGAAGTGTGGAGCTCAGATGTCATCAACGATGAAGTTCTGCGGCAGCTGTGGTTCTCCGTTGAAGCCAGAGGATATCGAATGTCCAAAATGCAAAGCGAAAAACCCATCCACCAGCAAGTTCTGCGGCAGCTGTGGTAAAAAAATTCCTTAGCTAGCTTCGCCTCCCCTTTTTTTCACCAAGTCTTACTTCGCAGAAGTTCACTTCTTTAAGTTACATGTAGGACTAAATATTCTAGGCTTCTTTTTTGGTACTTCCTGATGTTTTCTTAAGATGTTGTGCATTTAAGATCCGATGAAAAGAGTCAAGGTCGATTCCATATTTTTCGCAAACTTTTGCTATGCTGCAAGAATAAACTTGGAAGAGCTCCTCGACGGTTTTTCTGGCTAAGGCGGAAGAGATTTCTCCAGGAGGTCTCAGAAAAAGAATGAACCATCTTCCAAGTTTTGTGGGGCTATACCATTTAACCCATACTCTTCTATTGTCTGTCA
>CP070791.1:155592-159302 GCA_020346825.1 Candidatus Bathyarchaeota archaeon
AGCTTCTATGAGATGGGCCGGAATATCCCTCTGAACCCGCATAATCCTAACCCATGGAGGAATAATCTTCTTGACATTGAAGATTAGTTGAGCTGCCTCCTCAGTAGTGAAGGGATGGTATTCTCCTCTTCGCCACCAATCGTAGGTCTTCGTTCCCTTCAGAACGAGGCATGGATACATCTTTATCATGTCCGGCTTGAACTGGGGATCCGTGAATATCTTCTGAAACCCTTCAAGGTCACGATCGAAACTTGATCCTGGCAAACCTGGCATAAGGTGATAGGCTACCTTCAACCCAGCATCCTTCAATATTTGCGTGGCCTCGATGACGTCGTGAACACGGTGTCCCCTTTCAACCAGCTCGTAAATATCGTCGTACACATTTTGAACACCCAACTCCACACGAGTTACGCCCATATCCAACATCAGGTTTACATGCTTTTCTTTAGCCCAGTCTGGCCGTGTTTCCACGGTAATTCCAACGTTCCGAATTCGACTGACCTCTGAAAGTCTCTTGGCTTCACTTAAAGAGCGGGTCTTTTTTTGGGTGACTGCATCTAGGCACCCTCTAATAAACTGTTCCTGATAGTCTAGGGGCATACTGAGAAATGTTCCGCCCATTATGATCAGTTCCACTTTATCAACCATGTGTCCAATGGCTTTGAGCTGTTCGATACGGTTTCTAACTTGTTTGTATGGGTCGAATCCACTTTGTAGACCTCTCATGGTGGCTGGTTCGTGGCCAGTATAGCTTTGTGGAACTCCGCATGGAGGACCGCCAGGACAGTATGCACACGGGTTTTTTTGGGGGCAGGGCCAAGGCCTCGTCATAACCGCAACTATGGTTACTCCAGAAATTGTACGGACGATTTTTCTTCGAAGGATGGGAAGCAGTTTCTCTTTTTCATCTGATTTGAGGTGACGTATTAGTTCGGAGTTCGAGGGAACTTTTCCTAAATCATGCTCTCCAGCGGCTCTTACCTTAATGAGGTTAACGTCGTCTTTTGTGGGATTGGGAATCTGCATCAAACTTTGGATGATCTCTCTGTAAACCTCTCTACTCAACGGAATTCATCTTCAAAATATGCACTAGAACTCTTAGATAAATCTGCATCCTTGCCCATCGTATCCAGAAAAAAACCGACTGTCAGGGTCGTAAAAATGGAGAGCAAACGCTCCACCGTCTCTCGCGCGCGCGTTCTTCAGAAGTTTTTATCTATGCTTATTCTTCTAAAGACTGTTGGCGGTTTGCGTGTTTGGTCGAGGACCTGTAGTTGTTTTGGAGAATCCGGGAGTCGACATGGCGGCGGAGTTTATCAGGGGGGCTGTTTCGGAGCGGAAGGTGGTGGTTGTGGTGGGTAATTGTTGGGTGAATTACAGGGGGAGAGCAAGTTCGAAATTGGACCCTGGTGAACGAATTATTGTAATCAAGGAGGATGGTTCGGTTTTGGTTCATCGTCCGGCTGGATATGAGCCTGTGAATTGGCAGCCTGCCGGATGTTTATTTCAAACTCGTGTAGTTGAGAATGTTTTACATGTGCGGGCTATCCGGCGAAAGCCCTCTGAATCTATCAAGATATCATTTGACCATGTTTACTTGCTTTCAGCAATGAGTCTGGTCGATAAGGGAGAATTTTCTCTCTATGCCAGCGAGAAGGACATGCAAAAGGCGATAATTCTAGAGCCATCGATTTTGGAGGAAGGTCTGAAACCTATCACCTATGAGAAGAAGGTCGCGCCTGGATTTGTGGACGTTTACGGCATTGACAAGAACGGAAAGCTTGTGGTGGTAGAGATCAAGCGGAAAACAGCTGGGCGAGATGCTGTGTTGCAGTTGGCGAAGTATGTTGACTTCGTAAAGACCATGACAAATCGTGAGGTAAGAGGCGTCCTTGCGGCTCCTCGTTTGGCTAGGAATGTTCAGAGGGTTTTAGTTACGCTTGGACTGGAATTTAAGGCTTTGGATCCGAAGAAGTGTGCAGAGGTTTTGCACAGGTCTGAGACCCGTAAGCTTGCTGAGTTTTTTGACGAGAATTAATTGTTTCTCCAAAATGTATAATCATCCATAATTGCACTGGACACCAGGATCATAAGAAAAGGTAATAAGAATACTTGC
Source organism: Candidatus Bathyarchaeota archaeon (assembly GCA_020346825.1). Classification (GTDB taxonomy): domain Archaea; phylum Thermoproteota; class Bathyarchaeia; order Bathyarchaeales; family Bathyarchaeaceae. Next base: position 157,709 of record CP070791.1, read on the forward strand.
TTGCGTAGTGAGAAAGTACATTTTATCTTACATAGTATGGATGCCTATCCTTCTTCAGTTTAGTCAAGATGTTAATCAACACATAGTCAAAGTCCTTTCCCCAGAGGAGCCATCTTAGACCATGATAGAAACGCAGAAATTCTAGTCCTCTGCTAGTGGTCCGATAAAGATTTTCACTCTCCTTTTTAACGCTTACTAGCTTCAGAACCACTATTGCAGGCATATACTTCTCTAGAAGCTTGCGATCCAACTCGCAGCCAACCATAATCTCTGATTCTTTGGAACCCAAAGCTGCTACACGCAGAATATCCGCAACAACGTCAAACTCTCTTCTCTTCTCTGCCATCAATGTACCGCCAAGGTGAAAAGATGTGTCACCCACTATAATCGTTATTTCAAACCCGACAATATGCCAAAGCCGATAGTGGAAACTTCTAGAAACAGTGAATTGCAAATAATGATCTGAACTTCACAACCTTTAGGTCAAACAAAACCAAACACCAAAAAGACAGCAAAATGAGCAAGGTAGCCAAATATGCAACCGTTGCCATCTGCATCATGATTGCAGCCTACGGAGGATGGCTAGTTATTACTGCAACTTTTCCCCTCGAAGAGTGGTTTCAACAAAACCAAGAATGGAGGGCTATCTTTAACCTCCTTGTTTTAATTGGTGTCATCGGCTTTCTAGCTGCAATACTTGAATTGAAAAGAAAATAGAATGTAGGTTAGCTCACGTAGAAAGGGTGTACCTTTTTCTCTAACTGCCCCAAAAGACGCATCAGCAAGAAATCGTTATCTTTGCCCCACAAAAGCCATCTCAGACGATGGTAAATGCGCAGGAAATCCAACCCTTTCGCTGTAGTTCGATAAAGCATTTGACTCTTCTTCTCTACCGTTATCAATCTTAATTCTGTCAAAGCGGACAGATAATTCTCCAGAATCGAGGAATCCAGCTTAGATTGTTCCATAATCTCTTCTTCCTTAGATCCCTTAGCTGCAGCTCGGAGAATCTTCGCAACTACGTTGAATTCGTTTCTCCTTTTCGTCTCTCAGCACCGCCAATACAAAAGCGTATGTTGATGATAAGCCAGCAGAGGTTTTAATGGTTATTTCAATCTAATCAATAATGACTAAATCGATAGTAAAAAACTCTAGAAAACGTCCTATCCTCTGAAATAATCTGAAATTCTCCTCTGAAAAAGTGCATCTCTAAGCAGCTTACTTCTCTCAACCCAATGTTCCAGTGGAATTTGGAACTGACCAGCAATTCTGGTCAGCGCTTCCTCTAATGTGTTGTATTTTAGGGGAACGTGCCTGACGGCGTTTCGCACGTTCTCTCTCACCTGCCAGACGCCAACAGGCATAATATACCCTGGATGCGCCTCCCGCAGAACAACTACAGTGGCTTGTCTCCTTTCCTTCGCAAGCAACTCTCCGACAGCTAGACGAGCTGCATAATAGCATCCTCCAATACTAGCGTAGGTCGTTCGGCCGTGAAAACCCTCCCAATCGGATAACATAATTGCAAACTTGACTCTAGGTTTCCAGACCGTACCTGGATACCAAGCTTCCATGGCCTGATAGCTCCATGCCC
>CP070791.1:159402-163445 GCA_020346825.1 Candidatus Bathyarchaeota archaeon
AGAGTCCTAGTTACTATTCTTTTCAATTTTTACTTTGCCATACCTTTTTTCTTTGGGATGACAACCGGCGATATAATTCAAATGTTCTCAGATACGGCATCCCTGAGCTTCATCGGGCACTTGCTAGGCCAAATTGGACTAGGCGCCTTTATCATCGAAGTGGCTTTCTGGAATACTGTACAAGGAATAATCGACATATCAGTTTCTATGTTGGTTGGACTTGTAATCTTGCGAAGATTTCCTAGATTGTTAGCAGGGTTTTCGAATGAATAATCCCTAAACTTAAAGTTACATTCTCTGCTCTTTTTTGTTCCCAAAGGTTTTTGTAAACAGTCAACATGAAATAGAAGTCAAGGTGTTTGTATGAGGCTGATCGTGGCAATAACGGGAGCAAGTGGCGTTGTTTATGGCAAGCGTTTGCTAGAAACACTACGTGACAAGAGCGTTGAGACTCATTTAGTCATCAGCCGAACAGCGGAAAGAATAATTGAACACGAACTTGGTGTGACCAAGAAGGCTTTGGGGCGTATAGCTAATCATGACTATGAAGTGAATGATTGGAACTCTGCAATTGCGAGTGGGTCTTTTGGAACTGATGGTATGGTGATCGCTCCTTGCAGTATGAAGACACTTGCAGGCGTCGCTAGTGGATATTCTGACAATCTTATTTTGAGGGCGGCGGATGTGACACTGAAGGAAAAACGTAGATTGATCCTCGTACCCAGAGAAACTCCACTGAACGTCATTCATCTGAAGAATATGCTAGATCTAGCAAAACAAGGCGTCCTGATAGTTCCAGCCATGCCAGCCTACTACCACAAGCCCAAGAACATCGAAGACATGGTGAATTATGTTGTTGGAAGAGTCCTCGATCTCTTTGAGATAGGACACACACTCTACAAAGGTTGGAAAGAAATCCAAATCACGTAAGAAAAAGGTGCTTAAATCGAATTGTGATAAGCAGTAAGATTTCGATCTTCCAGAAGATTGACTAGGTGCTTGACTTTCACCACACAATCGCGGGCGTCGCGGGCATAGGCATCAACTTCGTATTCCTTACAAGTCTGATTGGAAACTGCTTGACCCCCCACCACAATTCCAACCTCATCCCTCAACTTCTTTCGCTTTAAACTCTCAACAACCACTCTTAAGAGGGGAACCGTTCTATCCACTGAAAGGGAGATGCCGATTATCTTTGCCTTTTCTCGGACAATAGCCTCCACAAATCTTTCAGGCGAAACGTCTACCCCTAAATCTACTACCTGAAAACCAGTTGCACTAAGCGTTGCCACGACAATATCTTTTCCTAAACTATGCGTGCTTCCCTTCAGTGATCCAATTATGACCTTTTCAGAGATTTTTTTCTTATTCAAGGTGAAAGCCCTTTGGAACGAGTTGAGCTTGAAGTCCTATCTATCTGCTGAACATCCTAATATCGGTTCTTTAGCTTTAGATGTACTTCCTGTTTTTGTATGAATGCATGCCACTAACTGTCATCTACATAATCTATAAATAGTCAATCAAAACTTCTTAAATATTCGAGGGTGAGGTTGCCTTGTCAAAAAGCATTGCAACGGGGATCCAAGGGTTAGATGAGCTGATAAGCGGTGGATTCCCCGAAGGAAGAATTATTTTGGTTGTTGGAGGACCAGGAACTGGGAAGACCATTCTTGCGTCTCAATTTCTATATAGGGGGATCTATGATTTCAACGAAAATGGGGTCTTCATTAGTTTAGACGAAACTAAGAGCCACTTTTACAAAGAAATGCAGAGTTTTGGGTGGGATTTCAAGAAAGCGGAAGAAGAAAGGAGGTTTGAATTTCTAGATGCGACTAGGATATCCAGAGTGGCTATTCTAAGAGAAAAGCTATATGGAGAGACTAGTGTTTTGCGAGGTAAACAACTGCCAATTGATAAGTTGATTGAGGATTTACAGGCAAAGATTCAAAAAATTGATGCAAAAAGGGTTGTCTTGGACACGCTCGCTACACTTTTCTACCGTTTTCCGGATCCCATCGAGAGGAGAACCGCTGTTGTAGATGTGATTGAATCTTTGTCAGAATTGGGAATCACTACCATTATAACCACAGAATTGGCTCGTCTAACTCTTGATCGCGAAGTTTCAATTGAAGAATACCTAGTTCATGGAGTAATTATGATGCAGACTCTGTTTTCTCAGGGAGCGACGACAAGAGCACTACAGGTGGAAAAGATGAGAGAAACCAAAATCAATCCAAACTTAGTGCCATATACAATAGATAGAAACGGTGTTGAAGTCTTCCCTAATATGACTTTGTTCGGAGAAAGGTAAGTCGAAAGAAATAGTCAACGCGCGCATCGGTTTCATACTGTAAACATTATATTGCTGAATTTGCTAGGTTTAATCATCTACTTCCCTGAATTGCTTTTCCAACCTTGAAAAGGGGTACGACATGGCGTCAGATCCTAATCTGGAGATAATACTGAAAAAGGCGGGAGAACAAGAAAAAGAGTATAAGTGGCTAGAAGCTGCAAAGTTACTTGAATCCGAATTACGTTCTAAATCACGGACAGTTTCCCTTGTTGCTGAGATTTGGCAGCGGGCGGGCTTTTGTTACGAGCGAGCATCCAGACAAGCCGAAAATGTGGAAGAATTTAGGGAACTCAGACAACTTGCAGTAGACGCCTACAAAAATGCTGCCAAACTCTTCGAAAAAGAAGACTTGAAGAATCAAGGAAAGGGCGCACAATGCAACGCCCTCGCCGCCTACGCTGGTTCTTGGCTCGCACCCAATCTTTCAGAGAAAAGGAAGATGCTAGATGAATGTTGCACATTTGGAAACGAAGCTCTAGAGGCGTTCAAAAGCACTGGAGACGAAGCCAACTATGTAAAAACGTGCAACAACTTACTGTTGTGCCTTTTTGAACATTTGCCTGCTGCGGCCACCCAGAAGGAGAAGCAAGCCTTCGCTCAAGAAGGAATATGTTGGGGCAACGAAGCCATCTCAGTTCTATCAGGGCTTGAGAACAAGAGTGAACTCCTTATGGCCAATTCTCTAGCTAGCCTTCATAGTTGGTATGCCGCAAACATCAACGAACGAGAGGAAGATAGGAAAAAACTGGCAAATAGAAGTTTGAAATACTCAGAGAAAGCGTTGGAGCTTTCCAACGAGATCGACAGTCCCTATTACACTGCAATGTCACGATGGGCAGTAGCTTTGTCTACGCTTTTTTTCACCAGAAAGATTGAATTTTCACTAGAGTTTGCCAAAGAAATGTTACAGCAGGGGTTGATTACGGGCGACAATTACATAAAAGGTGTTGCCTCTTACCTCCTTACCTATGTCACAGATTGGATAGTTGCGAAGGAAGAGGATCCAGAGAAAAAGAGCAAAGATTACAGTAAGATCATTGAATATTCCAAAGATGCCGTACGATACCTTCAACTGGTCTCTCAAGACTACTACATAGCAGAAACGTGTATGTTCTATACTGAAAGCTACACTCATCTAGGACGCGAAGTTGAAATCGAGATTGAGGGAAAACGTGCTCTACTGAAGAAAGCTGTAGAAATTGGACGAAAAGGGCTAGAACATGCAGTTAGCTCGGGTTACCCAGACGCTTTTATTCCTCCTCTTCACGGTTTGAGCAAGGCATTACATTCCTATTCGAATTTGGTACAAAGAAAGGGTCAAAAGATTAAGCTACTAGAAGAAGCGCTAGGCTATAGAAAAGATTATATTAAGATTGTTGATAGCGCCTTTCCGTCCAATGCTTGGAATGTTGGCGTTGGCAAGAATTATGCAGGACTAATAGAAGCCGAGTTGGCTCGGTTAGAAACAGATAATGGCAAGAAGATAGCACTTCTTGAAAATGCTGTCTCAGATATGAAAGACGCTATTTCATACTGCACAAAGTGGATTCGCTCTCGTCCTGTACAATTTGGCGGTTCAACAATAGCTGTTGTTGCTGAATACGAAAACACTTTTGGAGGAGTATTGAACGAACTGTATATACTCACCAACGACAAAGGAAATTTGACCAAAGCAATCGAGGTTTACCAC
>CP070791.1:163545-171595 GCA_020346825.1 Candidatus Bathyarchaeota archaeon
CCACACCACACTGTTCCCCATGCATTGCCTTGTTTGGTGCGACGACATCTAGAGCGTGACTGAACAGATGTTCCGAACCGCTGCAAGGTCTGCTGCTTCCAGCAATACTCATGGCAACACCACAACTTATCAAAGCCTCCAAGACAACGCGGAGACCATCCGCCTCCCCAGGCCTAATGAGGCCAGCGTTTTTCATGACAAGCCTCGCACTCATTAAGGCCAAGCTCGCAGCATATTCGCCATAATATTCATTTCTTGTTTTGTGAGCAAGCTCCCAATCGTTGACCGCCGTGAATTTGGACAAAACATCTCCACATCCGCTTGCGGTGAAACGATAATCCGATTGAATGATGACATCGGTGTCCGCCACTATGGCCATTGGAGAGTGCGCCATTACAGAGTAAGGTTTCTTCAGCCCCTTGAGGGCGGCAACAGGACTAGCAATACCGTCGTGGGAGGCATTTGTTGGCACGCTTATAAAGGGAATCTCTTGACGCGCAGAGCTAAGCTTTGCAACGTCGATTTTAGTGCCGCCACCTATTCCCAGGACAACCTGAGGGTTCAATTCGTGAATTCGATTCTCAACTGCTTTAACATCCCACATTGTAGAGGAAGCCACAACAAGGTGGTCAACATCCATTTCTTGGTCGCAGAGCAAATCGATGACCCTTTGACCTGCAACACGTTGAGTGTCTGGACCAGTCACCGCAAACGCAGATTTAGAGAAGCCCAACCTCTTGCAAATATCGCCCAATAGCGATAAGGTTTCGTTTCCAACGATGACTTCTCTAGGAAGTTGCATGCGATGTAGCTTCATCGTCAACCACGGTCACGACTATGAAAGTTGATTTTCTAGTTAACTTCGGTTCATATGCTTTTAAAAGTGTCTAATCCTTAGTACCTGGAAAGAATTTCGAAACGTTTTTAAATGCGTCGATCATGAATATACATTCCGCTGAGTTCTCCTGATATTATTCTGGTGACTTTCAGTTTTCGGGGGATAAAACAAAATGCGTGAATCAACTGATCGGTTAGCCTTGAAAGGAACAACAACCATAGGCGTCGTTTGCACAGATGGTGTCATCTTATCCTCAGATACTCGTGTGACAATGGGATACTTTGTGGCCCACAAGAAAGGAAAGAAGATTTACCAAATAGACGATCACCTAGCCATGACAATTTCAGGCAGCGTTGCCGACGCTCAGAGAATTGTTGAAATTCTGAAGGTGAATACACGGCTCTACAAGCTAAATTTCGGAAGACCTATGCCAGTAAACTCTGCAGGCCGACTTGTCTCAAACCTTCTATTCTCTGCTCGTTTGGCTCCTTTGATAGCTCAAATTCTTGTTGGTGGAGTCGACGATACAGGACCCCACGTTTTCTCCTTGGATCCTTTCGGAAGCCTCACAGAAGAGAAATGTGTTGCTACCGGGTCAGGCTCTCCAGTAGCTTATGGTGTTCTGGAAGACAAATACAAAGAAGGCTCTAAAATAGCGGACATGCTGTCTGTTGTTGTACGTGCAGTTGACTCTGCCATGAAAAGGGACACTGCAAGCGGGGACAGCTTTGATATGGCAACCATAACGGAAGAGGGTTATCGCCAATTGGGTGAAGAGGAAAAGAAGAATATCCTGCGCAGCTCCTAAGGAGCGATAAGGAAGCGTGACAGCATCCGGGAAAAGCAAAGTTGACATAAGCCAACATATACTTCAGCACATTCCGCAACAGGCTGAAGTCAGCCGCGTCGAGTATGAAGGACCAGCTCTTGCGGTATACACGAAAAAGCCTGAGGTTCTGATCGAACAAAGCTACATTATTGCAGATATCGTCAACTTAATTAAGAAAAGAATAGTTGTGCGCTCTGATCCATCCGTAAGACTAGACGAGAAAGACACAGAGAGAACTATCAATGAAATAGTCTCTCAAGAAGCCGAAATCACAAACGTAAACTTTGATCCAAGCCTTGGTGAAGTAGTTATAGAAGCCAAGAAACCGGGCGTGGTTATTGGAAAAAACGGAGGTGTCTTACAAGAGATTATCAAACAGACACGATGGAGACCCCGCATCTTGAGGAGCCCGCCGATACCATCCAAAATCGTAGCGCACATGCGCCATTTCCTTTATTCTGAAAGCAAGGAACGGGAGAGGATACTTCGTACTGTTGGCGAAAGAATTTTCAGACCCATGGTTCATGACTCTGGAGACGTTCGAATTACCGCTTTAGGAGGCTTTCAAGAAGTAGGACGATCAGCCATACTCTTGCAGACACGGGAAAGCAATGTGTTGTTGGACTGTGGCATCAACCCCGGTTCCACGAAATCATTCGCTGCTTTTCCAAGACTTGATGCCCCTCAATTTGATCTGGAGGCCCTAGATGCCGTTGTGATAAGCCACGCACACTTAGATCACTGTGGATTTCTTCCTTTTCTCTTCAAATACGGATATGATGGGCCAGTCTACTGCACTGCTCCTACTTCAAGCCTCATGACCTTACTTCAATTGGATTACCTAGATGTTATGAGCAAACAGGGTCTGAGACCACCTTATGATCAAAAGGACGTACGTAATACTGTGCTTCACACTATCCCCTTGCGATACGGCGCCGTAACCGATATTTCGCCGGATATTCGTCTAACCTTACACAATTCAGGGCACATTCTAGGTGCATCGGTAGTTCATTTACATATCGGTGAGGGACTACACAACTTGGTTTATACCGGTGACTACAAATATGGTCAAACGATGCTTCTGGAACCCGCTACCACGATGTTTCCAAGGGTGGAGACCATAATAACCGAAAGTACGTATGGAGCTCCAAGAGACGTTACGCCTTCCAGAATGGAATCTGAAGAAAGACTTGCAGCAATAGTTAATGAAACACTGGAACGGGGAGGCAAAGTGTTGATTCCAGTTCCAGCTGTGGGAAGAGCTCAAGAAATCATGCTGATCATCGACGGGTACATGCGCCGAGGATTAATGAGGGAAGCACCAGTTTTTGTGGAGGGAATGATCTCTGAAGCAACAGCCATTCACACAGCGTATCCTGAGTATTTGGCCAGAGGAGTTAGAAACAACATTCTCCATGAAGGAATCAACCCATTCCAATCAGACTACTTCACCATAGTGGAGCACCCCAGTGCAAGAGAAGAAATCGTGGATGGAGAACAATGCATCGTTATAGCTACTTCAGGTATGTTGGAAGGTGGACCAATAATCGACTATTTCAAACGTTTGGCTGCAGACAAACGCAATACGATAGTCTTCGTCAGCTACCAAATTGAGGGAACCATGGGAAGAAGAATTCAGAAAGGCCTAATCGAAGCACCCATCATAAATAATGAGGGAAAAATTGAAGTGATGAAGGTGAACTTGCAGGTTGAATCAATTGCAGGATTCTCCGGACACTCGGATAGGAGGCAACTCGTCAACTACATTCGGAGGGTCAAACCAAAACCTGAACGAATAATTGTTGTTCATGGCGAAAAAGCAAAGTGTCTAAGCATGGCCAATCTTTTTCAGAGAAAATATAATGTTGAAACAGCCGTGCCAAAAATCCTGGAAACAGTCAAGCTGCGGTAGGCGCCTTTTCTTTTGGAGAGACAGTTTTTTCTCGCCAAATCGTAACGAAATTTGGTACTACAACCACACGCTCTTCGCCTAGACGTGCAATATCTCCCCCGATAGATTTGGAGAATTCATATAGTTCATTTACCGCCTTTTTGACATCTTCAACACTTTCTCTTGCTAAAGGAGTGACTCTTAATATGAGAATGTTTCCCGACCTAAGTTCACGTTTGACAACCTTTACGTCGTCAAGGGTTAGTAATGGCAGAGCTTTCAAGTAAGCTTTCTTTTGAGCCTTATCCTTTCCCGGTCCTGAATTTGACAAGCAGCGTTCACTTCCTTAACTAGTCTAGTTAGAGATGTTTTACTTTAAACGATTTCGATGGGAGATAGCTCCAGACCCCCGCAAATCCTCTCTTTTTTATGTATTTAGAGGTATTAAATCGAGGCTTTCTTTTAACTTGTATGAAGGTGCAATCTGAATTGAACAAGAACCTTTGAGAAGAACCCTATAAGCTTTGTTGCACAATTCTAAGCATGCATGTATGATGTTCTGGTGATTCATGCGCGCGCTACCTGGGAGCGCTGAATTCTTCAACCCATTAGAGGCCACAGCGCACATCTGTAATGAATGTGGATAGGGTGATGCATGCATTTCGTCAAAAACTTTTCAAGGCGTTCCAGAGCCTGTCTCCTACATGATGGATGTTCCTAACTATTTTTCCATGTCTCATGTTTTTTATAGTTTGCGAATTGTGGAGAGCAACCCCCATAGCCAAAGGTCTACTGTGGCGTTCATCTACAATTAGAAGAAGATCATTTTCCTCATATTCTCCCTCAATGCGAAGGATGCCAGGAGCCATTATATCCGCTCCCTTGCAAACATAAGGAACAGCACCCATGTCCACAACGATTTTTGTTATAAAAGGAAAAGCCTCTTCGAATACTAAAGTAGGAAAAAGCTCGTCGTCCAATCTGGCAAACAAAGGTTTTCCGTTGATGACGAAGATTTCAGCAGTCTCAGTTTCGTTAACTTCGATGCGTGGTCTAGACCCATACAATTCTTCAACATTAGTTTTGAGCCTTTGAGAGAATAGGATGAAAAGTTTTCTTGCCTCCTTATCCTTCAAGAAATGTCTTCGAGGCTTTCTCGGCATTCTTTAACACCATATTCTGACATCGTACCATCAGGAACCAACGCTTTTATGCCTTGCCAAAAGAAAAAGTCATTACTCAAGACATTTGAGTCTGATATCAAGTTTTCGTGGTTTGCGCTATACGCTAAGAGTTGGTGGACATACATCGCAAGCTTCTGGAACCGCAAGGAAACCCTTATGCCAATCACATATCAAGTCTCCAGTTCTAAGAACCTTACACAACTCGCAAAACTGCAGCATGGCATCGAAAGCTGAAAGCCTCTTAGTTGCGATGCCTCTAGCAATCTTATCTACTAGGGCTCGAACAGAAGGTGAAGCTTCAAGTTGTTTCACTCTCTTGTCCCCGCGTTTGGAGTAAAGATAATGACTTATGGAAGCCTGAGTTGTTCCAAGCTTTTCAGCTGCAGCTACCTGAGAAAAACGATACTTTTCGATGAGTCTCTTAGCTACTAAGGACCGAAATGCTGGCAACACGGATCGCACAACAAGTTCACAGGGTGGTCGCAACTTTTGTCCACACAACTATAACGGTGTTATTGCTTATAAATGCGCGCGCGTCTACGATCGTTTCACTCCAAGTTTGTTGAGTATGTCCTTGTAGATCTCGAGCGCGTCTTTCTCGGCTTCCACATTTTTTATAAGCATTCTACCAGGTTTGAATAGACTCACTTCGACCTTTCCAGCGTATTCAAAAACTATGACAAGAGACGATTTCATAAGGATCTCGAAGTGCGGTTCCAGTTTGTTGTAAATATCTTCAAGTCTCATGCCTAAGGGTTTTGGCGGATTGATATTAGCGGTCTTGCGGCCACACAACCATATTAATCGCTCCTCGCTTTTCAATGATTTTGCGGTTTTGCCTTGGCATGCTGGACAGTCAGGTCTCTTGAAGATATTGATTTTCGTGAAGTACATGTCTCTGAAATCGCAGATCATCAGTTTTCCTTTAAGGGTTTCTCCTATCCCAGCCAGTAGTTTTACGGTCTCCATGGCCTGCATTGTGCCGATGATTCCTGTCGTGGTGCCTAGCACCCCTCGTGTTTGGCAGGTTGGCAGTTGATCGTCGTTTAGGCCGGGCAGTATACATTCTAGGCAAGGGGTTTCGGGAGGCGAAAAAACTGAAAGATTTCCTTCGATACCTATGGCTGCTCCAAAAACGTATGGAATCTTGTGTTTGGTGCAGGTTCGATTTACGAGGTATCGCGTCCTCATATTATCTAAACCATCGACAACACAGTCCATACCTTCAACAACTTCTTCAACGTTGTCCTCCCCCACGTTCATTGGAAAAGGCTCTATTTTCAAGGTTGGATTAGTCTGTTGTATCCTTTGCGCAGCGGCTTCAACCTTAGGATATCGAAGATCGCCCATTCCATACAACACTTGTCTATGAAGGTTGTTCAGCTCGACAGTGTCTTGGTCAACCAGACGTAGGTAACCAACACCGGCCAAGGCTAGGTAAAGGGCCGACGCGCTTCCGAGTCCTCCAAGCCCTATTACCGCAATCTTTGAGCGCCCCAACCTATCCTGGCCTGACTGTCCAAGCTCTGAAAGAACAATCTGTCTACTGTAAAACTCGTCTGGATTGAAAGGCAGCTGAGTAACCATGACATTTGCCTCTTGCGACATTGATCTATAACAATGTTATACAACTATAAGAATGTTAAGTTCAAATGCACCACTTATATACAGGATTGGTTGAGAAGATCATTTGAGGTCTTCAATTTGTCGACTTTTGAAGATTATCTCAAAAACGTAGAAATCCGAGAGTTACTGGAGGATCTTGGAACCTCAGAAATTGAGACACTTGTGAAAGAAATAAAGCATTTCACTGAAAAAGAGGCTGAGGGGAGAGATAAGATCTTACTAGCCTACTTCGGTGAAGATGGGATTGAACGTATTGTCGACTCCATTGTTCAAGGCCTGTTTTCGCCACCAAAACCGAGAAAAAACGCTAAGGTTCTGGATGTTGGCGCAGGCTCTGGATTCTTTACAATGAAGGTTTTTGAGAAACTGCGTCGACAACTGCCCAAAGCGGCTTTCTACGCCATGGATCTGACACCTGCTATGTTGCTGGTGTTAGCAAGGAAGACTTCGGAGATTACGTCCTTTCTAGGATTAGCTGATAATATCAAGGGAAGCTTGGAAAACGCGAGAGAATACTTGGATATTCCAGAAAAGTTTGAAGCCTTGTTCTCAACCTTAATGCTTCATCATAGTGTGGATGTAGAGAAGGTTTTTGAGAGCTTCAGGGAAGTTGTTGATGTAAATGGAAAGGCTGTGGTCATAGACCTTTGTAGCCATTCCTTTGAGGAGTTTAGAGAGGAAATGGGAGATGTGCACCTTGGATTCAACCCTGAATCAATCAAGAAAGCTGCTGAAAAACACTTCTCAAAGGTAAATACGAGGAAGATCCTTGGAATTCATTGCAACAGTTCCGGCAGATCAGCAGAGCTTTTTATGGTAGTTATGACACCATAAGCCATATGCACATACAAAATCCGCGTGGTCTTCCTTTCATTTTGCCCCTAATACTTCCATGAAGGCGTCAAGCCTCGATGTGACATCGGCTTCTGAATAGACCCTGTCATCGGTATGATCAGCCTCTATTACAACGCATGGAACCCCGTACTCCTCCCTCAACACCTTCTGAATCGTCAAGTTACCTATCGAAGTTGCTTTACAGGATCTGCTTGAGAGCAAAACGATTCCGTCTACTTTGAAGTCTTTTACAAGCCCACCAATCCAGTCTTCTGACCAATGTATTGGCATGTTAGTTGGATTAAGAAGTGCTTTGTATGCCATGCTTTCAAAGGGTTTTGCAGGGTTTAGACTCGCCATACCCCAAGTTGCTGTATAAAGTTCGTGGACAAAGACCGCACCATACTTTTCTTCCAGATAGTTAAACATACGCAGATGATGCCAGTAGGGTATTCCGCTCAGCAAAAGTCTGAACTTCTCATTTTCAAGAACTCCTATGTTCTCCTTAACTCGTCCAGACACTTCGTCTATAAGCCGCTCATAATATTCTACAGCCTCTCGCGTTCCCGCTGATGCCACCATGGGAAACATTGCAGCCGAAGAGTCTGTAACCCCCATGGGACATGGGCTAGATCTCCTTTGTTCAAGCACTCTGCGCCACTGCTCTGCAGCACGGTTTGAAAATCCTACAGCTTCTTTCAACTTATTCTCATTTAGACTTGTTCCAGTAATCCTTTCAAGCTCCAACACGAGATCTCTCAACTGCTTTGCAACATACTTAACATGATGATCTTCTATCTTCTCAGTGACCGCTGGAATGTCCAAGACGTATAGTGGACGCTTTAGGA
>CP070791.1:171695-176032 GCA_020346825.1 Candidatus Bathyarchaeota archaeon
CATTGATGGTTGGTCATGCACCCAGCTTTTCATAAATCTTTGGCCTCTTCTCTTCCACTTTCTTTTGAACGTCTTCAAAGAGGTTGTTTCCATGTGCGTCGATGGCTACGGTTAGCGGTCCGAACTCTCTAACTTCCAGAACCCAAATAGCTTCTGGCATTCCTAGATCATACCACTCCACACTTTTCACATTTTTTATTGCCTTGGCCGCTAGAACAGCAGCTCCTCCGGTAAAGACTCCATAGACCGCCCCGAATTTTTTCATGGCATCGGTTGTCTTCCTTCCCATGCCTCCTTTCCCTATCACCACTCGAACCTTGAAATCCTTGATGAATTCATCTTCAAATAGGTCCATGCGTGTGCTGGTTGTTGGACCTGCAGCCACCACTACCCATTTATCGTCCTTCTTTTTCGCAATGGGGCCGCAGTGGAAAACTGCTAGTCCTTGCAAGTTGATGGGCAGTTTTTTTCCTGCTTTATGGAATTCTATTGCTCTTCTATGAGCTGCGTCACGGGCTGTGATCATGGTTCCTGTAATATAGATGACATCGTTCACGCTCAGTTTTTGCACGTCTTTCTCTGAGATTGGAGTCTTGAGTTTGTATGTTACCATATCCTAATGCACCTTGTGGGTCAAATATTCGATTTTTTCGTCTGAATATATGCGGGCTGAAGCTCTTCTTGCAGCCCAGCATTGAACCGCTACCGCCACAGGATAGGACCCCGGATGTCTATGGGCATACTCGACCTTTACACCTAGAACCGTGATCTTGCCTCCCAGCCCCATTGGTCCAATTCCGGTTGAGTTTGCGGCTTCTTGGAGTTCTTTCTCAAGATTTGCCAAGTTTGGGTCAGGATTAGGCTGATCTAACGGTTTTAGCAAAGCCAATTTTGCCAATTTCATTGCGATGTCCGCTCCTCCGCCCACTGCGACACCGAGGATGTTTGGGGGACAAGGCTTTGCGCCAGCGTTGATCACAGCGTCCAGCACAAACTTCTTTAGACCGTTGAGTCCCATGCTTGGGTAAAGCATGCCTAGGGCGCAAACGTTTTCGCTTCCACCTCCTTTAGGCATAACAGTAATCTCAAGCGTGTTTCCAGAAACGATCTCCCAGTGTATGAAGGGTATGGATCTTCCGGTGTTGTCTCCTGTATTCTTTTGGGTGAAGGGATCGACGGCGTTGGGGCGTAGGGGTACCTCTTTGGTGGCTCGTATTGTGGCCCTGTGGAGAGTTTTTTCAATTTTATCCAAATCCTTTACTTGGCTACCTGCCTTCACGTAGAAAATGATGACTCCGGTGTCTTGACACATGGGAGTGCGCGTCTTTTGGGCCAATTCCACATTTTCCAGTATGTTTTTCAGCTGAGTTTTTCCGGCTTCGCTTTCTTCTTCGCGGTAGGCCCGCTGTAGGGCTTGTTTCACGTCTTGTGGTAACTCTGTGACTGCCAGTTGCAGGAGTTTGACTGCGACGTTCTCAACGATGTTTTCGCTTACCATCTTCTTTTCCTCTGTGAAGAAAATAGGAGTTGAGACCTAAGTTCTTATACGTCTTACGGCTGAGGGCGGGGACGGGCATTATTTTCAGCGTGCGAAGTTCTTGTGTTCAATCATTTTTTATTAAAACTCTCGAATTACGGGAGCGCGCGCGCAACCCTTTAAAGTCAATGAAAAGCTTGTTACACAACTTGGTATTACCGGTTTCAGTTTTCACTATCACAGAATCTTTTATCTGTTCCTGCGTCCAACCTAGGTACGCGCCACGTTTAGACTTCCAAATCTGGAATTGAGGAGCCAAAATGAGTGAGGAGGCAAACTTGGGAAAAGAAGAATTCGAATGTCTAGAAGACCTCCCGGGTGTAGGTCCAGCAATGTCCAAGAGATTGCGAGAACTGGGATTCCACACTGTGGAGTCTATGGCCACGGCAACAGCAAAAGAATTGGCGCCGGCAGGCATAGGTGAAAAAAAGGCGCTACAAATCATTCGCACTGCACGATCAAGTATGGCTCTCTCCTTCATAAGGGCAGACGAATTAATGAAAATGCGTCAAACCGTCTCGCGTCTAACAACGGGGAGCAAAATGCTGGACGAACTTTTGGGAGGAGGACTCGAAACCCAAACTATTACAGAATTCTTCGGGGAATATGGGAGTGGCAAAAGTCAGATATGCCACCAAATGTGCGTAAACGTTCAGTTGGCATCTCAACGGGGTGGATTGGGTGGCGGAGTCCTTTACATCGACACGGAGAATACTTTCAGAACCGAGCGCATTGTTCAAATGGCTCAACATCTGGGCTTGGAACCAGAAAAAGTGATTAGGAACATCGTGTTTGCTGAAGCATACACCTCGGATCATCAAATGTTTCTCCTAGACAACGCGGATGAGGTGATTAAGGAAAATGGCATCCGCTTGATCATTGTAGACTCTTTGACATCTCACTTCAGGAGCGAATATTTAGGTAGGGAAATGCTGGCTGAACGGCAGCAAAAACTCAACAAGCACCTTCACAAGCTTGTTCGGTTGGCGCGAGCCTTCAACGCGGTAGCTGTTGTGACTAACCAAGTTATGTCCCGACCAGACATTTTCTTTGGTAACGCTGTACACCCTGTAGGAGGTCACATAGTTGCTCACACTAGCCACACACGAGTTTTACTTAGAAAATCTGCTCGTGGACCCATAAGAATCGCACGTCTTGTTTCAAGCCCTTATCTGCCTGAAGGAGAGACAATCTTTAAAATTACTGAAAATGGAATAGAAGCTGCAGTAGACGAAGAAAAGGCAGGATGAACACAAAATGCCCATCTCAAGGGTCTTTGTAACTCGATTCTTACAACTCGCAACAAAGAGACGATTCGCAGAAGCAGAACGAGTGCTCGAGCGAATAAAACTGAAGGTGCAAGAAACCGAATGGAACAGAGGGTATTTTCAAGCTCTCAGCGGCATACTGCTAACCCAGAAATCAAACGACGAATACGCATTTCTTCAAAACCTAGATCTAAACAACGAAAAAGAATTGAAGAAACATCGACGAGAGTTCTTGAAACAATCTCGAAGCAAAATCCATGTAGATTATGACCGCGGCTTCTTCTCAGCCTGGGCTGATTACATGCGCGTATCAATAAAGATGAGGGAAAACCCGGAAATACTCAAGTAACGCGCGTTTTCTGGAAAAACGTATTTTAGCAAGCTGTATAGAAAAAAGGTGTTTAGTGAAAACAATGAATGCTGATGACATAAAAATTGGAACCATGAGTGCGTTTCTTCCTCCTTTCGACAGGGGAATCAACACAGTCAAGAGAATTGAGGAAATCGGCTATGATTCCGCATGGTGGTTAGACCATTTGATGGGTTGGGTACCTGAATCAATATGGACTCCTGATGTAACTGAGTTAGCAGAGTTCCAAGAGAATCCTCACGTGTTTTTTGAAACCCTCTGCACCATAGCAGTTGCCGCGTGGAACACCAAAAGGATTCTCCTAGGGCCAAGCGTAACTGAAGCTCTTCGGAGACACCCGGTGATGCTTGCTCAGGCCTTTTTGACTCTGGATCACATATCCAAGGGCCGTACTATCCTTGGAATTGGTGCGGGTGAAGGGGAAAACGTTACTCCATACGGGATTGAATGGGACAAGCCAGTAAGCAGGATGGAAGAGGCTATCAACATAATTCACCTGCTTTGGGAAAGCGACAAAAAGGTTGATTTTGACGGCCAATTCTGGAAACTGAAGGACGCAGTTCTTGGGTTGAAACCTTATGAAAGAGGAAGGTATCCTCAAATATGGATTGGAGCCCACAGACCTAGAATGCTGGAGATTACCGGCAGATTGGGAGACGGATGGTTACCCGCGACTCCAGATCTAAGTTTCTACAAGGAAGGCCTAAGAACAATAAAGGAGTCTGCAAAAAAGGTGGGTCGGGATTCAGAAACGATAACTCCTGCTCTCTGGTCCTATGTGGTTCTAGATGAAGACCATGATGAATGTCTCAGAATGCTTGAATCACCATTAGCAAAGAATTACATGTTGACTTTGCCGAATGAAGTTTTCGAGCGTTATGGTATTCAGAATCCCTTCGGGAAAAACTATTACGGGCTCCTCGAATATATCCCTACGAGGTATGATCGAGAGACAATGCTGGAAGCCTTGGAGAAGATTCCTAGGAAACTGTGTGAAGATTATTATCTACAAGGCACATCAGACGAAATAATTGGTCAAATAGAAGAGTTCGCTAGAGTTGGCATGAAGCACATAGTACTCTGTAACATGACCTTCTTCTTCGACATTCGCAAAATGGGTAGTTCCTTTAATTGCATGAAAAAAGTGGTGGAATACTTCAAA
>CP070791.1:176132-180462 GCA_020346825.1 Candidatus Bathyarchaeota archaeon
ATTCTCTTACGCGTGCGCATCTAGACAATTCTTCTTTCTCTAACCCTGAAGTATTGCGGGCGGTAGAGCATCTTAGATGTGGAGTAATACTGCTTTTCCTGCAGTCCCAAGGCGATTTCCACAAACTCACGCAAGAATCTCCACGTAAACTCTAACATTGGATACCCCCATTATATTCCTATGCAAGCGGGATCCACATAGACGAAAAGGTCTTTGTCTTGATATTTGTAGATGGCTTCGTTTGATCTACCGAATTTCGGTCTAGAGAAGATTTTGAAAGGCCATAGTTTGCACGCTCTGGGCTTCATAGACTGCAGGCCGCAGAACCAAGCATTAAGAACCTTGGATGTGAAAATACAGGTCCCATCCCCTTTTTTCCCCAAGAAGAACTTGCTTAGGCCCGGCTGCGTTACGCCCATTCCATACTTTCTGATTATATGCACCCACTCGCTAAACCTCAAGACCACCTTATACCCATGGCAACACAAACCACATGCAACGCAGATCCAAGATTCAACACATCTCCAAGGAACGGGCATCATTCCGTATTCACCGTAACGAATAAGCGCGCAAACCAAGAGCATTCATGAAATAAGGTGTCTTATAAAATCATCTATTTCGCTCAAAGCTGCCACAATTCAAGCGCAAACACCTGATGTGGATCCCTAATTCTCTTGCATGCATGTCAAACAATACCGCAACGTATGTACGCATCATTTTCAATTATGGATGACAAATGTTTTTGTCTGCACAAGATGTGAAGACGTTAGAGGATTGTGTCGTCTTCCTTTCATCGTTTGTAGACGTAAAGTGTGTGTGATGGATAGCCTAGTCTAGGGTTCTCACAGAAATTGTCGATTCTATAAGGTTTCCACCCGAGAACTTCGTAATCGTGGGAGACGATTCTGGCTCCGGGTTTGAGTTCCGTTTCTAATTTTGGCTTGACTTTCTCGTTTGCGCTGGTTGTAAGGTATAGGAAAACAACGTCTGCTTGAGTTAGGTCGATCTTGAACATGTCATCTTGAAGGATTTTCGCTTTTGTCTCCAAGCCAAGCTCATTAATGTTGCCGAGGGCTCTTTTCACAAGGTCTTCCCTCAACTCAACTCCCACAGATTTGGCTCCGAAGTCTTTAGCGGCCATTATTATCGCTCGGCCGTCTCCTGAACCTAAGTCGTAAAGTGTCTCTCCAGGCTTGAGATCGGAGAGAATAAGCATTTGGCGTACCACTGGTGTGGGTGAAGCAACGAAAGGTGCAATGAACAAGCTTTGCTCTCCTCGAGCTTTCTCAGGTACTTGGATGTTTGCTTTTATGGTTTTCGTAGGTCTAAGCCACGTAGGTTGTTCTCTCGGGAGTAGGTCTCTGTTTTCGAGATGGTCTTCTTGATTCTCCACATTTATGGCAGCTTTTCATGCAGAGATCCAAGTATTCTTTTTCAGTCGTTAGAACCGTTTCTGCAGCCTTTTGGCATATTTCGCTTGGCTCTGAGCAGCCAGCTTTTTTGCACAATTCAGATATGAAAGCACAGCATTCATGGATGTCTTTTTGGTCGAGAGCTACCCGGTTTGAACGGATGAGGAGGCATAATTCTCTGGCCAAGACGCATGTCTGGATATGTTTGAATTTTTGTAGGGTTTGTTCGCGCATCATTTGGCGGGTTATTTCCATGTTGGATTTCTCCGAAGGGTGAGCCGATGAGTAGTCTCTTGTCTTCCTTTTATACTTTTATTATTTGAGATAAGCATCAGCCTGTTCTTGTCGGAAGACTTGCAATATTTATTCACCAGAATCTTCTTTTCAAGGCATTCCTTTCAGCCTCAATCACCAATTCGTAAAAATGGTTTGAAAGTTTTGGCTCTTCCCTGAAGATTTCTTTAACATCCGAAACCCTCAGTTTCCTTCCGGAAAGAGCCACAGCAGCAGGCCTACCGTAGACGGACACTAACTTGGCCGTTTTCAACACCCGCTCTTTCATTTTCTTTTCAGTCTTCGTCAGTTTTTCACCTCTCTTGTCCACCAAAGATTGAACCTTTCCTTCTTCCCTCCCAAGCAATCCCAATCTTGGAGACCCACATCTAGGGCAAACAGGTTTCTCAGGCAGATCCTTTATTCGAATCATCTCTAGATATTCCCAACAACTACTGCATATGAATGTGCGAACTTCGTTGATAAGACGCGCCCTCGCCGACTCTACTAGAATGAGTCTCATTCTCTCGGGAGGAATGAGATCGGTTTTCATGCTAACCCGTTCTATTCCAACTCGAGCAACCGGAGTTGCCACACCCCCATTTTCCACCTTCGAGACTTCAATTTCTCCTTCTCCAATATCGTTCCTCACTCGAATGAGGCTGTCCAAACTCAAGTCTTTGGTAAAGGTTTCCTTCAACGCTTCCTTGTAGATGGCTGTACCCTCAAAGCTCATCATCAGCTTTTGAAGAGTTACTCTGCCCATATCCACCCATTTTCTTAGAGCGCCAAACCTGCGGGCAACGTGAACCATGCGTCTCTTGAAAATCCAGGTCTTAACAGTCACCTTCGTGAGCATATCACTAATACCCAACTCGTCCATTTGCTTCATTTCGTCAAACAAAACCATAATATGGTCAGCGTTGGCAGCGCCCATTGTATTAACGAAAATGCGGTAAGGGTCGTGTTGAACCATAACGCTGTATCCGGTCTGCTCTGACAAAATATGACCAATCAACTGAGCTAGAGCCCGGTTGGTGAGGGACCCAAAATGGGCATGAATGATGACAAAGTCTTCCCAATCCTCGATCAGCATTCGTCTGTCTGTTGGAACGGGATAACCTTTCCTGCACTGCTCAACAGTTTCTTGAATTGCGCGCAGAACCGTATCCTTGTCAGCAGGGTACTTCCCAGCCAGCTCAGAGGCCACCTCAAGTGGTTCCATTCCATTGTTAATCTGTTCCCCAACGAAGCCTCTGATCCGACCAACCTCTTGAGCTACTTCGAAAGGAACGGGAATTTCCTCCCCAACCCAACTTGGAATAGCTCCTGTTGGGTCATCAACCTGCCTTACGTAGATTTGATCGCCATAGACATTCAGAATCTGCCACGGACTACCACGTATAATAAACTTCACGCTGGGCTTGCCATACTCAGCGACAAAAGCCTCGTCCAGCACACCAACAGCAGAGTCTTTTCCCTCGTCAACCACCAAAAACTTCTTCACGTCAGGAATCATGGACAAGTTTTCGAAATAATATTCGTACATAGCCTTGGTTCTACGTGGCTTGATGACAAGCATATCCTCAAAGGAAACCCAAACCAATCTAGGAAAGCGATGATGCATATAATCCAAAACTTTCTGAACATCTTCTATCGTAAGATTCGCGTAGGGATAGGCCTTTCTGAACATATCATAAATCTCATAGAAATACCAACGTCTCTTCTTCATCAAGAGACCGACGATCTGATGAGCCAAAGCATCGTAAGGCTTCTGCGGAATATCTACCGGCTCCAATTCCTCCACGCCAGCCCTGCGAGCAATTGCCATGGCTTCCAACGTGTCATCCGAATCCATCGTGACGATGAGCCCCTTTGCGACTCGACCGATCCTATGCCCGCTTCTCCCAACGCGTTGAATGAGACGTGAAACCTGCCTTGGACTCATATATTGGATCACCATGTCAACTCGCCCAATATCTATTCCCAACTCCAACGATGAAGTGGCAACAAGCCCCTTTAGCTCGCCATTCTTCAATCCCCGCTCAGCAGCGATTCTAGAAGGTTTAGCCAATGAACCATGGTGAATGGAAACCGGAAAATCCATATCCCAAACTTTGAATCTGCTGGCCAAAACCTCTGAGATAGCACGCGTATTCGTGAAAAGCAAAATAGATTTGTGTTTCTTAATGTATTGACGAATAATGCGAAGACGAGCGGCAACCTCAGGATGCGTAAACAAAGTAGAAGCCAACTCGTAGTCCTCTGATACAGGTTGCGGAAAGAGAATTTCCAGATTCATGAGGCGCGCAACGGGCACCCTCACGATTTCAACCTCACGCTCGTTACCGACCAGAAACTGGGCAACTCTCTTGGGACTGCCAATGGTAGCCGACAAACCGATCAACTGAAAGTCTCTGCCCGCTACCCATCTAAGTCTCTCAAGGGCCAGCGCCAATTGGCTTCCCCTCTTGCTTTCCGCCATCTCATGAACCTCATCCACTATTACCCATCGAACTTGCTGGAGGTGCTGACGCATCAGCCTACCTGGCAGAATGGCCTGCAACGTTTCCGGCGTAGTGATCAACACGTCCGGAGGACTTCGCGCCTGTCTAGTCCTCTCTTTGGTGTCGGTGTCCCCATGC
>CP070791.1:180562-183627 GCA_020346825.1 Candidatus Bathyarchaeota archaeon
AGATGGTAGCTCGGTGACTCCATGGTCTCTAAACCTTTTGTCCAGCATCGCCAAGGTGGCAAGTTCTATCAAATTGACTCCCCGAGTTTTGCTGACGTATGGCATGGACCTTGAAGAACGCAAATTACATTCAATTACGTAGGTGAGGCCGTTTTTCACGAGATACTGAATGTTGTAGGGTCCCTTGATTTTAAGGGCTTTTACGATTTTGTGAGTATGGTCTTTGATGGTTTTCAGTATGCTGTTGGGCAGTGTTTGGGAGGGAATACTCATCGTTGCGTCGCCGCTGTGAACTCCAGCGTTTTCAATGTGTTCAATAATCGCTCCGATCAGTATATCTTCACCATCAGATACACCGTCAACCTCAACTTCTTTGGCTTTTTCTATGAATTTTGAGATTACAACAGGATGTTCCCGAGAAACTTTGGTTGCCAGTTTCAAATAGTTCTCTAAGTCATCTTCGGAGTGGGCAACTCTCATGGCAGATCCTGACAAGACGTAACTTGGCCGAATGAGAACCGGGTAACCGGTTTTTTCAGCGAACTCTTTCAGATCTCGTGCTGTCGTCAGTCCACTCCATTCTGGCTGTAGAATTCCAAGGTGGTCTAGGAGGGCGCTAAACTTCGATCGATCTTCTGCTCTGTCTATGCTTTGAGCCGACGTGCCCAACAGTTTTACACCATAATTAGCCAGCTCGAGGGCTAGATTGTTTGGAATCTGTCCTCCAACTCCTGCCACAACACCGAAGGGGTTTTCCTTATCGTATATGTCCAAGACCCTCTCTAAGCTCAATTCTTCAAAATAGAGCTTATCTGATATGTCGTAATCGGTTGAGACCGTTTCAGGGTTATAGTTAACCATTATGGCTTCTTCAACACCATTCTTTTTGAGGGCCCAAACCGTGTTTACCCCACACCAATCAAATTCTACACTTGATCCTATTCTGAAAACTCCGGCTCCGAGGACCATGACTTTGCTTCTGCCTGAATGAAAATCTATGTCATCTTCGTCTCCTCCATATGTGAGGTAGAGGTAATTTGTTTTGGCTGGCCATTCAGCAGCTAAGGTGTCTATTTGCTTGACAACGGGGACTATGTCTGCTTCCTTCCTCAGTTTTCGTATGACACTTTCGTCTGTCTTGAGGCAAATTGCAATCTGATTGTCTGAAAATCCGAGACGCTTCGCTTCTTTGATTGTTTCTAGGATATAATCATCTTCTAGGTTCTTGGAGCGAAGTGTATTTTCTAGGCTAATAATGTTTTCAATCTTGCGTAGAAAGAATGGGTCAACGCCGCTCAACTGGTAAATCTCTTGGATTGAAATGTTCTTTTTCAGTGCTTTGACTATCATGAAAAGCCTTTCATCTGTGGGATTGGCTAATGCATCCTTTATCATCTCTGCTGGTTCATAGTCTTCGTCCTCGTGATTACATACCACGCCAACTTTTCCAATGTCGAGCATTCGAACTGCTTTCTGCAGCGTTTCCTCAAGGCATCTCCCAATAGCCATAACTTCTCCCACAGACTTCATCTGTGGACCAATGTGTCTGTCCACATTCCTGAATTTCTGTAGATCCCATCTTGGAAACTTAACTACGACATAATCTAGAGCTGGTTCAAAGCAAGCCGTGGTAGCTCCGGTAACCTTGTTGATCAATTCAGGCAAAAGGTAACCAATCGCCAGTTTGGTTGCTATGTACGCTAGAGGATACCCTGTTGCTTTGCTTGCGAGAGCTGAACTTCTTGACATCCGAGCGTTAACTTCGATGGCACAGAATTCTTCTGATTTCGGATCCAAAGCCCATTGAATATTGCACTCACCAACTATTCCTAAACTCTGTATGGCTTTTATGGATGCCAAACGAAGTAGGTGATATTCGCGGTTTGACAATGTTTGTGAGGGAGCAACGACTATGGAGTCCCCTGTATGAACTCCCATGGGATCGATGTTTTCCATATTGCAGACAGTTAGACAATTGTTGGAATAGTCCCTCATAACTTCGTATTCAACTTCTTTCCAATGACCTACATATTCTTCAACCAGCACTTGAAAAATCATGCTTTGGGCTAAAGCGCGGCTGACTATGTCCCTCAATTCTTTTTCATTGTAGGCCACGCCGGATCCTTTACCGCCTAGAGTATAAGCCACCCGAACGATGACGGGGTATCCTATCTCCTTCGCTACTGCAAGGGCTTCTTGGAAGGACGTGGCGGATTTGTTTTTCGGTGTTGAAATGTTTGCCTTGACCATTGCTTGCCTAAACATTTCTCTGTCTTCAGTTTCTTCTATCGCTTGGATCGGTGTCCCCAAAACTTTTACGTTGTATTTCTTTAGGATGCCCTTTCTTGCAAGTTGAACACCACAGTTTAGGGCCGTTTGTCCTCCAAATCCTAAAAGAATTCCATCGGGCTTTTCTTTTTTAATAACTTTTTCAACGTATTCCGGCTTTACAGGTAGGAGGTATACTTTTCCTGCTAGACGGGGGTCCGTCTGGATTGTGGCTATGTTGGGGTTGATTAAGACGGTTTCTATGTCTTCTTCTCTTAAGGCTTTGAGGCACTGGCTTCCTGAGTAATCAAACTCCGCGGCCTCTCCAATCTTTATTGCCCCGCTGCCAAGAACCAAAACCTTGTGTATTCCCTTGAACTTTGGCATTTCTATCCTCCTGCGATTTTCAAAAACTCATCGAAGAGAAACTCTGTGTCGTAGGGCCCTGGCGAGGCTTCAGGATGCCACTGAAGAGCAAAACTAGGTTTATTCTTATGTCTTATTCCTTCAACCGTTTTGTCGTTGGCGTTTATGAACCAAGCTTCTAAAGCAGTTTCGTTTAGAGAGTCTAGGCTCACTGAGTATCCGTGATTCTGAGTGGTGATGTAGCATCTGTTTGTTTCCAAGTTGAGTGCTGGTTGATTTTGAGATCTGTGGCCATACTTCAGTTTGAAGGTGTCTCCGCCCAGCGCTAAGGCTAGAATTTGGGTTCCTAAACATATGCCCATTATAGGGACGTCTTTTGCAACCAACCTTTGGACGCACTGGATCGTTTTCACGCATTTTTTCGGATCACC
>CP070791.1:183727-187102 GCA_020346825.1 Candidatus Bathyarchaeota archaeon
AAGGGTATCCTGAGGTCCAGTTCAGCGTCGATTACTAACTTGAAGGCTTGTAGCGAAGAATAGCTGCGATTCCACCGAATGAGTTCTTCAACATTTGCCCTTCTTCGGTTTCAACGGATATAATCTCCACTTCTGCTCCCGTTTCTTCTGCCAGTTCAGCCAGATCATCGATGAGATCTTTGACGTTTGTTACGATGAGAGATGGAGCAGAACATTTTGGACAGGGTTCTCTATCTAAACTTTGCTCAAAGGCTGGAAGAAGGTGATTTTTCATTGTCTCCTGTTTAGTGTGGTCGCAGGTTCCGCATTTCACAGTGACTCGAAACACATTCAAGCCTTCAGAAAGCAATAGAGTCTTAACTATGCCTAATCTTGAGCTTCGCCTCACTTCACTTTCGCCGTAAGTAGCTAGGCCAGTGTCATGGCCAATTTCGTAAAGGAAGCCTTGCATGATTCTTTTTTCCTCAACATATCGAACGCGTCGCAAAATCTTAGGAGAACGTTCCACAACCTCCTCTACGCCATGTTCACCCACGTACGCCGTGTCAATGGTGGCTATGATTTTGTCCTTTAACATATAATGAAGATAATCTCCCTTCTGAAAATCATATTTTGTAGGTCCCGGTCCTCCTATGATTAAGCCCTTCAGGTCCGCTAAAGGGAGAAAATTTTCGTTCGCGTGTTCTCCGATACGTTTGAAGTAATCCAAAAGTTTGGCTTCTCGTTGTCTTTCGAACCTTCTAGCAGATTGACCTCCAGCTCGAAATTTTCCAGGTACGCCTGACGTAATTTCTTCTATTGGTTCCAAGCGTCTGCCTCGAAGGGCAGCATAGGTTGTTGCACTAGCGTCTATCACAACAATTCCATATGTTTCCTTTTCAGTCAATAATTCCTGAAGGTGTTCTATATGGAACCTGGAGTCGCAGCGATAAAGATAAACTTGAATCGGGTCTGGCGGATTAATCACGTAGGTTTCAATTCTTTCGCTTCCAGGACCGTTTTGCGGGATGGCTCCGCAGAAGATTACTATACCGTTTTCAGGCACTTTTTTGAAGAGTTTGACACGTTGCTTGACTTTGACGATGGCGTCCTGAACATTTTTTCGAGTAGTGCTGGATTTTATGTTTGATGCTGTTCCGTATTCCTGTTTAAGCATGGACACTACTTCGCTGATTTGGCGGCCAGGCGGTACGTAGAGGGAGACAAGTTCGGTTCCTCTACCTTCTTTGGAGGCCAGCGTTTCCAATGCTCTCTTTAGGCGAAATCGCTGGAGGGATGTTCGTTTAGCGTTCAATTGGTGTTCCACGGATTGACCGTAGAGCTACATCACAATGGAGCAGATAAAAGTTGTCGTCTTTCTTGGGGATCGATTTTGGTGGACCGGGCGGGATTTGAACCCGCGGCCTCCGCCTCTTTCGAGTTGGATATGCGAAGGCGGCGTATACACTGACCACTACGTGAAAGCCATTCATGCCAGGCTGAACTACCGGCCCATTAGGGTTTGAAACAGAGCCTCATATTAAACGTTTTTCGCAACCCTACAAGCTAAACATATACAACGCTCGAGTGAAGGTATTCCGCGATCTGGAACATCTAAAGATCAGATTTCTTCCGCCTTTATACACCGCTAGACCTAGGTTTGTTTTTTGTCACAGAAGCAATAAGAAGCAGATAATTGTGTTACTTCAGACTTTTTGTGGCGTTCGCCCTGCTTGAACACTCCCTTTTTTGTATTAATTAGGCAAACAGTTAAGAGACGTTTTTTTTGACGTTCAGGCAAGGTGAGGTAAAGTTGGATAAATTGAAATGCGTAAGAATTGGCCACTACAAAAATGTTGGTGAAACGATTGAAGAAGGCAAAAGAATCGTTGGCGTCTCCACCCGTATGCTTGTGCTAAAGCAGGTATAAGAGAGATAATAAATCATTACTTGCTGTTCGAAAGAGAAGTTGCCTCTTAACCTCAGTTTTTTCTTTCTAATAATATACTCGTTCAGCTCTTTGAGGGCCGCCAAAGTGTCGCAAGCGCGGGTTCCAAAGCGTAAATATCTTTCACGCCTCAATGTACACGCATCATATATGTGGTATGCACCGCTTTATTGATTGTGAGAAAGGGCGTCCAGAAGACCTTGTTTAAGATTGTGATTTGTGTGGACTTTTCTATCGATGCGTGCATTTATAAGATGTCCCGTTCAGTTCGAGTTCTCCCGCCTTTTTCTACGCTCTTTTCTTGAACACTTTTCCTCGCCATTTTTTGGGCCAGCTCTTCCATCCAGTTTTTACGAGTTTTTCTCTGATTCTTGGTTTTTCAGCAATCCAATCTAGTAGTGTCCAGAAGCGATTATTCTCCTCAAATCTCTCTGCTGGAATCCCCACTTCAACGCACCATCTTATGTACCCTCTCTCGACCATGTCTTGAAGTTCGCCAGTAATTTCTACTTTTTTCACGTTGAATCCTTGTTCTCGTAGGCGTTTGCGTATGCTAGAGAGAACATACCCTGAGCAGCCCTTGAACATGGTTTCCATGTCTGGCCGCATTGCCTCAACAATATCCTCAACAATCTTTTCGGCGTCGTCCAAGTACTGTTTATTTTCGAAGTTAGGCGGCTGGAAAGAGGAGATTGGGATTCTGCGTTCCATGTACCTGCGTTCTGGGAGCTTGAGAGCGCCGATTACCACGCCTAGAATAAGATCTCCCCATCCAGAATCATCTATCAAAATCTCCTTTCTAAACAGAAATCTGTCTAGCCCCATACCCTGCGCCGCCATGGACTATTAATTTATTTTTGTCAAGCTGTTTATGTTTACCTGTTACCCTGCAATTTTCTCCTAAGCTAGGGCCAACTTTGCAAATCCTACAGCCAAAAAAAGAAGTGAGTTGAGAAGTAACTTTTTTTGCGCGCATTTTCCAAATTCTCTATGCGTTTTCATTAATGCATGTAGTAAGCTATCCGGGTTTCTTGTTCCTTGTAACCATGCGCGCGCGTGGGTATTTTCGGTTGTTCTTAAGAAGCTTGTAAGATAGTAACGAGGTGGGTGCGCATACATAGCTGGAGAATACAAAGATGGCAGAAAGATCTTTAGGAAACGCAAATGAATCTGACGATTTGATGACCCCCAGGGCGAAATGCATAAATCAGGATTTTCCGTTTTAACATTTGGTCGGGCGGTAGCTCAGCTTGGTAGAGCTTCCGAGTCAGCCTGTCTAGGTTCAAGCTGACGGAGACGCTGTAGACGCCTGCCAAAGGCAGGCATCGCCCAGCCTGCCAAGCGCACAACGTAGAAACCGGATTGTCGCA
The DNA here is from genome assembly GCA_020346825.1 of Candidatus Bathyarchaeota archaeon. GTDB lineage: Archaea > Thermoproteota > Bathyarchaeia > Bathyarchaeales > Bathyarchaeaceae. The sequence continues at coordinate 187,025 of CP070791.1, forward strand.
GGTTCAAAGCCTGCCCGCCCGACCAACCGAATTACGTAGCATACACCGGGTTTTGCCGAACTGAATCGTGTTGGCAAT
>CP070791.1:187202-191621 GCA_020346825.1 Candidatus Bathyarchaeota archaeon
GAGTCCCGAGAGAGTCCGTCGCAAGAAGTCTCATTCGGGCATCCCCGGATCTAAGCTTGCATGCAGCTACCCGGGGCATATCGCTGCTTGCCACGCCCTTCTTCAGCGCTCAAGCCTGGTCATCCACCAAACGGCGTAGCATGTCGGGCTTACTTGGTTTGTTCCAGCGTCTGTTTAACGTTGGAACGCGTATTTGGCCTGTGTTTGGTTTTCATTGCGAGCAGATAAAAGCTCACTCCACCCTTCGCCCCTAATATTGTTTAGGGGGTGCATCCTTATGTGGAGTCTAATCTGGCAATTTGATCGCCAATTTATTTACAAGCCGAATTGGGGAATATAAGCGTTGCTGTGTGCCGTTTATGTTCGTCTTTGGTAAGAAATAGATCGATTTATGCGCGCGCTCTTTGCGAGCTGTGTTTGTAAAGTCTTTTTATATCCATATTATGGATACTATTGAAAAGTAGGGCATAAATTGAGTCAGGGAAAGCGGAGAAGACGTTTGCGATTGTTCCCGAAACAAGGATATATCATGTTTATCGTTGGAATACTCATTGGGTTCCTAATTTTTTCAGCGGTTTCCTTCATGTTTCCCTCAGAAGGGCCAAAGGGCAATGGGAATGAAGGTTTACCCTCCGCCATCGAATTCGAGTTTCTATATACAAGTGAGAAACAAAGCTGGGTTGAAGAGGTCACGCCAGATTTTGAACATTGGTTCTATGAACGATTTGCCGTTACAGTGGACGTAAACCTCGTAGCTACGGGAAGTTACGACGCAGTTAATCTTATCCTTTGGGAAAGCGAACTGCCAACCGTTTGGAGCCCGGCATCAAGTATCTGGATACCCTATCTAAACCAGAAATGGCAGGAACAGGGGCACGATGAAGATATCGCCATCGATTCAACGCCTTTAGTTTTGTCTCCGGTAGTAATAGCTGGATGGGCCTCCTTCTTTCAGAAGTATAACGTGAGCGATTTCTCGGACCTGCATCAGTTAGTAGTAGACGGCATAGATTACAAGTATGGCCATCCTGATCCGCTGCTAAGTAATGGCGGCGCCATGGCGGTCGTTCTGGAATTCGCAGAGGCTTTCGACAAGAAACCTGATCAGTTTGCTGTTGAGGATTTCAACAGTGAAACTGCACTAGATTTTGTCAGAACCATCGAATCCAAGGCTGTAGAATACGGAAAGAGTACAGGCTTCTTTGGAAGGTGGGCAGCAGAAAACGGGCCATCGGCAATCGATTGCTTCACTGTTTATGAGAGCGTGGTTATCGACAATTCTTTGAAGGCGATGAATAAATGGGGCGATTCGTTGGCTGCTATTTATCCCCAAGACGGGACCCTCCTTTCTGATCATCCCTATGTGATCTTGAATGCCCCTTGGGTTAATAGGTGGCAGAGATTTGCGGCGGCGCAGTATCTATTCTACCTACTCCAAGAGGAGACTCAGGATAAAGCTCAGCTCCATGGATTCAGACCAGCAAACCCAAGTGTCCCTATCGATGAGAGTATATTTAGCAAACAAAACGGAGTTGAATACGAGATTAACGTCCCCACTCTTAAGCCATTATCTGGCGAAGCCATGGAAACCCTTTTCACGGTGTGGCCTTCCGTGAGAAACCCTGGGGTGTAACATTTGAGCAGACTTCTCTCGCGAGTGAACAAAGGAAAACTAATCGTAAAAATCGCTGTGATTGCAACCGTGGCGAGCTTGTTTGTCTTCGTTTTCTTTCCTAATTTCTTTCTAATATCTTTCACGTTCACCAAATGGTCCGACGTTCGCACGGATTTGTTTGCAAATCCTTTCATCGGAAACACAAATTGGATAGAAATCCAGAAGCATCTTATCTTGTCTCTTCGCCTCGCTTTCTTCGCGGTGATGCTGGACCTACTCTTTGGAATTCCCTTAGCGTATTTACTGGCCCGAAAAAGATTTTGGGGCAAGGGGTTCCTCGAGGATCTCATAACGTTTACATTGGTAATCCCCACGTCTGGCTTTGGCTTTGCAACTGTAATAACGTGGACAACGACTTCTGGTTTGGGAATCCTGATTGGGCGGGGAATCGTTGAGAAGCCCTTTCTGATCCCCTTCATCAATGTTCCATTCATTATGTTAATTGTACATGTTGCACTAACTTTTCCATACATCGTTAGAACTCTCCAAGCTAGGCTTGAAGATTTAAAGCCCGTTTTTGAACAGGCCTCTGGAACCCTCGGGGCAACTCCTCTAACAACTTTTAGAAAAATAGTATTCCCCCTTGCACTTCCAGCAATTTTCTCAGGAGGGGTTTTGGCTTTGGCAAGATCTCTTGGAGAAACTGGTGCAACCATGGTAGTTTCAAGCATTTATACAACTGCGCCAATAGCGGTAATTCGCTGGGTGTCTCAGTTTAAGTTTGGATCAGCTTCCTTTCTAGGAAGCCTCTTGATCGTCATGGCTTCAGCAATAATCCTTCCGATAGAATTCATCTTGCGGAGAAAGGGGGTTGCAACCTTCAAGCTTTTTTCAAAGTTCCGCGTTGAAGAAAAACTCTTGAAGAGCGAAAAGTTCGCTTCGCGAAAGCTATCCCGAATTAAAGATGTTGTAGGTTTAATCTTCATTCTACTGGTGGTGATATTACCCATAGTTGTCGTCTTAAACTCGGTAGTCCTATCTTGGCACCAGGATCCTGACACTGGCAAGGTGGAAGGTGGCGTCTATTATCAATTGTTTGGACCATCAAACTATTTCAGCGCGTTAGGAAGAGCTACCTTGGTGTCATTCGCCTCAGCATCGATCGCCACCTTCATAGCAACTTGCATAGCCATTCCTACCGTTTTTTTCATAGAACGCCATAGATTCGGCAATTTCGTCAGGTCTTTACTCAGAATTCCTATGATAGTTCCGACTTCTGCCCTTGGCCTCTCCGTACTTCTCCTATGGGGACCCGCCGGATCTAGACTTGTGAATCCGGGAATATGGCTTATAATCTTGACTCATATCGTGTTCTCTGTTCCCGTAGTGGTTGAGTCTATAGTTGCCACCTTCGAGGATTCTGAAATCAATACGTTTGAAAGCGCGGCCCGTACCCTTGGCGCCACTCCATACAATACTGTAGAAACAGTATCTCTACCACTATTAAAGAGAGGAATCTTGGCAGGGGTTATTCTATCATTCACGCGTTCATTGGGAGAAACAGGCGCAACATTTCTTGTAATGGGAAGCGATGTGACTATTCCTCCGTTGGTTGTTAACATGGTCGAAGCGCTTGCCATTCCGGCAGCCCTCTTTGCATCTACGTATTTGATTGCGTTATCATTCGTTCTTCTTCTGGCTTTTAGGATGGTGACGAGGTGAAGCAAAGGTGTGTAGATTCGAAGGAATCTCAGATACTTGAGGTGATATGAAATGCCAGATGTAAAACTGGTTAGCGTGACAAAAACCTTTGATAAAGGACGCATCGTAGCGGTCGACAATGTAGACTTGTTAGTTCATAATAAAGAATACCTGACGTTACTCGGTCCCAGTGGATGTGGAAAAACTACAACTTTGCGAATGATAGCTGGCTTGGTTGAACCAGATGAAGGCGAGGTCCATATCGGCGGTAATCTTGTGACTGGGCTTCCCCCAGAAGATAGAGATATTGGGTATGTTTTTCAAGAATATGCATTGTTTCCTCACATGGATGTTTGGGATAACGTCACTTATGGACCCCGTGTGAAAGGGTGGGAGGAAAGGAAGAGGGAAAGAGTTGGACGTGAAATGTTAGAAATGGTGAGACTTTATGAACGTACTGACGCTTTTCCTCGTGAGCTAAGTGGAGGAATGATGCAGAGGGTTGCTTTGGCTAGAGCATTGTCTGCTGGCGCCAAATTGCTACTATTAGATGAGCCTTTAGGTGCCTTGGACGCGAAGATCAGAACAGAATTGAGATACGAGTTGAGGAAACTCGTAAAGGATCTTGAACTGACCGCTATACATGTTACGCACGATCAAGCAGAAGCCATGGCGATTTCCGACAGAATAGCGGTAATGAGAAAAGGAAAGATTTTGCAGGTTGGAACCCCACAAGAACTATACCTGAATCCCCAGCACATATTCGTAGCAAACTTTATCGGAGAAGCCAACTTCTTGGAGGGCTTCGTAGTAGAAATAAAAGACGAGAAATTGATCGTAGAACTTCGAGAAGGGCTTCAAGTTCAATCATTAGACAAAAGGCACGAGAAAGGTGAAAAGGTGGTTGTAGCAGTGAGACCGGAGGTTCTTGTGGTTGAGAAGGGAGAGAATAGAGGAGAAAATTCGATTTTGGGCCACATTAAAGGGGTCCGATTTGAGGGAACCGATATACGTTATGAAATCCGCCTTGAAAATGGGGACCTAGTGTTAGTCGTTCTCCCTGCGTTGATGACAGATTGGCTTGACGTTGGAGAAAAAGTCAC
>CP070791.1:191721-195156 GCA_020346825.1 Candidatus Bathyarchaeota archaeon
AGCGTCATCACCTGGACCTGCTATTCGATACCTCTTCGGCACTCTCACGTTGTCAAAGTAAACGGAGCAGTTCCTATCAGCAGCCATTCCAGCCTTGACTTCAAAGTCGCTAAAGTCGAGGCCTTTAGTGGCTGCTGGGACGTAGATAAGGGCTATGCCTTCCTCTCCAAGGTCTGGATCAGTCGTGCAAACCGTCAAGTATAACGAAGATATTCTACTGTTGGTAGCCCACTGTTTTTCTCCGTTTATTATCCACTCGTCTCCATCAAGCTCGGCTGTTGTCCTTATCGTCCGCCCCTTCATTACATCCACGTTTTCGATGTCGCAGCCTCCTTGTGGCTCGGTCATAGCGAAGCAACCAAAATGAGCCTCCTTCCCGCAGAAAATCTTTGCAAATTCCTCTAGCAGATCCTCTCTTCTATGGGGCTCATATACTATTGGCGTGATAGGCCAATTGGCACCCAAGGCCGCAACAGCAATTCCACTGTCTCCTCGAGCCAGCTCCTCTGCAGCCCAATAGATTTCTTGAAAAGAGGTTATATCAAGGCCTCCATATTTTTCTGGGAACACCAAACGTTGGGCCCCAAAATCTGCTAAAACTTGTTTCAAAACAGGCTCTATGATTTTATGTTCTCGTTCATCCGCGTCCACTTGTTGTCTTATAGGCATTATGACACCGTCGACAAAACCTCGCGTAGCATCTCGAAGGAACTCACTCTCTTCAGTCATGAATTCTTTGATTGAGAGATGTTTCGGTATGGCTAGTTTCGACATATTTTCACCACAGGCAATTTGGAACCTTGAATTCTTTAATAATTTTTGGAACAATAGATCAATAGACCGTACGGGCTCCCTTGTTCCGTGTTTGCAGACAACCGCTCCGCTTCACTGCGTTCCGCTCCGCTGCACGTTATACCAACGCGCCCGCAGAAGTAATAGAGAGAACACTCTCAGTATCGTTCTATCTGATTGATTCCAATCCTTCTTTCAACAGGAATGGAATTAGTAACAATGCAGCCACGGGATCCGCCCACCACCAACCAAAGAGCGCGTTCAAACCAAGACCAAACAAAAGAGTCAAGTCTTGCAGGTCACACATCAAACTCTCCACAGCCTCAGCTCGAAGAGCGCGAGAACCCAGTTTTTTGGCTATTCGTGACTTCTCAAGAAAAAGTGTGGTCATTACTACTGCGCTAACAACAACAAGAATAATGCCTACCAGACTTTCTTGAGGCTCAACGAGAAATCCCGTTAAGGTAGCCAAAGACTGAAACGCCACATAACCAGCTAAAACAAAAAAAGGGACACCTACCAGCTTCAATGCCTTAACTTCAGCTTTCTCTTCCTGTCGACTCTCTTCAATACCCAATCGCCAAATCAATAATGCTCCAGCAAAGATCTCTATTAGACTGTCCAATCCAAAAGCGAGGAGAGCCACGCTACCAGCGATGAACGCAGACCAAAGGGCAACACCAGCCTCAACGATGTTCCATGCGAAGCCTACCCAAACGAGTATCAGAGCCCTCCGCCGAAGCGCTTTACGTTCAAATATTGACATCGAATCCTCTCGGATAGGGTGGTGGATAATGTCTAAGAATTTTGGAATCTTCTATTTGTTCGTTCGGGTTTCTATTCTCTCCAGCCACAAAAATCGCACAAAAAAAGATGGGTGTGACGTCTATATGTCGCGTTGGTTCCAGACGGGAATCCCAAGATCTGCGTTTCCGTAGGTAACGTCCTCTATTGTCAGCTCGAAGGGCGTAATCTCCACATGAGTTTCGTCGTACCAGTTTATTGTTGAGACTAGTTCACCTATAACCTCAACGCTACTGCCCGTTTGAGGATTGATTATGTGCCAAAACCATGAGGGACCATAGACTTCAAGAGCATCGCCATCAACGTCTAACACTATGTAGCTCCAGTGAGTCTCCTCCAGAATGCCACTGACCTCAAAGAAATCAACGTAACCACGTGATGTGCCACTTGGAGAATAACCCATGCCACCTCCATACGTGCCTCTTCCTACCGGAGCACCCCAAGCACCGCCACCCATACATCCTCCGGAACCGTAACCATAACTGCCTCCTTGATTATAGGAATAAGAACCCCGTTGACTGCTTGCTTGGATGCCAGAAGAGTTCCATCTGCCCATGTGGGGCGCAGCGATAACTATCGTAGAAACCACAATCACCACGAGTCCTGCAATAAACGCTGACACTAACAGCTTCTTTTCAAAACTCATATTCAATTCACCTCCTTAACCAAGTCTTTCTGACTTGACATTTGATCATCTACTGAAACCAGATTCTCGGAACCTTAAGAACGTTGACTGAAACATTCCGTTTCACTAAAATGAAACAGTATTGAAACAGTTAATGGATCCGTTCAAACCAGACTTGGAGTAACCAATGAATAAGAAACATAGATGACTAGATCTGAAAGGTTTTTATCAGAGGAAAAAATGAAGTACACACGATTCAGATGCGTAGATTTGAGTTTTTCTTGTTCTTACTGATTATTTCAATTGGTCTAATAGTCATACTCCTATTGGCAAGTGTACTCTGGGCTTATCCAACAAATTCCCAGCAACCAAGTTGGATGGATGATATGTGGTGTATGGGAGGAACAGCTCCAAATGGAACCGTTTCACAGCCGTACCTGTGGCTGATTCCTGTCGGATTGGGTGGAATCGCAATTGTGGGCGTAGCAGGCGCAGTCTATTTCTTCATTTATCCCGAAACGAGAGCTAACCCTCCAATTAGCAATGACTCAAATATCCCCAAGCCTTCTCTGAACACATCAAGCAACTCGTATTCCGCAGTTTACCGAACTCTAAAGCCTGATGAAAGAAAGGTTCTTGACGTCCTGACTGCCAGCGATGGAAAATATCTGCAGAAATATATTAGAAAAGAAGCCGGATTAAGCAGACTGAAAGTTCACAGAATACTTGCACGCTTGGCAGAAAGAGGTATGGTTTCTCTGACGAAATCTGGGAACACTAACGAAGTGATTTTAGCTGATTGGTTAAAGCCAGAATAATGCGCGCAAGGCAATTTGATAGCTTTCTAATATTGACACAACATGCATAAAGGCTATCAAAAGAAAAAAAGAAGTTGGGGTCTATGTCCTAGTAGTGGTAGCTCTAAGTTTCAGGCAGCAGCGCGCGCGAGTAGAAAAGCCTAACGATTTTGATCATGTTCAAGAAACTGATTTACCGACTTAGCGCGAGGAATCTAGTAAAACACTCCCCTTTTTCTCTCTTAAGAAAATCACAACACACCGCTGTCACGCATGCATGGTTGGAATCCGCGTTTGTGGGCGTGCATGAAAACCTTAATTGAAGACCAGCCATTCATAGGTTTGGAAAATCATGGGGAGTGGACGTAAGTTCATAACACCGTTTTTTGTGAAGCTCTGTTCAGACAAAGCTGCCTA
>CP070791.1:195256-198581 GCA_020346825.1 Candidatus Bathyarchaeota archaeon
ATTTTTACTACTGTGCAAGAGGTTGCCCAGAAGTCAATTGAAAAAATCAGAACGCTAGAATTTGTGAGAGATACGAACACGATAGTTCCTTTCTTTTCGGTAACAAAACGATCTGAATAAGGTAGGAACCAGTACCTAGTTAGTGTAGAGGTTCCGAAAGCAGATAGGGGAATATTTAGGCTGTGGCCGATACTCTTGTTTTGGAGTGTAATCATTCTGGAATAAACTGGTAACGCCAGCTTTACTTATCCAGAGACTGATCGAAGACTCCAAAGATGCGCAAGAGCCTTTCACCGTATTCCCGATTTGACGATCTAGGAAAACAAGGGTTTATTCCTTATGAATCCAGAATCTAAAGATAGAGTCCTTATTATTATGAATGAACTATATCGGGACACGCGCGCGAATGGGTATTGAAAGCGCGCATTATACTCGAAGATACTCTTTAGCGCGTCTTCTAGTCTCTGGAAATTCGTCAAGCATAGCTTTAATCACGCGCCAACGGATTTCCTGAGAGTCGTTCATAACTTATATTAAATCATAATACTTAATAAAGATTATGTATACGTGTTGCACACTTTGCATGCATACATGTGATCAATAGAAACGTTAAAAAAGAGGCGCGCGCGTGCCAGAGGCACTCCAAAGAAGATGCCCCAGCATGCATGTATAATCAAGAAATAATTAGAATTCTTAAGAAGCAAAATCTCGAGAAGAACCATTCAAAGTAATGATAGGCGTTAGGCTTTCTCAACAATGATTTTTGTTCCGCTTTTCACTCGTTCAAACAATTCCAAGTTTTTGGTTATACGACCAACAATGTTGACTGGACTGTAGGGTTGTGATTCACCGTAGAAAATGCACAGAGCGTTTCCCATGGGCCAGTAGGTTAAGGCACCCTTTTCAACTATTGGTTCAGCCTTTTCCGTTCCCATTTTTACAGGTATCTCAAAGTAGACTTCTTCTTTCCAGATGGCTGCGCGCCCTTCTAATGGAAGCTTTTTGGTTATAGCATCCACCGTTCTTGGGGCGAGATGGCGTACGAGTTCTCCTTCTACTTCACCAATTCCTTCGACGGTAAATTTGATTGGCACACGAGACGCGCTCATTCTAAACACCTTTCAACTTCAACGTACTATTCTTTTGGGGGAACCACCTTTTCAGTATGTCTTCAAGATTCGGCTTACTAATCTCTTGAAGCTTATACATAGCTCTTGTTGCTGGTTTGTTCAGGCGCAGTAACTGTCTCAGGTCGATTGGAGTCCCTATGACCACCGCATCGCAAGGAATTACGTTAATTGTTTCTTCAAGTTCTCCTATTTGCTCTTTAGTATACCCCATAGCCGGGAGAACGGTTCCCAGATGATTGTATTTTTCAAAGGCAGTTCTTATTGAGCCAATAGCGTAGGGACGTGGATCCACTATTTCACTTGCTCCTAGTCTTTTTGCTGCAATGGTGCCAGCACCGTAGGCCATGTTGCCGTGGGTCAAAGTTGGACCATCTTCCACCACTAGGACTCTTTTCCCTTTAACAATCTTCGGGTTGTCAATGGTTATTGGCGAGGATGCTTCTATGATAATCGTGTTCGGATTCACTTTTCTTACGTTCTTTCTAACGGTTTCTTTGTTCAGGGGATCTGCGGTGTCTACTTTATTGATGATTACAACGTCAGCCATTCTCAAGTTTGTCTCTCCGGGATGAAAGGTTAGTTCATGGCCTGCCCTATGGGGATCAGTCACTACAATGTGTAGATCAGGTGAAAGGAAAGGCAGGTCGTTGTTGCCTCCATCCCATACAATGACATCTGCTTCTTTTTCTGCTTGTCTTAGGATTCTTTCATAGTCAACTCCAGCGTAGACCACGAATCCATTGTTGATGTGAGGTTCGTATTCTTCTCGCTCTTCAATGGTACATTTATGTTTTTCCAGGTCCTTGTAGGAGGCAAACCTTTGCCACACTTGCTTCCGCAAATCCCCGTAAGGCATTGGATGCCGTATAACAACAACTTTAAAGCCCATTCTCTTTAGAATTCCACAGACTTTTCTTGAGGTTTGGCTCTTTCCTGATCCTGTTCTAACTGCGCACACCGAGACTACTGGAACTCTAGCTTTCAGCATGGTTGTTGAAGGTCCCATGAGCCTGAAATCGATGCCACTAGCTAAGACTATAGATGCTTTGTGCATGACATATTCGTGGGAGACGTCGCTGTACGCGAAAATGACCTGGTCCACGTGATGTTTTCTGATGATCTCTGATAGCTTCTCTTCGGAAAATATTGGTATGCCTTTTGGGTAGTTGAACCCAGCCAATTTGGGGGGATATACGCGTTTTTCGATACCGGGGATTTGTGTAGCAGTGAAAGCTACAACCTCATATCGATCGTTGTCTCTAAAGTAGACGTTGAAGTTATGGAAGTCCCTTCCTGCCGCCCCCATTATGACAACTCTGGTTTTTTCTTTCAAAGCTTCTCGCCTTTTGCATAACTAGAAATTCTGAAACGAACCGCTTATTGTTTTCGGCGCTAAGATGCCAATCTAGAATTCCATTTTGCATTACATGCATGCGCTGGCGACCGGATACCGAGCATAGCTACGACCCCCCGGCGAATTGGATTGAACATTCTGCGCCCATTTGTTGAGTAGAAGTAAACAAGATTTATTAACTGTTACGATTTAATACATTATGTTCGCACGCACGAGTTTGAGAAGCTTTGTTAACCAATCCAAGAACTCGCCGGGAGACTTATTGTGCCTACCCTCCTTGGTTGACTATAGTTGAAGATGTTGTCAGTGACTCGAGTCTAGATTCGATTTCGGCTGAGAGATCCGAAAACGCGTTTGGGAAGTCTCTATCGGAATGTCGATTTGAACGTGGAAGTTTGAAGAATCTTCCGAAAGATGCTGCTATTCCAGACGAATGCTTGGTTTGTTCCCAACTTTTGAAATGCTTTCTTGAGAGAGAGTAGCGAAAAACAAAACATGATTGTACACAGCAAAAAGAAAGAATAATGTCAATTCCTTGGCATACCAAAGACGCTAAAAGAAAACCGCATGACACATCTACCACACGTGAAAAAGGTTCTCAGGCACAATAGCACCCTAACACGAAGGGGTGTGTTGATCTTTACACTAAAATCTACGGGGATCTCCAACCAGAAATAGGTGTTCCATACCGTGTCCAAGATTCAGGAAGCCAAGAAACTCATTGAAGCAGGGTTTGAATACGTCTCTGAACTGGAAGGATTACAACGTTACCGTAAAGTCAAGTGAAAAGTATATCAAAACACGAGAAACGTCAGAAAAGCTTATACTCCTTTGACAGATG
>CP070791.1:198681-202056 GCA_020346825.1 Candidatus Bathyarchaeota archaeon
ACAGTAGGATTGTTTGACGGTAACCCAAACTATCCTAATCCTGGCGCCATGTGGAAGTTGATTCAGGACGAAAAAATCACCATTTTCGGTTGCAGTGCAACCTACATTAATTATCTGCGAAGCCAAGGAGTTAAGCCTAGAGAAGAATATGAATTGTCATCTTTACGAGAGATGTCTCAAACGGGTTCAACCCTCTCAGCTGAAGGATTCGAGTATGTCTACAAAGAAATCAAGAGAGATTTACATTTTAATTCTATCTCAGGTGGCACAGACATCAATGGTTGTTTTGCTGCTGGAACTCCCACCTTGCCCGTTTATGCCGGCGAGTTACAGGCTCCAGCATTAGGAATGATGGTGAAGGCTTACAACGAACAGGGAAAACCGATGGTTGATCAACAAGGAGAACTTGTCTGCGAAGCTCCTTCTCCCTCCATGCCACTCCATTTCTGGAACGACCCGAAAAACAAGAGGTACAAGAGTGCCTACTTCAAGTTTTATCCTGAAAAAAATGTGTGGAGACATGGCGACTACATCATGATTCACAGCGACTCAGGTGGAATAACTTTCCTCGGTCGTTCCGACGCCGTTTTAAAGCCTTCAGGGGTGCGCATAGGTACAGCCGAAATATACAATATTGTAGAAAGATTGGAAGAGATTGCAGACAGCGTGGCTGTCGGACAGACCTGGAGAGGCGATCAGCGCATAATCCTCTTTGTCAAACTTGCGCCAGGACACAGCTTAACAGATGATCTAAAAGATAAGATGAAAAGGATCCTACGCGAAAATGCTTCTCCCCGCCATGTCCCAGCCTTAATCGTTGAAGTTCCAGATGTTCCTTACACATTCAGCATGAAGAAGGTTGAAATCGCAATTGCCAACATAATACAAGGCAAGCCAGTCTTGAATAAGGATGCTCTCATTAATCCAGAATCGTTGGATTACTTTGAGAAAATTCTTCCCGAGCTTCAAAAAGACTAATTTCTCCGCCTAATCGTAGAAAAGGGTTGTACACAAAGAACCTTTGACTTCTCATCAGCGACTAGATATCGCCCGTCGAGTCAACGCTCAGAAGTTATATATCCCCTCCTTCGTCTTATCAAACAAAACGAGGTGTTTACAACGGAAGTAAAGAGAGTAGCAGTTCTAGGAGCAGGGCTGATGGGACATGGAATTGCTCAAGTTGCGGCTCAAGTGGCAAAATATGAAGTCCGCCTGAGAGATGTAAAGCAAGAGTTTCTAAACAACGGAATGAAAATGATGAAGAAGAGCTTACAAAGCTTCCTCAAGAGGGGAAAGATCTCTGAGAAGGAGATTAATGAAATTCTGGACAGGATTAATCCAACGCTGGACCTAAGAGAAGCAGTAACAGACGCGGACCTCATAATTGAAGCGGTTCCCGAGAATGTTGAACTGAAGAAAAACATGTACAGAGAAGTGGAACAATATGCTCCAGAAGATGCGATCATTGGTTCAAATACTTCGTCAATTAGCATCACAGAATTAGCATCCGCCATTCGCAACCCGGAACAATTCTGCGGCATGCACTTCTTCAATCCTCCTCAATTGATGCAACTTATAGAGATCATTCGAGGAGTTAAAACCTCTGACGAAACCATCAACACAATAGTTGAAGTTACAAAAAGAATGGGCAAGGAGCCCGTTGTGGTAAACAAAGACGCTCCGGGCTTTGTTGTAACCAGAGTATTAGTTCCAGCGTTGAACGAAGCAATGTATCTTGTCTGGGAAGGCATTGCAGAACCTGCGGAGATTGACAAAGCCATTAAGTTGGGGTTAAACTGGCCCATGGGACCTTTTACACTGTTAGATTATCTTGGCCTAGACACAGTCTTGTCCATCACAGGAGTCTTTCAAAACGAGATTGGGGATCCGAAATACAGACCTTGTCCGCTGCTAAGGCAGATGGTGAAGGCTGGTATGTTGGGAAGAAAAACTGGAAAGGGCTTTTATGATTGGACAGAAAAAAAGTAGAGCAATTGAGAAAGGATGCATAGTAATGAAATGGGAGAATATCTTTTACGAAAAGAAAAACGGAGTGGCAACTATTACAATTAATCGTCCAAAAAAGCGCAATGCCATAAGCCGAGAGACTATCCAAGAAATCTTGTCAGCGCTAGACGACGTAGAGAAAGATGCAAGCGTGAGAGTGGTTGTAATTACCGGAGCGGGAGATCGAGCTTTTTCGGCAGGTGCTGACATTAGTGGGATGGAGGGTAGAACTCCGCTAGACTTGAGGAGAAGCTCTCAGCTTGGACAGCAAATGATGAACAGAGTGGAAGACTTGGAGAAACCTGTGATTGCCGCTCTGAATGGTTACGCTCTTGGCGGCGGTCTGGAATTAGCCATGGCCTGCGATTTCAGAATAGCCTCAGAAAGCGCGAAGCTGGGGCAACCTGAAATAAACATAGGATTAATTCCAGGTTGGGGAGGAACCCAACGTCTTCCGCGGTTTGTTGGAAAAGCCTTGGCAAAGGAAATAATCTTCACGGGTAGGATGATCGATGCAAAGACTGCTGAACAGATGGGTTTGGTAAACAAGGTTATACCAGCTGATCAACTGAAACTTGCTGTGGAAAAACTTGCCACAGAACTTCTCAATAAGCCTCCGGTAGCCATGAAAGTTGCTAAACAACTGATAAACAACAGCATAGAAACGAGTATAAGAATCGGGCTGGCACATGAGTCTGAGGCTTTCGGCATCCTAGGCTCAACAGAGGACTTTAAGGAAGGAACAGCTGCTTTTCTAGAAAAAAGAAAACCCAAGTTCAAGGGGAAATGACCAAGAATCAATCCTAGTTCGCGTGCTCAAGATAGTAGGAGTTCTTGGGTCAGCTTTGTCGCCGAAGATCTCTACTAGTAGGGTTGAAAGATGCTTAATGGCTGGGAGGGAAGAGTTGAAAAAGGAGAGTTTGGAAAAAGAGGGATGGATTAGGCAGACTACCATCGGAGAGCCTAGATTGAGTGAGATTATTGAGTTGTACAAATCCTTAGGCTATGAGGTCAGTCTTGAGTCCGTCAACCCTGATGATCTGGACGAGGAGTGTAGGAGATGCTATGAAAAAGAGATTAATGAAGTTAAAACAGTTTATGTTCGAAAGAAGAAATAGGGTTGGTTTCCTAGATAAGTTTGTGTTTGTCCCATTCTGGTTTTCTTTTTTCTAAAAACGCTTTAATTCCTTCTCTCGCTTCGTCAGTATACCAAACATGAATGAGGGTTTCTTTTGCCAGCTCGTATGTTACGCGTTCAAGTTGAGATGTGAAGTTTGTCCATGCTTTTACAAATCTTATGGATTGGGGGCTGTTGGCTATGATTTTTCTGGCAACTTCGACGACGGTCTCTCTCAATTTGTCCAGTGG
>CP070791.1:202156-205192 GCA_020346825.1 Candidatus Bathyarchaeota archaeon
ACCAGCATGTAATCAGTCAGAATGCACACTTCAGGAATTATGAATCGTTCAGCTGAAGATTGAGTTAGGTCTCGTTCATGCCAAGTAGGAATGTTTTCCAAAGCTGGAGTAACAAGACCTCTCACAATCTTTGCCAACCCGCAAATCCTTTCACAGATCACGGGGTTGCGTTTATGAGGCATCGTTGAACTGCCAACCTGCCTCTCTTTCTCAAAAGATTCAGAAACTTCTCCAATTTCTGGCCTCTGCAATTCTCGAATTTCAGTAGCCATCTTATCCAGTGTAGACGCAATCACAGCCAAGAGGCAAACGAACTCGGCATAACGATCCCTTTGAACGATTTGAGTGGAAATATCAGCTGGTTGGATACCCAATTTCTTCATGACAAGTTTTTGGACATTCATTGCGTGTGGACCGAAGGCAGCTTGGGTTCCAACGGCGCCGCTCATCTTCCCAACTATTAAGCGGTCTCTACACTCTTGGAGGCGTTGAAGGTGCCTAGACACTTCCCGCATCCAGACAGCAAATTTGAATCCCAATGTGATTGGCAAAGCGTGTTGCCCGTGAGTCCGACCCGCCATCATGGTTTCTTTGCGTTGTTCCGCCTGTCTGATCAGAACCATTTCTAGATCATTCAGTCTCTTTTCAATCAGATTCCAAGCTTCTCTAAGTTGAAGTGCTGTTGCCGTGTCTAAAATGTCGGAACTTGTGGCTCCTAGATGAACATAGGCTCCGCTTGGTCCACAGGTCTCAGCCAACGCTTGAACCAACGCCATCACGTCATGTTTGATTTCTCGTTCAATTTCTTTTACACGACTCAGTTTAACATGTTTTGTCGACGCCGCTTCTACAATTTGTTTAGCATCCCGTTTCGGAATGTCTCCGACTTCGCTGTGCGCCCAAGCTAAGGCCGCCTCTACCTCCAGCATCTTTTGAAGCCTATTCGTCTCATTAAAAATTCTTCTCATTTCATCCGTTCCATAACGACCCGTGTCGATTGGAAGAATAGCCAAAGTTACTTTCCTCCGGAAACGATACATAAGTGTATTAAACTAGGTTTTACCAGTTTCGCTGATCAAGATATCCCTTAAATGGAGACTCGCTTTTATGGGTGCGATGGCAGCTGCCGTGAACAAAAAAGGAGAAGACGCTGTTTCCACAGTAGTTGCTATGCTCAAGGAGCTAACTCACAGGGGAAATGATGCCCACGGTTTTTCTACGCCGAACTCGGTAATAACAACCGAGTCCGTAGAAGAAATATCTCTCAAAAACATTAGTTCAAACGTTGCCTTAGGTCATAATCTTTCCCGCATACTCCTGAAAGATCAACCGCAGCCAGTTCAAGGCAAAGGTTTCACACTTGTTTTCGAAGGTCGGTTGTTTCCCTCTCCCATTCTCCCAGAAGCTGGCAAAATTGTCGAAAAACTTGTACCTAACCCTTGCAGAAACATCAGCAACATTATTGAGGAGCTTGAGGGGTCTTACATCTTTGCCATTGCGGTATCCAATAAGATAATTGCTGGCCGAGATATGTTTGGAACAAATCCGCTTTATTATGGAGAGAACGACAGTGCATGTGCTGTAGCTTCTGAACGCAAAGCTTTGTGGACGCAGGGAATAGGGAACGTGAAGTCTTTTCCTCCGGGACACGTAGCGGTGGTTGATGCTCAAGGCTTTGTCTTCAAACCAATTAAGATAATAACGCAACCCGCCCACGAAAATGTGGGTATAGAGACTGCAGCCAAGATTCTCCAAGATCTTCTCTTGAAATCGGCTAGAAAAAGGGTCTCAGATACTGAGAAGGTAGCAGTGGCTTTCTCAGGCGGCGTAGATAGCAGTGTCATCGCCGTTCTAACCAAAACCTGTGGAATAGAAGTCCAACTTGTTTCCGTCGGTTTGGAAAATCAGCCTGAAGTTGAGTTTGCAGAGACTGCGGCTGAAGCCTTGGGGTTACCCATCCACCTGAAGACATACAAAAGAAGCGATGTTGAACAGATTCTTCCAAAGATTCTGTGGCTAATCGAGGAACCTGATACTGTCAAAGCTAGCATTGCTATTCCGTTCTATTGGACGGCTGAAAGCGCATCGAAGCTGGGATGTAATATTCTCTTGGCTGGACAGGGAGGAGACGAACTTTTCGGAGGCTATCAAAGGTATGTTAGAGACTATGAACAACTAGGGGCTGAGACAATCCAGAAGAATATGTATCGCGACTTGGCAAGGTCTTACGAGACAAATTTCCAAAGAGATAACCAAGCGTGCTCCTTTCATAAGGTAGAGCTGCGGTTTCCGTTCGTAGACCGTGACGTTGTACGCTTCTCATTAGGTTTACCTCTAAGCTTGAAGATCAAGTCTGCAGCGGATCGACTCCGAAAGAGAGTTCTCAGACAGGTGGCTTGCAACATTGGTTTGCCTCCATTCATCGCTGGAAAAACCAAGAAGGCAATTCAATACACGACTGGAGTGAACAAGGCCCTCCAAAGATTGGCGAAAAGGAAAGGATTAACCATGCGGAAATATGTTGAAGAGATTTTTCGAAGAGCATACTCCACAGTAGGGATACCAAAATGAAAGCAACAGCTGTAGTGTTTGCGGCCAAATATTTGGATCACAAGACCGGGCGGGGCCATCCAGAATCTCCTGCTCGTCTGCGGGCAATCGTGAGAGAGTTGAACAAAAGCGGTCTACTTGAGACTGGAAAATGTTCTCTCGTCGAGCCTGAGTCCGCCAGCGTTGAGGACGTACAGCTCGTTCATGAATCTGACTACATCCAGCTTGTCCAGCGTGTTTGTGCATCTGGTGGCGGACTTCTGGATCTTGGCGACACAGTTGTTTCTTCTGAAAGTTTTGAAGTGGCTCTTCTGGCTGCAGGAGGGGCAATAAAGGCCGTTCATTTGGTTATGGCAGAAAAGTCTCGAAACGCCTTTGCCCTTCTTAGACCTCCAGGACATCACGCTGGTCGATATTACGCCTTGGGCTTCTGTATATTCAACAACGCGGCTATAGCCGCAGCTCATCTCCTTCGCAACTTCAAAC
>CP070791.1:205292-209766 GCA_020346825.1 Candidatus Bathyarchaeota archaeon
ATATTGGACCTAAGCTACTTAACTTCACGGAGAACTTTCTTCTCATAGAGCTCGTCGAAGGAACACTTCTTCCCCAATGGGTTAGAGCTTTAAGCGGAAGAGACCCGAGGTTAAGAATTCGTCGGGTTTTGCGAGCTATTCTAGAGAAGTGCTACAGGTTGGACGAAGCCGGCATAGATCACGGGGAATTGAGCAGAGCGCCAAAACACATCATCGTAGACTCAGACGACCACGCGCACTTAGTAGATTTCGAAACCGCCAGCATCAATCGAAGGGTTTCAAACGTAACTTCTGTTAGCCAATACTTGTTCATAGGAAGCCAAATGGCAAAGACAATAAGACGGAAACTGATCGAGGTTAACGAGAAAGAGTTGATGAAGGCTTTAAGAGACTATAAACAACATCGAACCCAAGAAAACTTCAAAGGAATTTTGGAGGCTTGCACGCTTCAAGGTTTAAAGACCCGCGTGGCGCACGGGAACGCGTGCATGCATGGGAAAACGGCAAACATAGGTAAGTGTGTTTCTGATTGTTTGACTTTCCTTTCGTAGTAACGCGCGCAGGTTCTCTACATCAGGATGAAAACCTATAGTTCTATGGTCTACTTGGCCCAAGTCGTGCAAGTGCTGCCAATGATTTAGCTGCCTCTTCTGGGTAGGTGTATGTGGGTATCCCTGCTTTAGCTAAAGCGGTTGGCTCTGCTTTCAAGGTCCAGTATGGAGTTAGCACAACCAAGACTGGTTTCTCGATTTCATTGAAAGATTCTATTATGAACTCGTCGTAAATGCCGCTAGCGCCCGTGACAACAATTATGGAATCTATCTTATTGTCCGAATCAAGTATTCTCATGCATTTTGGATAAAATTGGGGGTTTTCGATAGCTGTCATGGTCAAGTCTACTGGATTTAGGGTGGAAGAGTATCGCGGTAAGAACTTCTTGAGTTCATTTGATGTCTTTTCAGACAGCCGGGGTACATCTAGACCAAACCGCTCACAAGCATCTGCGGTGGCAACAGCGAAGCCACCAGGACTAGAAATTATCCCAACTCTGTTTCCTTTAGGTTTTCTACAGAGAGAGAAAGCCACCGTGAAGTCGATGAGCTCTTTGCTTGAGAATGCTGGAACAATGTGTGCTTGCCGAAAAACAGCACCATAAACCCCCTTATGGCCAGCTAGGCTTCCTGTATGAGAAAGGGCGGCTCTGGATCCGGCTTTTGTTAGTCCAACCTTCCAAATTATTATAGGTTTCTTAGGGGTTATTGCTTTGCTGGCTCTCAGAAAGTTTGCTCCGTCTCTTACACCTTCTAGATACAGGGTAATAACCTTCGTTTCTTCATCTTCGCCCAGATATTCAAGAAAATCTGTGGTTGTAAAATCCGCCTCGTTGCCGCTACTAATGACCGTGCTGAATCGCACCCCCCGCAATGCGCACTTGTGAATGTAGAACCCGCAGAACCAGCCGCTTTGACTGGTCATTCCAACGTTTCCTTTCTCTTTCAAAATCATCCTTATTTCTGCAGGTTGAGATAGCCCAGGCATTGTACTTATTGAAGATCGATGGAAGCCTACACAGTTGGGACCTATGACTCCCATACCAGTGTTGGAGGCTACTCGTCTAACCTCCTCTTCTCGTTCTATTCCTTCGGGGGTTCCCAGCTCTTTGAAACCCGCAGAATTTATGATAGCTCCTTTGACGCCTTTTTCAGCGCATTCTCTAAGTATTGAAACGACTTTTGCAGCTGGAACAGCGATAAAGGCTAAATCTATCGGTTCATGGACTGATTTTACATCCGGATACGCTTTTGTGCCAGCTATCTCTTTCGCCGAGGGATTTATAGGATAAATCTCACCATCAAAACCAGATTCCATCAACCCCATTAGAGCCAGGTGGCCGGGATGTCCAGAACGTCTGGATGCCCCAACTACAGCTACAGAACGAGCACCAAAAATCTGCTTAAGCAACTCCGTCCGCGACAAGATTTTCACCCTTCTGTAACATTACACGAATTCATAATGTTGGAGTTCCAGAACTTCTGTTTTTCGAAAGATTTTGCCTGCGCACACATCACGCAAGCTACAATCTCACACATCCTCGACAGGAGGCACAGGTTGTCGCTTTTCTCATCTTGGATAGTGATTCCACGTATTAATTTCAACGACCTAAGAACTTTAAGAGATGGATTTGAGACACATAACGATTTAAATACCAAAGGAGAAGCCCAGGAAAAGAGACAAAATCAAAGGGCATTACATGAAGGTGAGACAACGTTCCACCAAGAAGGGAAAAAAAGGAACAATAATTGCCAAATGGAAATCCGAGAAAAAAGCGAGCATATATACGCAAGCTCCCGACAACCACTAGATCACAGAAACACTGTGGACACAAAAAGTAAGCTCACAATGCCCAAGAAACGGATATCAGGAACATAGATGCCTCCAACTTGCCATCTCCTACAACTAATCCATACTAGTATAGAGTACAATCAACATTACTACCCGATACATTTTTTCTCTACGTTACCATATGCTCCGTATGTATGTACACTCGATTCTCCGACGGATCAAACCATATAAATAGGTAAATGTTGTTCTTGAAAAACCATGAATAGCGACGATAAAAGGGGAATGAAAGATTTCTTTCCTGTTTTTCTGATGGGTGGACTATTTGTCTTAATTCATAGCTTGGCTTTGTTGATAACGAGACCATTTGAAGCAGCGGGGGTGGTTGTGTTTGAGAATCCGAATGACCCAACAAATATTGTATTCTTCTTTTCAACTATGTTGCTGTTGACACTTGCAATATTGTTGATTGCAAAGTTTTGGAAGAAGCAACTGATAAAGGGCATCATTCTCGGATCAACAAGTATTACTGCTTTCTACGTGTTTCATCCTTTGCTATCTTTTGTGGTTCCCGAGGTTTGGTCATTATTTATCGCAATAACAGCTGCAGCTGCTTTGGTCATAGTACTTGTCAAGTTCCCTGAGTGGTACGTAATAGACTTGTGCGGCATCGTGGTAGGGGTAAGTGCTATTGGAATGCTGGGCATTTCATTGAGTATTTTTTTGGTGGTTGTTTTGCTTGTCGGGCTCGCGATATACGATGCAATATCAGTTTACAAAACCAAGCACATGATTGATCTCGCAGACACCGTTTTGGATCTGAGATTGCCTGTCGTATTAGTCATACCAAAAATTAGGAAGTACTCTCTGATTACTGAAACAAAGAGTTTGAAAGAAAAACTCAGAGATGACGAAGAACGGGGCGCTTTTTTTATGGGGCTGGGGGATGTTATAATGCCAGGAATTCTCGTTGTATCCGCCTTTCATAACGTTGCTAGTAACGGGCTCCTCATAGCCTTGTCTGTGATGTTTGGCACACTAGTTGGCTTCATAGTGCTTATAACGTTCGTTATTAAAGGAAAACCACAAGCAGGACTGCCCTACCTTTGTGCTGGCGCAATACTGGGTTATGCAACTTCAAGCTACCTACTCTTCGGAGAGTTGGTGGGCTTCAACTTTCCCTTCTAAGAACTTTCTCTAACCCATTATAATCAACTGGACTTTACGCGCGCTTAGAAGTTGTTATTCAGGATTCAATGCATTTGTCATGAAAAGCAATCTTTGAGTTCTGACAGAGCCTTTACCCATGCCTTGTCAAACCATTGTCTTGCTTCTTCCCATTCCGCAGAGTCTCTCCATCCAGTGTGCAACAAGTGAACTTCGGTTCCTGTTGGGTGTGGAATAAAGAATATTGCAACGTTAGTGAGGGGTCTAACATCATTCATGAAATGTTTGAATTAGTAGGGTCCTTTCCACTCAAAAGAGAGGAGTTTGTTTAGATGGAGTGCTAGTATTTTGCATCCGATAGTGCTGTCGTTTTCCTTGTCTTCTGGATTCCAGAATAGTTCGTATTTTCCACCTACCTTTGGTTCCACATCAGCCACTTGTGTTAACCATTTCTCAAGATGCTCGTTTATAGTGAACATCTCGAAAGCTATCTGAAGATCACACTTCAGACTAGTCGATTGGTAGATGATTCTATCCATATTTTCTTCCCTTCCCCATTTATTCTGTTCCAGGGTGTAGTAAAGATTTAGGGCTAAATCCAAACTACAATGCGAGTGCATACCAACACGCTCATTTATCTAAGTATTCACCCAATTTTTTTCTTTTATGTATGGAAAATGTTTTATGATAAATCATCTGTAACATCGTGAATGGGTAATCTTATGGCTAAATGTCCCAAGTGTGGAATGGACGTAGCTACTCCTAGAAAGACTTGGAAGATGGCTGGCAGACCAGACAGAAGTGGCAAGAGAACAGAGCTAACTATAGGACTCTTTGATCATTGTGGAAAATCTTTCAGAAAAGTCTTAGCTAAGAAAAAAATCTAGTTTAGGAGATCTCCACACCCCTTATTTTTTTCTAGACTTGTATCAGCTTATACAGTTATGGCAATGACAACTGGAAGGCG
>CP070791.1:209866-213503 GCA_020346825.1 Candidatus Bathyarchaeota archaeon
AAACCCGTGGGCATGTACAACTACGATGGAAAACGAGTTATTACCCAGCTGGAACTGGAACGAATGCTGAAGGAAGGAAAGGTTAACGCTGAAAATGTTGTGATGATCCAATGTGTGGGATCAAGGAACGATGAAAGGGCTTACTGCTCCAAGGTTTGCTGCTTGACTGCCCTCAAAAACGCCATGCTGATTAAGGAAGCTAACCCAGACGCTCAAGTCTTCGTGCTCTACAGAGACATGGTGACCCAAGGGACAAAATATGAGGATTACTATGGAAAAGCAAGAGAAACAGGCATAACGTTCATAAAATATTCGTTAGACAATATACCAGTTCTCGAAAACAATCTAGTGAGAGTTTATGATGAACCTTTAGGTGAAGAACTTGTCCTGCCTTATGACCTTATTGTGTTGTCGACTCCGATGGTCTCCTACAACGACTCCAAAGACCTCGCAAAAAAGCTGAAAGTGCCTGTCGACGAGAACGGCTTCTTCTTGGAAGCACACGTGAAGCTTCGCCCCGTCGACTTCGCAACTGACGGCATCTACATATGTGGGTGCGCTCACTGGCCAGCAAATGTCAGTGAGAGTATCTTTCAAGCATATGGCGCAGCCTCTCGAGCGTCTATACCCATGTCAGTTGGACATGTGAAGACTGAACCCCTAGTACCCGTTATCGATGAGGAAGAATGCTCAGGCTGCGGCTTGTGTGAACTGACCTGCCCCTTCAAGGCAATTCAGGTTGAACAGACTGAAAAAGGAAGGAAAGCCAAGGTGATAGCTGCTTCCTGCAAGGGTTGCGGGGCATGCGGAGCTGGATGTCCGCAGAGAGCAATTAACATGAGACACTTCACAAATGAACAGCTTACTGCGCAGGTTGTCGCCCTGGCGGAGGTGACACCTTGATACTTCAACAGAATTTTGAACCAGATATCCTCGGATTTCTCTGCAACTGGTGCTCTTACGCCGCTGCAGATTTGGCAGGGGTCAGCCGCATTCAGTACCCCCCAAATGTTAATGTTATCAGAGTAATGTGTTCAGCAAGAGTTGACCCAACCATCATTCTTGAAGCCTTCATCCAAGGACTAGACGGCGTTATGGTCTTGGGATGCCACTTGGGAACATGCCACTACATGACTGGAAACTACTACACTGAAAGAAGAATGAAAACAACCAGAAAAGTCCTCAAGAAAGTGGGATTATCTCCCAAGCGATTGCTAGTCGAATGGGTATCCGCGGCCGAGGGAGAGCGATTTGCAACTCTTGTAAGAGAGTTCACAGAAGAAGTGAGGAAGCTGGGTCCGCTGGGGAAAGAAACAGAACTGAAACTCGAACAGTTGAAGACACGATTGACTGCAGCCAAAGAGGCTCTTGCCCAAGAGAAGATCAGATGGTTAGTGGGCAAGGAAAGAGAGCTCGTAGAGGACAAAAATGTCTTCGGCGAGAAAGCCTCTCAAGCGGATTTCGACCAGCTGATGTTTCAGACAGTCGAGAAGGAATTTGCAAAAAGAAGAATCCTCCTCTCTATGGGAAAAGACGCTCTCTCTGTCAAGGAGATTGCTAAAATAGTAGGTGTTTCTCCAACAGAGGTTCTAAGAAACATGATCTCTCTTGAGCGAGCCGGGCTAGTCTCTGTTGCAGGAATCGATGGAAGCAGCCCAAAGTATCAAAGAACAGGAGGAAGCTAGAATGAGTACAACACAGAACCCTGTTTTTGACAGCGACAAAGTAGGCGCTGTAATGGTTGTAGGTGGAGGAATCGGAGGAATACAGGCAGCGCTCGACTTGGCAGAGTCAGGGTTCAAAGTGTACGTGGTTGACAACTCCTCGGCCATAGGCGGGGTCATGGCCCGACTAGACAAAACCTTCCCGACAAACGACTGCTCCATGTGCATCTTATCCCCAAAACTTGTGGAATGTGGCAGACACCTAAATGTCGAGGTTTTGACATGCTCCGAGGTTACTAGAATCTCTGGCGAGAAAGGCAACCTCAGCGTCACTATTAGACAGCGACCAAGATACGTTGATATAGAAAAGTGCACGGGCTGTGGATTGTGCGCCAAGTCTTGTCCCGTTGACGCAATAGACACCTTTAACAAGGGCTTGAGTGAAAGGGCGGCAATCCACATAGATTACCCCCAAGCCGTTCCGCTAGTGTACGTGATCGACCGGGAGAAGTGTATGGGTTGTGGACTTTGCAAGAACATCTGCCTGGCCGACGCCATAAACTATTCGGACAAAGAGAAAGAGGTGCAACTGAACGTTGGCGCCGTTATCTTAGCCCCTGGCGCTGAAGAATTCAACGCTAAATTGAAGAGCGAATATGGCTACGGAAGATACGTCAACGTGGTTACAAGTATAGAATTTGAGCGCATTCTAAGCGCTTCGGGTCCCTTCATGGGACGTGTACAGAGACCCTCAGACGGTGAAATCCCCCGGAAAGTTGCTTTTATTCAGTGCGTTGGCTCAAGAGACATCGCATGCGGAAACGGCTACTGCTCTTCCGTTTGTTGTATGTACGCTACCAAAGAAGCAGTAATAGCTAAGGAACACATGAATCAGATTGAACCCACAATATTTTATATTGACCTCCGGGCCTACGGGAAGGACTTCGACAAGTACATCGAGAGGGCGAAAGACGAGTATGGAGTAAGATTCATCAGGTGCAGAGTGTCAGGAATAGAGGAGATACCTGAAACTAAGAACCTAAGAATAAGATACGAGACAGAAGATGGAAAACTCCTTGAAGAAGAGTTTGACCTAGTTGTTCTCTCGATCGGGTTCACACCTTCCGAGAACGTTAAGGAGCTGGCGAGAAAACTAGGTATTGAACTGAACGAGTACGGTTTCTGCAAAACCCAAACATTCAACCCAATGGAAACTTCCAGACCAGGAGTCTTTGTCTGCGGCATGTTTTCTTCGCCCAAGGATATTCCTGAAACCGTAACCCAGGCTAGTGCTGCTGCCTCTTGTGTGGGAGAAATGCTATCTTCCTCTAGAGGAACTCTGGTAAGAAAGAAGGAATATCCAAAGGAAGTAGACATTCGGGGAGAACCACCGAGAATCGGGGTTTTCATCTGCCACTGCGGCATCAACATAGGTGGAGTTGTTGATGTCCCAAACGTTGTGGAGTATGCTCAAACTCTTCCAAACGTAGTCCACGCTTGCCACAACCTCTACACATGCTCTTCAGATACCCAAGAGATAATCAAAGAGAGAATCCAAGAATATGATCTGAATCGGGTTATCGTTGCTTCATGTTCACCGCGAACTCATGAACCCTTGTTTCAGGAAACGATAAGAGAAGCAGGCATAAACCGATATCTCTTCAATATGGCTAACATCCGCGACCAATGTTCTTGGGTGCACATGCACGATCATGAGGCCGCCACAGAAAAGGCCAAGGACCTGGTGAGAATGGTGGTGGCAAAGGCTCGAATGCTTGAACCCTTAGAACGACTTTCCTTGGATGTCACCCACCGTGGCCTCGTCATCGGGGGAGGTTTGGCAGGCATGACCGCGGCTTTAGCCCTAGCTGAGCAAGGTTTTGAGGTTTACCTAGTAGAGAAGAGCAAAGAGCTTGGAGGTTTTCTCCGCAAAATACACCACACGCTTGACAACGATAACACCCAAGAATATC
>CP070791.1:213603-216948 GCA_020346825.1 Candidatus Bathyarchaeota archaeon
GCGCTTGTGACGCTCATCTTCAAACAATCTCCAATTTTCCACACGCGCTGCAGTGGTAGTGACTGCCTCTGATACTCATCTTTCTGAAAACCCCGGTGTTGCTCAAACAGTCTGGAGGCGGTTTTCTTTGCGCACTCAAACACTCCATGCTATATGTACTACACCACAGTACTCAAGTTTTACTGCATATGTAGTAACTGTAGGGTAAGTGTTAAATGAAGTAGAGGTGAATTTGAATTGGCTATTAAAGTGCAGCGCAAATATGCTCGAACAAACATTTTCATAGTGGATAAAGAACTCTGGGCATGGGCTCAATACAAAGCAAAACTTCTCGGCTTCAAATCAGTCTCTGAATATATCTTTCAACTGATCATAGAAGAGAAAGAGAAAGGAGAAGCGACCAAACGCGCCTAAAGCAGAGAAGGAAAAGCGAGTCTGCATACATACGCGGTTACACTACGGGTTGTGTGAAAACCTTCGCGTTTGCGCGTGCGCTTCTGTTGAGAAGAAATAGAATTACTGTCACTGCAACGAAAACTATAGTTGTGGCTCCAAACAGGTACATCATGGTTGTCGTGTTTCTGTTCGTTGCCTCTTGTTCCTCTAGCTGCTCTTTATAGGGTGTTTCTATGGAAATTGTCGGGCGGTAAGTTGGATGGTCTGACCAGGCCCAGAACTCTCCTTCTCCGCGCCATAATTCGGTCTTTGCTTTTACATAAACATCTGTGT
Organism: Candidatus Bathyarchaeota archaeon; assembly: GCA_020346825.1. GTDB lineage: Archaea > Thermoproteota > Bathyarchaeia > Bathyarchaeales > Bathyarchaeaceae. The sequence goes on from CP070791.1 coordinate 214,333, forward strand.
AGCCTGGCGCGATATTGGTTGGTAAGCTGAAAGGAACGTAGAAGGTAGTTGAATCTCCTCGTTGGATTTCGGCTGGCAGAGTCGCGTTGGTGAAGAACGATTGCAGGTAGACGTTTCCGTCAGTATAGTAATATTCTATGGTGGCAGTTAGCTCAGTGACCTGGATTTTTTCGTTCTTATCGTTGTATAGGGTAACTGCAAGGTAACCTGTTTGACCTTGGAGATACACATCCTTATCAAAGGTACATACGGTGATTGTTGCAGCCTGCACAATTGAAGGAACAACCATTAAAGAGAGAAGAGATAGCAAGAAGATCAGGGTTTTTCTATGCATTTTCGTCCCTACCCCTACCGACTTTTCTCATTCTACTTTCAGTTGTGAGTGTAAAAGGATTATGAATTAGAAGTATAGATTGCAAATGAACAACCAAAAAAGGGTTTTTTCCTCGATACGAGAGTTAAGATCGGATAGTTGACAAGTAGTTCATAAATGTTAAATCTGTTTGCATCAAACAACAACTTTGAGGAAAAAAGCCACAGATCTGATGGAGGGGAACCTGTTTCACCTGGTGCGTTTTCGTTTCCCTCCAACCCTCACTAGGTTGATGTGTTCAAGTTATTGTTCAAAAAGTTTATACGGTTGAACTTGCTTTTCAGCGGTTTTGTTGGATGGCAAAGGGACGCGGAGAAAGAATCCTCCTTTCTCTTCCACACATACCCAAAAATCCAACCTTAGTGTTCCCTTGCCATCCTTCACTCATCACACAAAAACGCATGAATGCAACGTTTAATAGTTGGGGTGTCCTATTAAGAAAAAACTGCGGGTACATAACCGAATGTGAATGGTTCAAAATCCTGGGAGGAAATGCTGATAACTGAGATTAAGATTGGAGACCGGATGAAGATTCCAGTGAACCAGAAGTTTCATCCAGAACATGGGCACTCTGGCAAAGTCGTGTATATCAGCGAAGACAGAAAAACGGTAGCAGTACAGTGTGAAGAAAAACATGATGGCAAAACAATTTCTGTTATGGTGAAAATCAACTAAGAAATAAAGGACATGTATGAATTAGCCCTAACTTGAGCTTTCGATCACTTCTTTCACTAGGTCCTTGTTATCTTTTAACCAGTTTATTATTACCTCTTTGTTTTTCACCAGCATTTGCTCTGCCATTCCACGAAATACTTCAGGTATTTGCTTCCCAATTTCAGTTTTGAGTTTAGAAATCAATTCGTCTTCAGGATTCAAGGTTACTCATCTCCATTTCATTAAATTTGTGAAGATGCGACATTTGGTTAGCGGACAAGATTAGTGTTGCGTAAGCATGCATGTTTAATGTTGGGTATCCGATGCGCGCGCACTAGAACTAGAAAGAGAGAACAAGAAAAAAAGAGGGAAGGTTGGAGGTGGTTTGTCCTCTTATTCGCCTTTTTCAAACAGCAGGTAATGGTTGACTTCTGTTCCAATCCCGATATGAGCAGAGCAGTATGTGTGGAGACGCCAACCATTCTCTTGCCATTCCTCAATCTTTTTACCAACATTCTTGTGGTGACCAACTTGCACGCATGCCCATTCCTTCAACCTACATCACCTTGGTGACGCTTTAGGAAAGAAGCATCTCATAACAATTTGCATGCATGAGTATGACTATGTTGCACATGGTTGCAGCTTGACATGACGTGTCAAATTGTGCATACGTGTGAGCAAGAGAAACGTAGAAAAAAGAAGGGAAGGTTAAGCAAAGTATGCGTGAAGAATAAGCAGTTCAGGATCCTGTAGAAAAATCTATATGTGCAAAGATTATGTAATGCATTAAACCGCGCAAATTAGGAGAGGGTTGCATGCCCATAGGTTACGTGTTAATAAACACTGAGACAGCCCATATGGAGAGCGTTCTGGAGGCACTGAAAAAAATTGATGCCGTGAAAGAAGCCCACATGGTTTACGGCGTCTATGACATCATAGTGGAAGTTGAAACTGACAATATGGACAGACTTAAAGAAATTGTTACTTATCACATTCGACGTTTAGACGAAGTTCAGTCGACCATAACCTTGATAGCGATGGAGTAGAAAAAAGAGGGAAGGTTGGGCTGCACGCGCTCAATCACCACGCTTCTATTAATTCTTTAACAATCCTTGCCCCCGGGTTTGCCTCGTCAAAACGAAAGAAGCGAACCCTACCATACTTCTTATGCCTAACCAAACCGAGGCTTTCCAGAACCCGTAGATGCTGATCTGCCGCAGAATAGTTCAAGCCGGTTCGCCTCGCAATATCTGAAACGTGCAACTCCGCAATCTCGGTTAGGACTCTGAGAATCCTCATAGGTCCCTTAGAAGAGAAAACCTCTTCTATAGCAACCAAAACCCGTCACCTACGCACACATAAGACGCCAAAAAACTGCATTTAGGGTTTGAGACGCAACGTACGCAGTTAGAGGCGAGAGAGTCAAGTGAAATTAGGAATATGCATGCATGCGAAGATTATGCAGGTACGCGCACATCGCCAAAACTCATTTCCGTTAAACTAAGAGCTTGTTAGGTTTGGGAACACTCGATCGCGCGCGCATACAGTTTTTTCAGTCCAATTATTGGTGTGCAACAAAGCTTATGTAA
>CP070791.1:217048-221481 GCA_020346825.1 Candidatus Bathyarchaeota archaeon
ACAAAGGATATGGAGATAGCAACCATATTCTACCTAGCGGAGTCGAACAGGGAAAAGGGTGAAGGTCATATTTTGAAGAAGACCGATGAGAAGTTGGTCTTCATAGCTGAAGCCTGCTACCCCATATGGTTAGTTCCGTGGAATGGAGCAACCTTGATATTTGACGGACTTGGCGTCACATCACACACATTTTCTTATGACAGACTACCCAGCGTTAAAGCCTTCAACAACGACATACGAAGAAGCGCGCGCGCAGGCAAGGCCTATTCTGTGGCTCTCTCCCGAAATGCCAATTACTTCAAAAACTTCGCTGGCAAAGAGGAAAAGACTATGGAAGGCCTAATTACAGATCCAGGCTTCATACAAGATTTTTCGCTCTATCGTTCAAAGGTAAAAAAAACTGAAAAACCGTTGGCCGCCAAGGTGGTTTTGTCTCCCAATCTTACCAGATCCGAAATCTCAGCTTCAGTCAAAGATCTTTCAGATCTAATAGCAAGAATTGACGAGGATGTAAAAAACTTGGATGCAATTATGAAACTGCTTAGCAAAACAACTAGAGAAAGAGTAAAAGCAATTCGAGAAGAAATCCAGAAAATTCGAAAAAAGTTTGATAAGAGAATTGAGAAGGTTAAACCTAGAGTAACAAAAAAGATCCGGCAAATTCAGGAGAAACATGACAAAGAAATCAACAGGATCTCTAAACGAATTGAAAGACAACTTCAACTTCTCCACAAAGACCAGGTTAAACTTGAAAAAACGCAGAGACGTCTAAAAGGTGAAACCAAACGTTGCCAAACCAAAATAAGATCTTGCAAGCGCCGCAAAAATAAACGAAGCGAAACCCAATGGACCAAAAAACTCAAAAAAATCAGGAAAACACTGCCAACTATTGAGAAAAAACTCAAAACAATTCAAAGAAGAATAGAGAACCTTGAAACTACTAAGAACCATGAAATATCCAAGAAGAGAATTGAGTGCGACACACGCATCGAAGAATCCAAGAAGATTATCAGGGAGCTTGAGGCTTCACGAGAAGCCAAGATCAGAATGAAGCAACCGGAAATAACATCGATTGAGGAGACAGCTTCCAACATCACGAACCAAATCAACGAAATGGCGAAACAAAAAAAAGCAGCCTTAAACGACTTTAACAGCGTAAGTATGGCGAGAAGAAAAAAAACGCGTGTACTGGTATACTTGCCCTTCTACTTCGTCCGTTACGAAATGGAATCGAAGAAAAGATATGACATATATCCTCCATCCATTGTGAGTGGCATGGGAATCTTTGCAAAATTGAAGGGTGTTTTCGGTGCCACAAAAATGAAATGTTTTCTTCAACCTCGTTCAAAAGCCATGACAGTGTTCCTTAATCAACTTGTAACACTAATCCCGCAAAATCCTATGTTTGAAAAAGAGGTAACCGAGGCTGGAATCCAGGACAGCGTCTTAAGAACAAAGAAGTTACGAATAAGCGTAAAAAGAGGGTTGAAAAAGCTAAAAGAAGAGAAATGGATATCAAAAAACGAGCTTCAAACTCTTAGCAAGCTCCTATTCGTACACACTCCTAGCGCGCGCGGTGACTAGCCCCAGTGCTGCCAAATCAGCCGTCATATGAGCTATTCTGAGCGTGACATAGAATATGAGTGAGACCGCATACATGCAAAGATTTGTGCGCACGTGTATCGCTTACCTGTTCCAATTTCTGGTACTTCTTGTTCTACTACGTAGTATTAAATCACTCTTGATTTTCTTCTTATTCTGTGGTGAGATCACGCGCACACGGAACGGAGTGCAGCCATCCCGAGACTATTGAGGGGCTAGTGGTTAGTTTACAAAGGTTATGTTGGCTTCCTTCTCCTTTCTCTCTCCACCTCTCCCTCGATAGCGGGAAAGCGTGGGCACCGAGATCGTTGAGGAGTTAAATATCAAATCGCTGGGTTTCTTACCCATCTTCCTTTCCACCTTCTAGCTCCTCAACGGCGGTAATGCATACGCGCGCGTGCTCAAGAACCTGCTCTTTTGGCTAAGAATCTTCACGAAAAAACTTTTCAGCAAATGTAGTTTAAGACTAGATCAAATGTCGAGCGGAGTTGATCAGTTGGAGACAATAACAATGATTCTCCAAAGCGCTCCTTACGGAGATGAAAGAATCTGGAATGCTTTTAGACTGGCAAGAGCGCTCACCACCGCTGTAATAGGAATGAATGTGAACATCTTCCTTACTGGTGACGCCGTAACAACTGCAAAAAGAGGACAAAAGCCTCCAGAGAGTTACTACAACCTAGAAAAAATGCTGAAGGAACTAATCGGACAAGGCGTTAAGGCCATAGCTTGCCGCACATGCATTGCTGCGAGAGGTTTAACCCAGGATGAACTAATCGAAGGGGTGCAGATTGGCACAACCGTCGGAACCCTTGCTAAGTGGGTGAAAGAAAGTCAAAAAGTTCTGTCATATTGAATAGAACCACTTCTCGCGCGCGCACTGGTGCTACCCCACCAACATCCGCATCCAAAAGTCCTTGGTGCCCCTTCTGATTTCGTCAACAAAGAAAAGGATCAACAGCCCAATCAGCACATACCTAACGATGGCTGTTGCCAAAGCCAAATCATTCGTGAGCACGAAGGTGTCAAAGGACTCTTTGACGATGGGATAGAAGACAGGATTGAACTCGTGGGTCATCGAGTCTATAAACACATGAGACAAGCCTCCGATAACGCATGATAAGATAAGGGTAATTGAGAGCCGGCATTTCTTCTCAACCTTTTTCCTATCAAGCTTGAAAAAGAATGAAACTACGTGTGGATAGAAGAATACGGTTAACAAAACTGAAAGAAACATGCAGAGGGTACCCGCGCCAAGCAAGCTGTGGAGGACTAATCTATCTTGAAGACCGCCAGTCATGAGAAAAAGGGTCGGAATCTCAAGATCGGGTACCATGGAACTCACGAGAAGCCCTGGCAAGCTCAGTCGCTCTTTCCACCTGTTGATTACGTAAACTACACTGCAGTGAAGGGGTGTGGCCGGCATGGCTACCAGTCTCAAAGCGTAAAACGTTCTTGAAATGATTTAAACTCTTTCGCTTGATATGGGCATTGTCCTTCCTTCAACAAGGTCTCTGCTGCTAATCCGCGTGCGCATCCAAGATAATTGTTCCATTCCAGAAAATATATTTGCTGTAGAGCATACATGCATCATTATTTTCTATTTCATCATCGTAGATTATATCCAGTCTAGTTCCGTATTCTTCCAACAAAATGTCAAGATGCTGGCTTACTTCAAGTGCGAGGGAATCAGCCTCCCATAATCCCCAAATCCTATCATTTGGTCCGCGAAAACCATATCCGTAACCTTTTGGAAGGACAAAAGCAACTCGATTCTCAATTTGAAGGTTATTTCTGGCATTATCTTGTGTGTATTGCCAAAACTGTTCTAGAGCCTCTAGATGTTCTTTCTCTAGAATTCCTTCTGTATGGTTTTTATTGGTGTCAAAGACTAGGATGTATTTTGCTCCGTTATTGTAGGCTAGGATCATGTCTTCGTATAGTTCTTCGCCAGATTCAATGTGTGGCGGGTGATTGTATGTCCATGTGATCATGACGCCCCACTCCTTGTTCTGGACCGTGGCTGCTCCTCGGTCTAGCGCTACATTCAGTTGTCTGCTGTTGTTCCAACCAAACTCTGCAAAGACCACATCATAACCGGCTTTATAGTCAAACCAGTACAGAACATAATCCGAAGTGAAAAGAGTGAGGTTTCCAGAATTTATGGGATCCTCCCGGGTATGCCTCAAAATCTGTTTCAATTGATTTGTGTACTTGTCCGCAGCATCCGTGTAGTTGTCCGCCTTTTCAAATAGTCGATATTCAGTTTGATCCATCTGATTACCGCCAACTTCATCGTAAGCATACAGACCAAGGAAGCGCTGCCCCCACCTTATTCTAGCATCCTCCACCCATTGCCGTTGCTCATCAAGTAGCTCAGGATCTTCAAGAGGATGCAGATAAATCATGAAGTACATTTCTCGATCGTAAACATACTCGCAGATCTCATCCAATCTGGTTACATTATATGTTATTCCTGAGCTTCCAATCACAAAGGTATTCGTATAAGAACTGATTTCGCGGACAAGCCTTTTGATGTCCTTCAAGTCGTCATATGCCACATCAACTCCCACAAAGAGATCAGCAGATTCTTCGATTGGGGGCTTACCAAGCAACCCAAAAGTTAAGAGAAGCAAAGCTACAATTAGAACGCTCACAAAAATAGCCAAGGATTTACTCTTCATTACACAATACCTTACAAACATACTTGATAAGCGTTTTCAAAATCGAGAATTTTGTGCGCGCGCGGCGCGCACGCGAGTTATATTGAGAGGATCGAGACAAGAATGTTTATTAAGTCTTAAGATATATTATTCTGTTGGGGAGGCGGC
>CP070791.1:221581-228657 GCA_020346825.1 Candidatus Bathyarchaeota archaeon
CTGCACCTACCAGTACACCGATAACAACCCATTTGAGGAAATGGAGTCACTCTGCGGAAAGACACCAGTCGCCACACTAAGGCTACATAGAAAACAGGAAGTCGAAGCCAACCAGTATATCGAGAAGGCTGAAGAATTCATTGACAGATTAGCTAGCTGAGAGCAAGTTAAGCAACTCAAACAATACGTTGCACGCGCGTATGCATGCATGCGGTGAATGATCCATGAAGTTACTTCTTGTTAAATCTCGTTACACATACAATTATCAATAACAACATTCGTTCTCTGTTTTTATGTCTTCGCTCAAAAGATCTTTCGCGTTTCAAAAGGAGAAATTGTGAATGAGAAGGCGTTTATTTAAGTAGATATCAAGAATAATTGCCAAAAGAAGGTGATAGAAATTACAGTTCTTTCGAAAGATGAAATACTAAAAAACATTGAGGAAGATGCGATTGAAAAGCTAAGCCTAGAGGTGGATAGAAGGACCATAAGGAAGCTGAAAGAACTCGCTAGGGTGCCAAAATAGATCTGGAATTCGGCTGTGCGCAAATTGGAGCAAGAATGCAGACTTCCCATTATGAAGGAGATTATTCCACAGGAAAATTAATATTTTTGTCAAAAACCGTTATGTCCTCTAGAGTGGTGCAGGTTGGTCTGTGCAGATAAAATCGAAAAACTGTCAAAAGCGTTAGAGCCGCTGCTAGAAGAGCAAGACGCAGAGGCCGCAGTTGCCTTATTGCTGAAACTGGTGGATCAAAATCTTCAAGTATTGTTTGTAAAGAGGGTTGAAAACTCTGCTGATCCTTGGTCGGGGCAGATGGCTCTTCCTGGAGGAAAACAAGAGTGGAAGGACCGAGATTTGAAGCAGACCGTTGTTAGGGAAACTCTTGAAGAGACCAACATAAACCTCCTTGATCGATGTCGCTTTCTTGGAACAATGGAGTCTCTGAGATCTGCACGGAAACCGGGTATGAAAATTCTTCCTTTTGTTGTCCTTCTTGATTATGAACAATCAATTGAATTGAGTGAGGAGTTGGAAGGGTTTGTTTGGATTTCACCAGATGAGCTTGTTCAACACAGAGGCACCATCGAATTTGGTTTCGGAGAATTCCCTGCTTATGTAGTTGGGAGCATTGTTATTTGGGGGTTGACCTATAGAATTCTTGAAAGGTTTGTTAAAGTTCTTGAGTCCCTAAGCTAGATGTGTTTGTTAGAGTTGGATATGTGATTTTTCAGACCTAGAATCTTGAAGATTGAAATTACCTTCATGCTATGCGCGCAAGGGCGTGCTCTCTCTGCTCAAGGAAGAGGCCGTAGACAAGGGATCTGCAGGGTTGCGTAATTATATGTTCGTTGATACCTTCTGTCTAGTCATTTTTCTTTTGCTATCATTACTTCGGTTGCCTTGATTACTGCTTCGACTTTGTCTCCAGTTTTTATGTCCAGTTCTTCAACGGCTTCTTTGGATATGATTGCGGTTAGGACAACGGGTTTTTCTGTTTTAATCTTAATTTTTGCTGTGACTACACCTTTGTCAACTTCCTTGACTGTTCCCTTTAGTCGGTTTCTTGCACTAATTTTCAATCCAACTGCCTCCCAATATGTCTCGTCGTCCAAGATTTCACCCACGTAATCTTCAACTCTCTTGTACTCATTCAGCAGTTTTTCTCCAAGCTTGGTAAGATGAGCTCCTCCTCCCCCTCTTCTTCCACCCTTGAATGTTTGCACTACAGGTTCCTGCAGAGTTCTCTCGATTTTTGCCAGATAATTCCAGACGTACCGGTACGACATTCCAACTTGTTTCGCTGCGTTTGAGATGGATTTCACTTCTTGGACGGCTTCTAGAATTTGTGCCCCGCCCTTTCCAAGGAGAGGTTTTCCTTCATATTCAAGCCAGACTTTGCATAGAAGCTTGTGTTTGGAGTGGATGGCCATGGACTTCAATAGCATCTCTGCAGTTGGGCATATAATGCTTTGGAAAAACACTGTAGGAGAAGAGAATTGTGTGCATGCCTTATGAACTGAAGTGGAAACTAGTGGTGCCAACCTTTGTGTGTTTCTCTAGACAGATTTACTCAAGCAAGGATAACTTCAATTGCATAAGGGTATGAGAAATCGGCTCAGGATGTTTGAACGGTAGGTGCAAGTCTAATCTTTTCAATGGGAACGATGATATGGTCGTACGAGCTCTTCCAATATGGAAAGCATGGTTGGCACTTTGGCTACGATGTCTGTGAATGTTACTATGCCAACAAGTTTCTGTTTGTCCATGACTGGAAGTTTCTTCACCTTTTTCTTTGCCATGAGTTCTGCAGCTTCGTTTATGCTGGCTATTTCGGTGATTGTCAATACTGGACTGGTCATCACTTGCCGCGCTGTCAATGTTTCCGGAGCTAAGGAAGGTTGCACTATTCTTCTGAGGATGTCGCGTTCGGTTATGATTCCTACTGGCCTGTTGCCTTGCACCACTATTATTGATCCTATGTCGAACTTGTTCATGGTAGCTACCACCTCTTTGACGCTGGAGTCCGGTCGCACGACTTTAACGTCTTTCGACATTACGTCTCTAACGGGAACTATACCGGCCACTTTACTTGTTCCTCCCAATTATGTCTAACTTCTTTATGCTCGGTCCTTTATGTGTTCTGACGCCTGCAACCCTTGATTTTCAATGTTCTTTGCATAATTGGATATTTAGATGACGAATTCTTCGTTCTCGACATTTCTCTTTTCTGTGCTGATGTCACTGACTCTAAACATCACGCTACCATACAGTTCTGCTTCTTCTTTTTTTCTGTAAAGAGCGTCCACGATTCTTCCTATGGCGTCTGCTTTCATGATTCCACTGCCACTGCAACCGCTGATTACTATCAATCCATATTCTTCAAAAACGTAGGGGTTTCCATCTATTGTGTTACATGCATATAGGCCGGCAAGTTTGTTCGCGATTCGTGCATTTTCGAACTGTGGAAAGTATTTAGTGATAATCGGGCGAATATTGAATTCGTAGAAGCTCTTTTCAGGGGTTACGTCTAGGCTGAAGGGTCTTCCCAAGTCATCTGCGCAGCCGGTCCAAAAGCGTTTTGTTGTCTCGTCAGGTTTGATGTACACCTCAGATTTGGGCAGGATGGTAAAAGGCAAAATTCCATGTTCATTGAAATTCTTCACGAATAGCAATTCTTCTAGATCAGAACATTCTAGCTGAAACAGCTGTCTTTTCTTGGGTTTGCTGTGATTGTCTATGCCAATCGGATCCAAAAGTTCATGTGTGTAAGCACCCGTTGCCAACACAATTCTGTTACCATATATTTCACCATTGTTCGTTGTGACTCCGGTTATTTTCGGATTCTGCCAGACAAATGGTGGACCTCCGAACTCGTTTTTTGGTGTGATGATCAACCTGTGAATCTTGGTGTTGAAGAGGGTCTCACCGCCCAATTTCTCAAACTCTTCCCTGTAAAATCTCACGAGTTCACTTTGGTCAAGTTCCCCGCATTTTGATCCCAGCAAACCTTTGTGAATGTTTTCCAGTCCCAAATATTTTGTTTCTTCGTGGTTTTTGTTTAGTTCTAGATTCAGTTTCGGTATCTTGTTCAACTCGTCTTTTTTCAGGATTCTTATTTCTATTTCGCGTTCCATCATCCTTCTTATAATCGAAGAATATTCACGAAATTGGCGTCTGCCCAGCAACCAAAGATAGCCTGTCTTTTTCAAATGAATGTCATAGTTCACCTCGTTCTGAAGGTGGCTGTAGAAATTGATTGACGTATCAGACAAAACCTGACTAGTTCTGGAAGAAAAGGTGTTCCTAAACATTGCAGCGGCTTTCGCCGTGTTTCCTTGCCCGGCTCCTGGTTCTCTATCGACAACAAGAATCTTCTTGCCAGGATTGTTCTTCTGTAAATAATAGGCAGAGGACATCCCTATTATGCCGGCACCAAGTATGATCACGTCTTGCGCCTTCAAAATTGAGCCTCACATTGATTGATCCATAATGGTGAGGAACCTGGTAAAAAAATCATCTACTTTTGCGTATGCTATGAAACGGATTAATCTTGTAGGCATGCGCGCGCGCATTCAGCCGATATGCATATAAAGATATTTCGACCCGATAGGTATGTTCAGACATAACGAGGTTTCAAGAATGCAAAAGAAAACTTTGACCTGGATAATTACCCTCCTTCTTGTTGTTGTTGTTTCAGTTGCAGGAACCACCCTTTTCGATGGGGGTGATTTAAAGAAGAAACTTGTGATTTCCACCACCACCAGCCTTTATGACACCGAACTCCTCGACTCCATTGAAGAACACTTCGAAGCAAAATATCCAACAATAAACCTGTACTTCATATCTGCGGGAACTGGTCTGGCAATAACCCACGCCGAGAGGGGAGACGCTGACATGATTCTAGTACACGCACCATCAAAGGAATTAGCATTTCTGGAGAGCGGATACGGAACATGTAGAAAAATCGTTGCCTACAACTTCTTCGCTATAGCGGGACCAGAGGTAGATCCTGCAAACATCAAAGACTTATCCCCCACACAGGCTCTGGACAGAATCGTGAACGCTGGAAGAAACAAAGAAGCAAAGTGGGTTTCGAGGGGAGACGATTCCGGGACCCATACCAAAGAGAAAGGATTATGGAATGCTGCTGGTTTCGATTGGACTCTTATACGAGAAGAAGAGTGGTACGTAGAAGCCGGGACCGGGATGGGAAAAACGCTGCAGGTTGCAGAAAATCTTGACGCTTACGCCCTAGCAGATATGGGTACCTACCTAAAATACTACAAAGAAGAAATAATCACTCTAAAAACCCTAGTGACTCAAGGAGAAGAATTGCTAAATGTCTACAGCGCCATTGCAAGTAACCTAACAAGACATCACCACATAAACTTTGAAGACGCAGTAGCTTTCATAAAATTCCTCATATCCGAAGAGGGACAGGAAATAATCGCTAGTTTTGGCATAGAAGTGTATGACCAAAATCTTTTCTATCCCGCGGTCAGCTTACTAAAGCAGAAGACAGACCCAACCACAACTCAATGGATAGAAAACTACGCTTTCTTCGACGGATACGAATGTCCACCTGAATACTGGAAAAATCACCCAGAACTGTATACCTGAAAGTTGGATAGGAACATGTGGGAATTTCTTCAGGATCCAATATTTCAGATAACCGTTAGATCTCTTCAAATCTCTGGAACAGCCACTTTGCTGTCGGTTTTGTGGAGTTTCCCTTTAGGCACAGTAATTGGCATGAAAACTTTTCCGGGAAAACAATTAGTGAAAGATGTATTCAACGCGCTTCTTGGGATGCCCACTATTGCCCTCGGACTGATCTTGTATCTTCTTTTCTCTAGATCCGGAGCCTTAGGATTTCTCCACCTTTTCCCAAGTCCCCAAGCCATAGTGTTAGGTCAAGCAATCCTTGTGACCCCTATATTGGTTAGCTTAACAACAAACGCCGTAGAATCAGTGGATCCAAGTATAAGAGATCTAGCAAAGACCTTAGGAGCCTCAGATTTGGAAGTCTCTATCACTGTTCTTCGAGAATCAACTGGAGGGGTCGCTTTGGCTATTATAGCAAGCTTCAACAGAGCTATAGCTGAATTGGGAGTTGCTCTCGCTGTTGGAGCAAATCTTAGAGGAAATACACAAGTCTTGACAACAGTCATAGCGATGGAAATCAATAGAGGAAACATAGAGTATAGCATCCAGTTGATGGTCATACTCTTGACGATAGTTTTTGCCATCACCATACTTACAAACTTGCTCCGAAGGCGAATAGAATGAAATGGCTGATGAACCTCAAAGATATTACAAAACGATACAGAGAAACTACCGTCTTAGACATAGCCAACCTAAACATTTTGGAAAAAGAGATCTTCACGATCCTAGGCCCAAATGGTTCAGGAAAAACAACTATGCTCAAGATAATGGCTTCCATTGAAGAACCAACAAGCGGAGAAGTATTCTTTGAGGGCAAAAGAATTGACGATAGGAACAGAAGTCAAGCTAGAAAGAAGTGCACCATGGTCTTCCAGAAAACAACCCTCTTCAACACAACAGTCTACAAAAACGTCGCCTACGGACTCAAGCTGAGAGGATACTCGAAAAAAGAAATCGCCGAGAAAACCAAAGAAACTCTAGGTCTGGTGAAACTCACCGGATACGAGAAACGTCCAGCAAAACAACTTTCAGGCGGAGAACAACAAAGAGTTTCCCTTGCTAGAGCCCTTGCCCTAAACACAAGACTTCTCCTTCTAGACGAACCAACCGCAAATCTTGACCCAAAAAACGTTTCAATAATTGAAGAAACCATTTCTCGAGTCAACCGTGAATTCGACACAACCATAGTCATGGCTACTCACAACACGTTTCAGGCACAAACTCTAACAAACCGCGTTGCCTTGCTTCTTAGAGGAAAAATCGCGGAAATTGGCGCACCACAAGAAATCTTTAGGGGACCATCTAAAGATCTCGCAAGCTTTGCGAGACTAGAAAATGTCTTTTCTGGCGACTCCAATATTCTTCAAGAAGGAACTTCGGTCATAATGGTTGACGATGGAGTAGAAATAGAGACCGCGCTAGAGAAATCTGGAAAAGTTACAGTTTTCGTTAGGCCTGAAGACATAATTGTGTCAAAGAAAACCTTGGCTTCCAGTGCAAGAAACATATTCAAAGGAAAAATAGCTGAGGTCACAGACCTTGGGTCAGTCGTCAAGTTGAGGGTTGATGCTGGAAAGGAGTTTGTCGTTCAAATCACAAAACTGTCCTTTGTTGAAATGCAACTGAACATCGGTTCCACAGTCTTCCTTACTTTCAAAGCCTCTTCGGTTCACGTGGTACAATAGTCCAATTCACTTTTTCAATAGACCATGGAACGCCCACGAAATACCTGAGAAACAAGCATTAGAAAGCCAGCTATGCCAAGAAAGACGCCTATCACAACAATGTACGAGCCAGAGAGGATGCTTCTTGGATTCGTCATTGATGTTCCATAAAAGAATAAGGCGATACCTGTGAGGACTAGGAGAGTGGCTACTACGATTACGCTTACACGCAAGGCGATCAC
>CP070791.1:228757-232600 GCA_020346825.1 Candidatus Bathyarchaeota archaeon
CATTTAATAATTACCTCCCATTCTTCTTCACCATCAATTTTTTGTCTGTGTAGACAAGCAAGAAAACATATAAACTTTGCGCGCGCCGCGCGCGAATGAGCCCCATATTTGAGGACCTTTACAATGTTGCCGAAACCGTCGATCAGACTCTAGGTTTCTCTGCGAGGTGAGAAAAATGCCTTGCAAGTCCAAAGTTGAGACTACTGCGCGCGCGCAATGGATGGGAAGGTGTTGCCTTTTCCTTCCCTGAATTGGTTTACCATAACTTTAAATAAGGCAACTCTTCAACTGATTGAACACGCAAGAATTAGAGTTCTCAAAGAACGCTAGTTCTTCGTCGACCATAATAGGAGGTGTAGTTCGCTTGTCGTATAGAGAACCTCGAGAGATGCATAAGGCAGTCTGCGCCGATTGCGGCCAAGAATGCGAAGTGCCATTTAAACCCGATCCTAGCAGGCCAGTCTATTGCAGAGACTGTTGGTCAAAAAGAAGAAGATCAAGAAGACCTAGATACTAGATTTCACAGTTGATCTATATTGCATCTGAAAAATTGCCAGCTTCTTTCTCTTTGTTTTTTTAGCTAAGTAATTTTTGAATACTTTTTTTATATTTGTTTTATCCAGAATAGCCCCGCGCGCGCGACATGCGACCTATTGCACGCGCGCCTGTCACCGCCCATCGCGTTGATAACAAGATGGATTTGAAAAGTTCAAATATCAGAGGTTAGACGGCATCGGAATTCGTTGTCAAAGCCCATTCCGCATATCAAAAAACCAATACAAGTAAAAATCGCGGCTGGAGGTTGGTAGCCCGGGGGAGATTCGAACTCCCGTCGACGGGTCCAAAGCCCGCCATGCTTGTCCACTACAATCGGCGGAACATTCTTCCTCTACCGGGCTAAGCCACTTCCCGGGCTATATCCAGTGATATAGTTCACTTTCATATTAACCTTAACTTTTAACGATGTCCTCAAAAGCGCGCTCATTCAGTCAAATCAGAATTCTGGAGCACATGAGAAACCTAGAATTAGATGGTTGAAGTCTACGAATATCGGTGAAAGTCAAGGCTCATGGAACTATCTAGAAGAAATGATGGAATTTAAAAAACTGAGAAAATCCAAGACTGGGGTTCGAGGTTATTGAGCTTCGCCCTCTTCCTCCGTTTCTTCCTCATCCTTTGCTACTTCAACTACTTCCGCTGTCTCTTCCTCTGCTTCAACTTCGCTAACCACTTCCGCTGTCTCTTCCTCTGCTTCAACTTCGCTAACCACTTCCGCTTCTGCAAACCGTTGACTTATCCTCGTTATTTTGATTCTTACATGGTCTCCGGGTTTCGTGTTTGGTACAAAGGTTACGAGGCCTTTGATTCTGGCTATACCTTCTCCTCGACGGCTGGTCTCTTGAATTTCAACGTCGTATTCTTTTCCTATTTCAACTGGCTTCGGAGGAAGTCTTTGAGCAAATCTTCTTCTTTCATATCGCATTTTCTCACCTCTCTTCCCATCATATTTCGAAAAATCTTTGTTCAGTTACAATACGTTAAGGGTTCCGTATTTTCCCGAGTTTAGTTGAATCTCTCCTCGGAAGGATGTGATGTATCCGTTTTCAATTCTTATTGTATCGCCGATGTTGACTTGGTCGATTTGTTCATTCCACAGTGTTAGTTTTATGGTACCTGTGTCATCTTGGATTATGGCGTCTGCAACTCGATATGTTTCGTTTCTGTATCTTGAACGAACTTCGCGGGTCTCTGATTTTTCGACTATTTTTGCTTCAACGTCTACTCTTCGCATTCCATCCCTTAGGTTTTCAATTTTCAGAATTTTTCCTCCTGCTTCATTCAGTTTTTTCCGCGATTTCTCTTTCTGCTCTCACTGAGGCTCCTTGGAATGACGTGAAATAACGTCGTTGGAGCCTTCCTTGTGCGCGTCTCGACATTCGCTTCTTCGTCCTTGTCGCGGAAACAGGCGTCAAAACAGAACCAGCTTGCCGTTAGAACGACTTTGTGCATAGCTCCGTTTTGTTGGGCCAGTGAAGATGAAGGGATACCAATGTTGGATATAAGTTTTGCTACATGGAGAATCGGAAATTGTTGTGCGGGCGCATGGTGTGCTGAACTTTCGTTTACACCGAACTAATCTACTGTTTACACTCCGAAGAAGAATCTCAATACAAATCTTAACACAAAGGCGACTACAGCTAGGCTTGTGGCTTTTCCCCACGGGACCCCACGTAGGACGCGAATTGTAACTGCGCAGAGCATGGCTATCCAAACTTCTCCCACGATAGGAATATACAACCACAGCTGGTAGGCTAAGAAGGGAGACCATGCTTCATGAATCAAAAGGTTAAAGTCCGCGGTATCTAAAGGTAAGTTCAAAACTGGAAGCGTCGAAAGCGACAAAGCGCTGACCAACGTGTAAACCGCTGAGGCTACGAAAACATGTCCGATGATAACGAAAAACCCAGTCCATGGACCCACATCCTCGCGAAAAACCTTTGCAAGCAGCAACAGGATGCCAGCCCAAAGGATCCATTTCATTGAAAAGTACACTGCAGCTGACATTAAAACAGGGATTATTGCTCCGCCAAATGCACCTGACTCAAGGGGAGAAACATATTTTCTAAGATATAAGCCATCTATTGTCATCGTTAGGTTTGCTGAAGTCAACCATGCCAATCTAAACTCCAGACCCATTATGTTTTCCCAGTCTGAATTGATTGTGTTCCAACCTTGACTTTCTGGGCCAAGGGGGACTGTAACATTTTTCCACTCACCACTCGAAGGTGGTATCAACCCCGTCAGGTCTAGTTCAAAGTAGTTGCTCTCGCTGTGGGAAAACAAACGTAAGGTTGCCCCTGCATTTGGAAACGACTCATCTCCATGAATCCACTTAATCCAGAAAAACAGCTCTCTATAGCCAGCATCTTCCAAACAGTCAAAAGGTCCTACATTTGTTATCTTCATCCAAACGCTTGTGCCATTGGCAACAGAAGATTTGACACTATAATTGCCGACCTTATGATCTGCGTCGTCGAGGAGTAGATCACTATTTGAAGCCCAAAATGCCTCTGATTCAGTCCAATCCTCATCCTCAGGAGTCCTCGTTTCAAGAAAAAACTTTGAGGCGGCAACGTATTCCACAACTACCATAGAGAATATGACAAGCACTAAGACTAGGACAACTCCTTTGAGGTCTGGTTTTTCAACAATTTTTTTGAAAGCCTTGACTGGAGAATATAGAACCTCAAGTGCTTCAAGAACGCCCATTATCTTCCAATTCTCCAAGATAGTTGATATCGGTTTCCTTACATTTCTAGATTAGTCCTCTGAACTCCCTAATAACTGTTCTATTGACTTTTGTTCTCATCATTCAAACCAAACACTAAACAAAGAAGGTGGTGACAGGTTCATCTTGCGTGCGCGTCCTCGCTTGCAACAAGTTAAATCGTCATTTTGCATGCTTGCACATCTGTGTACTAAATTGGAGTGATTAAGAGGCGATTTAGCAGATGAAAAGGCTAAATGGCGCCCAAGAGAAGGACTATTACTACTATAAGTACTCCAGCGGCAACCGTCTGGAGGCCGTATAATAGCATGTTCTCCTTCGCGATTCTTCCAAGATAGAGGCCCAAAGAAAACAAAGTGGTTAAGGTGAGAATGAGTGATGCAATGTAAGCATCCCAGATAGTAAACAATTCCGTTAATGTGAGGACAAAGGGGATAAGCGAGATCACAGCTGTCAGCACGGGTGATGCACCATCAATGATTGCAGCATATAGAGAAACAAAGTCAGAGGCGTCACTGAGTATGGAGTTGCTGAGATCGGTGAGCATAGCAGCC
>CP070791.1:232700-235440 GCA_020346825.1 Candidatus Bathyarchaeota archaeon
AGAGGTTCAAAAGCTTGAAAGATATTGTTGGTTTAGCTCATTCTGAAGATTAGGGTTCGGTGAGAAAGTCCAGTGCGCGGGCATTGTTTCCATGATCCTCGCATATAAAACATAATTCGCGCAAAAGAACTCTTAACCACAGGAGCATAACAACATTTGAAAGGAAGGATGCAAACAGAGTTGCATTTGCAAAAGCGTTCAAAGGTGTCAACCTCTTTCAACGCCTTTGATCATCTGAGAATTGTTAGAATCCGAAGAGTAAAGATAGAGAGCCCTTCAGCTAAAACATTCGTTTTCCAGGACAAACTCTGCGCAAAGGCGGAACCAGGTCAGTTCATTATGGTCTGGATTCCAGGAGTCGATGAAATTCCTTTGAGCCTGTCAACAATCACTCCAAACGGTCGCACTTTGATAACAGTGGCTGAAGTTGGAGAAACCACTAAGACTCTTCATGAAAGAAAACGAGGGGACATTCTCGGAATACGGGGTCCCTATGGCAAGGGCTTCACCCTGACCAGTGGAAACATAATGATAATTGGAGGCGGAACTGGATTGGTGCCTTTGATGCCTTTAACTAACAAATTGGTGAAACTTTCTACCAGCCTGACTCTATTGCTTGGAGCCAAAACCAAGGATGAGCTTCTGTTTCTGGATCGCATAAGTCAAACGCTTTCGAAAGTTGACGCAAGAGTTGTTGTCATGACAGAAGACGGAAGTCATGGATTGAAGGGAATCGTTACTGATCAAGCAGAACAGAAATTGGCGAATGAAAAGTTTGACATGATATACGCGTGCGGTCCAGAAAAAATGATGCACAAAATGTTCCTCCTTGCGGAACGGCACCATACGCCTCTTCAAACCAGTTTAGAGCGCCTAATGCGTTGCGCCATGGGATTATGCGGCAGCTGCATGATAGGCAACCTCAGAGTCTGCAAGGACGGGCCAGTGCTAACCCGAGAACAATTACGAACGATTAAGAAGGAGTTTGGAAAGCTCAAGCTGGACTTCACAGGAAGAAAGATTGCGGTTTAGGCTCACAAAAAGATTGTTCACGTGACAAAGACAACTATGATCCAGCTGCCCAGCCACATAAGATGCATGGGAGTTGTCCCTGTTCCAAAGATTTTGCATCAAAACGTGTCTTGAAGCCATGTCCACTCCTCAGAAAGAAAAGAAAGACCGTTAAGAGTGAAATAGAGGAAATCTTCGTGCGCGCGCATGGAAACAACCCGCCTTCCGTTCATTAAACATGGATTTATTAAACAGTAACTAATAATCAAATTTTTAGCCCATTTATTCCTGGAGCTTTTTACTGGGCTTAGGTTTTTTCCGTCCATCCAGAAGATGTTGAACCGCCATTATTGGGTGATGCCAAAGCATTCTTGGCCCCGAATACCTCATCACTTTCTTTGCTTTTTCTCTCATTTTTGGTTCGTAACAGTGAATCGGACATTTAGCACAAGTAGTCTTTTTTTCCTGAAACGGGCATCGGTCTAAGCGCTTGTATGCATAATCCAGAAGTTCTGTACATTCTTCACAAAATCTGTCTTTTCCACCGTGATGCCCTTTACAGTAAAGCTGTATCATAGCATCCATAGTTCGCTTCTCTCGCCTAATCCGAGGATGCTTTTTTTGGCTAAGTTCTTCGTTGTTCAATTACATCCCTGCACTGAGCACAATATTCGCAATACACCAAACATGAAGCGTGCATGCTTAAGATCCCTCCAACTTCAAAAGGACTCCCATACTGAAAGTATAATTATGGCCACACACCTTGTACAGCAATTCACCTTCTGAAACGGTAGACAGATACCCTATAAAAAGTAATTCGCAGTATGCTTTCCAGTGGAAGATTATGAGGCTTTAACTTTTTGCCAAAATTTCGGAGGGCTGACTCAAGAGAATTCAAAGACAATCCTTACCCGTTCTTTGATTGAACCCGCATAATCAGTGCCTTGAATAGGAAAACTGTGCGCTCACGCTCAAAAGCTATGATTTTCTGAAAGTTGGCAACCTGATAATATATATGCTCACACCAATGGCTATTGCGAAGAGGATTATCTGAACAATACTAATCTTTACCAGGAGAATCGCTGAACAAGATATTGTTATCCATAGCAGTAATAACGCGGAAACTTTGCCCCTCAGCGGAATTCCTTTTCCTTCTCTGTAGTTTCTTATGTATGTTCCAAACCACTTATTGTTGAGTAACCAACGATACATCCGCTCAGAACCTCTTAGGTAACATGCAGCCGAAAGCAAAAGAAATGGAGTGGTAGGTAGAACAGGCAAGATTATGCCCACCATCCCCAGACCCAAACAGATAGTTCCAGTTGCTATGAATAGACCTTTCTTGAGACTGCCTAGTGTGTGCACGCCACTGCTTTGGTTCATACTAAGAAAACAGGATCCAGGGAATCTTATATCTTGCTATCGCTCTTCAACTTCCTACATGTGTTTATCACAAAGTTTCTCGTATACCGACGATTCTACACATCTCTACCAAATCTGAATGGTTCTTGATTATTTGCTTAGGATACAACCCAGTGTTGTGAAGAAAAGAGAATTGCGGTGGTAAACAATAGGAGTGTGATTATCAGTGACTAACCTTCGCGGGCGCAAGGGTTGGAATATACATCATTTCAGGTTGTACCAAAGATTTAAGAAAGAAGATCACAAGTATGAGAAATGTCATGGAAAAAGAAGGGAAGAAGACAAGTACTTCAGCACTATTACGGAA
>CP070791.1:235540-238788 GCA_020346825.1 Candidatus Bathyarchaeota archaeon
AAAGGAGACATCTCAACGCCCAAAGGTGAAATAAAGAGTCTCTTCAAAACATACATAGCTAGAACAGCAGAGGAACTCGATCCACCTTGGTGTATTTCAGTATTCGACGACAATGCAGGTCTCATCGAATTTGAAGGAAGCCACGCGGTTGCAGCCAAGGTCGAGACCCATAACCATCCATCGGCCATTGAACCCTTCGGAGGAGCCGCCACTGGAACAGGTGGTGTCATAAGGGACATTCTAGGTGTGTGGGCCGATCCCATAGCTTGCACCGATGTTCTAGGCTTTGGTCCGCTTGACTATGATTATCAGAAGCTTCCTTCTGGAACGAAGCATCCAAAATACGTGTTCAGGGGAGTTGTTGCTGGCATTGGCCATTACGGCAATAACATGGGAATTCCAACAGTTAATGGTGCAATCTGCTTTGATGAAAGCTACGTTGGCAATGTTGTGGTATATTGTGGCTGTGTTGGAATTCTCTCAATGAACAAGTTCGTGAAAGACACGAAGCCCGGAGACATTGCTCTACTTGTTGGTGGAAAGACTGGAAGAGACGGAATCCATGGTGTAACCTTTGCTTCGGCCGAATTGACTAGAGAATCAGAAGAGGTCTCAAGACCTGCTGTTCAGATAGCAAATCCCATTGAGGAGGAGAAGCTCAAGCGCGCGATCATAAGAACAAGAGACGAAGAATTAGGCTCAGCCATAACTGACCTAGGTGGTGGAGGCATTTCTTGCGCTACTGCCGAAATGGCGCATAGATCCAATTGTGGAGTCCACATTAAACTGGAAAAGATTCCTGTGAAGTATCATGGTATGGCTCCATGGGAAATCTACATCTCCGAATCACAGGAAAGAATGCTTCTCTCAGTGCCAACAAGAAACCTTCAAAGAGTTTTAGATATCTTTGAAAACGAAGATGTTGAAGCAACTCCGATAGGTAGCTTCACTGATGACGAAGTCCTTACAGTTGATTATAGGGAACATAGAGTTGCTGAGCTAGATCTGGACTTTATGTTTGGACCTCCAAAGGTCAAAAGGAATGCAAGTTGGGAAGAACCGAAATATGAAGAACCAAGTTTTCAAGAACCAGCTGATCTAACAGATGATGTTTTGAATCTACTTTCTTCACCGAACATCACCAGCAAGGAGTCTGTGGTTAGAACATACGACCATGAAGTGAAAGGCAACACAGTTTTGAAGCCCATGCATGGCAGATATGGTGGACCGAACGACGCTGCTGTTATAAAGCCCCTATCAGGTTCTTGGAAGGGACTCGTCATTTCTTGTGGAATTAATCCGAACTATGGGAGAATTGATCCTTACTGGATGGCAGCTTCCAGTATAGACGAAGCCATTCGAAACAACACTTCCGTGGGTGGAAGGAGGATTGCCTTGCTTGACAACTTCACATGGGGAAATCCCGAAAGAATTGATAGGTTAGGATCGCTGGTGAGAGCTTGTCAAGCCTGTTATGATTTTGCCAAAGGTTTTCAGACACCTTTCATCTCAGGAAAAGATAGCCTCTACAACGAATCGCCATTAGGACCAGTTACACCAACTCTACTAATCACAGCTATTGGAATAATACCAGACATCAGGAAGACAGTCTCAGTGGATGTAAAACAGCCGCGAAACCTCATCTACGTAGTCGGCCAAACCTACCAAGAGTTGGGTGGTTCACAATACTACCAAATTAAAGGTTTCACAGGCAGAGCCGTTCCAGAAGTAAGGATGAACAGAGCAAAGAAAACAGTGAATTCTATTGTGAAAGCCATCGATTCTGGATACATTAGATCTTGCCATGATGTTTCTGATGGAGGCTTGGCAATTGCTGCGGCAGAAATGGCTTTCAGCGGCGGACATGGAATGGATTTGCGTTCAGAAGACGTTCCAAGATCTAGAAGAATTAATAGAAACGATTTTCTTCTCTTCTCAGAGTCCAACAGCAGATTCCTAGTGGAAGTCCCTGTGAGACACAAAGAGCACTTCGAAGCTCTGATGAAAGACAATGTCTACGCTGCGATTGGCAGAGTCAGGAAAGACAACTACCTCTCATTTTATGGCTTGAACGGTGAAAAGACAGTTGATACCAGCATAACTGAATTGAGAGACTGCTGGAAAAGGGGACTCGGAGGTTAACAAATGAAGAGAGAGGAAATTCGTATCTGTGTAATGAGAGTCGGAGGAACAAACTGTGACTCAGAAACCAAAAGGGCTTTTAGCGATTTGGGAGTCAGAACAGAGACGATTCATTTGAACAGATTGATTAAGAAAGAAGAACTCTTTGATTACACCGCCCTTGTGTTTCCAGGTGGATTTTCCTACGGAGACTACGTCCGGGCCGGAGCTATCTGGGCCAAAAGCGCCCAAACAAAGCTGCACAAAGATCTAATGGGATTCGTTGAAGAGGGAAGACCAATCTTGGGAATCTGCAACGGTTTTCAGGTTTTGGTTGAAGCAGGACTGCTACCTGGATTTGAAGGAGTAAGCGAATACCCAGAGGCTGCTTTGGCAACAAATGTTCCAATTGGGTATCGCTGCAACTGGGTTTACATGAAGCATGAAAACTCTGGGAGATGCCTCTTTACTCAGAAGATCCAGAAAGGGAGAGTTTTGAGGATGCCAGTGGCACACGCTGAAGGTAGGTTTCTCTTCTCAAAGGAAAAGGAAGACAGATACTTGAAGGAGTTGTATGACAATGATCAAATTGTCTTCCGATACTGCTATGAGAATGGAGAGCATGCCAATGGAGGATACCTTGCAAACCCAAACGGCGCTTTCCACGATATTGCCGGAATCTGTAATCCAGAGGGTACAATTTTCGGTTTGATGCCTCATCCTGAAAGAGCTTGCTACGGTTGGCAACTTCCAGACTGGACAAAGGAAGAGATGATGATGGAATCTGGCGATGGAAGACTGATCTTCGAATCCATGATCGAGTACTTGAGTAAGAAACCCTAGCGTTTCCAGATGCTTTTCAGCTCTTGAAGCTCAGGCAGCCCTGTTCTAGCGCCCATTTTTGATATGCAACGAGCTGCAACAAAATTCCCCAGTTTTCCACATTCATACAGATCCTTACCATTGATTAGACCGTATAGAAAACCGGCGCAAAAAGCGTCACCAGCCCCAGTTGTGTCTACAAGTTCCTTCTCGTACGGTTCGACAAGTTGGCTCTCTCTCCCATCCGTGACATAGCATCCTCTTTCGCCAAGCTTGACTGCAACCACATTGACACCTTCTTTAAT
>CP070791.1:238888-242292 GCA_020346825.1 Candidatus Bathyarchaeota archaeon
AGACTATCAAATCGTTGCTATATTGTGTGCCATCGATTACAATTCGGCCGAATGTATAGGAGTCGATCATCTACTTCCATCTAGAACTTGTTAACACGCATGTTTTTGAGTCTTTCGCGGACTGACGGGTTGATGCACGCGCGACGGAATTTAAAATTGAACCGAAACTCTTCAAAACCCAGAATCAGCTATTCGATACCCTTCACTTTCACTCTCGTCTCTCCGCTTTGGGTTGTCGTTGCATCAAGAGTTTTAAATGTCTTTCTGTCTGAACAGTTTTATGGCTTGGATATTCCATGAAGCTCCTCAAACACACAAAAAGGTCTATTGAAAAATGCAGGAACCCTTGGAATGGAGAGTGCAGAAGCAGGGATATCGAAGTATACATTTACCATCGGAGCCGAAGCCTACCTATCTGCAGAGAATGTTGGAGTGACATTGCAAGAAAGGAGATAGAATGGTGAAGAACAATATACGGTGACAATACACTGCGCGCGCTGCGTTTCCAGCCCCGTAAATAGGAGGCGTGCTCTACAGCCCCTCATACCACTTTTTTGGTCTTCGTTGCTGCAACTGTCTTACTCTCTATTCTGGTGCTCACGAGAGTGTTCTCGGAAAGAACTTGGAATAATTGAGGGTCGATGATGTAGATACAGTGCAGGTTGTTCGACAGCTGGAGAAGTTCCGTCATTTCTTCTTTTCAAAGGCTTTGGCACAGTTCGCGCAACAAAAAATGTGTTCCTTTCCATCACTAACCTTCTTGTGAGTTGCAAAAACACACTTGTTTTCAGGAATCTCGGCTTTGCACATTTCGCATTTCACGAAAGTCTTCATTCTTTTGCCTCCTTCTTCTTCAGATAATCTTTTATGGCTGCGTGCAGGGCGTCTGCGGCTAGGTTTGAGCAGTGCATTTTGAGTGGAGGAAGACCACCTAAGCTCTCAGCCACATCGCCTCTAGTGATTTCTTGAGCTTCTTCAATGGTTCTTCCTTTCGCAAGTTCGGTGATCATGCTGCTTGTGGCTATAGCAGCGCCACAACCAAAGGTCTTGAACTTGACATCTTCTAATTTCTTGTCTTTTACTTTGATATAAACGGTCATAAGGTCCCCGCAGACGGGGTTACCAACTGTTCCAACTCCGTCTGGGTCGGCAATTTCGCCTACATTTCGTGGGTTCGTAAAATGGTCCATAACCTTTTCGCTGTACATTTATGTTACCTCAACATTTCTTTTGGAGTTAAAGGAGACATAGCTCTCAATCTCTTTACCACTCCGGGTAACACTTCCAACACATAGTTCATGTCTTCCTCTGAGTTTTGTTTGCCCATAGTGAATACCAAAGAACCGTGTGCCTCTTCGTGGGCTAGGCCCGTAGCAAGTAGTACGTGGGAAGGTTCTAAGGTCTTTGAAGTGCATGCTGAACCCGAAGACACCTGAATACCCAGCATATCTAGACCTAAGATGAGTGACTCTCCTTCTATATAACTGAATCTCAGATTGGCATTGTTGGGAAGCCTTCTAGTTGGATGACCATTCAGGTAGGAACGCTCAATCTTGTCTAAGACACCTTTTACGAGTTTGTTTCGTAGTTGAATTAACCTTTTACCCTCAGCCTCCATTTCTTCTTTGGCGATTTCAGCGGCTTTGCCCATGCCAATTATGCCAGGTGTGTTTTCTGTCCCAGAGCGCAGTCCCCTCTCTTGGCCTCCTCCCTGAACAACTGGTTGAATTCTAGTCCCCTTTTTGATGTAGAGGACTCCCACACCTTTTGGTCCATACATGTCGTTGGAAGACATTGACAAGAGGTCTATGTTTTCCTCCCTAACGTTGATGGATACTTTTCCTGCTGCAGCAACGGCGTCTACATGAAAAAGGATTTTGTTCTCGCTGGCGATCCTACCTATTTCTTTTATTGGTTGAATCGTACCAATTTCGCCATTTGCGTACATGACAGATATGAGAATCGTTTTGTCAGTTATTGCGTCCTTGATTCTTTGAACGTTGACTATGCCTTCTTTGTTTACTGGGGCATGTGTGATTTCAAATCCCTGTTTTTGAAGATGTTTACAGATGTTTAACACTGACATGTGTTCGATGTTGGTTGTGATTATGTGGTTTCCCTTGTGTTTGTTTCGGTAGGCAACTCCCTTTATCGCCAGATTGTTGGATTCAGTACCTCCCGAAGTAAAAATGACGTCTTTATGGTTTTTTATCCCTATTAGCCGAGCAACTTTTTCTCTTGCTTCCAGCAAAGCGTTCTTAGAGTTTGCTCCAAGGGAATGAGAAGAGGAAGGGTTTCCGTAATTCTCCATAAAATACGGTTTCATTGTTTCGAAGACTCTTGGATCCACAGGCATACCAGCTGCGTGGTCCATGTACACTCTTCTCAACTTCTAGATCCTTCCTATTTCGTTTTCTTAATGAGGAAATGGAACTGTTCTTTCTCTTTGCGTAACTCAAGGAGTTGATGCCCGAGTCTCTTGACTAAACGTTTTATGTCTTCTTCAGCCGCTGGATCATCAGTGACCACTTCTAAAACCTGGCCAACAGCTAGTTTGTCAATTTCCTGTCTTGTTCTGAAGACTGGTTCAGGACAATATAGGCCTAGACAGTCTAGTTCCCGATGTGTTTCGGTTTGATTTCCCAAATGTTGACCCTCACGGCAATCACACTTTATTGAGTGACTATGCTAACCTAAAATGTTAACTGTTCACCTGTAATTGAGAGAGGTGCGGTCTTATTTATTTATAACGGTGTTATAGATAGGCGTTTGAAAAGCTGCTAACACGAAAATCCAACTCCCACCTGTCACGCCAACCTCATTTCTTCTTGAAGAACAACCAATTTTTCTCTCCTTTGAACCTCAACAGACAATAATTTCCTTTGAGTTTTTTGCCCATTATTTCAAAAACCAACTTGTTTTGGGCCCTCTCCTTCAAAATGTATTGTCCCTTATCCCAGATTTCTACTGTGCCCGCGCCGTAGTGACCCTCAGGAATTGTTCCTTCAAAGCCTGCATAGTCGATGGGGTGGTCTTCCACTTGTACTGCCAGTCTTTTCACGCCCTTTTCCGCGGGAGGTGTTTTTGGCACCGCCCAGCTCTTCAGAACGCCATCCATCTCCAACCTCAAGTCATAATGTAAACGTCTAGCTTGATGTTTTTGAATCACGTAAATGTTTCCACCTCTCGTTTTCTCGTCGCCCTTCGGCTCATTTGTCTTTTCGAAGTCTCTTTTCTTGTGGTATTCTTTAAGTCCCATTTATCTAACCCTAAGAAAACTATGAAGGCAATCGTCTACGTATATATTTCACTTTAGACTAGAGGATTCTGTCAACTCCGCCAACGAAGAGATAGATGTGTGCGCGGGATATCCAAACGCTTGCATATGCCAATGTGTTCTCTAC
>CP070791.1:242392-245367 GCA_020346825.1 Candidatus Bathyarchaeota archaeon
AGATTGGGGGCGTAGTCATAGCCCGCTGATAATGATGTTTAGCCCTCACGTGCGATTTGTGGGGAATTCTGAAATACGGGGTGGGATATTGTACAAAGCTGGAGTGTTCGGTGGACAACAGTGAAGAAGAGCGGCAAAAGGGATATTCAGAAGTGGCGCAGGAAGGGATTCCACAGTGAAAAAGTTTTAGTCAAGAAACTTGAGGAGCATGGGTTTAAAGCAGTTCGGGTTCCAGTTAGCAACCCCAGCCGCAAGCCCTTGCCCGACGTCATAGCTAGACGTAATCAACATGTCTATGCCTTTGAAGTAAAAACTGCGAACTACTATGCTTATTTCCCAAAAAAACAAATCGAAAAGCTATTCAGTTTTCTCGACCAGTTGATTCCCGGTTCTTCTCGATACAAACATCCTGTTCTGGCAGCCCACTTTGGCAGATTGTGGATATTCCGAGAGATGAAGTGGAAAGACTGGAAAGAAGACAAGTTTGCTGAGCGCGAGCGCATTTTGAAGCGAGACAAAGGGAATTTTGTTTTGAAACAAGGCGAGGATAAATGAAAGAAAAGGTAGTTCTTGCCTCGTCTTTATGCAAGCAATATCAAATCGGCGATCTCACCATTCAAGCCTTGAGAAATTTAGATATTGAAGTTGAAAAAGGCGAGTTCATTTCCATCCATGGACAATCTGGGGCAGGAAAAACAACTCTCCTCAATCTTATTGGAGGTCTTGATAAACCAACAAGTGGAAATGTTGTGGTTTTTGGGCATGATCTCGGAACTTATGATGAAGATTTCCTGGCTACTTTTCGCTGTGCCTATGTTGGATTTGTTTTTCAATCCTACAACCTCATTTCAACTCTCACTGCCTTTGAAAACGTTGCCTTTGCGGTTGAACTGGCTGGTTGGCCTCGAGAACGAATTCAAAGCCGTTCAGAAAACTTGTTGAAATTGGTTGGACTCGAGCATCGAGCTGACCATTTCCCTGCACAACTCAGTGGAGGCGAACAACAGCGGGTTGCTTTCGCTAGGGCTTTGGCTAATAATCCGCCTCTTATTCTTGCAGATGAACCAACAGGAAACTTGGACGTAAAAACTGGCCTTGAAATTGTTCACATAATAGCTAGGATGAAAGTTGAAGGAAAAACCGTTATCGTTGCAACCCATGATAAACGCATTTTGGAATTGGCAAATCGCAGGTTTAAGCTACACGAGGGGCGGATTATAGAATCGGATGAGTGAAATCTCGTTTCCTATTAAGGATTTGACGCGAAGAAGGCTTCAAACAAGCCTGACTATCCTTGGCTTAACCATTTGCACCTCTGCAACAGTCTTTCTCGTTGTGTTCGGAGGCAATTTAGGATTCGAAATCACTTTTCTGGCCATAAAGGGGCGACTAACTAGCGGATTTTCAAACATATTCTCAAGCTTCATTTTTGTGGTTGGCCTTCTGAACATTTTGGCGGGAGCCTTCGCAACATCTTTTCTCGTTTATTTGACGATGTCTGAGAGAGTGCGAGATATTGGAGTGATGAAGGCAACTGGATGTCTAAGTGGTTCTATTCTTGGTTATTACGTCACCGAGCTCTCCATCCTGGTTTTCTTGAGTTGTACAGCTGGAACAATACTTGGAGTTGGAATCAACTACATTTCAATGAATCTACTGAAGGCTTTTGGGTTTTCTATTTCACCGTCTCCTAGCTTGTGGGTTGTTCTTCTCGTTTTTCTTGTTCTTGTTCTTGTTTCCCACATTTTCGGAGTGCTGCCTATAATAAAAGCAGCTAAAGTGAAGCCAGCTGAAGCACTATCGCCTCTCCATTCGCTTGGAACAACTTTCAAAAGTGGAAGAACTTTTCCTTCAAAACTGGGTTTTGCTTTCAGGATCGCTTATCGAAGTCTGGTTCGCAGAAAATTAGCAACTGGTCAGGCAATAATCTGTCTTTCCGTAGTGTTGACTTTGACAACTGTAACAATTGCCGGAGGATTGATTGCCAAGCAAACAACCACAAATTACGTTGAACGAGCCATTGGCAAAGATGTCGTTCTCGTAGCGCACCCAAATGTTGCTGAGCATTATGTTGATCTTCTTTCAAAGTTTTTTGAAGCTAAAGAGATTGAACAAATTGACTATCTAGATCTTGATCTCTTTTTTTCAGAATCATTGGTATTTGAATTGAGCAATGTTTCTGGAGTTCGCAAAGTTGATCCCCGCCTTGTCTTGGAGGCCTCTGTGTTGGAAATCCCTGGAATCATTCCTAATCCTAACGATCCAAACGAAGCCATCATAATCGGTGATAGCAGATCTGATGAAGCTTTGATTTTGGGTATAAATCCTGATGTGGTTGTGAACGATTGGTTGATTATGGGAAGAATCTTCGGGAAGACTGATCAAGGATGCGCGATTATTGGCGATGCGTTGGCTTTGAACATGTTCACTGATCCCCAGAATCAATCGATCAGGATTTTCGTGGACAACCTTGAGATTCTTGAAATAGTTGGAGTTTGTTTAGATCCTCTTAACAATGGAAAGGTAGTGTATATGCCAATCAATGCTTTAGTCGGCACATTTGGACGACTTGGTTACAATCTTCTTTTTCTCGAGATTGATCCTCTTAAACGTTCAGAAGCTCTCTCTAAAATAGAAACTAAAACATCAAGTGAGGAGCTGGTGGTTGTGGAACTCAACGAAGTATACGGGAGACACGCAAATTTTCTAAATCAGACCTGGTCTCTTATCATGTTTTTGCCACTCTTCTCATTGGCAACGGCTACACTTTGTCTCCTCAGCTATCTGATGCTTTCTATTTCGGGTCAGCAACGTGAATTTGGCATTATGAGAGCTTTGGGCACCAAACCTGGAAGCATAATGAAAATAGTTCTTTCGCAGGCTCTACTCGTCACTTCGGTTGGTGGAGCAATCGGAATCTCTATTGGACTGTTCGCTACATTTGCGCTTTTCATTCCTGAGCCCGTTGCCTCCCA
>CP070791.1:245467-249082 GCA_020346825.1 Candidatus Bathyarchaeota archaeon
CAAGAGCTATTCTTCTAACTCCCTTTGAGTTTATCGATGTCTCTGTGGACTTGAGAACAAAGGGTCTGTACTTAGACATCAGATCGGAGGGATCAATCAAATCTTGTCCAACCATTTGACCCGAAGACAGGTCAAACAGGTCTCCTTTGCCGAATCCACTCGATGTCTTCTTGCTTCTGTGTGAGAAGACAAGATCAGGCTGGGGCTCTGTGATCTTAGCTACAAGTCTTCTCCACCATCCGCTCTTTCGGAAACTCCAACTCCTGAGCGTTCTGTCGAGGTTGCTATACTCTCTCTTGCCGCTCTTTCCCAGAAGGTGAATGTTTGACCAGTAGTCTCTGAAGACACGCGGTTGCGTTACAGTGACGCTTAGAGATATGTGTTTGAATACATATCCAAGTGTGCCGAAGAATAAGCCAACTGAAGCTATGGCTGAAACGGCTGAAAGAAGCCCCCATTTAATGTGTCCAAACATGCCGAAACCCAGCATCTCTTTCAGGAAATAGGAAGGGTCCCACCAAATGCAGCCCATAAGAAAGAAACCCAGTAAGAAGAGAGTTGACGTGAATAATCCAAGAATTAAGCCACCTATCGGGTTTCTGTTTGTATAACTAACACCTACAGTCAGCAAGACAACTACAAGGATTGAAACAAAGGCAGCATCGAATATGTAGAAGGCTACGAAGCCTAGGAAGAAGAGGAGAAACCCACAGAGAGTCACGACAGCATATCTCGGGTATTTCCCTAGGTCCATTGTAAGGACTCCCAGTCTTCTACTTGTTCAAAAGTAATAAATCTTCTTAGCTCTCTCGCGCGCGCATCGCAGATAACGACGTTGAATTCCGTAGTAATAGGACATATTTTAGGAGAAACCGCAAAATACTTCAAGTATGATTACTCGTTGTGAGAGCTATGAACAATATGGATGTTGTTTCAGATGTTCTTGTGATTGGAAGTGGAATCGCAGGTCTATCCTTCGCGTTGAAGATAGCTGATTCCGCCGAAGTAGTACTGATTACCAAGAAGGAGAAAGTTGAATCAAACACAAACTATGCGCAAAGTGGAATTGCGGCGGTTTTGGCTCCATCAGACTCGTTTGAGACACATGTGAAAGATACTCTAGTTTGTGGCGACGGTTTGAGTGAGAGGACAGTTGTTGAAAAGATTGTGAGAGAAGGCCCAGCACGTATCCAAGAACTCGTTGATCTTGGAGTCAAATTCTCTCAAACAGCAACGGGCAAGTTTGATCTGGGAATGGAGGGAGGCCATTCAAGGCGACGGGTTGTTCACGCAAAGGACCTTTCAGGTCAAGAAATTGAAGCCGCTCTTTTGAATGCCGTCGCTAAGAATCCATCCATCAGGCTCTTTGAGAATCAAATCGCAGTCAATCTGGCAATCAAGGAGAATCGTTGCTTGGGATGTTACGCTCTGGATACAGAGAACTCTGTAGTCCGGAACTTTTTGGCAAAGGTAACGGTGCTTGCGACTGGTGGAATCGGAAGGGTTTACCTCCATACGACAAACCCAGATATCGCTACTGGAGATGGAATCGCCATGGCATATCGAGCTGGAGCTACTATCATGAACATGGAGTTCACTCAATTTCACCCAACATACCTCTACCGTCCTAACAAAGAATCCTTTCTCATCTCGGAGGCTCTCAGAGGCGAAGGAGCTGTTCTTCGAGACAGGGGTGGAAGACAGTTTATGGGGGACTATCATCCGATGAAAGAGTTAGCCCCTCGAGATGTTGTTGCTAGAGCCATCGATCAAGAGCTAAAGAAAAGCGGAGATGACTGTGTATTTTTAGACATATCTCCTAAGAATTCCCGGTTTGTGCGATCTAGGTTTCCAGGGATTTATGAGAAGTGTTTGTCATTTGGAATCGATATCACCAAGAATCCTATTCCAGTCGTTCCTGCGGCTCATTATTGTTGCGGAGGAGTGAAAACCACCATTGCTGGTGAAACTGACGTAAAGAGTCTACTCGCAATTGGTGAAACCGCTTGCACAGGCCTTCACGGAGCTAATCGATTGGCCAGCAATTCTTTGCTTGAGGCTTTGGTCTGTGCCAATTATGCCGCCAAGAGATGTATAGAACTGTTGAAGAAGAAATCTCTTTTACAGTCGTTTGCACCGTGGGAACCGGGAACCGCTGTAGACATTGACGAGGCAGTGGTAATCACCCAAAATCGGGATGAGATTCGCCGTCTAATGTGGAACTACGTAGGAATCGTGCGTTCTAACAAGCGATTGACCCGCGCCAAGAAGCGAATAGCTCTCTTGCAGGAAGAAATCAATCAGTATTATTGGGATTTTATCATTACCGCAGACCTCGTTGAGCTACGTAACACAGCATTGGTTGCAGGACTTGTCATTGACTCTGCAATCTTGCGTAGAGAAAGTCGAGGGATCCACTATTCTCTGGATTATCCTCAGAGATTGTCTGTTGCCAAAGACACTTTGTTGCATGCGCAATGAATTTACCTTGTAGATAACAGCGATTTGAAAATCAAGGATTTGCAGACTCGCGCGCACATCATCAGACTTCTGGTGTTTAGGCAGTCTAGATTAGAAACTCACATCAATATGATGTATGCCTGAGTTTGAACCCAACAATAAGTTTTTTATACTTTTTCCAATAAATACGAGTTTTCTTTGCAAAAAACAAGTTGAATAAATGAAGAAACAATTTTTGGAAAACGATACCTTCGCGAAAACGCCTCACAAGATTTGCAAAATGGCCGGGCATAAATCAGAAAAGGAAGCAACAAAATGAGACAAAGATTTGACAGAAGAAAAAAACAAGGCGCGCGCGCACTGAAAATGACACTCAAAGCTCATCAGATAGTATTCGAGGAAGAGATATTC
Organism: Candidatus Bathyarchaeota archaeon; assembly: GCA_020346825.1. Lineage (GTDB taxonomy): Archaea > Thermoproteota > Bathyarchaeia > Bathyarchaeales > Bathyarchaeaceae. The sequence goes on from CP070791.1 coordinate 248,339, forward strand.
CAGATCTACAAGAAGAAATGGCCCTACAAAGTATCGAAGAGGATACGAGAAGCCATGAGAACGTATCTGGAAGCAATTGAGGAAACTTATACCCTTCGCGAGCGCACCAGACGGGTTTAATCCGTAGGTTTGTTGTACACTTCTACAGAAACATAATCTGAGATTCAAAACCCTTATACTTTTGTTCATCATAAGAACAGAAAATGGAGCCAACGGAATCTTTCAGACTTCTATTGAAGCGCCACGGATACTCCGATAAAACGATTAAGGAACTCTGGAAATGGTATGACCCCACAAACCGAAAAGGAGTCGCATGTTACGTGCGCATGCATGCACGTGCAATCTTGATTTCTTTGTTTAAAGGGTGACAGATCAAGAAAAGTGGATGTGTTTAAAAATAGCTAGTCTCTCTAAGGATAATGCTACACAATGCACGCATTCAAGTAGAACCAGAATTTTGATTTTCGTTTCATAATCATTAACAGTTTAGCACTCGGAATCCTTGTAGGAGAAGTATCTATGATTGATTACATGAATAGAGGATTAAGAACCAAGCTTATTCTCCCTTTTGCTGTTTCTGCGGAGGATCGAATCAAAGCCTTCACAAAGGATATGGAGATAGCAACCATATTCTACCTAGCGGAGTCGAACAGGGAAAAGGGTGAAGGTCATATTTTGAAGAAGACCGATGAGAAGTTGGTCTTCATAGCTGAAGCCTGCTACCCCATATGGTTAGTTCCGTGG
>CP070791.1:249182-253942 GCA_020346825.1 Candidatus Bathyarchaeota archaeon
CAAAAGATTTTGTCAAAGGTTTTGAGCTGTTTTTTGACGGCAAAGCGCCGAAGATTTGTAATGCTGGAGAACTCTACGTGGCCATAGATCCCAAGGGTAGGCTTCTGGCCTGTCCCGCTCGAGCGGATGTAATACTTGGCAATCTTCTCACAGATTCGGCTGGCGAAATCCTAAGAGAAAAGCATAGAAGTGAAGGTTGGCTCAAAGTTTCTTCTTGTGAGGGATGCTGGCTTGAATGCACCGTCGGAGTGTCGATGGTCTTGAAAAACCCTCTTAAGGAAGCGCCACATTTTATCAGTCTTTTGATTTCACATAGAAATTGAAATCTTCAAGGAATTCTTTTGATGTATGACAAACCATGCATATTTCATAGACTGTAGTATCGCGCTTAGTTGATGAAAATGTGAATAATCTTGGTGTGAATGCTCTTTCTATTTCGGGTTTGGATATTTCTCTCTTATTTTGGCGTCGGCTATCTTGGCGATCATGGCTTTGGAGATCAACACGTTCTTGACTCCAGTTAGATCAGCCAATTCCGCTGGCTTCTGATCTTGGGTAACAAGTAACAAATTGTTGGTCTTTGCATACTCTACGATGTCTTTGTCTTTTGCCCCTTGCATCCCTGAATCTTGAGCAGTTTGCACGTCCCATCCCTGAATTTCAAAATACTCCTTCAAACCCGCATACATTTCATCGAGTAGAAGCTTCAACAAAGTCACCTTATTCCATTTCGTTGTAGCTGTGAACTATTTATCTATTTTGAATATTCCCTAGCTGTAAAGATTATTTTCGATAAAAACACCGCTGTCTGAGGTGAACTGAAAATCTGAGAGGTGAATAGGCAACCTCCTAGCCGTTTTCTGGAGGTGCTCGATCAGCCTCAACCCAACTGAACTTCATCTGGAGAGTCTTTGGGTAGTACAGTTTCCAGTCGTAGTTGACTCGCTTTCCCCATTCATAATAAATTCTGGGATCGATGTAGCTCTTCAACGATGTTATAAGGTTGTAGTCTCGGGTCTCCTTCTGAGTCTCTATCCTGAGCTTCAGCTTGTCTAACATCAACTCGTCACGTTGCCTTCGACTCTCCCGCCTCTGCTCAAGCTTTTTCAGGCGGTCTGCGTGCTTGGTCTTGAGTTCTCTTAGGCGTTGCCTTTGGCGCGTCACGGTCTTTTGTTGAAGGCTTATTCGTCTCTTGATAGCGCGGACGGATTTGCCTTGTTGTTTCCTGAGTGCGCGTTGCCGCTGATAAACCTCCAGCTTTTCTTTCAAAGTTTCTAGTCTTTCTTCCTGTTTCCTCAATCTCTCTTTGTATCTCTCTTCTTGTTCCTCGGCTTTTTGCCTAAGCTTCGTCTGAGCATCTTTCGCTCGCTGCTTCAGAGCACCTAGGCGATGCTTCTTTTTTTCTAGAGAAGATTCCCATGTCTTTGGTATGGTGCGCCGGTGGTTACAGACCTTAGCAGAATCGAGGTTCGCCATCGTGGCAACATATTTCTTCACGTATTCCGGATCTTCGAGTTTGACGGGAGATTTTCTTAGTTTTGTCTCTGTGGCTTCAGACGCGTAGTATGTGCGGAAGACCTTAGCTGAGAGTCCGCTCATCACCTCATCGAGGAATTCGCTCACATGCTTTGAGCCGACGCCATCGAAAAGAGTGAATTCTGCATTCGCTGCAAATTCTTTGAGATTTCTGATGGCAGTGTCTGGAAATCTGACCTTGAAAACATGAGGAACAGAGTCCTTTCCAACGAAGTTGAATATCACAGTTTTGTCGCCGTTGTAGCGGATATGTTCCGGTCTGAGGGTTGAGGCGCCGACAGTGTCCGCCTCGTCAGGATCCTTCTCGTCACCGACTCTGATCTTCAGTTTGTCAATAAGGAAACAGACTGTAGCTGTCTTCCTCCGTTTTACATCATCGGCATCAAGGTTCTCCAAAATATGCCTTTGCACCTGTCCAAGGTTTTGAAGGAACTCCTTTGCCTTGTCAAATTTCTCGATATCTTTTCTCTGCTTTAGGATGCTTGAATCAGAAAACCAAACGTACTTCGTCTTACCGGAGAGCTTATCCCGCCATCGTGCTATCCACATAGCACTTTTCTGCCAGATTATGCGTTTCCAGTTGCCCGGAGGCTTAGGAGCATCATTAGATAGGTTGAGCTCGATTTCCTCTTGGCGAGGGCCCTCCTTCCAGCGGCCCCTCAATGGATGCTTACCGCGACCCATGAAAATGGAGCTAGGTTCGACGGCATAGTTGGCAACATCAATTCTGAGACCATCAACCCAAGCATGACCGTAATGCTCTCTATTTTCCTCTCTCTGGGCTTTCCTCTGAGCTGCAATTTGTCTTTTCTCTTCCTTTGAGAGATTTAACTTCCAGTTTCGTTCCTTTTCAACAAAAGAGAGAACCTCAGAATAGTCTATGTTTCCAAGTTTGACGCTGATGCCGAGTTTCTTTGAAAAGTCGCGGTGGAAGTTTTTGGTGAAGACTATGTCTTCGACATAGGGAGTACCAACTTTCTTGGCCCAAGCGAGCGCCATTTCCTCCTGCTCCCGCGTAAGCTGGATCTCTCTTTTCTCCACCTTTATGGTGAGACCTTTTCTTTCGTGGGGTTGTGGAACTAGAACGCCGTTATGCCGCAATTGCTCCATAAGGATTCTCCGCCTTACTGGATTCTTATACGGGACATTGAGGAAACTTAAACCTTGCTTTCACTCTAGAACATATGTACTGGGGTTTCGGATGCATTGGAATATCTTCAACGCTGCATGCATGCATGCGCGCGCGACTTAAATAGATAATACTAGTGAATTACACTTGTTTGGTTCTAGGAGGTTTTGGAGTTGGATGTAAAAATGAAGCAAATTGCAGTCCACACTAAAGGAGAAGGCGACATTCTGGATATTACTAGCGAAGTTGCTGGAGCTGTGGTCGAAACTGAATTGAAGAATGGAATTATAACGGTTTTCGTACCAGGGTCAACTGGAGCCTTGACAACAATCGAGTATGAACCGGGACTACTAAAGGACTTTCCAAATTTGCTTGAGCGTATAGCTCCCAAAAACTTGTTGTATGAACATGAGAAAAGATGGCATGATGGTAATGGGCACTCGCATGTAAGAGCTTCTTTAATGGGACCCAGTTTGACAGTGCCATTTGCCAATGGGAGATTGACTTTAGGAACTTGGCAGCAGATCATATTCATCGAGTTGGACGTTCGAAGCCGAGCTAGAAACTTGGTCTGCCATATCATAGGAAAGTAAACTACCCTTAAGCTGCATCTCACTCCTCAATATTGAATCGCGCTCGAGAAAAACAGAGTTTTCCGCCCTTTCACTTTTCTTCATAGCGGTGGAGAGAAGTCATAAGTAGATAGAAGCCGATATTCACTACTCTCCACAGCAAACGCATTTTAACCTTGAAACATATTTAAAACACGATGACATTAATTTGAGAACATACATTATCATTAGAACGTTGGAGGTTTGAGACTGTTCTCTTTGGATGAGGAGACTCTAAGGAAGGTCGTTGCTCTGTTTGGTGAAGACGCTGTCAGAGTTGCCGAGGCCCTTAGAAGCGTTGATGAGATCACGGATATCCAGATTGCAGATCAAACCGAAATACGTCTTAACACTATTCGCAAGACGCTCTACAGACTTTACGACCACTCCCTTGTGGGTCTTAGGCAGACTCGCGACAAAGAAACAGGTTGGTTTGTTTACCACTGGAGGCTCCAACCTGATCAGCTGGAAGGCTTCATCTTTAACCAGAAGCAACGAGTTCTTGAAAAACTTGAAACCCGGCTTAGGTATGAGAAGAGTCACGAGTTTTACAGCTGTCAAACAAAAGGCTGCAAACCATTACCCTTTGAGCAAGCCTTTGAGGTTATCTTTAGATGTCCCGCATGCAACAAGCCAATGGTTCACATCAACAACGGCAACACCGTTGAGATCTTGACTCGAAAGATCAGCCAGATAAAAGAAGAATTAAGCAAATAGTCTACATGAAGAATATCGCATTTTCAACATCAGTAAGGAAAACCTAAAACACTGCCCAAATGGGGTTCAGTTCTCATGCAATATTCTACTTGTGGCAAGTGTTGTGAAAGCACTGAAATGCTGCGCGCGCACTCTGAAGCCCTTGAACTCTACGAATCTGAGAACTTGTAAAAGATTATGTTGCTACTCGGAAGACCAACGTATATAAGTTATGCAGCTGTTATGGAACGAGAAAGACAGAGGTGTCAGAGTGGGCAAAAGAAAGGTCAAAAGCGAAGAAAAGTATAGCGTTAAGGTGTTGCCCGTGGCCAACGATGTCATCGGCATAGCAACGAAAATGTTGGGTAACGATCGACTTCTGGTCAACTGTCAAGACGGTAAGGAGCGCCTCTGCAGAATCCGAGGAAAGATGAAGAGAAGAATGTGGATAAGACAAGGAGACATCGTTTTGGTTTCCCCATGGGATTTCCAAAGCGACAAACGAGGCGACATCATCTGGCGATACAAAAGAAATCAAGCTGAATGGCTGAGAAGAAACGGCTACCTGAAGATTTAATATAGTAATACGTTCTCGCAACTTATCGGAAAGACAATTGTTTATTGAAACCCGAATAGTAAAGATGATGCGCGCACATACGAATGCATGAGAAAAGTGTGCGGGTTGAGCTTTCCTATAAACTTATAATATACGGCAATGGATTCACTACACACTATTCTCGCGCTTTTGGCGTGAATGTTGGAATTGTGAAGGTTGGTGAAAACCTTTC
>CP070791.1:254042-258405 GCA_020346825.1 Candidatus Bathyarchaeota archaeon
AACTAAGACTGGGAAAGGTTTCTACAAGTATTAAATGCCGAAAGAAAGCACGCGAACCTGCAAATCCCTCATTTTGTTTCTTTATCTCGCTACACTTCCCATTTTTCTAGGGAAGAACATCGCTTCAGGACAGAATCTTCCTATGCGTGTATGCACCAAAGAAGGTTTAGATACTCAAATCGTGGCTTTACTCTTTTAAGACGACTGCAAAGACGTATTATGAGCCAAATGCTTTTCATACATGGAGGCGAAGCTTCGTGTCTCATCTCTTGAGCGAAAACCTGAAAGAAAGCGTTTTCGGGTTGTGTAAGCAGGTTGCTGGTTCTCGTCGGATCGTTGCCGCTTGTTTTTACGGTTCTTTCGTCTGTGGATACGCTGACAAAGAGAGTAATGTGAACGTTCTGTTGATTCTTGACACTTCTTCTCTTCATTTAAGCAACTATTTTGGGTCCACAGATGGAGTTGTCGCCTCAATTTTGAAGGTGAGTCGAGGGACTTTCGAAAGGGATGTGGAACAAGGGTGGCTGGGCGAGTTCGTTGCTGAAAAACTCTTGGTTCCCTTTGAACCCTTGATCAACGGAAAGTATTTGCGTCTTCAGGAAGTGAAAATAAAGAAAAGAATCGTCTCGGAACTTCTGGAAAATCTGGTTTTGGAGTTTCCCGAGTTGTCTAGTGAGCTTCTCATTAGGAAGGAATATTTCATGAATGAAGTTATGATGCAGCGGGCTCGCCTGTTTCCTCTCATATCTTACACCTTTCTCAACATGCTGGCAAAGAATCTCAGAAGAAGAAATGTTGAGCTAATGATGAAAGGATACAAGAATGCTCTTGAAGAACTGGCAAAAGAAAAGAAGATTACCTTTTCCAATGGATATGTCCGGATTACACGAAAATATGTCGATGCTTTCAGAAGGCGGAAACCTCGACTTCCCGTTTTCCTTAGATCAATTAGAAGGGCTGCTTTCCTCCATATTCTCAGCATTTTCTCGAAAACGATCAGCTCCCTCAAACAAGATCAACGAATCTTTATGAAAGCTCATCGAAGAGGTAAGACTGGTAGATTGGTTTTCCAGCCTGAAGAGACCAAAAAGTACTTGTTGATGCCAACCCCTCACGGACCTGTAGCGTTTTCAGAGAAGTCTACTATCCAGGATTTCGTGAAAAAGAACTTCCCTGATGGAAAATCTTCGGATATGAAGATTGAAGGAATGGGGGGCGTCTTGAACGATGTTTATCTTCTGACGCTTCGGAGAAATCATGAGGAACGAAGATTTGTAGTAAAGAGATTCAAGGATTGGTCAGGCTTCAAGTGGTTTCCTCTAATGTTGTGGTCCTTAGGCACCAAAACCTTCGCAGTCTTGGGGCGGTCAAGATTAGAAAGGGAATACGCAATAAACCAGTTTCTACACAGCCAAGGTTTTCCAGTTCCGAAGATTCTTTACATCAGTCCTCAAAAACGCTTGATTTTTGAAGATTTCATTGAAGGAGAAGAAATGGTAGAAACCATTAGACGCATCATTTCATCCAAAGAGAAAGCTACAAAAGAGGTTGCCTTGGTTGAAATGGTGGGAAAAACAATCGCTGAAGCTCACAAGTTGGGGGTCAGCTTGGGAGACTGTAAACCAGAGAACTTTATCGTTACGAGAGAGGGAAAAATTTTCTTCGTGGACCTTGAGCAGGCAGCAAGAGACGGAAATCAAGCATGGGATGTTGCAGAATTTCTCTTCTATTCAGGACACTACGTTTCTCCTCTCTCTTCAGCCAAAGCCGCGAGCATAATAGCGAAAAACTTTGTTGAGGGATACCTGGAAGCTGGAGGAAGAAAAGAAACTGTGAAGAAGGCGGCATCAACGCGATACGCAAGAGTTTTCAGCGTCTTTACCCCACCACAGGTCATCGTAGCCATTTCTAACATCTGCCGGAAAATGGGAAAAGATTAGGGTGAAGCTGGATTTCAATTCCTAAACTAGTGGACCGTGAAGTGGGATGGTGAAAGAAAAAACGTCTCTCACATTTTACGGTGGAGTAAACGAAATCGGTGGAAACAAAGTTTTTTTGGAAGACAAAGAGGCCAGAATCTTTCTCGATTTCGGGCAGTCTTTCACAATGGGAGAAGGATATTTCACTGGTTGGCTTTCTCCAAGAACCAAAAATGGTTTGGGAGATTATTTTGAGTTCAAGTTACTGCCAAAAATTAGGGGAACTTATGCTAAAGAACAGTTGGCCTTCACAGACCTCCCCTACACTGAACCAAAAATTGACGCCCTGTTTCTTTCTCACGCCCACATGGACCATGTGGGACACATAAAGTTTCTTGACGAAAGAATTCCTGTATGCTGCGGTTACGGAACAAAGATCTTCATGAGGTCGATGGAGGAGACTGGTTCCACCCGTTTTGGAAGTCATCCCTACGAAACATTCAGAACTGGAGACAAAATAGAGATTGATCAGCTAGCTGTGGAACCTGTTCATGTTGATCACTCTATCCCCGCTTCCTACGGATTCATAATTCACACATCCAAAGGCGCAATTGTTTACACCGGAGATATCAGAGCTCATGGTCCTCGCAGAAAGATGACACAAGAGTTTATGGAAAAAGCCCGCGAATGTAGACCAATTGCCATGATAAGTGAAGGAACCAGAATGGTTGGGGTGGAAAAAAGAAAGAACTACTCTGAATTGGAAGTAGAGAAGCTAAGCAACGAAATCGTTTCCAAAACGAATAAGATAGTGTTCGTAGCCCGCTACGGTAGAGATATGGATAGATTTAGAACATTCTACAATGTAGCCAAAAACAACGATAAAAAGTTCGTCATATCCCCCAAAACCGCTCATCTGCTAATCAAGCTTGTCGAGGACGAGCACCTTCACCTTCCAGACCCTATGAAAGATGAAACGATTCTGGTTTATTATAAGCGGAAAAGAACAGGAGGTTTTCAAGAGAAAGATTACTACGTCTGGGAACGACAGTTCATGGACAAGATGGTGAATTACAATTTTGTGCACCAACATCAGAGTGGAATAATTATGGACCTAGATTTCTACCAATTCGCAGAACTCATTGACCTGAAGCCGAGTCCGAACAGTCATTTCATTCACAGTATGAGCGAACCCTACAGTGAAGAAGATATTGAGGAAGCAGTTATGCACAATTGGTTACGGCACTTCAAAATCAAGTTTCATCAACTCCATGCATCTGGTCACATGAGCAAAAATCAACTAACAAATTTCATCAAAAACATCAAACCTAAACAAATTTTCCCAATACACACAGAGAACCCAATGCTCTTCAAAGCGCTAAACAAAAACGTTCATCTAGTCAAAAACGGAAAAAGATACACTCTTTAATGCCAGAAAGTCGGTTTTTCTACAGGAGTTTGCTGAAGATTTCAAGCTCGCTTTCAGATATCCACTTTTCCTCTTTCAGCTCCTGCAATCCTCTCTTGATGGCTATTCGTGACTCTATTGTTCGGAGAATGCTGGCCTTGACTCCAACGTCGTCTATTTCTTTTTCAAAAACAGGGTTTTCCTGGATTAACATGACAATTTGATTAAGAAGCGCTGTCATGGCTTTTGAACGAGGTTGAAGAAAGGACTTCATTTTTCTGGCGCCAAATACACCCCTCAATTTTGTCAAGATTCCCATGCTACCTACGATGGATGGCGGATACACAACATATCTCTTCTTCAATTCCTTTTCGTAACAGACAAAATAGAGGGGCAAGTATGCAAGAGCATATTCTCTTCGTCTTTTCGGTGTGCCTATTCTGTCAAATTCATTCAAGGCCGCTTCTTTCGACTCACCCTTCTCACTCATTTGACTTATGATTGAGGAGGTCATATCTTTTAGAGATGCAATTTTTTGTTCGTAAATCTCGATTTCGGCCTCCTGCGAAGCCTCAAGGTCTCTAAGATCCTTCATAGCTTCTTCAGTACGGATGTCTAGCTTTGTTCTTCGTTGTGATATCTCAAGTCTCTTAGCTGTTTCGACATCCCCAATTTTTCTATTGATATCTCCGATGTTTTTCTCCAATGTCGGAAGCCTTTTTCTGATTTCTTGAAGTTTCTGGCTCCATTGAATCTCGCCTCCCTCATCTTTGCCAAGCCTACAGGATTTTATTTCAACCTCGCAGCGATCCATTTCAGCTCTAAACCGTTCATGAGTCTTTTCAAGCTTGACGCGGTTTTTGTGAAGATCCTTCAGTTGCCTATCGAATCTTTTGGATATCCTCGTAATTTCCTCATCATGCTTTCTTTGAATTTGTTTAATCCGTTGTGTTACTCTGGGCTCAACCTCTCTGATTCTTTTGTCAAACGTCTTTTGAGTTTTCCTAATTTCTCCCTGAAGGCTTCTTATATGGTC
>CP070791.1:258505-263346 GCA_020346825.1 Candidatus Bathyarchaeota archaeon
CCAGTAGACGAAGCAGCCGAAGTAACCATAGAAACCCCAGTAGACGAAGCAGCCGAAGTAACCATAGAAACCCCAGTAGACGAAGCAGCCGAAGTAACCATAGAAACCCCAGTAGACGAAGCACTAATTGAAGAATCAGTGACAGAGACAACAGAAATCGAATCAGTTACTGAAGAAGCAACAGTAGAAGACACATTAGAAACCCCAACAGAAGAATTCTCCACAGAAGAAGTAGTTGAAGAAGCCGCAGGAGAGGTTGCTGATATTTCATCCACTGAGGAGACAGTTGAGACGCTTTATGAGACTCCAGAAGAGGAGCCGCTGGCTGAAGAAGAGGCACCTTCTGAAGAGGGTCTAGAAGAACCTGTGATTACTGAATTCCCTGCTGAAACAGTTACTGAAGAAATCGTTACCGAAGAAGAAGCCACTGTAGAAGAAGTGATTGAAGCGGGAACTGAGGAAATGCCCTCCTATGAAGAGGAGGAGGCAGCCGTAGAAGAAGAAACTTACGAGAACTCCTAAACAAGAAAACTTGCATGAACTTCCCTCCCTTTTTCTATAGTTTTCACCCTTTCACGCTATTTCTGAAATGATTTCGTCGAGAGAGAACTGCCATAGCTGTATACATTCAGTTCGCGTGCCACGAAAAAGTTGACATTGTTCCTGTAGTTCTCAGCGGAAATCAGAAATCCGCAATGCTTTATGTTTGTGTAAAAAACATGCGCGCTTGGCATTGTCACTTAATCTCTATTTCTACTCTTTCCGTTTGATCATCTAGCTTCCGAAATGCAGCAATCTCCCCATCGAGTGTGGAAAGAATAAGCCAGACTGCCGAACCCCATAATTTCATGTATCGCACGTCAATTGCAGATGGTGTAGCTGGGGCGGGATGAGAATGGAAGAGACCTATAAAGTCCAAACCTTCCTTTTCAGCTTGTTCAAAGGCGAAGGCCACAAACGTGGGATCAACCTCAAACCTAGTCGTTGACTCGAGGATGTTACTTGCTACTATAACTTTATCGACAGTCACCACGTCTTCCTTATGTTCTCCAAACAAAAGAGCACAAGCCTCAACCGGAAAACTCTTCTCAACTTCAGCTCTCAGCAGCTTGATTTGCATCTCAGACAAAATAAGCGTCATCAAATGCACCTACATGAAACATATTGATCACTTGCATCCGCGCAAGCAGAAGAACACCAATTCATGCGTATAAATGTCTCTAAAAACCTTTTTGTCAGTGTTCGGGTTTAAAGTGAACAGATCATCCGTATTTCATCCGCGCGCGCATCTCCAAGCCAATGTGTGCATGCCAGAATCTAAACTTATAAGATATTGAATCACGCTATCTTTCATAAGTTGTGTGATGGATATGCCCGGTTGGAACGGTAGACTATTGCGAGTGGACTTGACAAAAGGTAAAGCAGTTCCTCAGGAATACGATGCTAGCTTCGCCAAAACCTTTCTAGGCGGAAGAGGCTTTGCGGTCAAAATTCTCTGGGACGAAACGAAACCAAACGTGAATCCTTTATCTCCCGAAAACAGGCTAATCTTTGCGGCTGGACCGCTCACAGCTTTTCCGCTTCCCAGCAGCGGCAAGCTTCTAGTCGCGGCGAAAAGTCCGCTGACTGGTGGATACGGTGACGGAAACCTAGGTACACATGCAACTGTCCAAATGAGGAGAGCTGGATACGACGCCATAGTAACAAAAGGAAAAGCTTCGAAACCTACAATCCTGAATGTATACAATGACAGAACAGAGTTTGTCGACGCCAGAGACTACTGGGGAATCGGCTCCTTCCAAACTGAGAGACGTCTCAAGAAAGAATATGGCACAAGCGTAGGCGTCGTCACCATCGGTCAAGCTGGAGAGAATCTGGTCAAATTTGCTAATGTCGTTTCTCAAGAAGGCCGGGCAGGCGGTAGACCGGGTATGGGTGCGGTCATGGGTTCAAAAAACCTTAAAGCAATCGTCTTTAGAGGAACCAAAACAATCCCGTCAAAGAACCCTGAAGCTATGAAGAGAATGGGTTTAGAAGCTTATCGAGAAGTATTAGCGAAACCGCTTTTCGGTTTTTGGAAGCGTCAAGGAACAATGGCAACTCTGGAATGGAGCCAAGAAAACTGCGTTCTTCCAACGCAAAACTTTCAGGAAGGGGTCTTTGAAAAAGCAGATGAGATTGGAGGTTTTGCCATGGAAAAAATAAAGATTTCTAACAGAGGCTGTCCTCACTGCAACATGACTTGCGGGAATGTGGTGGAAGATACTGAGAAGTTGCCTTCTGAACTGGATTATGAAAATGTTGCTATGCTGGGATCTAACATTAAGATAGGCGATCTCAGAGAGATAGCGACGTTGAATAGGCTTGCTGACGATTATGGCATAGACACAATATCCCTTGGAAATGTTATAGGCTTTATGATGGAGGCTTCGGAAAAGAGACTCGTCGACTACAGAATTGAGTGGGGTGACTTCGAAAAAGCGAAGGTCCTCGCCGAAGACATAGCCTTCAAACGGGGAATAGGTGCGCTTCTTGCAGAAGGGGTCCGTTCAGTTTCTGAAAAGGTGGGTAACAATACTGTAAAGTGGGCAATGCAAATAAAGGGTTTGGAAGTTTCAGGTTACGACTGTCACACAACCCCGGGAATGGCATTATCCTTTGCTACATGCTCCGTTGGAGCTCACCACAAGGATGCCTGGGTAATCAATTGGGAGGTTGCAACCGGACGTGAAAGCTATGGTGAAGCCAAGGTTGAGAAGGTGATTGAGTTACAGAGGTTGAGGGGAGGAGTCTTCGAGTGTTTCACTACCTGCCGTCTCCCGTGGGTGGAGATAGGTTTTGGATTGGATTGGTATCCAAAGTTTCTGAAGGCTGCAACTGGGGTGAACATGACAATGAACGACCTGTTCACTGTTGCGGACAGGACCTTCACCTTGATCAGAGCTTTCTGGGTGAGAGAATACGCAACTGTCTGGAGCAAGGGTATGGACAGTCCGCCTGCTAGATGGTTCGACGAGCCCGTACAAGATGGGCCTTTCAAGGGAACAACTCTGAACCGCGAAAAATATGACCGAATGCTTCAATTGTACTATAGCAAGAGGGGCTGGGACGATCGAGGGATACCTACCAAGAAGAAGCTGAAGAAGCTAGGTTTAGGAGATGTTGCTCTAGAGCTCGGTAGACAGATAAAACTGGCAACCTAGCATTTTTCATTTATTGCACAGTTCCACTTTGATATGTATCAACGTTTTTGGAGAGGAGCTGGTTTGAAAGTGGGAATAACGTACCATGAAAAGTTTGGTCAATATGATTTGGGGACAGGCCATCCTTTCAGGGGGGACCGTTTTGTCAATGCTGTGCGGCTTTTTGAGGAGCAAGGGTTGCTTAATTTGCCCTACGTGAAGGTTTTGAAGCCTCGATCAGCCACCAAACGAGATCTACTCAGGGTTCATGACGAGGATTATCTGAATCTGATCTTCCGTTTGGCAGTGTTGAGGAAACCTTACGATGTTGAGACGCCAGTTTCTCAGGAGATTCTTGAGGCTGCTAGGTTAGTAGCGGGCGGAGCTCTTGAGGCAGGGAAGGGGATCTATGAGGGTAAGGTTGGTCGGGCTGTGGCTTTGGGTTGCGGTTTCCATCATGCTGGCAGAGACTACGGGGGAGGTTTCTGTCTTCTCAACGATATAGCGGTCTTGGTGGAGTATCTGCGCGAAAAGTATGGATTAGAACGTATATTGATTTTGGATTATGATGTGCATTTTGGGAATGGGACTAGCGACATATACTATTCAGACCCTGCCGTTTTGTTTATTTCGTTGCATCAGGATCCTAGAACCATATATCCTGGCAAAGGGTTTGTTGACCAGATTGGAGAGAGGGCAGGAGAGGGATACAACGTTAACGTGCCTCTGCCTCCTGGAACAGGAAACCGAACCTATCTTCAAGCATTGAGTGAAATGTTTGTTCCTCTAGCAGAAGAGTTCCAGCCTGAAATTATTCTCGCCAATGGTGGAAGTGATCCTCACTTCGCTGACATGCTTGGCAGTCTGGGGTTAACAGTGAAAGGTTTCTTCAGATTGTCTCAGACTATTGTCAAGGTGGCGGAGAAGGTGTGCAACGGCAAATTAGTTTTGATGCCTGGCAGCGGGTACAATCCAAAGGTTCTGCCGCTTTGCTGGTTCGCTCTCGCAGCTGGAGTTATTGGCTTGGAGAAGATTGATGTTAATGATCCTCAAGCTCCACCGGTTGAACCTGAACTGTGTCGTCGAGTCGTCAGGAAGACCCTCGCGGAATTAAAGGGAATTCTGAAGAAATACTGGCGTTGTTTTAGATAAACATTATATTTGCTTTAGAATAATTAGTGGGTTATGCCGTTCCGGGTTCCCTACGGAGTTTCTAAGGTTGAGGTTTCCAGGTTTGTTGAGGAAAACGAAGCAGTCAAAGAATGGCTGGCTAAGTTCAAGACTGCCAGGTCAATTAGAGAGAATAGTCATAAGATTTGCCGGTTTTTCAAGTGGCTGAAGGTTGTCAAAGACGTTGATCTTTCACCCAAAGAGTTGTTGAATGAACAGATCCAGATGCGAACCAGCCAAGACATAGAGGACCGGAGGCGCCATCTGCGTTGGGCTCTAGAGCACACCAGGGATAACCCTGACTTCAGAGGTTACGGTGACAACCGGAAGTACGCAATTTTCTTGGCGATCAAAGCTTTCTATGATTATCATGAGGTTCCTTTGACTATGGCTTCAAACGATTTTGGCAGACGCAATAAGCGGAAGAACAACCGAAAAATGATAACGTTGGCTCAAGCGAAACAGATCATAAGCAGCATGGATCAGAGA
>CP070791.1:263446-269363 GCA_020346825.1 Candidatus Bathyarchaeota archaeon
GTCGGGGGCCAGGTAGTGGAATTCCATCTTCTGCCCTTTGTGCACGCGACGATCGCGGTCCTCGAACTTCCATGAATTCCGGACGACCGCGTACATGTTGTACAGGAACCAGAAGGCCGGGATCACGTTCAGGCATCCGCCGCCGTCGTCGTTGGCTACCAGGGAGAAGGGGAGAGGGGCAGTAGTCTTCGTAATCGTTTTCGTCTTGAGTATTTTGATCTCTCTTGTCATAGATTTACCTCCAGGAGTGTACGTCCATGATTGGTTTAACATTTCAGCATCGGACTACTCTTACTTAATAAATGCTATCGTGAATGGAGTAATTTACGGTTTCATAGTTTGGTTAATTTTTAGTCTAACGCAACTTGGAAGAAAGAAAAAACCAGTTGTAGCTGTAGAAACGGAAGCATTGAAGAAAGCAAAGGTAACCGAAGAGGAGGCACTAGAGCGAGCGTCAAAGGTCAAAAAAGAGGCATTAAAGATTCTGAAAGAAGAAGGAGAAGGAAGAAGCTTGAGTGAGATCGAGGGAATTGGACCAACTTATGCGAGGAAGCTTGATGAAGTAGGGATCAAAACGACTACGAAATTGCTTGAGAGCGGTTCAACAAGAAAAGGTCGGGAGCTGCTTGCTGAGAAGACTGGGATCTCAGGGAAGTTGATTCTCGAATGGGTGAACCTCGCAGACCTATTTAGAGTTAAGGGTGTAGGTAGCGAGTATTCAGACCTGCTCGAAGAGGCTGGAGTTGACACGGTGGTTGAGCTTTCCCGAAGGAATCCAGAGAATCTCCACGCAAAGATCCTTGAAGTCAATGAGGAGAAGAAGCTTGTGCGAAGACTGCCAACCCTAAACCAAGTCAGAGCCTGGATTGAACAAGCAAAGAGACTTCCGAGGATGGTAGAATACTAGAAGAAATTAACGTGCCTGAACCAGCATTTAACCTAAGGGTCTTGACAATGATTCAAAAGATATGCATGAGAAAGGTACCGAGGAGACGCATGCGCGCGCAAAAGCTAATAGAGTTGCATGCATAGCTTCAACTATTCTTTTTCCTTTCATAGACAAATGGGGTATGGAAGTTGTTAGTCTATTTGCTCTGGAAAATACCGAATTGGTTTCCCTCTGGATCTAGGGCGAAAGCCCACCAGCCTATTCCAGGTATCTCTTGCTTTGGTACTGTGATTTTTCCACCTAGTTCTTCTATCTTCTTGCTGTATTCATCGACAGACTCGACTGCGATGTAAGTTACTGGCTTATGTTCTGGATTCTGCTTTTTCATCAGTCCTCCATTGACTCCTGGTCGTAATAGCGTGCCCTTGTCATCAACTGGA
Organism: Candidatus Bathyarchaeota archaeon; assembly: GCA_020346825.1. GTDB lineage: Archaea > Thermoproteota > Bathyarchaeia > Bathyarchaeales > Bathyarchaeaceae. The sequence continues at coordinate 264,776 of CP070791.1, forward strand.
ACCGTTTCCACGTTCCAATACTCTGCAAAGCCCTGCATCTTCTCAATCTTCCATCCGAATAGTCTCGAGTAGAATCTCCGCAGTTTCTCTACATCATCGGCAGGAATCTCAAAATGCACAATCGTATGATCCATAATCCTTCGCACCAATCTCACACTCTTCCAACATTGCATAAAAAGATTTGTTATTCATGTAGGCATCTAGACGCGTGCGCGTGCAGTATTTAAGAGGGGGATGCGATTGAATTTGGAGGGAGGATCTGATTATGAAAGTTGAAAAGAAACCGTGGGCCGCTTTGTTTCCTTGTCCAGTTGTTCTTGTGACTTGCGTAGATTCTGAAGGAAAACCCAACATAATCACTTTGGCTTGGGCAGGAACGGTGTGTTCTGATCCACCTATGTTGGGTTTGGGCATTCGACCTCACCGATACTCTTATGAGCTAATTGAAGGTGCTGGAGAATTCGTGGTGAATATTCCAACAGTTGATATTTTGAAGGAGACAGACTATTGTGGTATGGTTTCTGGGAAGGAGGTGGACAAGTTTTCTATCACAGGACTCACGCCAGAACCCGCGGAAAAGGTCAAACCTCCGCTCATTCGAGAATGTCCAGTAAATTTCGAGTGCATTCTCAAAAAGAAGATTCCTTTAGGCGTTCACCACCTGTTTCTAGGAGAGATTATTTCTGTTCATCTTGACCAAAACGTTCTGGATGAGAAGGAAAAACTTGACTTCAATAAGATATCCCCCTTCGTGTACAATCAGGGCGAATACTGGAGCCTCAACAAGAAGATAGGAACGTACGGATTCACGAAAAAGTAGCTTACTCATACACGCGCATGCATGCATGCGGGCTGCGTGTGCACATACAAACAGAAGAGTGGTAGATGATGAATCAATTGCATGCATCAGTCGTTCTGGCTGCGTGTGCCAGTTTAGTTTTGTCAGTTTTTTGCAGCCAGTTTCTTGATTTCATAACTGTCTTCCCAGCGACTTTCAACGTCAACGCATTTTCGTAGGGGCACATTTCAACGCATCGCGCACACAGGATACACCTTGATTCAGTCACATCTCCGCCTTTCTTCTCGTACATTTGGATGGCTTGGGTTGGGCAAACACGCTTGCATATTCCGCATTTGGTGCATTTCTGTTCGGTCTTGTGCAGGCGTGTCAGGGCAATTTGCTCGAACAGGGTGGAAGTGCTAAACAGGGCAGTTAGTGCGCCTAAAGGACAGATTCTGCACCAAAAACGCCTATACGCCAAAGACAAGACTGTGATCGCAATCAAGACAGCCAGGTTTATCGAGGTCACGTAGTAGCCTATCGTCCAAAATGGTCCGTACGTTATTTGAGAAACATATGAAAATCTCATGTAGCCCAAAGCGGATAACACTAATACACTGAGGGGTCTCATGGGACAAACTAGACAAAAAGGCTCGTTGATATAGCCCACAATTCCTGCTTCTGTTCCCAGCGGTCCTCCTGGTTGAGTGCCTGGGATAAGCTGAATGCCCGAGATGGAGTATGAACCAAAAATGAAACTTAAAATTAAGAAGACTGCAATGATAATGTACCCAAATTGTCCAAGGATTGCGTTAGTATTCTCAGAAAGACTCAAATGTCTAATTCTAAAGACTTTTCGAATGCGGGTTATCAGATCTTGGTATAAGCCGAATGGACAGAGCCAACCGCAGAAAAACTTGCCCAGAACAATAGACATCGTAATGACCAAGCCAAAAACTATGGCTAGTTTTTCCAGACCCGATGTGGAGTAAAAAACAAAATACCCTATTGCATGACTCCAAAATGGGAAAATGTATGCTTGGATTTGCCAGATTGGGCAAGTCACTGTTCTGCCCGAAGCATAATAACAGGCGAAAATGGGGACAGAAAGACCATCTGGAAATTGGTTCCCAAGAAATTCAGCTCCAATTAACCGGTCGCGTGGTGCTGGTCCTAGGGGCTGCGTTATCGGATCATCAAACGGACCTAAAACAAGACCCATAAAAACAGCGACTAAAGCAACTATTTGAATAAAGAATCTAAGAGTGCTGACGTTTCTGGTTTTGTCCTTTGTCCATCTTAGGATAAAAAAGATTCCTACCGGTACGATTAGGGTGAATACAGATAGTACCAAAGTATTGGAATTTTCCCACATCATTATTGCGTTCCCTTGATGTTATTTTGTGTCAAGCCTTTGTTTATTAGTTGAAGCAGTTGTCAGGACTTCATTTTACCCAAACGCTCTTTATTCTTTCTTCTAATCGCTAAAGTCAATATGACTGTGGTTGCAAGGGCAACTGTTGTTATGATGACTACTGAATGTTGTTGAAATAGTGGCTGATCTGAATCTCTATCAACCTCAAAGTAATCAAGGAAACTGTAGTACGCTATGGTGACATTGTAAGTTGCACCCGTTATGGTCAGTGTCCCTTCAGGCAGAGTGCTCCATCCGTCACCTTCCCCCATGAAAACACCATTGAAGATGACGCTCCATTCTCCTCTTTTGGGATCAAGACCAAGGTTAAAAGTTTGTTTACCTTGTCCCTCAACAATGTATCCTAGTAGTGCGCCCCTCAAGGTGGCGTTAAAACTTCGGTATGAAGTGATTGTCACGTTCGAGTTTTGAGCTGAAACCTCAAGTTTCTCCAGCGGCTGCGAGTTATCAAGACGCAAATTCACAAAGTTCCAAATACCGTTTTCCAGGCTTGCCCATGTGTAGGTGCCGTTGGCGGCAAAAGTGATGGTGCCATTGGAGGCTGGGATGCCAAACTTGTCTTTTGACGTAAAAGTTATTTCTGTTTGGGCTTGTGCGTTAAGGAAAATCCCAGTAAAACTCAAGAAAATCATGAAAATTGCGGCAATGCCTGTCAAGTTTGCATTTCTTTCAGTCGCTATCGACGTCTCACTCCATTCCATACGATGTTCACACATGGGCCAGCAATAATCTTTTTCGTTCGCGTGCGCCAACCAGAATCGCAAGCGCATGCACAGTTTCACCTGACTCTCTGCTCTTTTGGATGTAAGTTGTTTCCCAAGGGTTAAAAATGAAATCCAGTTTAACGTTTTTGCACTTGGGGTTCATGCGCGCGCACGGGAAGACCTTATCCCTGTTCACGAATCGTCTTCAAGATTTGCAGAAAGGGGTCCAAGAGCTCGCTCAAGCCTATCTTCAGGGAAATGAAAAGATAAGGTTGGCGGGTGTGCGGGTGTCAAATCTAAAGTCTACTAATGGGCAAAGAACTTTGAATAATTATCTGCGCACGCGATACGGATCAGACTTGAGCTTTCAGGAAATTGATTCAGGGAATGATGGCTTTGGATGATTTCAAGTATCCCGCTTCTTTCAAGGGAAGATACCTCGGCGTTTTTATTATAGCCCTTGTTCAGCTCTTGGTGGGGACATGTCACGCAGTTATTGGCTTAATTCTCATGTCTACTTTGTCTGGTGAACTTATCTATAGCACCTATACTTTTCTCTACGGAATTCTAACCGTAATTTTTGCGTATAGTCTTTGGATGGGTAGGAGATCTGGTTGGCTGGGCACGATACTGCTCTCTATTTTTGTCATCATAGTAGATTTTTTGGTACTTCTAAACATGCCATTAATCCCGGGGGTTCCCAGAAATGCGGCATTTGGCGAAATCCTCTACAGCCTCGTAGTTCTACTATACCTGTTTCAACCCAAGATCATTAACGTTGATAAAGAGAAACCGTAGGTACGTAATTCGAAGACATGCTTGCGCGCATGCTTGGGTGATAACGTATTTCCTATTTTGGCGCGCGCGCATTTGGAAGACGGGTTCCTGAAAGCGTTCAACAGTTAGATGTTACTGGTCTTATGTGGGGCCATCAGTTGATGTTTGTAAACGAGCATGTTTGCTCAACGGGATTGCGGAAATGTTTATTAAGTATCAATATATCGGATACTGATGCGTGCACCTGAGAATAACGTGTTAATTACGCAACAAAACCGTACATGCGAGGTGAAAAACCAAGATGGTAAACCAACCAAACTCAAAACCCCAAACCCCAAAATGCGTGCGAGCTCGCACACCCAAATTTTGGTGGCGATAGACGGGGACTCCTCTTGTTTGGGAGCGCAAGGATATTCAGTTTTTTGCTGGGATCTGAGAGCTAGCCATCTCAGAGATTGCTGAGCGAGCTAGGATAGTGCGTGCACACTACCATATAGACCCCGATGCGACGCGCGCGTATGTACAACACCTAAAGAGGTTGGGAAAATTGGGCGTAGATGAGAGTAACCGCGTTTCTTGTCTGGACTATCTACATGAAAGGGCCGAGGAATCCAGGCATAATGAAATTCTTGCATATTTGATGTTTGTGGCAGGCGCGATTTTCTTTGTAGGTGGACTAGTTACAACCGCTATCACAACTAAAAACCCTCAATGGTTCTTGTTCTGTCCATATGAAATATCGCCCAATGCTTACAGTTATCTGGATTTGTTTATGGTGCTTAGTGGATGCATGTTGCTGATCCTAGGAATGGTTTTGTGCATTTACTACACATTTGACAAAGCATTCTATTTAGATCAGTTGAATGAAGTCAGTGTGAACAAGAAGAACAA
>CP070791.1:269463-273184 GCA_020346825.1 Candidatus Bathyarchaeota archaeon
CTGTTTGCAGTATTCTTTTCTGCAGTAGCGGTGACGTCCACCCTCTTCTTGATTGAACCTACATTGAATTATGCAGAGTTTTACGCAGCCCTTGAAACACTAGACCTGAAGGTTCCTTACTTCAACTTTAAGGTTGAACAAAACCGAATTTACATTAATGCGACTTTCACTCTCAAAAACAACTCAAGCTACGTCGGCATCAAACTCAACAATCTCGTCTGGGAAATCGGTTTCTATGAAACAGACGAATCATATGTGGAATTAATAACAGGAACATTTTGGTGGTATCCAAAGGTGCCTCTCAACCCGGGTGTCGAGATTATGAGGGACTTGCCACCAGATTACAGCATAGCCGAAAGTGTACCCAACGCAAAATCGCTCATAAACATGTATCATAACCAAGAGACCATTAGATGGACGATTTCTGGTTCTGTTCTCCTCGACACGTTCTTGGGCGAATTCCGTTTACAGAATTTGGGTCCGATAACAATTCACGGTTCCACATAAAGAACAATGTGTTTCCCACTCACGTTGCCTTCATTATCACCAAAAGCTGAAAATCTCACTCACTACGCACAATCTATGGAGTACCTTCGCTGTATGACCTACTTGCATACGTGATCTTCTCTTCCAGATACGACCAAAATTTCTTCTCCAATTTTTCTAGTGATTCCTGTAATTTTAGGCCTCGTAGGACAAAGATGCCGCCCCCAAACAGGGTTGTGGAGAGTCCTAGTATAGTGGCGAAACGTGAAGGCTCACTAATAGAAAGCTCTACCGTAAAATCTTGGGGACTTCCTAGAACTGTAACTTTAATGTTGGCGTTCGGATCGCGGAGATGTTTGGGTGCGATTAGAATCTTGGCTCCTGTTGGTAAAGCATCTTTTCTTGTTTTGAAGCCCTTATCTTGGAAATAGGTTTCAATGTTTTCAGTCAGCAAGTTTAGATTGACGCCTTTTTCGATCCATCTCTTTTGCGTTTTCAAGGCATGCTCAACTAAGGGCAAACGTGAACTTTTTAAGAGTTGTGGTTAATGACTGTCAAGCCACTTTTTATGTTTCGCATCAAAAATCTTATCACTCAAAGCTTTTTATATAACGCTTCAGTTAATAATCCAAAAACAGACAGGGGCTACGATCTCACGAACTTAGAACCTGGTGGAAAGTGGGTTAGAGAATGCCAGTCCTAGACGTTCAGAATCTGAGAACCTACTATTACACACTTAGGGGTCCAGTAAAAGCGGTGGAGGATATCAGCTTTCAAGTGGAAAAAGGAGAAGCCCTTGGACTTGCTGGGGAATCTGGGTGCGGCAAAACTACAGCTGCCTTGTCAATCCTCAAGATCCTTCCTAAAGGCGGAAAGATCATAGGCGGAAAGATACTGTTCAATGGTCAAGACATCGCAAAATTCAACGAGAATGACATGAGAAAAAAGATCCGATGGAAAGGGATGTCAATAGTATTCCAAGGAGCCATGAACGCTCTTAACCCGGTTTACAAAGTAGGCGACCAAATTTCCGAAACCATTTTGGTGCATGAACCAAAAACCTCAAAGAAAGAAACCAAAGAACGAACAGAAAAACTGTTGGAGTTTGTTGGGATAGATCAGTCAAGAGCAGACAACTACCCCCACGAGTTCAGTGGAGGAATGCGGCAACGGGCTTTGATAGCCATGGCTGTGGCATGCAATCCAGATCTCTTGATAGCTGACGAGCCGGGCACTGCCTTGGATGTTATTGTGCAGGCTCAAGTACTGAAGATGATGAAGGAGATGAAGAGTAAGTTGAATCTGGGAATGATCTTGATAACCCACGATCTATCCATAATCGCTGAGACATGTGAGAATTGTGCAATCATGTATGCCGGAAAAATCGTGGAAAACGGAGATGTCTTGCGCATTTTCAAAGAACCGCTTCACCCATACACACAGGGGTTGATAAAGGCTTTTCCAAGCATTAAATCAGCCAAAACAGAGATGACCTCGATCTCCGGTTTTCCACCGGATCTTTTGAAACCGCCTCCGGGGTGCAGATTTCATCCACGATGCCCCTACGCTATGGATGTCTGTAAGAAGGAAGACCCGAAGACCATAGAAGCAGCCAAAGAATATTACGTAGCGTGTCATCTAGTTGAACAACAGATGAAATGAAGAGCTGTAAAATGAAAGAGATATTAGCTGAAGCTGTGGACTTGAAGAAATGGTTTCCTGTGAAGAGAGGATTCTTTTCCACAATCTTCTCAAAGAAACAGATGTTTGTGCGGGCAGTGGATGGAATAAGCTTCAAGATAGCGAAAAGAGAGGTTTTCGGGTTAGCAGGAGAGAGCGGTAGCGGAAAAACAACCACAGGAAGATTAATGCTTAAGCTGATTGAACCAACAGCGGGCGACGTATACTTCGAAGGAAAGAAGATCACCACTCTTCCGGAAAAAGATTTGAAAGAAATGCGGCGCACGATGCAAATAATATTCCAGGATCCCTACGAGTCGCTGAACCCGAGAATGACCATCAGCGATATCGTAGAGGAGCCTTTAAGCGTTCTGGGGATAGGCAGTCGAGAGGAGAAAGAGGAGAAGGTCAGCAAGACCCTTGAAGATGTGGAGTTGATGCCTGCTGAAGAGTTTCTCTTTCGTTTTCCCCATGAACTCAGCGGTGGGCAAAGACAAAGAGTAGCAGTGGCCAGAGCTCTGATACTTGACCCTAAATTCATAGTTGCTGACGAACCAGTATCAATGCTGGACGTTTCAATCAGGGCAGAAGTCTTGAAGCTAATGCTGGATTTGGTGAAGAACTTCAACATATCGCTACTATATATCACCCATGACTTGGCGTTGGCTAGACACATGTGCGACCGACTCGCCATCATGTATCTAGGCAAAATCATGGAGATGGCGCCCACAGAAAAAATCGTGTATGAACCCTTACATCCCTACACAAACGCCTTAATCTCGGTGGTTCCTATTCCTGACCCGTCGTCAGAACGCACCGAAGTAGTGATAAAAGGCGAGATTCCAAGCCCCATCAACCCGCCATCAGGGTGCAGATTCCACACAAGATGCCCAGAATACCTAGGAGACATATGTCGCACAAAAGAACCCGCAATAATTGAACTCAAGAAAGAACATTATGTGGCATGCCACAAGTATACCAAAAAATGAGAAATTTCGAAATGTTTTTGTCTCGCCGTTAACGTCATTTCTGATGCCTGTAAATGAAGAGAAACTAAGATATGTGCATGCCTTCACTACAAGTGCGCCAGTCTAAGGCACTAATACCATACTCGAAATAGAATGTGAAGTGTGTGAAACTTGCTGAAGAAAACTGTTTTCTGGATTATCTTGACTACTCTCTTGTTGCAAACATCTGCTGCAGCGTTTCACCTTCCTTTTTCAGTTGATTCTCAAAAGCCTCTTGTCTTGATTGTGGCTCACTCTTCCATCTACGCCACAATAGAATCTTCACTGGAACAGTATGCAGCAGACCTCGAAGACGAAGGGTTTTCTGTGAATATAGTTGAAACCAGTCAATTACGGAGTGAGACGCCACAAGAGATTCGATCAATTCTGCAGAACAATCTGAACAACAATCTGGTCGGTGCCTTATTTGTTGGGGATGTTCCTGAGGTTTGGTTTGAGGTGGGTAACGAGAAGGTTCCTACAGACATGTACTTCAAGGATTTGAATGGTCAGTGGAGAGATCAGGATGGTGATGGAATCTATGATGA
>CP070791.1:273284-275869 GCA_020346825.1 Candidatus Bathyarchaeota archaeon
AACACCTTTCTGATTTCCATCGCAAAGGCCCTTCTATTGTCAAACAGATCAATGAACCCTTTTATTTCTCTTGCGGTCACATTCAAGGACACAAATAGTCGATTCAACGATCAGCCGTACTATTGAGCTTTCAAGAAACAAAAAGAATACCCTTCTTCGCAGAATCCAGTTCCATCTCTTTTCGTGAGCAGCATCTTAACGTTTATTAACAGTCCAGAAATCATGATCTCATGTAAGGACGACGACCATAATGCGTCAACTCAATTCTCCAATACAGGACACAACTTCTGACAACTAACGTTTTCTTGGGGACACAAATGAAAAAGAACCTCAAGGCTCTTCTTGCTGACAAGCTTAAACCTCAGGAACTCGAGCTAATCTCTAAATCCTATGACATTATTGGTGACATTGCAGTTATTCGAATTACTGAAAGTCTCAAGAAACATAACCGAATCATTGCCCGAGCAATTATGCAAACCCACAAACAAGTCAAGACTGTGTGTCGTCAAATAACTCCAGTCTCAGGTGATTTCCGGTTGCGAAACTTGGAATTCGTTCTAGGAGAAAGAAAAACAGAAACCCTTCACAGAGAATACGGTTGCATCTTTAAAGTTGATCTGGGAAAGTGTTATTTTTCACCAAGACTGTCCTACGAGAGAATGCGGATCGCTCAACACATTCAACAGGGCGAGACTATCTTAAACATGTTCTCTGGCGTAGGCAGCTACTCCATAATCATTGCAAAACATTCTAAACCAAAAAAAATCTTTTCAATAGACATCAATCCAACTGCTATTCAATATATGCGAGAGAACATCAAACTCAACAAAATTGAAGAAAGAGTGATCCCCATCCAAGAAGATTCAAGAAAGGCTATAGAAGAAAGATTTCCCAAAGTGGCGGATCGAGTCCTTATGCCGCTGCCGGAAAGGGCCCACGAATACCTTGGCTCTGCATTGCTCGCGCTTAATCCAAACGGAGGATGGATCCACTACTATGCTTTTGAACACGCCAAGAGAATGGAAGACCCCATCGAAAAAACTAGAACGAAAGTGTCTGAAAAATTGCATACGTTGGACGCAGACTTTGAAGTGACATTCGGACGCGTCGTGAGAACTACTGGACCAAACTGGTATCAAGTGGTTCTCGATATCCGCTTGAAGAATTAGAGTTAATAGCTAAATCTTTTATATCCCTGCGGCAAACAATACGAACATTGTGGAGGGAAGAAACATTAAGAGAAAACTGATGGACATTCTGGCCTGTCCAATAGATAAATATCATCCCCTTGAGCTTCATGTTTTTGAGGAAAAGGAAGAAATCGTAGAAGGCGTAATAATATGCCCCAAATGTTTACGTTGGTATCCTATTCGAGACGAAATCCCTGAAATGTTGCCAGATGAACTGCGAGAAGATAAAGACGAGCTGCCTTTTCTACGGAAATGGAAGAAAAACTTTCCAAAAAAAATACTCTCAGAAGGCAAACCCTTCAATCTTGAAAAACAAGCTTAAAAAAACGGTAGCCGCAAATCTCATCAACGATTCTACAGCAACAGCAGTAATCCAGAAACGGCAATCAAGAATTGAATAAGAAGCAGGAAACGCACAACATCTCTCTCATAAACTTTCCTTTTCACTTTTTTCAATAGCCAGACTGCAAAGTGAGTTGTTTCATAAATGTGTTGGTAGGGCATCTCTAGGGAATTGTCTTCGTTGGGTTTTGCAAAAGCTTGAACGTCCCCTACCTTGTCGATTGCCCTAGCTCTGAAATACAAGAGGCCTTCTATGAAATATAGGAGAAATAGCCACCCAGCAAGCTTTTCCATGTCTCCAAGAATAGCCGTTGTGGCGATTAATGCTCCAACTGAGTAGGTAAAGGAATTTCCAGGAAAAACCTTCGAAGGGTACCTGTTGAAATACAGAAACGCCAACAAACTGGCTGAAACAACGAAGGCTATCAACGAAATCCAATATTTTTCAACAATCAAGCCGGTGACGCCAAAGGTTGTGAAGACTATTAACCCCATACCTGCCTCAAGCCCGTTATACCCTGCAAGAAGGTTGAATCCATTTGCTGCTCCGATTACACCAACTGGAACCAACAAAAGAGGATACACTAAACCAAAGTCTACTGTGCCCAGAATGGGGATTTCCATGGTTGAATAGCCAGCATTAATCACAGTCAAAGGAAGCGCGATGGGTATGGTTAACAAAAACTTCTGGAATTGAGTCAAACCCCGTTTCCATCCTAGAATATCATCGGTGAAACCTATAAAACACGCCAGCAGTGCGGTGGCTGAAATGGCAAAAACCTCAACCAAGTGCGTTGTTGTATTCCAGTAGAAAGTCTTCAGAAAAATGTAAGTTAACAATGAAAAACAGATGACAAGAGCAACGGCAATTCCCCCAGACCTCGTAACAAGAGTCTTCTCATACTTGTTCATATCCTTCCCAACAAGTCCCGCGTCTCTAGCTGACCCAATCCATTTCTTCGTTAGAAAAAAAGTTGAAAAAAAACTCAACAAAAGAATAACAACTACCAGAACAACTTCATCTATCTTTGTTGCTAAATCTTCAATGAAATT
>CP070791.1:275969-278858 GCA_020346825.1 Candidatus Bathyarchaeota archaeon
AGCATCCTGGCGGATGTAGAGTCAGCGATAACAAAGCATTGGGTTCGTTCATGGATTTCCCTGATGACTGATGAGTCAAGATGGTCACGATGTTCATGGGTGACAAGTATGGCGTCCACTTTCTTGAAGGTTTCTGGTTCAACGTCTGCTGGGTCAAAAACCAACATTTTGTTTGGAGTCTTCATCGCAACTCCTGAATAGCGATTGAACCAAAGAAACGCTATTTCCCCTTTTTCAAGAGTTAGACTCTCCAATTGCATGAAGATACTTCCTCTACAGAGTTACATGGTTGGTTTTAAAGAACTTGTGCTGGTTTCCTCCGCTACTTTTAAATGAAGCTCAATGAAAATCTTCTAATCAACCAGAAGGGGCTTCAATGGTTGATGTTTGGCTTCCTTACGGGAAAACTGAGGTTTGTGCTAGAATTCCCACCCGCAACTTTCTGGGTTCCATAGAACCGAAAGAGAGAGGTGGAGTTGCAGACTCGAGAGGCGAAATTGAGAACGCTTTGAGCCAGCCCCTTGGAACCAAAAGATTAAGCGAAATATCCAAGGAAGGTGACAAGGTAGCTATCGTTGTTGACGACGTAACCCGTACAACTCCGAGTTATCTGATGGTCCCAGCCTTGTTGGATGAATTGAACAGCGTTGGGGTGAAGGATAAAGACGTTTCGATAATCTTTGGCTGCGGTTCCCATCGTGCTGTAGAATTAGATGAAAAGGAGAAACTTGTCGGGAAAGATATTCTGCATAGAGTTGAGACGATAAGTCACGATTACAAGTCTGGGGATCATGTCTTTCTGGGAAAGACTTCCTTCGGAACGAAGGTCTATGTGAACAAGATTTTTGCCGAAGCCGACGTGAAGATCTTGACCGGTGACATAAACCTACATTATTATGCTGGATACGGGGGTGGAAGAAAAAGTGTTTTGCCAGCTGTGTCAGGCGCTGAGACTACCCAACACAACCACGCCATGCTGCTGCATCCCAAAGCCGCAACCGGCGTTCTGGAAGGAAACCCCGTGCACGAAGACATGGTCGAGGCAGCGAAACTTGCCAAGGTTGACTTCGTTCTAAATATTGTCATGAATAGTAGACAGGAGTTGGTTCGAGCGTTTGCAGGAGATTTGGAACAGCCCTTTCATGAGGGAGTGAAGCTTGTAGATGAAATGTATAAGGTTCCTATTGAACGGAGGGCAGACATTATCGTTGTCAGCTCCGGTGGACATCCACTAGACATTGATCTTTTTCAAGCCTACAAAGGAATTGACAACGCTATGGAAGCAACAAAGAGGGGAGGAGTCATCGTTCTAGTGGCAGAATGCCCTGAGGGACATGGCAACGAAGTTTTCTACGAATGGATGACAAGATTTGACGATTTGAAGCGCATGGAAAAGGAGGTGAAAAAGCGTTTTGCTCTAGGAGGGCACAAAGCGTACTACCTGATGAAGGCGCTTCAAAGGGTAAAGATAATCCTAGTCTCGGTTATGCCGGATTACTACGCTGTGAACACTTTTGGATTGAGGACAGCTAGGGCTTTGAACGATGCTTTACGAGACGCGTTTGATCTCGCAGGTAAAAACGCGAAAGTTTCAGCGATGCCCTTCGGAAACATCACGTTGCCTGTAGTCGAGAGTGCCCAATAAGTTACCGGAGAGGAACACTTGCAAGCGACCTTCACATTAAGACGGTTCAAACCCTCTGATTTGGAGCAAGTAATGCACATAAACCGTGTATGTCTCCCAGAAAACTACACAAGCCTCTTTTTCATGAATTTGTACCAACGATTTCCGGAAACCTTCATTGTCGCTGAAGAAAATGGAAAGATTGCAGGATATATTATGTGCCGCATCGAAACGGGAATCTCAAATTTTAAGCTATTGGGAATAGCAAAAAAAGGGCATGTGATCTCTATTGCCGTCTTGCCAGAACATCACAGGGAAGGCATTGGATCCGCATTGATGCAAGAGGCCATGAAAGCCATGGTGAACTACAAGGCAAAAGAGTGTTATCTAGAGGTCCGAACAAGCAACCTCTCAGCTGTGAATCTTTACAGAAAAATAGGGTTTGAAGTCGCGCGAACCGCCAAAGGCTACTACGCAGATGGAGAAGCTGCCAAGGTAATGGCGAAAAAATTACCCTTCGCAAAGTAAACAGTAAACAGGGCGCAAATGTTGTCTCATTCGCACGCGCACGTTAGGGTTTTTGGTGGTTGATGTTGGGGCAATGTCGAATCTGCAGCGAACAGTCACCCCTAGTCTCCCGCCGACTAGGCGTCTGTTTGAAGTGCATCAGAGACAAGCCGGAGAAAGCGATTAACATAGCCGACAATGTCCATGCAGAAAGTCGAGAAATCTTCGGGTTGCCCTCAAAACCTCCAATGGACCCAGAGGGAATCTCATGTGGGATATGCTCGAACGACTGCAAGATTGGCGAAGGCGGTAAGGGATTCTGCGGGTTGGTCCTAAACAGGGAAGGGCGACTTGTTCGCATGGGCGGGACGGCGGAGAAGGGAATACTCCAATGGTATTACGATCCGCTTCCATCCAACTGTGTCTCTTGGTGGTTCTGCCCGGGATGCACTGGCGCAGGTTACCCGGAATATGCCAACAAGCGTGAAGCAGAAACGGGTTACGCAAACCTTGCGGTTTTCTATGGAGCTTGTTGCCTTGACTGTCTATATTGTCAAAACTGGCATTACAGAAACTTGGCTGCCAAACTTAACCCGGTTATGAGTGCCGAAAGCCTAGCTGCTAAAGTTGACAGTAGCGTTTCACGCATATACCATCACAGATATGAAAAGCGTCCAACCAAAAAGATTTCTTGCATCTGTTTCTTTGGTGGCGATCCATCCAGTCAGATGCCTCATGCTCTGAAAACCAGCGAGCTG
>CP070791.1:278958-283003 GCA_020346825.1 Candidatus Bathyarchaeota archaeon
AAAGCCAAATCATACAATTGTCTTCAGTTGTGGTTACGCTTGGACTCATGGGCGAGGAACTGGAGTCTTGGTTGACTGTTCCTTCCACATGAATCGGAGAAACAGTATCTACATTCCTAAAAGTGGTAATTTGAGCTACCCAACCACAAGAACTTGTCCATGTCCAAGTATAGCTTGGCGGTTCTGAAGCACCTCCAACCTTCCAATAAACATAGACATGCTGACCATAAGTAGCAGTTTGAGTATAATTATGCTCACTTGTCCAACCTGAAGGAGCAGAAGACATTGTAGAACCATCAGTATCACTACCAATAGTTGATACAAGCAATGCTATCATGAAATCGTCTTCTGCTGTACCAGTTGGTTTGTTGACTTGTGCAGATGTTCCAGAGGTGGCACTTGCTTCTGCGCTATTGATGTAGGTAATACCTCCAGGCGTCGATTCCGTTAGGTTAGCGTAGGTTGAATCAGTTGCGTTCATATTGTCAAAATTAGCCAAATCACCTAGATCAGCAGAGGAATCCACATCAGATGTGTCGTTATCGACCGCATCTTCTTTGCTTCCTGCGCCTCCAACCCTCAATAAGGAGGCATCAATTTGCCATTGGTTTTGTGTCGTGTCTCCACTAGGGGTTCCATCCTTAAATCTAACAGTAAATGTCGTTGAGGTCAGTGAAACCGTATAATTGTTCCAGCTGTTTGCAGTTAAAGCGGTGGCAACGTTTTCCCAACCTGTGCCGTTCCAGTAATCCACCTCCACATCTTCGCTGCCGATATTCCCGGCGTAGATGCAAAGCTTTTCTGTGGGTAAGAAATCTGTAACGTTGGTGAATTGAGCTTCGAGGTCTAATCTATAATTGGTTGGGACTTCATAGGTCAAGTAAGCAGAATACCAGTAAGTGCTGTAAGAACCACCGGAAGGAAAGGTTGAGTCCCACCCATCTGTTTCATCTATTGATTCTCCCGATGAATCAAAACGACCATTTCCTGATTGAAAATCAGAGGCTGAATCCCATGACGTATCATAAAACACGTTCACCGTGCCATCGTTACCTTTCCAACCAATCCATGTAGTCTCGTTCTTTGCAAGGCTCACATTTGCCCCAGTAGCAGTTACCCAGCCTACTCCACTCGGAGTAACCGTTCCAAAATCGTAAACTAAGGTCGCACCAGCTGGGCCGCTCGCCAGACTTCCCCCTTGATAAACAGCGAGACGAATTGATCCGCTCCCACTAATGTAAATTGACACATTCTTCAATGTTAGATCATCAATATTTGGGGACATCCCTCCCATAAGGCGGCAATTAGTGACCGTCGTTGACGTGCCTTGTGGAGTATCGTCTCCCCAATTGCCACCGACGGCTGTCGCTTCCGTAAGTGTGTCGTAAGAAGAGTCCCTGTTTTTCTGGTTTTCAAAATTACTATGACTGCCCCGATCAGCGGAACTGTCTTCGTCACTAAGCTGGTCAACATAGTCCTCTATTCCTTTTGTATTTTCCTCTGTAAGCGTGTCGTAGGTTGAGTCTGGACCATATTGTTGAGCTGAGAAGTTTGAATGCGTGCCCCTGTCAGAGCTGGAGTCTACATTAGCCACGTCGTTGTCAACAAAATCGTAAGGGTAGCCCGTCGCCCTGACCTTCGCGCTGGTCGAGTTCGTGTAGATTGAGCTGATGCCAGCTGTCCCGTTTTGAAGAATAACAGGCGGCGAAGTAACCGTTCCATTAGCCTGCATCATCATAGAATAGTATGCGCTTCCAGCTACACTCTGTAACACATAACCAAACAAAATGGAGATGGTTAAAACTATCCAAACCGCACGGCGAATTCTTCTATGATCTATACTATCTTCTACCTTATTCATGGATAGTCTCCTCGAAATAACAAAAAAAGGGAGGAGATTATTCGACATCAGTTGTCATTTCGATGGTTACCGTGTCGCTTGTCGCTCCTGCTACTGCTTTTGTTTCAACCTTGATGACCCACTCTGTGCTATTGGGTATCGATTGCCATGCCGTTGGTGAGGTCGGAGTAGTCCAAGAAGACTGATCAGATGTATAGTCGAAACCTAGTATCTCAGTGCCGTTTGTCCACGTCAGTGTAAAGTTGACGAAGACGAAGTTGGTAGCAGCACCAGTAAGCGAAACATGTACCAGCCTAACATTGAACGATGAGGACGTATGATTGTTTCTCACCCTGATTGGATCAGCATAGGTGGTAGTCACGTTAGGATATGCTTTGAGGGTCGTTAATTGAGCAGTCTTGTTGTCTGCACTTATATTTACTCCTGCAGTCGAATTGTCAACACCCTCCACAAAGTACACGCTGGCTGTAGCAACAGATATCGTTGATGTCATAGTCAACGAGTAGTAAACGGCTGCGCTTGCGCTTGCAATGAGCATAGCTGTCAACAACAGGGTTACGAACTTCACCGGTTTCTTAGACAATATTTTCAATTCCATGTTTTCACCTCCCTCTTTCCCTAAATCTTATCGATCGACCGCCCTTTCTCCTTAATCGATCGACGGATTTCCGGACTGAGGAACAAAGATACGCTTATTCCTATGACCGCAGCAGAAACAACTAGACCAATCTGTAGAGGCAAGAGAGGCAGCGTAGCTCCTTGGCCGACGGTGTAATGGGAGACAAAGAACATGGAAATCAGAATCGTTGGGAAGGCAACGGTGCCAGACCAGAGTTTGGCAAGGTTCCATTCTCTCTTTGCTGCAGCGAAGTAGACATTAATGGCTATGATGTTGGCCAAAGCTACGAAAAGGTAGATGAAACAATACCAGAACCGCATATAGTCTCCAAAGATCGTGAAGAAATCTTTGCTGATCAGGAGATGTCCATATCCTACGAGGGCGGCGACTTGATAGATGTATGGAAGAGCCTTTGGAACTCGATCGTCTAAGAGACAGCCTAGTAGGCTCAGCAATAGGAACAGATCGATGCCTAGCAGGGCAAAGAATTCCGGCAACAGTAGAGATGTCAGATTTAACCCTCACTTATGGTGTCGATCGATTGCATGTTCGAAATCAGTTTTTCTTTGCTGATCAGTCGGATTTAAGATGTATGAATTTAGAATCTGAACCGAAAGGCAACTTGATTCATAAGAAAACTGTGCAGGTTTAACTTTAGTTAGAAAGATTTCCTACCTAAGTTCTCAACAATTGCAGAAAACGCAGTATCTTGACTCACATTGTCAAATGTCGCCCTTGCTATTTCTCTAGTTCTATCTTTTCTTCAATAGACCGCACAATCTCTTTGAAAACGTTTCTTTTTACCGATCTTATCATCATCTTCATTACCTCGGGAGATCGAACTATGTCTGTCGTGGTTATCAAGCCAACAAGACGTCCCTTCTCAATAACAGGGAGCTTCCTGATTTTTCGTTCCCGCATGATCTTCGAAGCCTCCTCAAGACTATTATGAGTGTGAACAACCACGAGGGGTCTCGACATTATCTTTCTGACCATGGTGTTTTCAGGATCTACCGGTCCCAGTATGACCCTTTTCACCATGTCGGTTTCAGTCACGATTCCCACAGGTTTCCCTTTCCTTACTACTATCAAACAACCGATTTCATGTTGTTCCATGAGTTCTGCTGCTTCTTTCACCGTTGCCCTCTCTGGCACTGAAATGACGTTCTCGACCATGACGTCTTTGACTTTTAATGGCATAGTAGAGAACCTTCTTTGGAAGTTTTTCTAGAACAAACATGCATGCATGAGAATGGACAATACTTAGTCTGAATTTCCGCATGCAAGCTACTCTGCCCCTACCAAACATTCCATTATTTTGGAGCAGGTTAAGCACTCATTTGGTATTGGCTTGTTCTTAGGATGGGTCTTCAAATATCCATAATGGTAAGGACAGACCGCAGATTGAGCATCTCTTGAATCAGTTTTTCTAGTCTTCGCGGGTGCTGTTGGAGCGGGTTTTGGTTCTTTGATGGCTTTGATTATTTCTATTGGTTCTTTCGCGGGTGCTGTTGGAGCGGGTTTTGGTTCTTTGATGGCTTTGACTACTTCTATAGATTTATTAC
>CP070791.1:283103-289938 GCA_020346825.1 Candidatus Bathyarchaeota archaeon
ATCCAGTGCGCTTTTTCCTTAGAAACTATTGTTTCAGCGTTTTTTCTTGCCACGTTGACTGCTACTTTATCCACATCGATCCCAAAGGTTTCTCTCGCCCCCAGAAAAGCTGCGCCTATGGCGAATCTCCCTGTGCCACAACCTAAATCTACAACAGTCTTGTTGATGATGTCGTTGTGAACGTATGTGGCCACGAAGAGTATTTCCGCAGCGACTCGCGAAGAAATTGTGTATTGTTCAAGGTGGACCTGAGGCATCGGGTGGGATTCAATCTTTGAAATCGCTTTTTCCAGATCTAGTTTTCGAACCAGCCTTTTCTGCATAGTTCTTCCCAGTCCAGCTCTCCCAGCATCACAAGTGCTTCGCTAAGGGAGATAATTGGCCTAAGAAACTTCGGCGTATCTTCTAGGGAAAGTCGTGGGCAAGCAGTGTTCACAAATGCATCTATGTTGGGGAACTGCATGAGCGCGTTAGATGTGATTTCTCTAAGCGCAAACAAGGTAGCCTTTCTGCCACTTTTCTGGAGTTTCCCTTTAATTTTCACGGCTTTCTTGATCTTCTTCTGTCCACTTTTCAAGCCTATCAAGACTCCAAAGTTCTCCGCCCTTTTTCCTTCAGAGATATTCGCCCATCGCTGTTTAAGTATCTTTGAAACTTCGTCGCGAACAGAATACGCTCTTTTTTCGTAGGGATCAGCAATTATCGTCGGCTTTGCCGTAGCTAACGCCACCCCTATAGCGTGAAAACTGCCTCCTCCAATGAAGAGAAAAGCTTCAACCTCTTCTGAAACTGATCGGGCGTTGCTAAAATTACAGCCGATCACCTGTCCAGGATATTTAACTAGACCAGCATCTCCGATTGCAACGATTTTTCCGGCTTTGAGAAGTAAAATTTCTGCTTCATCGAGTTTGTGGACGTTTTGAACCGTCGCTACTAAACCGACGCTACTCCAAGGTTCAAGGAGAGATATCGCTTTCTCTACTGCCTCTTTAACGCTGATTTTCGCCCTTGCCTCCACGTAAATTGTTGGCACTCTTTCCAGTTTGGTTTGTGGAATGTGCCCATAATGGACTATGAGATCCGCGCCTAGACTTTCAGCGTCAGATAGGGCTAAGTCACAGGCGCCGTAACATGGATCAGCAGAAACTATCGCGAGGGCTCCAGCGTCTTCGATGATGGTTGCGAGGCGAGGCCCCTAGGCTTTTAATCCTTCAGGAAGCTGCACCAAGACGATTTTGGCCTTCCGTTTGCCTATTTCTTTCTTCAGTCTTTCCTCTTCAAGGTCAAAAGACGTTGTTTTCATCTGCATTTACCACTGCACCGTGAGGGGGATTATCAAAGGGGTTACAGGTGAAAGCTTATCCGATCGATTTAATAAACTTATTTTAGGCTATTAAAATTTAATAATAGTGAACTAGGAGTTGTGAAACTTGGTTTCAATAAAAACAAATGACAATAATTTAATTGTTGGTGTGGAAGAAGCTATTGCCGCTGATGGAAAATATACTGGAGGAAAAGGATCGAGTTTAGCTAAGTTATTTAGTATATTAGGAAAAGATAATGTACCTTATGCTATAATGCTCACCACAGAATTGGCAAAGGTATTACTTAATGATGAGAACGTTGTAAAACTAGTTAAACAATTAGATGAAGCATTAGCTAAGAACAATGAAGAAGAAGCTAGGAAGATTGCCAGCAAAATAAGAAATTTTATCGAAAACATGAGGACTCAACCAAAACTTATCAGAACATTAGAGAAAAGAATCGAGATGATGAAGAAGAAGGTTGGGAAGAATAGGAATAGAGTTGCTGTCAGGAGTTCTGGTATTACTGAAGACATGGCTACTGCTGCTTTTGCCGGTCAGTTTGAGACTTACCTCAATGTTCCCTTAGATTCTTCTAGTGTGGTCAAATACGCGTTAAAATGTATTGCTTCCGCTTTTGGTTGGAGGGTTATCGATTACAGACAAGATTTACGTAGGAAAAAAATTCTAGAGATGTCAGAATATGAATTACTCGAAAAAGGATTAATATCTGTTATCGTTCAAGTCATGGTTGATTCGGAAAAGGCTGGTGTAGCTTTCTCCATAGACCCCGATACTGGCAACCGCAACGTTGGGGTAGTTCAAGCAGTCTATGGCCTGGGAGAATTGATAGTACAAGGAACGGAAACTGCTTCATGGACTGCCTTCGTTAAAGAACCTGAAGTTAAAGTACTTGGAACAATTCCACCTAAAGGTCCTCAAAAAGAAATGTTGGTTTATGATCAAAAGACTAAGAATAATCGTACAGTTCCTATAGGTTCGCGTGATCCTAGAGTTCTCACGTTTGATGAAGCACAGCAAGTCGCTAGGCACACCACAACTATAGAAAAAAATTACAAAAAACCGATGGATATAGAGTATGCTGTTGAGAACGGTAAAGTTTACATAACACAAGCGAGACCGGAGACTGTTCATACCACGAGAACCGTTCTGACTCTTTTCAAACTCAAAGAAAAACCAAAAACAAATCCGATTTACGTCGGCATATCCGTCGGTACGAAAATTGCGTCAGGTTCTGTTTTGAAAGCAAAAGATCATGAGGAAGCTAGGAAAGAAGTTACGACATACAATAAGAAAGGCGTGAAACCGATGCTTGTTACATCAATGACTTCACCGGATTGGGAAGTTGTCATGAGTCTTGAAAAAGTATCAGCGATAATTTGTGAAAGAGGAAATAGGACATCTCACGCTGCAATAGTCTCTAGAGAAAGGGGCATACCCTGTGCGGTAGGTGTTATAGGTGCACTCGACCTTGAAAACGGAGAAAAGATCACTCTCGATTGTTCAGATGGGGTAGCAAAGATATTTGAAGGTGAGACACCCTTTGAGGTTCAGGAAGTAGAGTTGGAGGAGATTCCAAAAACAGCTACTAAGGTTATGGTGAACATTGGCAGCCCTGCTGAGGCTTTACACGTGAGTCAATTACCTTCTCAAGGTAGTTCTCTTGTCCGCATCGAATTCATCGTTTCAAGTGCGGAGTTACATCCCGTTTTTGCTTTAAGGGCCGATCAGCTTGGTCCGGATAGATGGGCTGATGATATCAAGAAGAAATATCCATTCATCGAATCGTTATCTGATGAATATGTTGAAAGGTTAAAGACGGGTATAGCAGTTATTGCTGGCGCATTCAAACCACGTAATATTATAGTGAGATTTTCTGACTTCAAGACGAACGAGTACGGCTCCTTGCCTGGAGCTGTTTATTATGAGATTAAATGCGAATGTGGTGAAAGTATATCAATTAAACCACAGGAAAAATGTCCGATCTGTGGGTCGAAGAAAATAGGAACTAAGAAGATAGAGTTAGAGTTCACTGAGAATAATCCCATGCTTGGATTCAGGGGCGCATCCAGATATGTGGATGACTCTTTCCGCAAAGCTTACGAGTTGGAACTTAAAGCTTTTACAGAATTATACAAGATGGGCTTAACCAATTCAATTCCGATGGTTCCGTTTGTTAGAACGACCGTCGAGGCAGAAAAAGTAACCAAACAAATAAAAGATGCGTTCCAAAAAGCGGGACTAAAAATACCTGACATCATCTTCATGGCTGAAGTTCCAAGTATCTGTATTATTCCGAAAGAATTCTCTAAGTATTGCGATGGTTTCAGTATTGGAAGCAACGACCTGACACAACTCACACTTGGAATAGATCGTGATAGTGCGAAAATCGCCTGGGAGTTTGATGAATCCAATCCTGCTGTAATGAGATCTATCGAAATGCTGTGTGAAGGCGCGCACTCGATGAATCCAACAAGAACTGTGGGCATATGCGGACAGGCGCCTAGTGACTTGGGAAGAGAGTTCATAAAATTCTTGACGATACATCTTGACTCGATCGGTGTTAATCGAGATAAAGTTGTCGAGACTCTGCTTTTGGTAAAGAAGATTGAGGATGAGTTGAGAGAAGTTGTTGAGAAGAATAAAAAAGATTACGCGAAGATAGCAAACGAGTTGGGAATAACTGAGATTAGCTCAAAGTACTTGATCAAGAAACTGTCTGCTGCTTAAATTCAAAGTTAGTCTCCAATTTTTTCAATAGCTATTCGGCAAGGTGTGGGTAGTTTAGCTCCTCCCCGCTTCAAGGCCTCCTTTGCGACTTCGAGGCCATCCTTATTCACGTTAACCATTATGACCGGCTGGTTTGATTTCACTCGTGCGGCGGTTCCCACGGGTTTACCAAAGGCCGCTCTCATGCCATCTTGAAGTCGGTCTGCGTGTGCCCCAAAAATCATTTTGTTTTCACGGAGCACGACATGGGGATATGGTAGAATTCGCAAAAGGTAGCTGCTCCCCAATTTTTCTGAAAGTAAGCGATTGGTTGCTACGCGCGCTGCTTCCAAGGCATTGTGTTGGATTTGGACTTCCTTCCGGGATACTAAGAGCGCTTGATATTCAAAACTGCCTGTAGAATCGCCCATGGTGAATTTTGTAATTTTGGGTGAGGGAGAACCGCGCATGTATTTCTTACGTGTGTAGGACTGCCCCTTTGCTTTCCTATAGTTGCGCGCCCGCATGATTTTAGTTCTCACCAGCCAGTAACCATGATATTTTTGCCTTAGTTAATAAACCATTCCTCATGGAAAGGTTTGACTTCGAGTCCGAATCATAAAAACAAAAGCTCTTACAATTTTCAGGGTGTTTCATTTTTGAACCAGGTTTTGGCCAGTTCTTCAAAGTTTGGAAAAGCTTTTTTCAGGATTGGCAGGTACATTTTCTTCTCGTCTTCGGTTACGTATTGGAACTGATATGGCCCAATGTACGGAGCTGGTTTGCCTTCCCTAGTCTCGAACTCGATGTGCATGAAGGGTGTTTCTCTCTTAATAGTTATTGGTTGTCTATCGTTGTTAAGATTGACGAGTTCCAAAGCTAGTCTTCCAATGAAGCCGCTGTGAACCTTTGCGGCGTTAAGGAAGGATAATCCTCTTCTTCCATACTTGCTCTTAGCTGTTAGATGAGCCACGTAGTTCGGCGGCGTATATACAACTTCATAAGAAATGAGGTTTCTATGCTCCAAATATTGCAGTGTGGTTTCTTCTTTTACAGTTAGGATATAACTATCACCATCTAGGAAGCGGTAGTCGAAGGGGTAGACTATTTTGTACTTTTCGATAAGCTCTATAAGCTTGTCTCTGCCGAGAATACACATGTTATTCTTCACCTTGCCCTAGCAATACTAAGTCGTTCATTTATACTTCTTTTGGACGTACTTTTCTAACGTGTTCCAACGTCAAATATCCCTTGGGGAAGCCGTGCTCCCTATATAATCGTATCGCTCTCTCGTTGTTCTTTCCAGTGGCTATATGGAGTTCCACAATTCCGGTTTTGTCGGTTTGCCTGATCGCTTCTTCTGGCAATCTAGAACCGACCCTTTAGCTTGGTGATCTTAGTGAACCAAAAGAGGATTAATTATAGCCGCGTTCCGTTTCTCGAGCACGCAGAACAACATAATTGATTAAACACATTACCTTGTTATCTAATCTAGTCACTAGCAGAACATAGGTCTTCTTTGCCCAAATTGCCCCTATGGTTCTCTCAGCCCAAACTACATCCTGTAAATAACAGGTTTTCAAGACTTCAATGAGGTTTTTGACATACCCGTTTATAGTCTCCGGAATAACTAAATCATTTACGCTTTTTATGATCTACTCATCGAAAGGGTTGAAACAGGATCAATGCTTTAGGCATATGGCGGATCAGAGGTTCCGGATGATTTCGTTGGACAAGGCGCCAAAGTCCTCTGGTGCCAATTTCCGCGCCCTTTTTTCATGAAAAACCAAGAATTCAGCCACTTCTACTGCCCTTCTTTTCTTCAGTCCCCGCTTCTGCAGAAAGGGAATAATGGAATTTCTCACCTTCTTGTTTCTTTGAGTAAAGAGTGTTCGCACGAGATCTAGAAAGACTTCTTCATCCTCAACCTCGAAAGGGGAAGCCCGTGGTCTCAGACGCACGATCGCTGAATCTACGTCTGGTGGAGGATAGAACATTTCTCGCGACACATATTCCAGAAGCTCTATTTCAGCTCGATAATACGCAGTTACGGTTAGCCTCCCGTAACTTCTGCTACCTACAGAAGCCACCAATCTTTCAGCAAATTCTTTCTGGAAAGTTAACACCGCGCAGTCAAATTTCAATTCCAAAAGCCAGAACAGGAGTAGAGAAGAAATCGAGTAGGGAGGGGTGGAAATGACCTTGTTAAATTGAGGTATGGAAACCTTGAGTATGTCCCCCTCTATTAGATCCACATTCTGCAAATCGTGAAGCTGCTCTCCCAGCAATTTCATTAGCTCACGGTCAACCTCAACTGAAATAACTTTTTTACATCCACTAGAAATAAATCGTGTTAAGAACCCAAGCCCAGCGCCCACTTCAAGAACAACATCATCTTGGGCTAAAGCCCCGTACCCTATCAACCTCTGCAAAAGATCCGTGTCTACCACAAAATTTTGGCCCAAGCGTTTTTTGGGCGAAAACCTGTAAAGATGTAGGAGCCGCTTTGTGCGCTGAAGAAGGCTCATGATTGCACCATTAGGGCGCTCTCGTGAATAGCCTGTATTTGCTTTCGCCAGCCAGTTCCTCCAAAATCCTTTTCGAAATGAGTTTGGCGGGATTGGGTATGTTGGCGCGATGCTGTAAATCGTCGAAGTTCATGAAGGAAGTTTTTTCTCTTTCGTCAAGAATCTGCCACATGTATTTCTTTCCAATACCAGGAATCAATTCTAACGCATGCATTCTAGGCGTAATCGCCTGGGCTGTGTTGAAGAAACTCACGAACCAGCTCTCTCGATTGA
>CP070791.1:290038-296186 GCA_020346825.1 Candidatus Bathyarchaeota archaeon
CAGAGGTTTCGGACTTTTCTTGGGCATCGAGTTTGTGAAAGACCAGGATACACTGGAACCATACACCAAATTGGCAGAACATGTGAAGAATCGGCTAAGAGAGAATGGAATTTTGGTAGGAACTGATGGTCCTTACGAAAATGTGATCAAGATCAAGCCACCTATGTGCTTCAACAAAAGCAATGCGAAGCAATTGGTTGAAGAATTAGGAATAGCGATCAATACGCGCCCCAACAACATCTAAAAGCATTAAAACGACTTCACATGCATGCAAGAGGCTCCATGTACTGTTCAACTATTTGAACGGCGTGTTCAAAAATATTGGATTAAATGGTACGGTTGCAATGACTAGCAGAAGTTCTAGGTGTGTACCATGGAAGCTAGAAAAGTTGGCTCCTACGGGATCGCCGGCATCACCCGCGCGCGCATTCCCTATTTTTAGCATTACTTGGTTAGTGCGTTGTTTTCTCAAGAAACAAGAGCGCGCGCAAACGTTTTTTGGCTGGCGCAGATTCTGACAGATATTTAAGTGTGCAAAAATATTGTTTCATAGAGAAAAGAGTTGGGAAAATCCGTTCGGGAACGGTGGGAGAAATATCATAGAAGAGGTGACACTCACAAGGGCAAATTGATAATGGTCCATCGAGGGGTAATTGTTGTTAGAGATTGAAGATAATGAGACACGAGGAAAATTGCCGATATATAAAGTGGGTGACAGAATATCCGGACCCTCGGAAGAGAAGGCTGTTGAGACTAGACGTTCTGCACCAAAAATTGCCATTGTAATTCCTACGTTGAATGAACATAAGGCCGTGGGCAACGTGCTGGATGGGGTAAAAAACGTTATGGATGGATATGAATATCGAATGTTGGTTGTGGACGGGCACTCCGTCGATGGCACAGATGATATTGCTAGAGAGAAGGGCGCCGAAGTCATTTATCAGCGAGGTAAGGGTTATGGAGAAGCTTTGAAAACTGGTTTCTTTCATGCTAGAAAATGGTTAGATGCTGGAGTGATTGTGATGATAGATGCCGACCTTTCCTATGACCCCAAAGATATACCTGAATTGTTAGCACCTATCTTAAAGGATGAAGCTGACCTGGTGGTGGGTAACAGGTTTGCGGGTATGCAGAAGGGAGCAATGCCTTTTGTCAACAGGATTGGAAATAAGTTGCTTTCTTTGTTTGCCAAGGTTACTTTGAGACTTAACATATATGATACTCAAAGTGGCATAAGGGCCTTCAAGTCTAAGCTTCTGGACAGTATGAATCTGGTAGCTAGGGGTATGCCGTTTGCGATCGAGATGTTGACGGAGGCCCTCAGCTCCGATGCCAGAATACATGAAACGCCTGTAAGTTATAGGCCAAGAGTGGGAAAGACAAAGCTTAGCCCCATAAAAGATGGAGGCAGAATACTTGGAATCACTTTGAGGTTGATGTTTGATACTCAACCTCTCCTCTTTTTTGGAAGCATAGGAATAGTTTTGGGGATGGTAGGTTTATTTCTGCATGCAGTTACTCTTCCCACTGTAGTGTATCAGTATTTATTCATGATTGGAGCGATTCAGTTCTTTACGCTCGGTCTTGTAATAGCCATGATCAAAAGACTTGGAAGATCGCGCACGCGAAAATCGTGGAAGAGTTGAGTAGAACTTGAGATTATAGAACATAATGCATGCACGCGCCCTTCCTTCTAAATTCGCATGTTTGTGTGTGCGTACGGGTTAGACGTTTCTCCTGAGAAACTGCAAAAGTTTTTAGCCAACGCTTTAGATGCAATAACTAACTTCTTGACGAAGGTTGTGTAGGAGTCTGCTAGATTGAGCGAGATGGGAGCATTGAAGAAAATGAACCCAGTAATTGTGGTCCTCATCGTAGTCGCCATAATTGTCTCGAATCTGGTGCTGACTTCTTCTATGGCTTTTGAACATAAAGTCATGCTCTTCGCTTTATCGCTTGCCATAGTTATAGCGGCTGTAGCCTACGAAGCGTACAGGATAGGGAAAGAAGAAGAGTCGGAAAAGGAAGCGCTGCATAGAAAACTCTTCGGCAAACCAAGAAACACAAAGAAGGAATCATAAATGAATGAACTACAAACCTGCAAAGCATGTGGAACGAAAACATGCATTCGGGTAGCTTGAAACACAGTAAGCAACCTTGACCAACTATTCTTTCAAGTTGCATAGAAGATTGGTTCTCAAGATTTATGCGCGCGCATAGCTGATCGTATCTTTGAAGCGGTCTGTAGAAAGACGAAATCTAGACCTACTTGGAGATAGCCCAGATTTTCCTTTTTTCCTTTGACAGGATGCAGTATGTAGAGCTCGTTAAGAAATCATGTCAAATTGGATTGCGCGAGCAAAGCAAGTGTAGTTAAATTCTTATGGCTGGCACAAATTACGATGTATGCATCCACGGGACGAAATCCTTTCTTGCCCAGCAATTAAGAAAGGTAGGACCTCAAATTTGAGTTCAGCACGGTTGCCAATTTCTAAATTGAAAGGGATTTTCCTCTTTTCAATACTTATTCTCTTAGTGCTGGCTATGATATTCTTTCTCCCGAGAGATCCGGAAAATGGAAGAACAGATCCAGCCAAACCTTATTTGGGAGTTTCTTTCTGCGGTAACACAACTGCCGAAGCCAAAATGCTAATTGATAAAACCAAAGACTACACCAATCTGTTTGTGTTGCAATCGGGTCCACTTAGCAAGAATGAAACAGGTATAAATCTGATCTGTGATTATGCAGTTGACTCTGGTCTAGATTTCATCGTTTTTTTGGGCTGGTTTGACTTTGAGCATCCATGGCAAATTCCATGGCTCGACTTCGCAAAAAATCGATGGGGTGACAGATTCTTGGGCCTCTACTTATATGACGAGCCAGGTGGAATTCAATTAGATTATAACTGGACAAGACTTTTTCAAAGAATTAGAGGATTTTATCCCTCTTTTTATGAATCAATCGCTCCTTACGTAGGAGGAGATGTCAATGAGACTGTGGTTCGAGATTATGAAGAAGCCAAAAGAGGGTATCTTGATTATATTGTTAACCAGATACAAGTTGGTGAGCTGATTAACCGTTCGATTACGGCTTTTACCTCTGATTATGCCTTGTATTGGTTTGATTATCTTGCAGGTTATGACACAGTCTTTGTTGAGCTGGGATGGAATCATAGTACGCCAAAACATATCGGCCTGTGCAGAGGCGCAGCGACCGCTCAACAGAAAGACTGGGGCACCATCATCGTATGGAATGCCCTAGATCCCGAAAACGACAAGAAAGGAGCCTACAAGACCGGAGAAGAAATGCTTCAGGACCTGCTAGTTGCCTATGAAACCGGAGCAAAGTACATGATAATATTCAACTATCCAACAGACCCTCCAGGCAATCCATACGGCATCCTAACGGAAGAACACTTCACAGCTCTGCAACAATTCTGGAGTTACATCCAGCAAAACCCAGAAGAGAATGGAAAAACAGAAGCCCAAGCAGCTTTGGTTCTTCCAAAAAACTACGGTTGGGGCATGCGGCACCCAGACGATAGAATATGGGGATATTGGGGTCCCGACGAGATATCACCTCAAATCTGGGAGTTGTCTCTAAAACTACTTGATCGCTACGGTTTGGCCTTAGACATTGTTTATGATGATCCGAACTTTCCAATCGAGGACATCTACCAAGACATCTATTATTGGAACTACACGGGATAGCGTGCACGGGACGTCGAATGGGTTGCAAGTTTTCTTTTAGACCAGAATACGAAATGGGTGAAGAGAACAAGAATGAATCTTGGGATGTCGACACTAAACTGGATGATCGATGGAGACAAAATCTCCAGAGCAAAGAAAAAATAGATGTGCACAACGTTTATCTGACGCTTTGACTATTAGTAATATTGGGAGAGGGAAAAAGCATAAAATCTCCCTAAGCCTCAAAGATTTCAGATGCCGTCGTTGTAAAATCGAGGCAACCAATATCGTTTCAAGCTTACACGGACACGCAATGTTTGCTCTGTATTCAAACCGCGCCAACGCGCGAAACTAGGTGCACAAGCATCAGAGCCGAAATCCCTCTCCCTCATCCCAAACGAATACATATGTGTATGGTCAAAAAAAGAAATTCTTATCTTTCTTTCAGCAAATTACTCAATTGAGTGACGTTCAATTGTTAACTATTGGCATAATTGGGAAGACAAACACAGGCAAAACAACACTATTCAACGCAGCCACCCTTCTAAACGCAAAAATATCTAATTTCCCATTCACCACAAAGGAACCAAACATCGGTATCGCATACGTCTCAGATATTTGTGTCTGCAAAGAACTAGGTGTAAAGGACAAACCACAAAACTCCACCTGCATAGATGGTTGGCGATATGTCCCAGTAAAGATCATCGATGTACCTGGACTATTGAAGGGTGCGTGGATGGGTCGAGGACTCGGAAACCAATTTCTCTCCGTCATCGGACAAGCCGACGCCCTCATCCACGTAGTAGACGCCTCAGCTTCAATAGACGCTGAGGGCAAGATAACCCAACCAGGAAGCGGCAACCCAGTACAGGACGCCATAGACGTAGAAATGGAAATAGAGAGATGGATCGCGGAGATCATCGTAAGTAACGAGGATCTCATAATCCGGGAAGCATCCTCCTCAACGCTGGCAGAAGCGATCACGAAACCATTGTCAGGAATAAAGGCCAACCAAACACAGGTATCTCAAGCTCTAGAAAAGTCAAAACTCAAAGACCTCCCCTTCGCTGAGTGGAACCTTAACCAGATCATTAAATTCTCTTCACTCCTCCTCCCCCTCATCAAGCCCACGCTAATCATAGCAAACAAAATGGACATCCTCACCTCCGAAAAATACATTGAAATGCTAGCAGATTATTATGGTCGAAGCCTAGTCGCAGCATGTTCTGCTGAAGCAGAACTGGCCCTCCGAAGAGCAGAAAAGAAAGGGTTACTCCAATACACCCCTGGTCAAGAGATCTTTAGAATAAAGAAAAATGTCAAGCTCACCCCTAAACAAAAGGGCGCCCTAAAGTATATCGAGACTAGGGTTATGGCAAAATGGATGAGAACGGGCATCCAACAAGCCCTAAACACTGTCGCCTTCAAACTCCTAAGAACCAACATGATCTACCCCGTCAGCGACGAAACAAACTACATGGACCATCACGGGAATGTGCTCCCAGATGCGCTCCTAATGCCAGACAGTTCAACCCCAATTGACCTCGCCCGAAATATACATACAAGCATTGAAAAAAACTACATTCTTGCAATCGACGCCAAAACAGGAATCCGCCTACCTAAAGACTACAATCTAAGACACAAAGATGTAGTAAAGATCATGACTCGAACTACAACCAAAAAACGGAGATAGGTAGCATCACGCAGACACCCTCAACATCTTCCACAAGAGAAAGGACATCTGCTCCAAAGCGGTGCGCGCGCGTGACCAAATTATTCACTTTGCTAACATGTTTTTGCTCTGGACGCGCGCGCTGCCACGCACGCATAGAAACAATTATGGTTGTGTTAATGGACAAATGCATGCATGCAAACGTTTTATATACTCAAGATGTTAGACGAGCAAAGCTCAAAACAATGTCATAAATTATACATAAAAATGTAAAAAACAACATGTCAATATCCATGCGCAAAAACTTCTTCCCTTAGATAAGATATATATCGTGCGACATCTCATTAAGAGAACCCCGAGTTGGGGAGCAAGCTCAAGTGTTGCAATGAAGCAAAGAGCGAATCGATCGAAACAGCTGAAGATCGAGACGCGACAAAGACTCTGCTTCAATGGGCTGGACAATACCAAAAGCGAAATGCGTTAAGACATTGAGCGTGCCAATCAAAAAGGCGGAAGAGAAGCGCGCGACAAAGACGATGTCTAAACGGGCCAAACATACGCTGAGGGCTTAGACCCAACTCGGGATTTGCATTTTACGCAACCCTGATGCGAGCGCGGGAAGATTACATCCGACAAACAATACAGTGATTTCAAACCCAAATGAAATTTTAGAGGCATACACGTAATATATCGTGATAGGGAGAGTTGGAATATTGCCGAGAATAGCATCCGTAGTAGCATGTAACAAATGTGGGTTTGAGATAAGAAGCGACTGGAAGTTCTGCC
>CP070791.1:296286-299785 GCA_020346825.1 Candidatus Bathyarchaeota archaeon
AAACAAATGAAGCGTTAACAAGAGATTGTGTAAATGCCCTTACGCCAGCAAACAATAATCCTTTTCTAAGAAACTCTAAATACAAAGGTAATTTGTGCATGTAAACGGTGGAGTTTCGCGATGAGAGTTGCAGTTTCATGGAGTGGAGGCGTGGAATCATGCCTGGCGTGTCATAAAGCAATAACTAAAGGTTACGATGTCACTCACCTTGTCACCTTTGTTCTCGACTCTTGGCCATCCATATGCCATCCGCTTCCACTCATGCGCCTCCAGTCTAGGGCCATAGGGATCCCACATCTCGAGGTCAAGGTCGAAGCGCCATACCGAGAAGGATATAGACAGGCAATCGCTCGATTGAAGGAAACAGAGGGGATTGAAGGAATAGTGACAGGAGACATATATGTTGTAGATAGTACTCATGGGCGGTGGATGGAGAGCGTATGCGAAGGATCAGATGTTGCTGTAATCATGCCTCTGTGGGGTCAAGATACATACCACATACTAAACGAAGAGGTTGCAGAAGGGTTTAGGGCTGTTTTCACGTGCGTGAAGCAGCCTTGGTTCAACGAAGAATGGTTAGGACGAGAACTCAACAAAAGCTCTCTTAGAGATTTGGAGGCGCTAATCAATAAACAGGGTATAGACCCTTGTGGAGAAAAGGGAGAGTACCACACAATGGCAATCGATGGACCAATCTTCAAAGAAGCCATCCAGATCTCCAAATTCAGCAAAGAAAAGCAAGATACCCTCCTATTCTTGAGAATCGGTGAGTTTTCCCTAAAGTCTAAAGCTCCTTGTTAAAGTGCGCGCCAATGTATGCATGCGTGAGTGAGGAAAACGAAAACAATAGGCGTGCAAATCAATTACAAAAAACTGTTTACTCATAAACTACCCCTCGTCCCTCTTTCTACCTATATTTAAAACCCAAAAAGATTTAGAAAAAGAGGTGCCCTGTTAGGGATATACATGCGTGTCTTCTGCGTGTTAACAACGCAATAATACGCTTTTCACTTCTCTTTCGTTGGGGAAATCAAATTGAAAATCACCCAGAGACTTGCAGAAGGAAAGATGAAGCAGCCGTTTTTATGCGAACTGGATTTGACAAGGATTCAGGGGGATGGGGAGTTTCCTTGCCCAAGCTGTGGTGTCATAATATCTCCTGAAGATGAAACAGAGAACGTTTACCGCCTTCTGGAAACAAAGGTTAGAGGTGAAACTTTAGAAGAATTGGTGATTCAATGCAACAACTGTGCAAGCCAACTGTGTCTAACCGGTTTCCTCAGCCTCGAGAGGGAAAACCTCTAAACTCCCTCTGCCACATCCAAACGATTTGTGATTACATTATGTAAACGAGATGACAAAGGTAAATGATTTAAACAGATACCCAATGCGCGCGCATATGTGATCTCGTGTCCAGACGTAGTTCCTATCTTTCTAGACAGAACATACATAAAAGGAATCGTTGAGGGCCGGCTGTTCTTAGAAGAAATAGTTGGATTTGGTGGTTAGAGAGAGTAGATTAATTCCAAGAAACAATTTTTTTGTATTCATTCATTACAAGTTGCACCCATTCTCGGTAGGTGACGAGTTTGACTCCCTTTGTTCTTTTCAGTAAACCTCGAGCTTCGCAATCGGCTTTTGAAGCGTAGACGTTGAATCCAGCGTTCACGAGTTTTCGGTGATATTGGTCTGAGGTTAACATAATACACGAATCGTGAATGTGTAGTATGCCAACTTTCTCTCCTTCCTTAGCTGCTTTGAGTGCAATATCGAGAATAGACGCGCTATTGTTGGCGGAGAAGGACTTACTTAAGATTACTAACAACGTGCTTCTCTCCTAAAACGTGATTGTAGTTTCGTTTTTCATTATTAGTTTTGCAGCTTCATCAATGGACATTAGTTTCACGTTGAAACTTTCGTCAAAATCGCTGATTCTCAAATCCCGTTTGACCATGGAATTTCTCTCAGCAGATAATCCAACCAAAACTGCTAGAGTTTTTAATCGTTCATAGTGGGAGTTCAGTCCAGCAGCTTCTGGCCTTTGATTTTTTAGCAGACAATATACTCCGTCATCTATGAAAAGCAGTTGCGGAAGGACGTCCATGGCGATCATAGCAGTGGCTATTCGAAAACCTTCAGCAGCCATTAGGTGTCCATAAGGAGAACTTTTCACGACTAAAAGGACCTTTCTCAACATTACTCACGCCCTAAATACTGAATGCTACAACTCTGTCAGACTGGTCCATCAATAGAGCTAGTTCGCCCAGACTGCTCTCTATGGCTCCTTCAATCAACGCTTTCCTAGAATGGATGCCTCTAAGCCTTGCACTTTCACTGCATGCTAGAAAATGAACTCCCTTGTTGGTCAATTCCACAAGCTTCTTTGCAGGCGTCTTTTGATCAGGTAAAACCTGACTTGCCTTTAGGCTGTAAACAGCATCCAAGTCACAGAACACTGTGACTTCGTGGCCTTCTTCCACTGCAGCTTTTGCAAACTTGTAGACAGTGTCTGTGTTCTGGAACTGCATCGGTGAAGAAAACAAAATGATGAGTAGGTGTCCCATACTTTTCCCCTCCACGCTATTAACCATTTGGCATTTTCTACTTAAAGATCTACGTTTCCCTTAAGTACGCTTGTTTAAGGTGAACACTCAGTTGTAATTTGGTACCTTACGGAAACCCTAATTGGAGTCGATGAAAAAGGGAACCATTATCATGCATGCATTGCGAAGTTCCAATACAAGTGCGGGACAAAGGACGACACATGCTCCGTCGCCATCATACAGCTTTGGATCAATTTGTATCTTGGTCATCCATTTTCATTAATTAATCTGCGGAAAAAAACTAAAAATTTCATTGCCAACTTAAGTGTTATCCCAAGGTAGTATCAAGCTGGTATGAGCTTTGAAAAACGTCTTGTTTGTATGCGTTGAAAATGCTCGCAGAAGCCAAATGGCTGAGGCCCTTTTCAATAATTTGGCCAAGGGCTTAGCTGTCGCGGCTAGCGCGGGTGATAGACCAGCCTCCAGAGTCGATGAAAAGGCTGTAGAAGTGATGAAGGAGATCGGAATTGACATAAGCAAGCAGAGACCCAAACCGCTGACCTTAAAGATGGTGGAAGAAGCTGGCGTAGTGATAACTATGGGTTGCGGAGCTAATGTCTGTCCCATAGTTCCGAAACAGATAGAAGAATGGAGAATAGAGGATCCAGCGGGAAAATCCATTACAAAATTCAGAGAGGTGAGAAACGAAATCAGAAAGAAAGTTGAAAAGCTGGTCAAGATCCTGAAGAAGAAAGATGTGAGATTTTCTTCCGCAGTGTAGATACCGAAACTTAAACAGGAAAAATCTGCAATGAATCTAAACTGTGGCTGCGTGTTTAGATGTAATCATTTTTGAGTGCTGAGTTTCATCCATTTAGCTGCCTCTCGCAAAATCGGATTTGGGCTTACATCGATTACCGGAATGTCTAAGGTGCCCACTTTGATGGTTGGTTTGT
>CP070791.1:299885-304058 GCA_020346825.1 Candidatus Bathyarchaeota archaeon
AGGAGAAGCCCAAAAAAATAACAACGAGACAATTAACAAGGCAATTGCCGCTATGGAAGATACTATTGCTATTCTTTTGAGGGTCTTTCTAACGATTTTCATATCTCTCACTTCACAGAGAAAGTTGATACGACTACAACTAGAATGGACGCCATGATGGGTATCCCTACATACGTTAGAAGATAAAGCATCAATGCAGGGTTCATTGTACCCGCACCACCCAACATTCCAAGCGTAGCAAACATCACGACGAAAAGCAGGGGCATGGCGACTAAAACCATGATATAGATTTCAGCCATGGCTGAAAGGGATTCCAACATTAAATCCAGCTTGACCATTCGGTCCTTCATTATGTTTTCAGTGGATATTCGCAAGTACTCTGTTGGGTTTCCACCAGTTCTGACGGTTGCCACGTATCCTGAGAGAATTTCTCTCAGCTTCTTGCTTGGCGCGTACTTTACGTTTTCCAAGATCGAAGTCAACAAGTCTTGGCCGAAGATTTCTACGTCTCTAATTATGTTGCTGAATTCTTGTCGAACTTCGCGAAGTGTATCGATTTTAGCTATAGAACGGAAGATTTTTCTTGGCGGGACGTTTGAACTTGAAAGTAAGGTCAAGAAACTTGAGATGTAGGGAAGATTGATTTCGATGGGGATTCTTCTATTGCTGCTCTTAATTCCTGGATAAACGTAGATCACAATAATTGTCATGATGGACGACAATGCAGCCAACATTAAACTGAGCATAAAGTTTCCTAGTGAGAAAAAACTGATGCGTAGAACGACTGTCAGCAAAAATGGGAGAATTATCATAGAAACAATGAATGATACAATGGACATTAGCAACATGAATGAAAGGTATGCTGGAAAGGCAATCCTTACCCCACCTTTCTTTAGCTGGTTGTGAAGATCTTGGAAATGTGGCAGAAGGTTCTGAACTCTTTTTCCAAGCAGTTTGTAGGCAAACGTCCATGGCTCAAACTTCATTTTCTCAACTCACCTTCGCTTTCCGGTAAACAGCCTCGGGATTAGAGAAGTAGTCCAATATGATTCTTGAAACATCAGCATAGGTTCGTATATGCTTTCGCACCATATAGTCAAGAATAACTTTCCTCTTTTTCAATTCTTGA
Organism: Candidatus Bathyarchaeota archaeon; assembly: GCA_020346825.1. Classification (GTDB taxonomy): domain Archaea; phylum Thermoproteota; class Bathyarchaeia; order Bathyarchaeales; family Bathyarchaeaceae. Next base: position 301,015 of record CP070791.1, read on the forward strand.
TTAATCTCTTTCATGGAATAGCCCCATTGGCTTGAGATTTCCTTTAACAATTGGCTTTTTCCAGTGTACTCATAATGGTCTTTCTTGGCGTCCCACCTGAACACATCGTGAGTCTTAAAGTCGTCTTTCTCGGAATCCCAACCTATAACTTCGGAAACCGTTAATGTCCTCCTTAGTGATACACCGCCCACAACCATTTTGCGGACAATTGCAATTGCATCCAAATTTTCAACTAATGTGTGGGGTATATCCATTGGCTTGGTTGTGAGTCGATGTAGGACCCCTTGAACGTTTTCAGCATGGATTGTTGTAAGACCAAGATGTCCGGTTGACATTGCCTGAAACAGAGCGTAGGCCTCTTCTCCTCGGATTTCGCCGACGATGATATAATCTGGTCTCTGTCTGAATGCAGCTCTCAGAAGGTCGAACATGCTGATGGCGCCGCGTCCCTTCTCTCCGATCGCTCCAGATCCTGTTCCTAAACCTTGGCGAGTGACCATCATCTGCCAGTTTTCGTGTGGTAATCGGATCTCTTGTGTGTCTTCGATACTCACGATCTTGAGGGTTGGTCTGATGAAAAGGCTGAATGCATTGAGCATTGTTGTTTTTCCGCCTCCGATGTCGCCGCCAATCATGGCCGAATGTCTATTTTCGATGAGGTACCAAAAGTAGGCTGCCATTTCTGGCGATAATGCCTTGTATATTATGAGGTCTGTAATTGTGAGCGGGCTGCTTTTGAATTTTCTTATTGTGAAAGTGCTTCCCTTCGGAGTGACTTCTGTGCCGAAGGTGAGTTGAGCTCGACTTCCATCTGGCAGCGTGCCGTCTAAAAGGGGTTGAGCAATAGATATGTGTCTGCCGCAAAGATAGGCCAGCTTGAGAATGAAACTGTCAAGCTCTTCTTGCGTCTTGAAGATCATATTGGTCGGTATAGACTCGTATTTGCGATGCCAGACATACAACGGATAACCAACGCCATCGCATGAAATGTCTTCTATATGTTCATCTCGCATAAAGCCATCAAGTTTGCCGAAGTTAAGAAAGTCTCTGGTAATGTAATATTGATATTTATCCAGGGTGTGGGGCTCCACTTCTATTTTGTATTTTTTTGCTGCGTTCTCGACTTTGTTCTTCAAAAAATCTTCAGCTTCTTTTTTGCTTTTGAACTCTTTTGAACTCAGATAAAGCTCGTCCCAAAGGATATCTTGAATTTTGCCGATCCAAGTTTCATCAACCGGCGTCAAGGTAGGCTCCAACAGTAGGTATTTGTTTCCGTCCTTGGCGTCTTCAACGATGGCAGCGCGAGAATAAGGTGCAAACAAAGGATAATGCTCCCTAAAAGTAGGTTGAACCTTTTCCGCGGCAAACTCCCCCGTCTCCAAAAGAGCTTCCGGATTGTTGACTTCTTTCTTTTGTTTGCTCTTACCTTTTCTGAATTTCATCTAAATCTCGATTATTCATTTCCGAGGAGCTGATATAAACCATGTAATGTTTAGGATGCATCAGCTTTGATGAGCGTTAGCTCTTGTTTTTTCACGGTCCAAGAAGATGTTACTGTCATGTCGATTCTTAGCTCAAAACTTGCCACGTCAAGTATTTGTGATCAATACAGCTTCAAACGGTATTGTTTGACCGAAGGGAGTTAGAGTGCCATCTGTTTCGACGAAGGATCCGTAGAACGTTAGGAAGTTTATGTTTGTTGTGAATTCCATCATGTTTACATCTTGCGGCGAACGTCCACTTTTGCTGTAGGGTTTGTTCCATGTGTAATAAATGAAGTTGTATTCGTTTGGTTTCAGAGTCATAGTTTCACAAAGCTCCGGGTCGATGTACCATGGAACAGGGTCTTTCGGAGAGTTATCATTACTAATCAAAGTGAAACATGAGGTGTCTCTTACGATGATGTCTCTGTTGTCTACATTTACGACAAGTATTTGCCAGGTCACATCTTTTGTACCCTTCGGAACGGTCCAGCCACTATTCCAACCACCTGTTCCACTTCTCCAATGGAACCAGTCGAATACGAGCATCAATGGACCAAAATAGAATTTGTTTGGATCAGGCAATTCTCCATTTCCATTCCAGATCAAATCTGCCCCTATCTCGGAAGCTTTTGTACCTCTTTCTGTGGTTACGGTCCAGTAAGCCATTATTGTCGTGCCGTTGAGGATGATTGGCGGATTGACTGAAGTTAAATTGATCCATAGGCTCTCCTTGGGTTCTATGTAGGCGTCACCATCAAATTCTGACGGGTCGCATATGAACTTGTGATCTATATATAACGCCCTTATTCTGACGGTTATAGAGCCGGTATTATTAACTCGCAATCGCTCAGCTTCCAAGGCTTCGTTCAACTCTAAGGCTTCCGGCCCAACTAGGGCTATGCTTTCCTGCATTCGTTCTTGTTCAATTCTCGAGCGTTCGGTTAGAGATGCACTGGAAACCTCAAGAGCAAAAAAGAGCATGGAAATGAGGGCAATTGTCAATATAGCCAAATAAAGCGCAACAAACAGAGGAGACACCCCCTTTCTACCCTTGATGACGCTTCTTTTCCTCACAGTTTTTCACCTATTTCATTTGAAAGAATTGTTTCAGCGGCCTTTACAGAAGAAGTTGCAGCGTCATCCCTTTCTATGAGAGAGATGTAATCATCGTCCAAATGTCTCAATGTAATGTTGATGCCGTTCATCTCAAAACGGACAACCAATTCGCAACGCAATGTTACAGCAGAATCTGTGAACATCAATCCTAGCCCCCCTGAACTGTTACTATGGTAATAGCTGAGGCGGTTTCATTGTCGTCGTCCGTTACGGTCAGGGTTACCGTGTAAATTCCCGGATTAACATAAGCGTTGGTAATCAAAGTTACGTCTGTTGCGTTGTTGCCGTCTCCGAAATCCCAATAGTAGCTGGCAATTGCGCCGTCGGGGTCATAGCTTCCAGTTGCATTGAAGTAGACTGTCTCATTGGTGTTCACTATCAGTGGGGAAGCAGTGAAGGACGATATTGGCGGCGTGTTCAGAACTGTCACGGTATTGGTAGTTG
>CP070791.1:304158-308100 GCA_020346825.1 Candidatus Bathyarchaeota archaeon
CACACTCTGCGCGCCGAAAAGACCTAACCCTCTCGCCCGTCACGTGGCACCCTTTTGATTTCCTGCATCCAACAACGTTGTGAAAATCATGCAATCAGACACCAAAGAACGAGTGAGAGCGTTGCATCACTTGGATTCTTAGGTAGTCTATAGGTTTGAGAGTTTGTCTCTGAATTCTTTTATCTTCTTTTTCAGTTCCTGAGTCTCATTCTCTTCTCCTGCGGCTTTGTAGGAGTCAAGAGCATATTCTAGAGCACTAAGCCCGAAGCGATCGTAGCCCACTTTGAACGCCAAGTCAGCCGCCTGAAGGAAACGTTCTCTTGCGTTATCATAATCTTTCAGCAAGTAGTTACATTCAGCTGCCTTAAATAGCGCGTAGGAAGCATCAAAAAAGTTTTTGGCTTTTTCGTAAAGCTCGGAAGCGCGCAGAAATTTTTCCATTGCCTCCTTATGCTTTCCAACGTCAGCTAAGGCCGTTCCTTCTCTATGAGTTTTGATAGGATCTTCTTTTTCCTCTGTTTCTTTTTCAGTGTTCATGTTGTTTCACCTGCAATCTCGGCTACCCAGTTGTTGGTGACCTTTTTTAGGTTTTCTGCTGCTGGAGCACGCGACGACAGTTGTAGCCGTTCAAACACGAAAAAAACCGGAATCCACTCTTGAGAAGCGGATCAAAATGAAAGGAGGCGCGAAAATCGTGGCAAGAGACTTTTGTGCCACTTACTGTATGGAAAACTGTGGAACTCATCTTTTGCTTTTCAGCTAGAAGAACATCAAATCAAGAATTGAAAGCGTTTCGCTTTGAAGGTTTAGGGTCCAAAAGTCTGAAATTGCTCTTCTGCAAGAACTAGAATGAAGTTCCATAGGCGGCAAACCTTGTCAATAATTGTCAAGCCAGCCACGATTGCTGATTTGGAAAGGATTTATCAAGTCGAGAAGGAGTGTTTCACAACAGACGCGTTTGATAAACAATATTTAGCTTGCCTTTTGGAAAACCCTGATGCTGTAAGTTTGATAGCTAAAATGGATAAATCTATCGTCGGGTTCATTATTGGTTTAGTCAACCGTCCCTTCGAAGAGATAACTGGTCATGTCTATACTTTGGATGTGGTAGTTGAATATCGAAGAAGAGGCGTTGGATTGAAACTCCTGAAAGAGATTGAGCAGATTTTCGAAGAGAAAGGAGTAGAAACCTGTTATCTTGAAGTGCGCGAAGATAACGTGGGAGCGCGTAAGTTCTATCTCAAGCATGGTTACGTGAAGGCGAAAAAACTTAGAGGTTACTATAAGGGATCCCACGGAGTTCAACTCAAAAAGAGATTAAGAGTTTAGCTTGAGATAATGATGGAAACGAAAACCCCTTGTTCTTGTTTTGCGGTACGCAAAAAAGGGGAAGATGTCATTCTCAAATCCTTTTTTGTATCGTTTGAATAGCAAAGCATCCTAGTTTACGTTAAGAAGGTTTATAAGTTTGAATAATTAATTCACGGGCATGCCAAAGCAAAACATGATTAAGCTGCTCTACGAAATGATGAAAAACTCGAAGAGAAGCGACAGGAAAATTGCCAAAATCATTGGAGTCTCGCAGCCAACCATCACCAGAATGAGGCAAAGACTAGAAAAAACAGGTTACATACGAGATTACACCGTCATACCAGATTTAGAAAAACTCGGATACGAAATTGCTGCCTTCACATTTGCAGCCATTGCCAATTCCAATGCCAAAAGAGAGAGCGTGAACAAGTGGGTTGAGACAAACCCAAAAATCATATTCTCAGCTTCCGGTGACGGCATAGGAGGCAAAAACTCCTTACTTGTATCGATTCATACCGATTTCACAGACTACACGAGGTTCATGTCAGAGCTTAGGACAAAATGGTCTGAGAACATAAAAAACGTCGACGGCTTCCTGATTTCTCTAAAAGGCGACATACCAAAACATTTTTCCTTCAAATATCTCAAACCAACGATCTAATTCTCGCAAATCGCATGCGGGCGCGCACCTAGAAAGATTCTCTTCGTGATCATCGAATACTTGATATCCCCCCGAGCACATCAACGACTACTAAAGCTTCCAAATCTGTTGATTTGACTCAAGGATCCCGCGCGCGCACAAAACTAAGATATTCTTTTGGTTCCTCCGGATAAGAACGGGCAAACAATTAGAATCAGAATCTGAATTCACAATTCACAACTCATTTTAAATGTTAAAGTAAACGACAAACTACAATGTTAGTCCAGAAAGAAAAACACAAGCCACGATTGCGTTCGGACCTGCCGGACTGTCAATTCAAGAAACATTGTGATTTCAAGGCAAACTACCGGACAAAAACCAAATGCCGTTGGAACGGCAAATGCAATCAACAAATCGGCAGATTCTAGAAAAAAGAGAAAGCGTACGTGCACACAAAATGTTGCGAAAACAGCCGCATTCGAGCAATAGGTTTTTTGTGATGTGTTCAACATCCAACAAGAATTAGATTGAGAGTTTTGCGCCTCTTCTAGTTCCTCATTGTTTGTCTATTTCGTGTTTTCTAGGCCCAAACAACAACGTCAAGAAGACTCCAGCCAAGAATCCTCCGATGTGCGCTGTGTGAGCGATATTCTCTACCACTCCCGAGGCCACATAAGCAGTTTCAACCAAGACCGTTACGAAAACGAAAATGATTGCTGGAACTGGCACTGGAATCAAGCCGAAGATACTCACCAGCCAGCGAAAGGGGAAGAGAATGGCAAAAGCAGCTAAAACACCGAAGATTGCTCCAGATGCGCCTATAGTAGGAATATTAGACGCACTGTTTAGATACGCATGGAAGAGCCCTGAAAAGAGGCCGCAAGCCAGGAAGAAAACCAGAAAGCGGGGGCTACCCATGGCGCGTTCGCATCCAGCACCAGTTATTAGAAGAAAGAGCATATTCATGCCGAGATGAAGAAAATCAGCATGTAAAAACATGGACGTAACCAGAGTGAAAAGGTTCTTGCCTTGCAAGACGTGAATAGGAACCAAACCATAGTTATGGATAAGAAGACTATTGTAGTCAGGATTGGAGAGTTGCATAAGAAAGACTAGGATGTTCACCAGAATGAGCAAGTATGTTACTACAGCAACTCTAGATGCCAAAGCTAATTTACCTCTAAGACATTAAGCGTTCATTATTCCCAAGAAATTTAAAATGCTTTGGGTACAAAACCCTAGGGACGTCCCCCTTCAGATCGTTTTTCCCTTTTGTGGTTTTGCTCTTGTATGCATTTGTCGAGATTTGTATGTGAATTAGCAAAACTCTTATTACAGCGAGAATTGTAGGCGCTACAATGGATTGGAGGTTAGAAGGTGATGAAGTACATGCACAGAAATGTATGGTTACTGATGTTGCTATTTCTTGCAGGACAGCTGATTTTCTTTGGTCCTCAAGGCGTTGTGGCTCAAGATGATTTGGATAATGATGGAATTCTGGACTCGAAGGAAAGTCAACTAGCATTGTTGTACGCTCCGTATCTTCATTTTGCGGGTGGGGAGAAGTTCTTCCCAACAGTAGTTAGCTATTTTGTTGATAATTCGGTTTTATACCAGAAATCTGATGATACTAATGTGTTGGTAGATTCTTCTCCAACAATAGCTAGCATCTCCCTTTACCAAGGAAACTATTTCTTGAACAATACTTTGGGTGCTTTTGAAGAGATCGCTGAGGATTATGAGCAGAAAAAGGAGACTCTCGGGTACACCGTTTATGCTCGTGTTACTAGAATAGGTGGGTTCTTTGTTGTTCAGTACTGGTTTTTCTATGTTTACAACCCTGGGGCTCTGAATCAGCATCAAGGAGATTGGGAGATGATAGAAATAGTCTTGAATTCAGCTGAGACGCCCCAGTATGCTGTTTATTCGCAACACTTTGCGGGAGAAAGGGCTTCGTGGAAGGACGTAGAAAAGGTTGATGAGACCCATCC
>CP070791.1:308200-316255 GCA_020346825.1 Candidatus Bathyarchaeota archaeon
CCTTGACCGACTGCTATAGATATTTGCTTTTCTTCAACGTCTGTTACATCTCCAGCTGAAAATAGGCCTCCTAAAGTCGTGGATTGATCCTTATTCACCGGAACCTCCCGTCGGCTGTTCAATTTAATCAAACCCTTTAATGGCTTGGTGTTTGGAGTGAGGCCTATCTCCAGAAAAACTCCTTCTACGTTGAGATCGACCTTCTTTTTCCCGTCAATTGATTCCAGTCTCACTCCCGAGAGTTTATCTTTTCCCAGGAAGCTGCGAACGACCATTGAAGTGTGGAGAGTAACGTTCTTGGCTCGCTGGGCTTCCTGCAGCAATACCTTGTCAGCTCTGAATTCTTTTCTACGGTGGATCAGGTGGATTTCAGAAGCAAACTTCATCAGGTCACGCGCTGCAGTGAAAGCGGAGTTGCCACCGCCAACGATGGCTACTCTCTTACCTTGATAGAGAGGCGCGTCACAGGTTGCGCAGAACCCTATACCTTTTCCTATGAAACGATCTTCGTTGGGGACTCCAAGACGGCGATACTCCATCCCAGCACAGTAAATGATAGTTCGAGCCTTGTACTCTCGTTTATCCTCTGTCACCACAACAAAGACCTCGCCTTCCTTCTTGAGTTGTACAACGTTTGCGCCGAGACTCTCTGCTACAGGGTAGCTTTCCATATGGTTACGAAATGTCTCCACCATTTCCACGCCGCCAACAGTTGGAATTCCGAGATAGTTTTCAATATTGGCTGTATAGGTGATCTGTCCTCCCCACTTCTTTGCTATGAGCGCTGTATCCAAGCCTTTGCGGACGGCATAGATAGCAGCAGACATGGCTGCTGGTCCGCCACCAATAATGACCACTTCGTAGAGATGATCCTCTTCCGCCGGCCTCGCTTTGCGGGCTCCGTGCAACTCACGGATAGCCTCCTCCAAACGACTGTACTCCTCGGGATTGACGGCCTTGAGAACCTCTAGATACACGTTTCCGGTTGGTAAAGCGCCTTCAAAAGAGTGCCTTTCGTTGATTACGGTTTTAGGTACTCCGGTTACTTCATATCTCTGGGCGAGTTCTGGGAACTGAGACACTTCAATCATGTCAGCTCGGATCTTTTCGTTGGCGAGGGCGAATTGGTCGGCAGCATGTACCATCTTTGGACAGTATGGACAGGTTAAAGTCACAAAGACCTTGATATGAACATCTTCCTTAACGCTTTTAACCAGACTTTCTAGTTGAGGATCCAGACCCGATAACCCAGTCGACACCATCAAGATAGATTCCAGTAACGATGTGAACTCGTAGCCAGCTGTGAGTCCATAGAATCTGATTCCATAGTCATGTTCTCCTACAACCACGGTTGCTGGAACTCTCTCTATTCCATAACTCTTCGCGATGTTGCTGTCTGAAACGAAATCGTACACTTGAAGCTCAAACTTTTCTGACAGGGAAGTCAGTTCTTCTAGGAGATGTTTTTGCTGAACGCATGAAGGACACGCATACTCTTGAGTGAAGTAGAGTAGCTTCACGGGATTAACAAGGTTCTTCAGAATTTTGCGAAGTTCCTTTCTAGACTCGTCATCAATTACTTTTGGAATAGCTCCCACATCCTTCCATTCTAATCAAAGGGAGACACTCGCGTTTAACAGCTTTCCTCGAGAATGCATCGTTTTCCTTTCAAACCGATTTGTGCGCGCATCATCCGTTTTTCCTGAGTATTCAAATCAATCCATTGCAGCATGCTCCCGTTGATTGACGCTAGATTAAAAAAAGAATCTGGAGCATATTAGTGATGAGAAGAGTCACGCGGAAGATGAATCGTTGAAGAAAACAAAGATTATCTGTACAATTGGTCCGGCCAGTCTCAAAACAGAAATTCTGAAAGAAATGGATCAAGCAGGGATGAATGGCGCGAGAATAAACACCGCCTATGGGTCCTTTGATCAATACAGGCTTATTGTGGATAACGTTAGAGAAACAGCTGATATCCCGATAATAGTTGACATCAAGGGTCCTGAAATTAGGCTTCGAGCTGAGCGAAAGAAGGCCGTCAAGAAAGGAGACGTCATAGAGGTTGGTTTCGATCATGAGGAAATCAGTTTCAACCATGACTTCTACGACAAGATGGGTGTCGCAGATGAAGTCTATGTTGACAATGGAAAGGTTAGGATGCAGGTCATCGAGAAGGACAAGGGAATATTGCGTTTGTTGGTGATGAATGACGGAGAAATAGGTGACGGCAAAGGTGTCAATATCCCCAACAAACAACTTTCAGTTCCAACCCTCTCAAAGAAAGACCTAGAAATCATAGAATTTGCAAAGAAAAACGATGTTGATTACCTTGCTCTTTCCTTTACGAGGAGCATTCAAGATGTGAACGTTTTGAAATCCAAAGCCCATGGGTTCGAAGGAAAAATAATTGCCAAGATTGAAAATTCTGAAGGGGTTAGGAATTTCGAAGAAATTTTGGATGGCGTAGAATGTATCATGATAGCTAGAGGTGATCTAGGCGTCGAAATAAGACCTGAGAAAGTTCCGTTAGTTCAGAAATCACTAATTAAATTGTGTAACCAAAGAGGCAAAACCGTCGTGACGGCTACAGAAATGCTTGAATCCATGATTCACCGTCAAACTCCAACTAGAGCTGAAGTCAGTGATGTAGCCAACGCAATTCTGGATGGAACCGACGCAACGATGCTTTCTGGTGAAACATCGATAGGCAGGTATCCGGTCGAGACTCTTTCGATGATGTCTCGAATAGCAGAAGAGACGGAAACGGCGGTGAAGAGCCGCGTCGAAGATGGAGGATTTATCAATATTTCGGACACGGTGAGCAAGTCCATTCAAAGGACGTGCCAAAACATGCCTATTGACAAGATTGTAACTTTGACGAGGTCAGGCTACACCGCGAAGATGATAGCAAGATTCAAGGTTTTACCCCCAATAATTGCAGTCACACCGGAAAAAATGGTTAAGAAACAACTTGAGTTAGTTTTTGGCGTGTATCCTATACACAAAGATTATCGTAAGGAAAAAGATCGAATATTGGCCGTCGCAAGAAAGCTTCGATCTATGAACCTGATCCTTGATGAAGACACCGTGCTGTTTACCGCGGCCTCTAGAACAGTAAAGAAGCATGCGAGTAACCTAATTGAGATACACAACGTTAGAGAGCTCGCTAGCGTGGGGGCCTATTCTGACAAAGGTTGAGAACTACGAGAAAACGGTAAAATACACGGTGTGTACTCCACCTTAGAAAATAACCTGCAAAACGTGATCTATAGTCTTGAGTTTTGCAGCAGCTTCGTTCGAGTCTCTCAAGCTCAACTTGCGCTCCTCCTTGGCGCGCGCGATATAATAACAATTTTCTCCTCAGCATCCATGACAACGTTTTCTTGGCGTGATCTCGTAATCTCTGTCGTAATGTGACAGATCGAAAAATCTCTATTCATCCGCTACGTTGGGTTCTAGCATAGATTTCGGTTCCAGTAAAGGGGGTGAGAGAAGTGAAGATACGTGCACATATCAATTTTTGAAATATTTCTTGAACACCCCTATTTTGGCTGTGGGAACTCAGGTTTTACGGTCGAACGCAAAGAAGTGTTGTGAAGGGAATATGGAAGAGCGATTTTCGTGTTTAAGACTTTGAAGATTGTTAAGGTCCGTTGTTACACGTGTGGTTACGTCACTTTAATCCCAACATATGGAAGATTTGAGGTTCCAAGCCCGGTTCACTGCGAAGATTGTGGAAAGGTCGTTTTGGTGAAAGGTACTTAAGAAAATGGGAAGGAAACGGGCTTCCTTCTGGTGTACACTTACAAGTATTCAGTTTTCACCATGAACGAAGTTAAGCGCGTGCAACTTGCTTGATGAGACATTGCGCGCGCATCATTTGAAGACTAGTCGCCCCAAGATGAAAAGCATAATGTTGATGATTATCACAATCCCCGTTGTGAGCAAAGCTAGTCGATATGGGTGATTCTTGGGGAAGGACACCACTGATTCTCTCAGATGAACTGTGAGAGGCTTTTCCAGAGGTCCAAGCCCCTTTGAAACTTTTCCAAACACCAGTTCAACGTTCGGAAGGAGTTCATTAAACCTCCAGACTATTTTATTATGCATCCATACATATAACATTCCGCTGATTTGTGCTTTGAGATCTATTATTGTATCCAAGTCTTCAACTTTTTTCACTGTGTCATTTGCCATTTGGAATGGAACAAACGTTGCCGTCAAGACCTGATCTTTGGACTCAAAGAAAATCCCCATATGCAGTTTTTCTTTTCGGCAAATAATCAAACCATTGCCCTCATCATTATTGTTCAGTGAGATTGTGAGGCCTATTCCATTCACAATCCTTTTGAGGAGATTGAGATTGTCCCTCGAGTGTTGAATAACAAAACTGAAAATGGTTTCAGCAGGGATTTCTGCATTGTCTAACACCTTTGTGTCAACTCCGGCGAAGAAGGCAACAAATGGAGAGACAAAATAGAATGAAGTCAAAAAGAGAACAAGAGCGGGGACTTCGACTGCTATAAGCGTACGTAAGAAATCGGGAATCGAGAGAGTTACCACCGACGCCGTGTAGGTGATGGGAATGAGAAACATGCCAAAGTAGATTTCTCTCGTTGTATTGGGTTTTCTTAGAGTAACGGCTAAACCAAATTGCAACACGAAGAAACTAAGAATAGCTATTGCCCACATCACCGGGTCATACAAATCTACAATAATTGCTGTTCTCAGTGGTTTCCACACGCTAAAGATGAAACCATACAAGGCCCCTAGTACCAACCCTAGCACGGCAAAGAATCGTGTATGAATCTTCTCGGGCATTCGTTGTTCCCAAACAGAATTAGGTACGTCTTAATTTAGAAATAATTTACGAATTACCTGTGCAGATTTTAAATAACTACAAAGTTGTTTGACATGCGCGTAGTGTCTTCTGACACCGTTATGATAATCTTATAAGATGGACATTTGCATGCAATTGAAAACTCGTTGTCTAACATTATGTCTTGCCTTCCTTAGATGCACAAGTCTTCTGATGTGACGACCTAGCCTCCATACCACATTTCCTGAACTCCACTTCTTCATTAATACATTCTATATGCGACGATGAATTCTCTCTCTGGTGTGAACAGCACTCTACTTCAATCACGACTTCCAAAAAAGACATGTATGAACCATCAGAACTAGCTGAAATTCCGCTCTTCTTCTTATTTATGATCAGTATCTATGGTTCATAAACGTTAAGTAATTTGAAATGAATCTTTACAACAAAACTATTTGGAGGTTGGAAACATATGCCAGAATATTTGGTCCTGATGAAGCTTAACCCAGCGAAAGTAGTCGATGCAATAAGTGCTTTGAGAGGCCTCCCAGAAAAGCCGGTTTCAGGAGTTGACCTATGCTATACTATGAACATATTCGGAGCTTGGGACGTAGGGGTATGGATTGACGCTGCTAACAACCAGCAAGCCATAGACTTCGTACAAAAGAAGGTGAAAGGTATTTCAGGAGTCGCCGACATATACACGGTGCCTGCTTTCCCTCATGGGATGAGGACCTCAAAAATGCGTGAAGAACGCGTAGAACCGAGCGATCAAAAAACCGAGTAAATCGCTCCCCCCTTTTTCTTCACTCAAATACCCTTTTCTAAATCGTTCAGCAATCGCGTTTTCTATTAGCTCTCTGCATTTCTCGCTGTTTCAATTGAACAATTGAACGCGATTCTCAGATTGGTTACAGAGATGTCTTAGACTGGTCCCAGGTGAAGATGGTGAATCTGTAGCGTGATTTCATAAAGGATAATTAACAAAAAAGTTTTTCTTCTGAGTAGAAGTGGGAACAATTGACTGAGATTGCAGCCTTGCCACAAAAGATAGTTGATAGAAGGATTATTGTCTTAAAATCTCGCCTTGATCCCACCATGGCAAGACTGTTGGGGGAGAAAGTGAAAGACAGATTCTTCACTAGACTACGCTTTTTTAAGCCCAAGCCTGAAATGATACGACTAATTTCTGTTGACAAATATTATGAACCATACGTTGTTGTTGGCGGAAAATACTCTATCGACTATTGTAAGAAGCACGTCTATTCTGTCAGTGTTGACAAGAACGCGCGAGAAGTAGCCCTATTTGATAAGAAATTCGTACCTGAACCGTCAAGCCAACTTCCTCATGGTGCACAAGTAATCAAAATGGATGGAGTAGCGTATTTTCACTACGAGGACGAGGCTTCCTTAGCCCTTGACAAGATAGGACGCAAAATCGATCCTGAACAATTGCCATGTGCCCCTTCCGAAGAGCGAACAGTGGAAGAATTAGCGAGGGTCGGAATAAAGTTTGCAGAAGTCAAGATCTCTCTTGAAGAAGAGATAGAATTTCTTTCGTCTAGAATCGCCAATCGACCTTCAGATGTTGGTGAAGTTATTAGGGAGATGTTTGAAGTCAATGAGCGTACTTTAATTTACTTTCCAATGTACCAGCTTGCATTTCGAAATGTGAAGACTGGAAAAGAGGCGATTGCGAGAATAGATGGCATTACTGGCAAGACTGTTCTAGGCGAATTCAGTAAGACAGTTTCAGAAGAATTCATGAGGGATCTGAGTGTCTCTGAGGGCCCAGAAGAAATCGCCAGAGATCCAAAAAACAAGACCATCGGCTTGCCTGAAGGTTCGAGAGCCTTAGAGATTGGAGGGAAGACGAAATCTCCTTCCAAAGTCGCTAAAACATTTCTTATTGGTGCCAAAGCTACTACAGTAGCGGGAGACGTTGAGATTCCCTCTGGAACGACCGTGCGCAAAACGCTCAAGATTGAAGGGCATCTAAAAATTGGTTCAGACTGTCGAATCTTGGGAAAAGTGAAAGCTTTGGGGGATATTATGATAGGAGCTAACACAACGATTGAAGGAGACGTTGTTTCTGGCGGCAAAGTCGTGATAGGCCTAGATTCTGTCATACATGGATCACTAGAATCCGCCGAACACGTAGAGATAGGTGAAAACGCGGTCATTAAAGGGGGGCTGTATTCAGAATCCTCGATAGTACTGGACCGATTCGCGAGGGTCTACGGGCGCGAATAGCTAAGATGCTGAGCGTAGTTCATTTATTATAAAACTCTTCTCTGCTCGAGTTTTCAATTGTTTCACACACATGCACCGAGCCTATGCGTGATTTCATTGTCTCTCTCACATCGCGCGCACGTGTCGCAGATAACTCGGGTAGAGTCAGAATCAGAATCTCCAATTCATAATGTTTTTGTTTTCACGAACAAACAGAAACGGTCTATGATAACGGACGGAGTACCGAGGAAGTTCGAGGGTGTCTTTTGATTTCATGGATCATTGCGGCCTATAATGAGGAGGAGCGTCTTCCAAAGACGCTTGGTCGAGTAATAGATGAACTCAACACTATGGATTTCGAGATAATAGTTAGTGATGATGGAAGCAAAGACGGAACGTGTGATGTTGCTTCAACATATGCGAATATTCTTGACAATGTAAGAATAGTTGCCAATACCCACAAGGGAAGAGGATCTGCTTTGAGACATGGATTTAACACCTCTAAAGGTGAAGTAACTGTTCTTTCTTCTGCAGATATTTGGTTGCCACGTGATCAAGTAGAAAAACTTACTATGCTTCTTGATGATTTTGATTTAATTCTGCTATCTAAGCATGCACATGGATCAATAGGCTTCAATACCGGGACTGCTAGAAGGTTTCTTAGCCTCTCTTTCAACTTTTTGGTGCGCCTTCTTTGGAAGCTTCCATACAGAGATACACAAGGATTAAAGATTTGTAAAGTAGCAGCTTTTAAGGAGATAATTTCACAAGCCAAATCTGATGGATTCTTATTTGGCCTAGAAATTGTTGTCTATGCTCACAAGATGAATCGAAAAGTTGTCGAGGTTCCTTGGGCGTACAGTTATTGCGCTGGAAGTAAAGTCGATCTGAGAAGCATCTTACAGATGATCAGGGGACTCCTGTTCCTGAAGGTGAGATCTCTAGGTATGTGGGTGCAATAGTACGGTAAGGATAATGGGACTGTTGATCAATTGGCCATC
>CP070791.1:316355-321726 GCA_020346825.1 Candidatus Bathyarchaeota archaeon
ATCATAAGATCAAGTTTCAATTGCTGAATCTCTCGGATCAAACTCGCGATATTCTCAGCCTCACAGTAGGTCGGAAGCACAACAGCAACAGTTTGCTTTGTCTGAGAATCTTCCGCGATCGTTTTACTTGAAGTGGAGTTTTTCACACTTGATCACAATCTTCAATCAAGTTTCAGTGTATTTCCAGTTTTTCACGAGACCCTTTATAACTATTGTGATTGACTGCACAAAAATGGTTTTGACTTTAGGTGTCGGCGTATTGCTAGGTTAGACATCTATGGGAAGAAGGCGTCTTTTTCCTTTTCGTCCTTTCATGACGCTTGTTACGCAGCAGCTTCCAATCTCAGGGTCTTCAGTTTTCTGCATTAATGGGATGCGCGTGCGCCAGATAAAGTTGGTAGCATTGAACTTGGAAGATTGACAGAACTTGTGAGTGCATACAAATCGTTTTCTGTGCGCATGCGAATGCCATCTTGTTGGGAGGAAAGCAAAAGGGATAACTGGCTGACCTTAAATCTAGAAGTTGGGTGATAGCATTCCGTTAGGAAAAGCACATTTGGCAAAGTACCCTTTCTTGCCACGCGCAAAACAAATTATGTCTGAATTAGATGTTAATTTAGCTGATTTAGGAGCCCTCAAAGAAATTGTGGAGCGTGCAAAGCAAAGACTAACAGCGTCCTTGATTTTTGAATTTCGTGCGGACAAACCTAACAAGAAAATTGATGTAGAGATCACTTCGTTCCCTGTTGCCACCTTAATAGTTGGAGGCGTGAACGATGACACCTTGACAAAGCGATATGCATTATTTGAAGCAAAAAAAATGTACAATTACCTTACGACGGAAAAGGATAAAGTCGTCCTTGAAATTGCGCAGTTTTTCAAATGGAAAAGGGTTACGAAATTCGAGGCCACACACGGTGAACTAACCGTTCTAAATTACAAAATGCATTTTGTAGACTACCTTAACAATGCAGCATCATCATTAGTTTACGATTCACGTTGGAAACTTGTGAACCATCCGCTTCATGAGGGCCAAGTGGAGGTAACTCTAAGGGAAGTGTGCCGGCTTCTACAAGAAGAAATCAGAAAATATCTAGAAAATAGAGCAGCGGGAAAATTGCCACAAATTCCACCGATCATCCAAGATACGGTTGATGAAATCAAAGCTGAATATCACAAAATTAAGCCCCATGTGACAGAATTTGATAAAATGCGAGTATTTGCAGAAGAATCTGAATATCCTCCGTGCATCCAGCATCTTTATGATAGGGTAGTCAAAGGACAACATTTATCACATCTCGAAAGATTTGCGCTTGTTACGTACTTGCTTCATCAAGGCATTAGTATAGACGCAATAGTTACCTTGTTTGCGGGTCTCTCAGACTTCCGACAAGCCCAAACAAGGTATCAAGTGGAACATCTCGCAGGGCAGAGGGGGAGTAAGACAGTATATCGCCCTCCTAACTGTGCAACTTTGCGTACACATGGCGTTTGTATAAAACTTGAAGACCCAACTTGTCGTACTATCAAGAGCCCGTTAACATATCATCTAAGAAAGAAGCCGCTTGATAAGAAAGGGCAATAACCAGGACTCTTGTGGATGCGCAAAGAAAAAGGGTGGTGAACGGTTGGTGCCATCCCCCCCGTTTTCGTGAATTGTGTGATCCACGATGTTCCGTGGCGCGCGCGGTGCGTACCTGCTTATGATGAGCAAATTGACTGTCACATGCGCGCGCTATTGCCATAGGGAGGGAAAGCACTCTGATGTTGTTGGCCAATTTTTGGCGTATAGTGTGAAAAAGGATAGCCTCTTGTATCCGATTTTCGACCTTGTCTAGACCGATTTGTATTCGGGGCGGGATGGTTCATCACTTTTTGTTTTCAGCCATTTAACGTATTCAGTGGGCCCTCGAGTAACGGGATACTTTGTATAATTCCCCTTCGCAAGTACCCGTTTCCCTCCGTCTATGGTTGCTATTCCACTTCTATTCGAGGAGCTAGGTAGAATGTTAGTTTTCCCTCTTTTTCTTGTTGAAAATCTAGCTTGATTGGCATATCCGTTGAAAACTCTAGAATGACTATTTCTGATGTTGCAACTGCCGCTTTGACTATTTCGGAAAGGTAGCTCAAGCTAAAGGTGGCTTTAGACCTTTCCTTCGTTTCCATGTCCAGAAGCACGTCGCTTCCTTTCTTGAATTCGATGGTCGCACCCATGATGTCTCCAGTGGCGTTCATGACTATTTTCTCATTGTCCGCTTCAATTCGAACATGATCACTTACCAAAGAGGCGTCTTCAATGGCTTTGCGTAAGCCTTCTGCTGTGGTCTTTGCTTTTACGTTAAACGTAACTTTGGGAGTTGGGACTTTTTCCTCCATGGCTTCCAACGTGGGCATGTTGAAGGTGCGAGTATAGCTTCCTTTGACCGTTAATTTTAGCCGTCCAGTTTTTTCGTCTAAGGAAAGTTCGACTGATTCGTCTTTTCCCGTTCGTCTTAGCAGCTTCAGCATTTCGCTTATGTTGATACACATTTTCGTTGCCTTCTCGCAAACATATTTATCGAATATCGTCTTCGGCCACTCAAAATCGACCATGGCAACCCTTGAAGGATCCATGGCACGAAGCTTTATTCCGTCGGGCGCTAAGTCGAAAGTGGCTTCGTCCACGAGTATTGAAATTGCGCCCATCATGTCTTTCAGAAATTTTGCGTCAGCCATTTTAATATTGAACAACAGTAAACCTCCGTTATTCTCTATGTTTAACCTATCCTTCATTTAAGTGTTGATTCAGCAGATAAACCGGAGTGACATTTCCCTCTAGAATAGAAGAATGAAATGTAAAATGGTGTTTGGAAAGCTATGGTCTGTCAGCTGTATTCTCGGAAAGTATAGTTGCATTTTGTGCATCTGAAGAATTGTGTTGAGGATTCGTCGCTTCCTCTAGTCTGGACTTGCCATGCGTAAGCCAGATTGTTTCCACATTTTGGGCACTCTGTCTTAACTGTGGGCAAGGTTCGCAGTTTTTGTTCTTCTTTTCCTATCACTGCTATGGATTCTTGAGAAGGGCGTTCTATGGTCTTGGGGATAACCGCTGGTTTAGGTGCACCGCGTCTTTTGTAACTACATTTTGGGCACACAAGCTGAAGTACTGCCTTTTTTCCGTTCTTCGTACGAGTTGAAGTCAATCTTGTTCCACACTTCGGACAGAATTCCATATCACTCACCGTATTTTCTGCGCATTTTCCTTACACTCGACTCTTTTAAACCTTTTCTTCTGATCGTGTTATGCCAGAAGTTATATGCAAGTGTGCGCGTCTGAACCTTAAGCCTTTTTCATACATTGGATACCAGTTACAAATAACTACTCAAACGGGCAAAGGGAGTATCATGTTTGTCTTTACACCCCGCATTAGAGATCTCCGCGAAATTTTGGTGGATCAAAAACTCGCTGCGTTGGGAGACGCCTATGTGAATTTCATCTATTCTGTGGCCTTGTCGAAGAAGAAACGAGAACCTACGGGCGCTAAGGCTAACAGCCGGTTGCTTGCTGAAGCTCTCAAGAAAGCGGGATTGAAAAGATTTCTGCCCTCAAGGATTGACCGACACAAACAGGCAGATGCCGTTGAAGCCTTGGTTGTGTATGCTTGGGTAAGGGGTTCAATGACTATAGAAGAAGGGATTAACATTTTGGGACAACACGAAGATATGGTTGAAGCCTTCTGTTCTCTTATCCTTACAGCGATGAGAAAGCTTGATTTGTAAGTTGTACATAGACGAAAACGAGTGATGCGGTCTATTTTCGTTGCCAAACCTTTAGTGCTTCATTGAAGGCCCTTCGGAACTCTTTGCTTTGGCCAAGAATTCTTTTCGCTGCTTCTTTTATGGCGACTTCTGGCTTTCGCTGCCCCTTTGTGTGAACATATACTATTGCGCTGTCAACAAGAGGGTGTGGCACATCGTATCCTGCCATCTCGATTGTGTCGTCTTCTAGAATGGCCTTTTGGAGTGCGTTGCAGAAGGTGTGTCCTTCCTCTTCAACTTCGATTTTCAATTCGTTGGTTTTTCTTTTCAGCACTTTGATTCTCATTTCTCTTCCTCATAGGCTGCTCCTTTTCCGTAGTCTGCGGACACTTTGCGCCTTTCAATGTTTCCACATCTGGAGCATTGCATCCCACGTTTTCCTTGTTGCAGACTATGTCCACATCTTGAGCATAAGGCGTGGATGACGCCCAAATCTTTCTCTGTTGTCGACAAATAGAATGTTCTGTTTTTGTCGCTGATGACTTTTGCTCTCATGATGTCGCCTGTCTTGCACACACTGGACATTGTGTCGACGTATCCTGCACTCGCTTCAGAGATGTGTAAGATGCCTGTAAAAAAGCCGGATAAAGATCTTTGTCCGATTTGTGTTATACGTAAAACGGCTTTTTTGCCTTTCATATCCAAAACTTGTCCAGACACCATGCTCCCTATCTGGGGTACGCTTGCCACTCTAACAAGAGGGTACACTGAAACCTTTTTGTTTAGCATGTCGAGAAGCGTGCGGCCAGTGATTTTTGAATGTATGGTTCCGTGTTCCACGTAAGTTCCGGGTCCGGGTGTAAACTCTTCAATAACGCCTAAAAGATCTCCCGGCGCAACAAAAATCCCGCTTTTTCTTTCAGACCGATTCATGAACTTTTCCCTTCTATCCGATATAGGTCAACTTGAATGCCGTGTTTTATTTTGGTGTGAAACTCGAACATTTTTGGAATATCCATTTTCATAGGAAATATGCTCGTAACTCTTCCCCCGTGCTTCTCAATAAATCTTTTGATAAATTCTCGGTTGGTCTCTCCGCTCTTGTGAAGCGAATATATCCTGCGCCCCAGCTCCAGAGATTTCATTATGAATTTCCGATCTGCCCTCCTCTTCTGCACGCCGAAGGGGGGATTCTGTAAAACAGTGTCAAAGGTTCCTTGCATAACTTCGATGTCTGCTATGACCCAGTGCGCTTTTTCCTTAGGAAGCAATGTTTCAGCGTTCTTCCTTGCCACGTTGACTGCTATTTTGTCCACATCGATCCCAAAGGTTTCTCTTGCTCCCAGAAGGGCTGCGCCAATGGCGAATCTCCCTGTGCCACAACCTAAATCTACCACTGTCTTGTCGATGATGTCGTTGTAAACGTATGTGGCCAAGAAAAGTATTTCCGCAGCGACTCGCGAAGAAATTGTGTATTGTTCAAGGTGGACCTCAGGCATCGGGTGAGGTTCAATCTTTGAAATCGCCTTTTCCAGATCTAGTTTTCGAACCAGCCTTTTCCGCATAGTTCTTCCCAGTCCAGCTCTCCCAGCATCACAAGTGCTTCGCTAAGGGAGATAATTGGCCTAAGAAA
>CP070791.1:321826-325774 GCA_020346825.1 Candidatus Bathyarchaeota archaeon
ACTGTATTAGCGGAACTAGAAAAAATGGATGCGTTGGAAGAAGCCTACATGGTTTACGGGACTTTTGACATTGTAGCAAAAATCAAGACCGACACTATGGACAAAATCAAAGATACTATTATTCAGGTACGACTTTTAGGGAAAGTTCGATCGACCCAAACCATGGTGGTGATGGGAGACACATAGACTGCAAAACCGTCAACTGTTTCATTGTGATTCCCCAAGTTCAAAGTGCTTTTTGAAAACCTGAAAAATCTCTTCAGGATTCCCCAGCATAAACATGTCGTCCATACCAGCTAACTTCTTAACATGCTCCACATCTTCCTTTCTTATCCTCAACTTTAAATCCCTCCCATTGGGAAGTTTAGTAACTATTACTCCCTCCTTGTAGTCGGAAGGCATAATGTAAACGGGAAAAAAAGCTTTCAAACTCATAATCGCCGCATTGCTAAGCAAGCTGTCCGCTATCCCCATCGAAATCTTGGCAACAGTGTTCGATGTAGCAGGAGCAATTAACAACAGCTCGAACTTTCCTGTTTGCAGTTGACCGGCCAGAAACGGCGAATTAGGATTAATTTCAACCCAAAGCCTCTCAAAACTCTCTCTCAAATCGTTGGCTAGCCTGTAGTGTTTTATAACCTGATCCCCTGCTTTGGATAGGTAAACAATTATGTCCACCTCATTCTGATACCTCTTTTTTACTTCCTTCATGACCTCAACTGTTTCCACTAATCGGTCTCCACTGCCCGTAATTCCCCAAGCAACTCTTCTCTTCTTCCTTCTCTTTTCTTCTCTTTTTTCCATCACGACCTCCATGACCCTACCTCCACACCTTAATCTACTCTCTTACCTCTAGTTTCTTTTAGGAACTTGGCGAACTTTCTAGTCGTTTTTCTTAAATTCCTAAATCCCTCTTCATCCTTTTTCACGCCTTCAAGAGTGTCCTTCGACCAAAAAGTTGCCCCTAAGTTTGCTCCAAAGAAGCCGCCGCTGATAGGTATGATTCCATTTAAGATGTAGAAAGTTATGATTTGCTGTAAGGCAAGTTCCTGTCCACCGATTCTGTCTCCTCCAACAGCGACAGCCATGCCAACCTTACGTCTAAAAAAGCCACGGTCTGCGGAGCTTAGTGCCCTGCATCTGTCCATGACAGCCTTTATTTGTGCACTCATCCCGCCGCTATAAACTGGTGTGGCGATTATTATTCCCTTGGAGTCCTTGAGCAGAGGGTAGAGCCCATACATATCGTCTTTGATTGCACACTTCTTGTTTCTAATGCAGTAGTCACAATGCCTACAAAATTCAATGCTCTTCCCTCTAACAGTGAAAAATTCTGTCTTGAACCCCATCTTTTCCAACATGTTCAAGGCTTCTTTCAAAACGTATTCAGTTGCTTGTCTTCTTGGGCTCCCACATATACCGACTATCATGTTGTTTCATCACGATTTTATGTCTTCTAGAATCAATAAAGGTTGCTGAGTCGCACATCAGAGAATGAATTGTGATGAATTATGTAATCTAGAAGAGAAATTACAAGCTTTCTTGAGCAGTGGTTGATTTTCTAATGTTCACTGGTCGCTTTTGGGTAACCTTCGTCCTCTAGTTGAATAGTGGTATGGTCGATTCCAAATTCACTCTTTAACATGTTGATCAGAGTGGTGATTAACTTCTTCTTGTCTGTCTCATCTTCAACTACGACGTGACCACTCATGCAGCACATCTTTGTTGGAGTGATACACCACACATGAAGGTCATGAACCTCTTTTACGCCTTCAACTGCAACTAATCTGCGTTCCAGCATGTTCAAATCGATGTGGGCGGGAACGCCTTCAAGGAGAACATTCAGGGAGTCTCGGACAAGTTTTCCGGAGCTGTAGAAAATTAATACCCCGATCATAATGCTGATCAAAGGATCTGCCAGATACCATTCCGTGAAAATCATGACTATTCCAGCGGAAATCGCTCCTACTGATCCAAGGGTGTCGGCCACTACGTGGAGGAAAGCACCCTTAACATTTAGACTTTCATCCTTTGACTTTGAAAGGGACAAAGCGGCCAGTCCATTAGCTATGAGGCCTAAAACAGCGATGATCAGCATGTTCAAGCTTTCTACTTCAGTTGGTTTTTGAATCCGCTGAATAGCTTGGTAGAAGATGAAAACTGCTACCGCCCACAGGAAGATGCCGTTTAAGAAGGCGGCCAAGATCTCTGCACGATAGTAACCATAGGTTCTTTTCATTGTCACGGGTCTAAGGGCAAGCCAAGCAGCTACGAGAGCGAAGGTTAAGGCAAAAATGTGGTTTAGCATGTGCCAAGCGTCGGTTAGGAGAGCTAGGCTGTTTGTCAGGATTCCTCCGACTAGCTCGATGATGAAGAAACATATGGTGATGCCTAAAGCTATTCCAAGGTACTTTGTGCCTTTAAGGGGATGAGGATGTTTGTGCATTGTAAACTCGCTCTTGTGGTATAAATTATTGATTCTCCATTATTAAATCTAGATTTCTTGTTTGGTGTACAAAGCTTAATAGCCGGTAGAGAACTACCAAAAAGAAAGTGGAGGCGAATTGTCTAATCTAATTAACATTGTTGTTGCAACTTGTGTTGTCAGTCTTTTTTCATTGGTTGGAATCTACGCCTTATCTCTGAAAGAAAAGAAATTGCACCAAACACTCTTGTTCCTTGTTGCTTTTTCTGCTGGATCGATTCTTGGGGCTGCGCTCTTTGATCTTGTGCCGGAGGCTATCGAGCTTGTTGAAGAGTCAGTTGTATTTGGTTACATCACCCTGGGTTTCATCATTTTCTTCTTCCTTGAGCGATTTATATATTGGTACCACGGGCATCCTCATGAAGCTGACATATCAGCCAAGATTGCCGATCAAGCGTCCACCAAAGGTTTCGCCTATCTTAACCTTGTAGGTGACGGAATTCACAACTTCATCGACGGGATGGTTATCGCCGCTAGCTTCCTGATTCCTGAGCATGGTTTCTCAGTGGGGTTGGCTACAACAGTCGCTGTGATATTTCATGAGCTTCCTCAGGAGATGGGAGACTACGGAATATTGGTTTATGGCGGTTTCAAGCGGAGCCGAGCTCTGTTGCTCAATTTTGCAGTAGCCCTAACAGTTGTTATGGGAGGAATCTCCGCGGTTCTCTTCATAGAGGCCGTTACAGCGTTACGCGGATTGTTAATAGCCCTTGCAGCAGGCGGGTTCATCTATCTAGCGGCCTCAGAGTTGATTCCCGAGCTTCATGAAGAGAAAAGTTTCAAGAAATCTGTGCTTCAATTTGTAGTGTTCATTCTCGGAATTACAGTCGTATGGTCCTTGGGATTTGTGTTTCCTGAATAGAAGAACTCACTGCGGACGATCATTCCTCGCGGTGTGAATTCTTCGTCTTCGGGCGTTCGAGGATCCTGCATATCCTTCTTCAACATACTTTGGAGAACTGATATCCTGCCTCCTTCAACATCTTCATTAGTTCGTTCAAGTGGCTCATCTCAGGTATCTCCAAAGTTATGGTTACCTCAGCCCTACCAGGACTTAAATGAGGGTTGACTCTATCATGTTCAATGGTTACAACATTGGCTCTAGCTTTTGCGATTATTGTTAAAACACCTCTTAACGTTCCCGGTCTATCAGGCAATAATCCAGAAATCTTCACAAATCTACTCTCTTGATAGAGGGATCTCTCTATTATTCTAGCCAACAAGGACATGTTAACGTTTCCTCCACTGATTACTACTCCAACTTTTTTTCCTTTTACATCGATTTTTCCATCCAACAAGGCTGCAAGTCCCACCGCTCCTGCTGGTTCAACAACTTGTTTGCAACGTTCAAGTAACATAAAGACGGCGTGATTGATTTCATCGTCATCTACAACAACGACGTCGTCAACCAACTCCCTTGTAATGTC
The DNA here is from genome assembly GCA_020346825.1 of Candidatus Bathyarchaeota archaeon. GTDB lineage: Archaea > Thermoproteota > Bathyarchaeia > Bathyarchaeales > Bathyarchaeaceae. The sequence goes on from CP070791.1 coordinate 325,739, forward strand.
AAAGGTGAGACTACTGGGACGTTTGATAGCAATTCC
>CP070791.1:325874-330772 GCA_020346825.1 Candidatus Bathyarchaeota archaeon
GAATTTGCATACACAAGAAACCCTGTTCAACCTGCGTCCAAAAAGTTAAATCTCAAAGATTTTCTTTCTTATCCCTCCGAATCAGAGGGTTATGTATGGTGTTCAATAGAACCGATGTTTGCCAACTTTTTGGGATTGAATATCCCATAATTCAGGCTCCCATGGGTCCCTTTATAACAACCAAGCTATGCGCGGCTGTTTCCAATGCAGGAGGACTAGGCGTTATCAGTCACACCGGTACCTTTCTGTATCTCAAAGAACGTGACCCAGATTTTTACGAGCAGATCCATGATTTCGCCCCGAAGCTTGTAGAGAGCACTCTAGCAATGGAAAAAGACATGGGAGTCAATACGCTGGAAGAACTTCGCAAAGTAAGCAGACTCACAGACAATCCATTTGGTGTAAACGTGAGAGTAGCTCGGGAACAACCAGACGCACACTATCTCATAGACGCCATACTCGAAGAGAGAGAGAAGAACCCCAAACTGGCAAAAAATCTGAAAGTTGTTGTTACGTCGGCAGGAAGCCCCAACCTTTACACCCAAAGACTGAAGGATGCAGATCTTATTGTTGTTCATGTAGTTCCATCGGTTTATCATGCTCAGAAATCTGAAAAAGCGGGAGTAGACGCAGTGGTTGCGTCAGGGCATGAGGCTGGAGGACACGTTGCTTGGAACCCAGTTCACACAAGCGTTTTAACTCCGGCTGTGAGGAAAGCAGTGAAGATTCCAGTCTTATCAGCTGGCGGTTGGTGCGACGGAAAGGGACTCGTGGCTGCCTTGGCTTTAGGCGCTGGAGCAATCTACATGGGCACTCGATTCATCGCCACCAAGGAAAGCGACTTCGCCCAGGGATATAAAGAAGCTATTCTCGAGGGAAAAGAGAGGGACACAACGGTAACTGCCGGAAGCTTCGGCCCCATCAGAGTTCTAAAAAACAAGTATGCATCCACCCTACAGGAACTGCTTGACAGTGTAACCGGGTCCCTCCAAGAGAGGTTTGAAAACCCAAAGATAGCAGAGGCTAAGATAGTTGCTTCATGGGCTGATTCCTATAAGCACGGAAAAACTGAGAACTCTCCTGTGTTGACAGGAGAGGTGCAAGCTCTGATAGATGATCTTCCATCGGTTAAAGAGTTGATAGATGGAATAATGAATGAGGCTGAAGAGATTATGACCAAAAAACTGCCTGCCTTCATAGCCTGAACAGTGTAGATCTTCCTTCAAAACCATGCTTGAATCTCACGCGCGGTTAGAGCCAGTAAAAGCCAACCTGGGTTTGGTGGCCCTTCAACTACATGGATTTTTGTAAGCTTGACATAAAAGAAAATATAAATCACACAGCTTTCGCTTTCAGATCTATCGTCAGTCTACAAGAAAAACCAAAGGAAGAGTAGCGCGAAAAATTCACGGGTTTATGGAGTACTTCAGATCGTCCGTGAAATTGGATTGCAAATAATCGTTCTTTTGCTTCAGTATCTTCTTCGTCGCTGGTAGCCTCTTCTTTCTCCGTATCTGCGTTGCCGATTGGGTTGATAGCGTCTTTCTTGTTCATAACGTTTGTCAGACAAGTTGTTCTCTGTGTTCACTTCTTCAATTGGAGATTCTTCCAAGACTTCGAAACTGCCGTATCTTCCAGTGTTTAAGCGCATGTTCCCCCTAAACAAGTTCACGTAACCATTTGTTACCTGCAGGGTGGCCTCTTCCTTTACCCTGTCTATGTTATCATCCCACAGCGTCAAATAGATACATCCAGTCTCGTCTCCCACAAGGGCATCAGCAACTCTATGCACAGAATAGTCCCTTCCTGTAACGTTCCTGACTTCACTTTTTGAAACCACTTTCACAATCGTGTTCACTTCCCGCGAACTTGTGGTCAGCTTCTCTATCTTGACCAGTTCTTTGCTTTCTGATTGTTCTTCGTCAGCCATATTTTTTACACCATTTTTGAGCCGTCATCCCCATTGAATGGCGCAGTTCTTAAGGATTGTGGTGTATGTATACACGTAGGGTCTCTCGAAACCAGAGTTTTAGAGTTGCGAGAATTGTTCGCGGGCACTTGCTTCAATTCCAGAATCTCGGTTCCTCTTCCCGCGCATAATGTTAAATTATTGGAAGTTCATCAAATGTATCCATGAACCTCAAAACAGCGCTAGGCTCAATTGCCGTTGCAGTTCTTCTCTTCTTCGGTATCATATTCGCTTGGTCAACCGGGGCAAGCATTTCAGTTGAATTAAAGGCGACAAGAATAATTATTGCTGCTATGCTGTTTCTTGTCGGCTTCGGAATCGCCTACTACATAACCAAAAAGCCAAAGACGATAGTTCAGAGTGTGGAATTGTCAGGGCAAATGAAGGCTGTTGCCCTCAAGTGTCCCAACTGTTCGGCTTCTGTAGACGCAAAAGAGATCAAAATTGTCACTGGCGTGCCATACGCAACATGCCCCTATTGTGGACAAACGTTTGAGATAGCCGAGGAACCAAAATGGTGAAGACCCGTTCCTTCCTTGTCACATCATTTGTATTGTTCATTCTGTTGACCTTTGCAGGTACGGTAACAGCCCAGAGAGAGTATCATCTAGAACACGAATGGGCAAAAATATGGATAAACCAGAATGGAACCATCGATTTGCTCTACGACATCAGCATAACACTCGAATCCGGTCCCAACATAAACTTTGTATACATTGGTCAACCTAAACGTGACTTCACAATGGGAGCGGCTATGGACCAATATGGTCACACGCTAGTGCCCACTGATGCAAGTTCTGGAAGCGATTACAGGGTGCAAGTCAACCTTTATGAACCTTTAATTGCTGGACAAACTATTAGATTCAACCTCACTACAAACGTCGCACGTATGATATATGAAGATACACAAACCAACGTTGGCATGAAGTTCACTCCCACTTGGTGGGAAGAAGCGAGAGTGCTCGACCTTCAAGTGCAGATTGTTTTACCTCCCGGGGTCACCGCGGATAATGTAACTACAACAGAAGAGCTTTGGGACGGCACGCCTCTTGAGGAAGGCCAATTATCAGTTTTCTGGCAGCGAGAAGATCTTTCGCCGAATCAGAAGTACACGTTTGGGGTTTCTTTTCCTAAGGAGTATGTGCAGAGTTACGAGAAAAGGCCGACAGGTTTAGTCGCCTTCCTGCAGCAATATGGACCTGCGCTCTTGATATTTGGAGTCGCGGTCGTTGCAATAGCCGCTGTCGTATTTGTCGTTCGCAAGAGACCATATCTGGTGCCTAAAATTAGCACTGAAACCCTTGGAATAAGACGCGGCTTGACAGCTGTGGAGGCCTCATACCTCCTCGAAATGAAGCCAACCAAAATAGTAACGGAAATCCTCTACAGCCTCTTGCAGAAGAGAGCTATATGGGTTGAGTCTACAACTCCTGTGCTCAAACTGAAAATCATGAAATCATCTCGAAACAAGACCGAAACTCAGGAAACGCCTCTCCGATATTATGAAATCGACTTCGTCAACTCAATCAAAGAAGATGGAACCCTCGACGAAGAGAAACTAGCAGAAACAGTAGTATTTCTTAGACACACTGTTGAAGAAAAATTGCGTGGATACTGTCGCCGCGACAGTATCGACTACTACAAAAGGATTGTGGCAAAGGCTTGGGAACAAGTGGAACAGGTAGGCACACCAGAGTTAGCCTCCAAAGCCTATGATGAACAACTTTTGTGGCTGTTTCTCGACCCAAATTATCAATCGCGCACTCGAACAACGTTTCGTGACAAAGCCTTCGAACCGAGTCCATTCTGGTTGTGGTACTGGTACGGCTATCGTCACTATAGTTCCAAACCTACGTACAAACCAAACATAGGGGCGCCTACCAAAGCTGCAAAGCCACCTACAATTCCTGGAGCAGATTTCGCGAACAACATTGCAACAGCTGTAGAAGGCACCTCCAACAAGATTGTTAGCAACCTCGAAAAATTTGCTAATGCAATCGTCCCTACGCCGTCCGCTGCAAAGGCTTCCACACAGCCAGCTCACCACAAGTCTAGTTGCGTATGTGCTTGCGCATCTTGCGCGTGCGTCTGTGCTTGCGTATCTTGCGCCTGCGCCTGTGCAAGCGGAGGAGTGGGATGAAGGAGGACTAGGAACCATGAGCTTCGTGCGTAAAGCGTTTCGTGCGTCCAAGATTCCTCAAGGACGCTACACATACAGAGGAAGAGGCAATTTCGCAGGTTTGGCTCTACAGCTTCGCGTGGAGCCAGATGGTCAAGGATTGTTAGTCATAAACGCTAACACGATTTTGTATCTGAACGAGACAGCTGCCGCACACGCTTACTTCTTCATGCAAGGCTTGACAACGGATGAAGCCGTCAAGAAGATTGGACGTATGTACCGAGTGAGCAAGAAGACGGCAAGGAACGAGCATGAACGGCTAGTTTACGCGGTGAGTACTTTGGCGCAGACTGAGGAAGTCTGTCCTATATCTTTTCTTGATGTGAAGAGAGTGGAACCTTTCACTCAAGAGTTTTCGGCTCCCTTACGTGCAGATTTAGCGCTTACTTTCAGATGTCAGAACAATTGCGTTCACTGCTACGCTGGCGGACCACATCAGACCTCTGAACTCACCACAGAACAGTGGAAAGAAGTCATTGACCACCTTCATCAGATTGGCGTGTTCATATTGACTTTCACTGGAGGCGAACCCACCTTGCGTGAAGACCTGCTAGAACTGCTGCTCTACGGCCAAGAAAAGGGGATGGTCACCGGTCTTATCACCAATGGCAGAAAACTTAAGAACAAAACTTATGTTGAAAACCTTGAAAAAACCGGGCTAGACTTCATTCAGGTAACTCTTGAATCACACAAGTCCAAAATCCATGATTTAATGACAGCAACCAAAGGAAGCTGGAAAGAAACAGTTGC
>CP070791.1:330872-339223 GCA_020346825.1 Candidatus Bathyarchaeota archaeon
CAGTTAAGGATAAAAGACTTCAATGAAAAAACTGGAGGTTTGACATTGCCTCACAAACGCAGGAAAGTTAGGAAGAAGCGAGGCTCCAGAACTCACGGATACGGTCAGGTAGGGCAACATAGGAAAGGATCCAAAGGTGAAAGAAAAGCTGGGCTCCACAAGGAAGGATGGACATACATAGTGAAACATGAGCCCAACTATTTTGGTAAGAAGGGATTCACATCTCAAAAAGCCATTGGCGGAAAACCAAATGTTATCAACGTAGGAGAACTAAGTGAGCTAGCCGACAAGCTTGCTGCAGAAAAGAAGCTGAAAAGAAAGCAAAAGAAAATTTTCCTAAACCTAGGCAAGCTTGGTTTTCACAAACTTCTGGGAACCGGCAAAATAACTAAGCCCATGCTAATTAAGGTGAATGCCCATTCAGAGACAGCAGCCAAGAAAATTGAGGAAGCAGGCGGACATATCATCCAAGAAGAAAGTTAGAGACAAAATACTTTGTGCTCGCGTATGTATTTCGTAGATGACGTGCGCGCGCGTTATGTTGCTGTTCTCGGTTTTTTTCTATCTTTTATGACATAATGTAAACTTTATTAAGTCTTCTTCCTTGATTCTAAGACTGGTGGATTCCAACCATGGCCGGCAGATTCCTTTCGTTGTTCGGACCTCTCTCAAGATTCATGCCAGAAGTTAGCCCGCCAGCTCGAAGAGTAGGTTTCAACGAAAAGATCTTCTGGACTGCCATGGCCCTCGTAGTATACCTCATCATGACTGAGGTGCCTCTATACAAGGTCGGGGTAGGCGGAGGTTGGGAACTAACTTATCTTCGAGTTATTTTCGCTTCCAATAGAGGTACCCTCATGGAATTGGGAATAGGCCCCATCGTAACCGCCGGCCTTATCCTCCAACTACTTGCCGGATCAGGTATGATAGCCTGCAATTTCACCAATCCAGACGACCGAGCGCTCTTCACTACAGCCAGTAAAGTCTTCTCCATAATCATGACCGGAGTTCAAGCCTCCGCATACCTTATCGGCGGAGTGTATGGCCCGCTAGATGCAGGTACAACCACAATCGTTTTCATTCAACTCTTAGCGGCTGGACTCGTGCTCATGCTTTTGGACGAAATGATACAGAAAGGCTGGGGAATTGGCAGCGGAATAAGCCTCTTCATTTTAGCTGGTGTTGCCCAACGCGTTTTGTGGGACAGCTTGGCTCCAACCCCTCCCATGGGAGATGGAAAAAGCTCTGGAGCCTTCATTGCGTTCTTTCAGACACTCATGAACAGAGAACCCTTGACAAACGCCCTTATCAGAATTGACAGTGAAGGCAACGTGCTAAACCTACCTACACTATTAGGTTTTTTCATAACTCTCGCTATTTTCATCATAGTAATATATGTTGAAGGAGTTAGGGTTGAGCTTCCTGTTTCCTACGCCAAGTACAGGGGATTTCGGGGAAAATACCCCATCAAACTTTTGTACGTCTCCAACCTACCTGTCATTTTTGCTTCCGCCCTTTTCGCAAACATATATTTCTTTTCTCAACTTCTCTGGAGCAGATTCAACTCCAACAACACAAACTTTTGGCTTAATCTTCTTGGACAATACAGTGTAGGAGAAGGAGGGCAACCCCAACCTGTGGGAGGCCTCGTCTACTATGTTATCTCACCTAGAAACATTTCAGCAGTTATGAGTGACCCTCTGAGAGCCTTCGCTTTCGCAGGCATCATGGTCGCCTTTTCCATAGTCTTTTCACTTACGTGGCTTGAAGTAGGTGGATTAGGTCCAGGAACCGTTGCAAAACAGTTGGTTGACTCGGGAATGCAGATTCCAGGATTTCGAAGATCTGGTAGATCTATAGAGTTGGTTCTTAAGCGGTACATTCCCGTGGTCACAATACTTGGGGGGGCAATAGTAGGATTGATCGCTTCAGTCGCAGACTTTTTCGGAGTGTTCGGGACAGGAATGGGCATCTTGTTGTCGGTGGGAATATTGTATCAGTATTACCAACTTCTTGTGAAGGAACGCGTTGCCGACATGTATCCAGCCTTTCGCCGTGTATTAGGAGGATAAAAATGTTGAAGAGAGTTGTCGTTGTCACTGGAATTCCTGGAACAGGTAAAACAACGGTTTGTAACGTAGCAGTGAAGCTTGCTGAGCAAACTGGAAAAAAGATTAACGTAGTAAATTACGGATCAATCATGGTAGAAATATCTCAAAAACGTGATAAGTCCCTTCACAGAGATGCGCTGAGGAAATCTGGACTAGCTTTCCAACGCAATCTTCAGGCGAGAGCGGCTAGGATCATTTCAAAAAAAGCTGTCGCAGTCAATGGAGACCTAATCGTCGACACCCATATGTCGATAAAAACTGCAAGCGGATACTGGGCTGGTCTACCGTTCCATGTCCTGCAACTTCTGAATCCAGATATGTTCGTTTTGGTTGAAGCAGAGCCACACGAAATACTTTCACGTAGGCATAAAGATAAATCTCGGAAACGAGACAAGGTCTTGGAAGATGAAATAATGGAGGAAATTCTTTTCTCAAGGCTCATGGCTGCTGCCTGCGCAGTCTTAACTGGTGCGTCAATTAAGATGGTTGATAACCCAACTGGAAAACAGGCTGAAGCCGCTAGAGAAGTCCTAAAGCTGTTGGTGTAGTGATGATATGAGTTCCTATCTGGCAGAACCACCCTTCGCAACATTCATAATCATGTTAGTTTCGTTGCTAATGGCCTTTATCTCATCTCTAGTTAACAGCCGCTTCGTCCCTAGGGAACACCGTGAAAAACTTAGAGCGTTGCAACATCGGATTGCTACTTTAAAAAAGGAGAAAGACGACAATCTCAAGAAAGCAAAAAGCACCGATGACAAGAAACTCCTCAAAAAAGCTCGGAAACAGGAGAAACAGCTTCTTCAGCTTCAATCGCAAATGGCTTCGCTGTCCCTCCGACAGATGAGAGTACTTCCAATCACTATGGCAATGTTTTTTCTAGTCTGGTTACTACTAACCGGTAGCATTCTTGGCATGAAGCTCTTTGAAAGCCCCTTTATCGGCACGGGACCTGTTGCGTATCTCCCATGGATCAGCGGAACAATGGACCTGAATCTTTTCTATTGGTATCTTCTCTGCTCTTTCCTCTTTGGTACCCTCTTCTCTCGAATCTTCGGTTTAACGGGGGCAACCAAATAGATGCCCAGACCCTCCCTGCGGACTCGAAGCAGAAAACGCCGAAGCGTAAAGTCCCCTGGAAAACACCGTGAGATCCATTATGGCAAAGAGAAGACGGGTTTTTCACACTGTGCCAAGTGTGGTCGAGTACTATCCGGAGTTCCACGCTCAAATCCGTCGAGACTTCACAAAATTGCTGCAAGTCAGAGAAGAGTTGAACGTATGTATGGTGGTCACTTGTGCCACATTTGCCTCCAAGACTTGCTGAGACAAGCAGCAAGAAACATTTGACACCACTAGAAAGGGCGGATCGATCAGACTATGAAGGAGTGTTGCGTAGCGCAAAGGAAAAAAGTCGTAATATGCCTTTGCGGGATGACCGCTTGCGGAAAGAGCACTATGGCGAAAAGGCTAGCTGAAAAACATGGTCTAAAATACTTTTCTGGCGGAAACGCTTTGAAAGCCTTGGGTATTGAAGAAGGATACAAACCCATCGAAATTGGATGGTGGGAAACTGCTGAAGGGAGGAAATTCCTTCAACAGCGAATGAAGGATCCCAAGTTCGACAAGAAGGTTGATGAAAAATTATTGGAGCTGGCGAAGCAAGGGAACGTTGTCCTCGACAGCTGGACCATGCCTTGGCTGTTAAAGAAAGGATTCAAAATCTGGCTGGAAGCCTCCCCTCGAGTTAGAGCCAGAAGACTCGCAAGAAGAGACGGAATTAAGGTAGGAGAAGCGTTGAAGATTTTGAAAGAAAAAGACAAGAGAACACAGACAATCTACAAGGACCTTTACGGGTTTGATCTGAGAAACGATTTTTCACCCTTCAATCTGATTCTAGATACGAACGAGTTGGATGCCGAAGAGGTTTTTCGCGCCATTTGTCTGGTTGTTGACCGTCTAGTATTTAGAAAATCCTAGCCTACGCGCCCACGTATGCGCGCGCATTGGTTATTCTTGGAAGGTGAAGGCGGCATCAGTAAGGTAGGAAAGGTTAATATATGTCGATATCGATATCGACATAGGTATCGTATATGATATCAATATCGATTGAATTGGAGGTGAAAATATGAACTGTTCACATAGACATCGTTTTGGTTCTTGGATGAGACACGTGGCTTCTGTACCAAAAGGCTTCTTGAAATACTCTGTGTTGAAACTGCTTGATGAAAAGCCCCGAGCGGGATCGGAAATCATGAATGAAATCGAAATTAAGACTGAGGGGAACTGGAAGCCAAGTCCCGGGTCTATTTACCCCCTCTTGGCCTGGCTCCAGGACAAAGGATATACAAAAGAAGCACCTGACCAAGAGCCCGGCATGAAACGTTATACCTTAACTGATGAAGGCAAAGCGTTTCTAGAGGAACATGTTAAGAGAAGGAAGGAGATTCGAGAGAGATTTGGTGCTTTCAGGCCTCCCTTCCATAGATTCCCATGGTTCAACTCCTATCCTGAAAAGGCACAAGAACTACTCGAAGCAGGAAAGAGTTTCATGAAGGCTAGCTGGAACCTTCTTGACAATTTGCGCGAAAAATACACGGAAGACGCTGCCACACAGGCTAAAGAAGTTATCAAACAAGCCACCGAAAAACTAAATGAAATAGCCAAGAAATTAGAACAAGCTGACTAGGTTTAGTCATGACAGGAAAAGGAGTTAGCTATGGGGTGAGCAAAATCAACAACATTATCGATGTCAAGGCATTAACCAAGGTATTCAACGGAAAGGTTAGAGCAGTAGATGGCATAAGCTTCACAGTAAGAGAAGGCGAGATCTTGGGATTTCTCGGCCCTAACGGGGCTGGCAAGACCACAACCTTGAACATGCTCGCCACGTTACTGCGACTCACCAATGGTTCCGCTACAGTAAATGGTCACAATATTCTTGAAGATGCGGACGCAGTACGACGTAGCATTGGCTACGTATTCCAGGACCCAACCCTGGACCTGGAATTGACTGGGCGAGAGAACTTGGACTTTCACGGACGACTCTACGGTCTTGAGCGGATTGTGAGGCTACAACGGATCGAAGAAATGTTGGAAGTAGTCCAGCTTACCGATCGTGCCGACGATCTAGTAAAGACCTACAGCGGTGGGATGAAACGACGACTGGAAATTGCCCGTGGGCTACTTCACCACCCTAAAGTCCTCTTTCTGGATGAGCCAACTCTTGGATTAGATCCTCAGACCAGACGCTCTATCTGGGAGCATATCCAACGCCTGAACCAGGAAAAGAACGTCACCATCATCCTAACCACCCACTACACGGAGGAAGCCGATTACCTCTGTGAACGCATATTGATCATAGATTTTGGCAAGATTGTGGCGTTGGATACTCCAAGCAAGCTGAAGGCGCGTTTGGAAGGAGATGTTGTGAGTTTGGTCTTCAAGGATCCGGCGGTGATAGTGAGAATTCGTCCCCTTTTGGAGGAGAAGGAATGGATACGCAGCATTAATGTTGTTGCTTCCGGTAATAGTTATGCCAGAATGAGTCATATGATTCAGATGAAGCGAGGAATGTCAGTCGGCATAGGCATAGGAGGGATAATTCCTGGGATGGACTCTGGGAGTATTGGAGGGAGGGGGAAGATTCCAAAGCAGGTTCAGCAAATGTTGGCAAAGGGTATGGCTGATGAAAACGGTCAACGCGGTCGCGATGAAGGGGCGAAATGCTTGAACCTATTGGTGGATAATGGTGGGCACCGAATCCCAGAGATTGTTAAGTTGGTCGATGAAGCTGGAGTGATCCTGGAGTCGGTGGAGCTGCATAAGCCTACCCTTGATGATGTCTTCCTGTCGGTGACCGGCCGTGATATACGTGACGAACGTGGTAGCTTTATGGAGATGGCGCGGCGTCACCGTATCGTTCAGCAAGCCCGTGGACGGCGGATCAGAGGTTGAAATATCCGAATGGAAGGTAAAACGTGAAATGGTACAACCATTGTCTGGGCAGGCGATATATGTAGTCTTGTTGCGAGAATTGAAGCGCTACTGGCGAGCTAAGGCACGAATCATCTCGTCGGTGGCGCAGAGCTTCTTTTTCCTCGTTGTCTTCGGTTTAGGACTCGGGAGCTTCGTCGACGGATTCGGTAGCATCAACTACCTCTCATACATGGCACCCGGGGTCATTGGCATGGGGCTTCTCTTTGGCTCCGTGTTCTCCGGAGTCTCCGTCATCTTTGACCGACAATTCGGCTTCATGAAAGAGATGCTCGTCGCACCCGTCAGTCGAACTAGCATCATCCTCGGCAAAATTCTTGGTGGAGCGGCAACCGCGTCAATCCAAGGTATAATACTAATGGCGGTCGCTGGAATTATGGGTGCGTTCACACCAACTATCATGTTTGTAGCAGGCGCCTTCGCAGCGGTAGGCGTGATGCTACTTATCACTGCAGGCTTTGTCGGCCTCGGCGTCGCAATCGGGTCAACCCTAAACGATTTCCACGCATTCCAGTTGTTGTCTACTTTCGTAATATGGCCACTCTTCATGTTGTCAGGAGTATTCTTTCCCATAGATGTTGTGCCTCTGCCGCTTCAAGTGGCTATGTTATTTGATCCTATGTTTTATGGGGTTGAACTGCTGCGGTGGTGTCTGTTGGGAGCTGGGACTCCCTTGTTAGGCCCACTTGGATGGCTGATCAGCTTAGGAGTGCTAATAGGCTTCAATGCATTGATGATAGGTGTCGGTACTTACCTCTTCTCCCGAGCCCAAGTTTGATGGCGTCTAGCACGAGAAGAATCTATGTGTGTGCATGCGCACAATGGTCACCCAGCTAGGAAAGGGCGGTCAGTGTGCCCACACAACTTCCACATAACCTGTCCCAACTGTATCGGTTTATAATCATCTGACTTCAAAAGCAGTAATGGTTTTTCGGCTTCAAGAAGACGGTTCATTGCGTTGCTTCATGTTTGCTCTTGTTTGCAAAGGCAGATTTTGCGCGATGCATACATGCAAGAGCAAGAGTCGCCGAAATCACCAAGAATCCAAGGGTGCAGCGGATCTCCTTCTACACGTTCAGGCATTGGAAAACAACGATGGAATACCACAAGCCGAAAGACATTCTACATGTCATTGGGTTGCTTGGTCACAGAAGCATCAACAACACTCTACGTTACACTCAGCTCATAGATCTCGAGGACCACGAGTTCATCATAAAGGTCGCCAAAACAGTTGAAGAAGCTTGTAGATTCTTCGACGCCCTTCACCGACTGGGTTAGGAATGGAGCAAAGGAGGAAGAATGGCAAAGATTTCTTAGGAGCCAAGAAGAAAAGGAATCTCGAGAGGCACGGAATAGATACGACAGGGTACTTAAGGAACTCAAAGAGAGCGGTATAGAATGGGAGAAACTTTTTGAGAAACCTGCCAATTGGGTCTGTTTCACGAATTCTATTCAAGCGACTACAATTGGTTGAGATGGGCTTTTCCTTTGTAACGGTCGTTTGGATATTTCTTTCTGCTTTGTTCAACCTTGCTAAGGACGGCTTTGGTCGGGTCCACGTTCAAGGTGTTAGCCCTGCTTGGGCGCGCGCAATTGTTAAGGCATAACATAGTACATTTGTGCGCTCGACTAGATGATCAAAACAATTTAGTAATTGCCTGTCTATTTCATTCAAATGGGTTAAGATCTTGGTGAGAGGAAAGAAGTAGGATTGCTGCAACTACTGTGATATGGTCTTTCCTAGAAGATCACCGAAGAACCCAAACGTACCTAGTAGAATTACCCATTTAAATGAAGAACACTCAGACGTGATACCGGAAGAAGTCACTCTCAAAAACTACAGAAGGTATTTGCACTATTGCGAAGGAGAATAATCATGCGCGCGCAATAACTCTCGCATGCATGCACAAGCATTATTGGGAAATTGCCCTTAACAATTTAGAAGGTGATCGAGTTTGGCGAGGGGGTTTAAGGTTATGGCTGAATTTAGCATCGCACCTTTGGGGCATGGAGAAACGAGCATAGGACGCTACGTGGCAGCAGCGATAGCGGCGATGAAAGAGGTGAAGGGGTTGGAATGCCAGATCACTCCGATGGGAACGGTTATGGAGGCAGACAATCTAGAGACTATTCTTGAAGCGGTGAATGTTGCCCACGAAGCCCTAATCGCCAAGGGAATACTGAGAGTTGAGTCGACCCTCCGAATAGACGACAGAAGAGACAAATCCCGCACCATGAAAGATA
>CP070791.1:339323-347155 GCA_020346825.1 Candidatus Bathyarchaeota archaeon
AAGGGAGACATTGTAGGCATAATAACTAGGTCAGATCTGCTAAAAACCGTCTCCAACACCATCTAGGAAGAATAATTGGATTCTCCTCAACCCTTGAAGTGGAGCAAGGTAGTTCCTAGAAATCTCTCAATACCCGTCTTGGAACTTAAAGATTCGCCTAGTCTTGTTGCTTCACAAGTACTCTGTAGGTCCAACACATGCGCGCGCATTCAGCTCTTGAATCCCAGGCAGCCCCGTTCTGGCACCCATTTTTGATATGCAACGAGCTGCAACAAAATTCCCCAGTTTTCCACATTCATACAGATCCTTACCATTGATTAGACCGTATAGAAAACCGGCGCAAAAAGCGTCACCAGCACCAGTTGTGTCTACAAGTTCCTTCTCGTACGGTTCGACAAGTTGGCTCTCTCTCCCATCCGTGACATAGCATCCTCTTTCGCCAAGCTTGACTGCAACCACATTGACACCTTCTTTAATCAATGTCTTTGAGGCCTCTTCGTAGCGTTTTCCGGTGAGAAGTCTACTCTCTATCTCGTTTGGAAGCATTACAAAGCTTCTTTTGATTATTGGTTTCAGGGACTCGTAGCTCTTTCTTGCGTAGATGGCCCCAGGATCAAAACTTATTCTTGCATCAGAAACTTCTCTTAGGAGTCTCTTCTGGGCTTCAAAAGGCTTTTCTCCAATGAAGGAGGTTAGGTGGAGAAAATCAGAACTGGAAGCATATCCAATGTCGATCTCCTTGAATTCCAGCCAATCATTTACGCCAGGATCAACGTATAAAGCGCGTTCTCCCTTTTCATCAACATATCCTGTGACAACGCCACTTCTGCCTTTCTTCGAAACCACGATTCCACGGGTATCAACGTTTTCTTCCATGAAGTCGTCTAGAAGAAGCTTTCCTTCGCGGTCTTCAGCAATCTTCCCAATGTAACCCGTTTTCAATCCCAGTCTCGCCAAACCTACAATAGTGTTTGCTGCAGAGCCTCCCGGGGATTCTTTGAAATCTAAGACGAAGGCCTCTTCTTCCTCTTTGGCAATCATGTCTACCTTGTATAGTTTGTCTAAGTTTAGAGCGCCAAAACCTATGACATCGAATGTCATGGGAATAACTCTCTCAAGTGTATTTTATAGCTTCCGAGTTTCCCTCCATAGTTACCAGCTGAGATACGAGCGACTCCATTCACCTCGCAGGCGCTTCGGATTCCAACCTTCATGGCTTCTTTCACTGCCGCGATTGATTTTCCGTTGATCACGATTTCTGGGATGTATTTAATTCCTTCCGGGACCCTCGACTCTTTGCCTAACCTTTTCTTCAGCGATGGTACGTACGGGTGGTTGGTTGTAGGACCTATGTGAGGAAATCTTGTTTCAGGTTTCGAGCCTGCTGAGCAGATATCAAATGGTGTTATGACCCCTTCAATTTCGTGTATCGCCTTCAGCGCTTTATCACCTGCTTCTGATACTGCTCGTTTGGTTTTGCACATGTACCAAAAGTTTGCGCCCATCACTCCTTTTGTGTAGCTGAGCTTTTGCTCTATTAGAAAGTCAGAAACCATGATTGGAACAACAATCATGCTTCTTCCGTGGATTTTCTGTTTCCATTCGTAGCCGTCTCCGCAGTGGCCAACCGTTTCCAGCATATCAATTTTCCCGGCTGGGTTCGGCAGTGCATCAAAAACGGCGGTGAAAGGCTTCACGAGTATGTCCTGCCTTATGCGATAGGACATTTCCACTTCCAACTTATTAACCGAGTCGTTGAAGGTTTTGTCTTCGCTGATTCCTCCCCAGAACTGCAGAGTGACGCCATTCCGTCCATCTGGAGTTTCTTTCTTGTTTAACCATCTCTCGACACCTCCCTCTGTTCTCCCGATGACTATTGCTGGTGTGGCCGTGGCGTCTTCAGCTGCCCTCTTCAACACTTTGTCATCATCAGCGGTGACTATGACTCTGCAATACAATCCAACAAAAGCTTCTGCATAGGAGTCTTCGATTTCAGCCTTCATGGAATCACGGTTTAACAACTATCCTAACTTTCCTATAGCTTCTCCTCTAACAGTTCTTCTGAAGGCGCCGCTTTGCTTCCTAAGTCTCTCCGCAGTTTCAGAGGTTATTGCTTCAACTTTGGGAAAGGCATCAGAGTATAACTTGAGCATGCGTTTTTGTAGTGTAGAGAGGATATTATATCTCTTCAATCCAGAGGGCGTCCACTCTCCAATCATTCCGATGACACCTACCTTGCCTAGCCTACAAAAGACTTCTGCAAGAACAGATGTTACGATGGTGTTGCCTGAAAGAACAGCGATTTCGGCTTCTCTGATAGCGTACGAGTTTCCATTGAAAGAGACCGTTAGTCCTCCCTCCTCCTTTACTAATTTGAAGGGTGGAACATCCGTTATGCTGTCACCTACATACATTACATTATCAAGACGGTTATCCAACTTCTCAACAATTTCACGCACTGCCTTGGCCTTTTCATACCCGCCTACAGGGTTTACCTCTTCCAGCATTTTCCCTGATTCCATTTTGGGAATGTCTTCCCAGAATACCTCGTTCAACCGGTGTATTGTTTCTCTGTCTCTTCGAGAAAAATCGTGAACAGTCTTGGCGTGTTCGGGGATTTCAATCATGGGCATTGCTGATATTTCTTCGCTTATTTTTTTCAGTTTGTTGGCCTCTTCTTCGCTCATTTCGTATTTGTCGATGTCTAATTTTGTGCAATAGACTTTGAAGTAAGGAAAACCAGTTAGGTGACACAAAGAAGATATATACTGCTCGTAGCTGGTGCTAACGATGAAGGATGGCATAAGGCCCGCGACAAAGCGTAGTGTGTCTTGTGCGCCTGGAACCAACAGAACATTGTTGGAGGAAAACTCCTCTATTTTGTGGTTGGTTGCCCCATAAGCCCGGAGGAAGGGAAGTATCAGCCTCAGGGTATCCCCAGCTTTGTATCCGGGCTTCTCAACAACATCCGCGAGAACATCATCATACTTGCTTATTAACGCAAAGAACATGTCTCCCTTAGAAACAAAGCGTCTTATTAACTCGAAAGCGTTGTCATTCGTTGAGATTGGTCCTTCGCAATCAGTGATGAAGACTTTCTCGTTATTCTTTTGCGACGCCTTTGCAAGCATTAAAACATCCTCAACTTTTCCATATGCCTTACACTTTTTGTCACATGCTCTCTTGATGCAATGTCATTCCTGTGCCACAGTTCTCCACCCTTGATCGCTTTTATGCCCTCCAAGGAGATTTCCCTAGCTCTCTCAATGTCGTTGCCTATCCCAACGACGCACACGGCTCGCGACGTGAGCGCATAATCTTTTGCTTCTCTCAGCTCCATGGAACCGGGATAAACTCTAAGGTGATCTTCATGTTCTCTACACAATTTGTATGCTCCACTTAAGTCTACAGGTCTGCCTATCTCGTTTCTCTTCACCCGATTTAGAAATGTTGTTGCGTAACCACCGTAGTTTGGAGGAACCTTGTAGGTCACAACGGTTGCCTCTTCTTCAAATGCAACTCTCCGTAATCTTCCATCCAATATTCTGAAGCAAACATCAACAAAATCATCTTTCAGGATGGGCAAGAGATTTAGTATCTCTGGGTCACCTGGTCGACTGTTGTTTTCCAAAATCTTTGGTCCTATGTTTGTATGGATGAAGGCGTCGTAAAAGGGAATCCCTCGAAGCTCAGGATTACTTCCTTTTCCCTTCAATTCTTTGAAGATTCTGTTCACGATTTCGATTTCTTTCTCCCTGTCCGCCAAGGTCATGAAGGGGAGTAGAGAGCTTGTATTTTTGTAGGAGCCCATCCCCCCCGTGTTAGGACCCTCATCGCCATCAAAAGCTCTCTTGTAATCTCGCGTCTCTGGCAAAGGAACCAAATGTTTTCCATCACAAAAGGCTTGGAAGCTAGATTCTTCGCCATCGATCTTCTCTTCTATTATCACTGGACCCTGCTGATAATTGGCTAGAAAATGTTCCCATATTTGCTGACGATTGGTGAAATGGTCGCCCCATACGCCAACGCCTTTTCCTGCGGCTGGATTGTCAGGCTTGACGGCAACCTTGTCGTCGAGTTCATCCAGCCAAGCCCAGGCTATTTTTCTAATGTGCCCTAAGCTTTCGTGATCGTTCGGATCGAATATCTTGAATCTTGGGTTGACTTCTGGAACAATTCTTTGAAACAGATGTCTTTGTACCACCTTGCTTCTTTCAATAGCGAATCTCCTAGTCGGGCAGATCATAGGAATGCTAGTTTCCTGCTCGATTAGGTCTCTTATACCGTTGATTATCGGTTTCTCAGGTCCAACTATTCCGAAGTCTATGTGGTTTTCGTATTTCTTGGCAAACCTACAGATCTCTTCTACATTGAGGTTAGACACAACAACATGCTTCTCTGCTTTTTCCACGTTGAAAGGGTTTCTCTGCTTGTCAACAACGTAGATTTTGGGAAGGAAAATCTCGCTGCGACAGAAGATGTCTATCATTGCAGCTGCTCTCGAACCGTAGGACACAACGAGGATACCAACTTTGTCCATTTAATCACCGACAGAAGGAAGATATCCCAGAAAACCGTTAATGGATGGCAACTTCGTATATTCGTCCCTTTTCTTCGTATCCATTCTCGAATCTTTCTTTCATCTCGTCTGCCAGTCTCTGAGCCATCGGAGTTGGATATTTTCCGGTGATACACCCTAGACATAACTCGTTTCTACTCAAACCTGTGGCTTTCACAAGTCCATCTATTGATTGATATTTCACTGCATCGGCACCTACTATTTCAGCTATTTCCTCGGTTTCGTACCTGGATCCTATTAACTCACCGTAGGTTGCCATATCAACGCCGTAGAAGCAAGGACCCATTATCCTAGGGAAGGTGATCAATAAATAGACTTTCTTTGCTCCCATTTTGCGCAGTTTCTTTACCACAACTCTTGTTGTGTCGCCTCGAACAATGCTGTCATCAACTACAGCAACGTTCTTTCCCGAGATTTTGTGGTCGATGATGTTGATTTTTCTGTCTATTGTTGTGTATCGCTCCTTCGGAAGAAGAATAAAAGCTCGCTCTGTAACATACCTGTGTCTTCTTGATGCCCTCTCCCATCTCTTACCAGTCAACTCGTGAAGACCAAAGGCAGCATCGTTACCAGTCTCTGGCATTGATATGATTATGTCAGAGTTCCTGACTGTATCAGGATATTCTCTTGCAAGATTTCTTCCAAATTCTTCTCTTACTTCGTATACAAACTTGTTTCCTAACATCGAATCTGGTCTTGAAAAATAGGCAAATTCGAAGGCACAAAGCGCCCTTCTTCCACAGTCCACTAGTTGTTCACGCGCAAAACCATCTTCTGACGCAACCACAAGTTCTCCGGGATTCAGCTCAAAATCGAACTCGAAACCGTTAACGTCCAGACCAACTGTTTCAGAACAAACCGTCAAGATCTTACGGTCCTCACTTAGGCCGCAACAGAGAGGTCTTATTCCGCATTGATCCTTGAAGGCAAACAGTTCTCCCTCTTGGGTTATTCCAGCCACAGAAAAAGCACCCTCCATTTCTTTCATGCAACTCTTGACCGACAAAGCTAGATCGCGCCTTTCTGCGAGTCCCGAAAGGATTTTTCTAGAAATCAGTTGGGCATCAAAATCAAACTGGAAATTCGGAGATTTCTCCCTGATTTTCCTGATTATCTCCGGAACATTAACGATGTTACCATTGAAGGACAAAGCAATTGTAGTTTTTCCTTCATGTTCCAGTATCGGTGCCGTACTCTTCACCAGCGATTCTCCATCCGTTCCACCAGAAGTAGTGTATCTCACGTGACCTAGACCCACATGTCCAGGTAGCTTCATAATCCATTCTTGGATCGCCCCTCTCTTTATCCGAGGAACCAAACTCAAGTCTTTGTGGATATGGAAATTTCCATCAAAAGTGAGGAATCCGTGGGACTGGTGACCACGATGATTCTGACCTCTAAGTCCCCAATAAACATAAGGAAACACGGATCTATAATCGAAATCTTGCGCCCCAAACACTCCACAAGATTCTTTTAAATTTTCTAGCATATTTCTAGGTAGAGGGTTGTCTATTTATCAATCTTTATTACAACTTTTAGTTAAAAACCTCTGATGACGAAATGTGTTGGACCTGCAGAGTGCTTGTGCAGCAACAAGACTAAGCCAATCTGTAAGTGCCAAGACTGGTATTGAGAGATTTCTGGGAACTCCCTTGCTCCACTTCAAGGGTTGAGGAGAATCCAATTATTCTTCCTAGATGGTGTTGGAGACGGTTTTTAGCAGATCTGACCTAGTTATTATGCCTACAATGTCTCCCTTTTTGACAACTAACACACCTGGATGATCTTCAAGCAGGGGTTTGATCATACTGACGTTTGTGTCCTCCGGTACGATTGGCAAGGGTGGTTGCATCACCTGTTCAACTCGATTGTCTGCAATGCTTGAACTCAGGTTTCTTATGATGCTCTCCTCCGTCACCGTACCTACCACTCTCCGGTTCTTAAGGACAGGCAACTGGGATATTGCATGTTGCATCATGAGTTGGCTTACTTTTACAACCTTATCCATAGGTTCGGCGAAGACAACCTGTCTTGTCATGACCTCTCCACAGTCTTTTCCTTCTCCTTCAGTCAAAACTTGGAGAAGCTTGTTTACAGTCGACATTCTGGGATCCACTCTTCCGCCCTCGATTTTTGCTATGTGAGCCTGCGAGACTCCTACAAGCTGAGATAGTTTTCTTTGGGTTAGTCCTGAATCTAGCCTCAACTTTTTCAAGGTAGCTCCATTTATTATCATTGATAACCCCTGGTTATTTTTTATGCAGCTTAAATATCACAAGGTATATATTCAGTTGCTGTTTATAAGCCTGCGTCAAGGTGTTTACATGCGCAATATGTTGATCAATGGCCTAAGCCAAACACCCGTCGAAAAACAACAACTTGAAATCGTGGAAAGAAAAGGTCTGGGCCATCCAGACTCTATATGCGACGCCATTATGGATCGAATATCGGTGAGGCTGAGCAAAGCCTATTTGGAAAAATTTGGCGTCATCATGCACCACAATGCGGACAAGTCGCTTCTAGTTGCCGGAGAAATTGAAACCAGATTTGGTGGAGGTCTAATGAAGAAACCTATGCTCCTTATATTCGGCGACAGAGCAACGTTCGAAGTTGACGGGGTTAGCCTACCAATCAAAGAAATGACCATCCAAACAGCAAAAGAATGGTTCAAAAAAAACCTAAGATTTGTGGATCCAGAAAAACATGTGAGATATAGAGTGGAGCTGCAACCAGGATCTTCAGAGCTCACAGACATCTTCAAGAGAAAAGGAATGATTCTTGGCGCGAATGACACTTCTGCTGCTGTGGGTTATGCGCCCATGACAAGAACGGAAAAGATCGTTCTGGAAACCGAACGTTACGTGAATTCCAAGGATTTCAAGAAAAGATTTCCCGAGTCAGGAGAAGACGTCAAGGTGATGGGCTTTAGAAGGGGAACAAATCTTAGCATCACCATGGCCATGGCTCTGGTCGACCGCTTCGTCGAGAGTGAGAAAGATTACTTCAGAAAAAAAGCTGAGCTTCACGAAGAGATAAACAGGTTCGTGAAGGAAAAAGCAGGTTTCGAAAACGTTAAGGTAGATCTTAACACCTTGGACGTGACAGGAAGGGGCATAGACGGAGTCTATTTAACAGTACTGGGAACCAGTGCGGACAGCGCAGATTCAGGTCAGGTCGGCAGGGGCAATCGAGTAAATGGAGTAATACCTTTGAACAGACCAATAGGCTCCGAAGCAGCAGCAGGAAAGAACCC
>CP070791.1:347255-349773 GCA_020346825.1 Candidatus Bathyarchaeota archaeon
ATTCCTTAAGGCTCATGTGTGTCCCTCCATAATCTTACGGTGTGCATCCTCAATTAGCTTTCCATAGAATCCTATGACGTTAGGAGAATCTGAAACCCCCCGCGCGCTGCGCGCGCCACGACAATGAACAGCTTCAAACTCAACGCATACACTATTGAATTGACAAACAAATAGAAGGATCTTTTCGAAAAAAGCCAGTAGTAGCGCGCCCGCATTTGCTTGCGAAAAAGATGCAGAAACAGACCAGCCAGGATACTCCATATTTCTTCTCATGCATGCATGGTCGAAGATCAAATCACAAGCCAAGATTATCGAAGTGGAAAAATGTGCGTAGGGACCCTGGATTTTAGGTCAAATCCTAAAAAGACTTTACAAACAGTATAATGTGCTAACCCTTTTTATTGTCTGAATACATGTTAATTGCCAAGTAGGAGGCAGTAACCTTCACAAGATTTGACAAAAGACATTGTCACAAATGGGCTATCCTCTTGGAAATGCGAAAGAGGAAGATAGATGATGTCTCTGCAGCCATAACTTCGGGAGACTTTGACACAGCAAAGAAGTTGACGTCAGAAGTTTTCAACGGGTATTCTTCCGCTGGCAAGCATGTCGACCCGGGTATGAAGGGGTCACTGTTGTACCATATGGCTATGGTGGCCAAAATGGCGGCAGAGTCTAGGTTAGTTCTCGAAGAATTGAAAGTTGAAACACCTAATATAGACAAACAAGCATGGAGATTTTACAGCGATTTCATCTCAGACGCGAACGAACTCGCTGAAAAGATTCTGTCCTTGGAAATAAATCCGAGATGGGCTATGGAGAAAGAGGTCTTCGAGGTCAATGAAAGAATCAGCCTATTTAAAGAGTTAGATGAAAGGATCAAATCAGTGGAGACCCTAATTGGCAAAAAAGATTCTAGGGCTAGAGAAAATATCCAAAACCTGTTTCAGGAATGGGCTAAACACGTCGTTGAAATACGTTTGCGCCAAGAATACGAGACAATAAGAAGCTTCTTAATCGTAGCGGAATTGGCCAAGAGAATGGGAGTAGACCTGTTGAGGAAAGCTATGAGCCGTGTTCAAAAGAAATTCGGAGAAGAAACTGTGAAGGCAGCTCTTAGGGTAACCATCAAGGTCGGAAAGGAACGGAAAGACCTGGACACAGTTATGCTCAGCGACCATTTTGTCGAACGTAAAATGGATGTGGCAAAGTTGGAAGGTATCCTACGCTTTCTAAACTGCCCCATCTACGGAAGCCATAGGTATATGGCCGATAGATTGGATGTAGAAGACAGCATAACCTCTCTATTCTGCAGGTATTTTTGTTATGCCCATGCCAAGGCAATGTTAGAGACCGTTCTTCCCTTCACTTTCGAATTGTCGCAGCCCAAGGGGATGGCTAGGGACGAAATATGTGAATTCCTTATCGAGTTTGCTCGCCCGACCACTGGAACGACAGTTAGAGAGAAGTTCGTTCCTCTAGCCGTGTCTTGGAACGTAACTTCAAAATGTAATTTGAAGTGTTCTCATTGTTACATCAACGCGGCCGAGAGGGAACTCCTGGACGAGTTGAGCACAGATGCAGCGAAGATGCTCATACATCAGATTGCTGAAGTCAGTAGACCACTGCTCATACTTAGTGGGGGCGAGCCCCTCTTGAGAAAAGACATCTTTGAAATTATTCAATACGGTGCAAGAAGAGGCTTAAGAATGGCTATGGGGAGCAATGGGATGCTCATTGATGACAGGATCGCGAGGAGACTAAGAGAAGCAGGAATAAAGGCTGTTTCTATTAGCTTGGATTCCAGCACACCTGAACGACACGACGAATTTCGCGGCGTTAAAGGCTCCTGGGAACGCGCGATAAGGGCAATGAAAGCACTGAAGAATAATAACATACTTCTCCAAGTCAACACCACCGTGACCAAACAAAATTATGACGAAATAGATGACATAATGACTTTGGCTGAAGAGCTTGGAGCGGAGAATTTTCACCTATTCTTCTTGGTACCCACTGGAAGAGGAGCAAAGATGGATGACATATCTCCGACTATGTATGAGAACATGATTAAAGGAATATTTCCAAAGATTGCAGGACACAAACTAAACGTAAAACCTTCTTGTGCCCCACAGTTCATGCGCATCGCAAAGCAAACGAACGCAAACATCAGCCACATACAGGCAATGATGCGAGGTTGCATAGCAGGACTCTATTACTGTCGTATTTATCCGACGGGTGAAGTTACCCCATGCCCTTATCTGCCAATAAAACTCGGCAACGTTCGGAAAAGATCCTTCAAAGAGATATGGCTTAACTCGCAAACACTCAAAGACCTGCGTGATCTTAGCAAATTAAAGGGCAAGTGTGGTGTGTGCGATTACCGGGATGTGTGCGGAGGATGCAGGGCTCGCGCATACGGCCTATCAAGCGACCTTATTGGTTTTTGCGGTGGTTTGCAGGAACCAACGGAATTAAAGGGCGATTATTTGGCAGAGGATCCCTGGTGCATTTATGGGCC
>CP070791.1:349873-355654 GCA_020346825.1 Candidatus Bathyarchaeota archaeon
TAGTTTATGTCCCATTTCATGGGAACCCAATATCGCTAAAATCGCGACTGTAAACATCACAGCGCCCACGATGTTTGGAGACTGAATGTATCCCGAAAGAAACACTGTTCCGAGAGTTGCAAAGAAAAGTCCGATGTTGAGGGTGTTTCGATTGGGTTTTGTAGAAGGTTTTCGTACGACCCGCAACACAATCTTTTCATCTATGCTTCTAAGAACCGCGATGAGCTCCAGAGACTCCAAACGTTTGGTAAGTCTCAAGAATCCCTCCTTGGAATCCTTTCGCAACCTTACATAGAATGTTGGGACACCGTGCTCTACAAAACTATCTTCTGCGTCAAACTCCAGTTCAACCATGTCGCGAATCTGCTCGAATTGAGCGATCAGATCTACAGGTTCAGCGAAATAGTCGTCGGAAGATGCATCTGCCATGACGATTCAATACTGAACTGCAACTCGAGGTATTAGAATGTTATGTAACTTGCCAACTCTTGAACTCTTTTGGACGTAAAGACCAAGCTAGAGTTGAGAGAGTTTTCTGGTTGCAAGCAAGAATCCTGCACATGCAGACAAAATCAACACGATGCCTCCTATTCCTAACATCCCCAAGCTTGCAGCCCAAAAAATCACCGTGTTCACGACCCAAGTAGGTTGTTGATAAAGGGCTAGGTCCCAAGGAGCTTTCCATACCAAATTTAAGAGGTTGAGAGAAAGCACTAGGGATCCTATGAAAACTCCAACACCATAGACGAGGGCAATCAATGAAAGCAGGGTATCGGTGGTTGGTTTTTCCCCATCCCCCAAAACAGAATAAACAAGAGCCGTTATGGAAACCAATACTATAGCTAAACCTTCCAGAATAGCCATACACATGAAGGGACCTGGAAAAGGAATATTCCACATGAAGACGAGGTCAAGGATTGTACTATCAAAAGCAGCTGCAGCCAAAGAAATTCCGCCTAGGATTCCCAACAGACAAGCCACAGACTTGAGACGAAAGGAAGGTGTCAAGAAAACTGTCGCGCTTGCCACAAAAAGGATTCCCGTTGCCACCAACAACAGAGCTGGCAAATCCACCTGTTGCAGAGCCAGAGCAGATCCTGTGCCAAGACACAATAAGTAGAAAGAAGACAACATGATTCCAATGAACATAATTTTTTGAGAAACGGTTCCAACAAGATATTTGAGACCACCCACTACAAGAAAAACACCTACACCTACCAGTAGAAATGAGGCAATAACGAAGAGTACTATACCTGAAAACCAGTAGAGATTTTCCACCGACTCTATTGGATACTGCGAAGAAAAATAGGTGAGCATGATAACTGTTACTATGCTAGACAAAACGTATCCGAAGCCGATGAAAACCGCCGCGACTGAAACCATTTTACGGAGACCAGATTCCAACATCAACCCAAGCTCCAGCAAGGAAACTCCGAATCACATTTAGTTCTGAGCATTTTAAGACTTTCGCGGCACTAGCAGATAATTGGCAAAAAGGTGCATAGACACTTGCGCGCGCCAGGGTTTTTTTGGTCCAGTTGATTGCAGGCGCACCGAGCACGACGTACATTTTTGTGCTCAAAAGCCTTAAATATGACGTTGAAGTGTGCTTTAGATCCTTGCGAGGTAGTTTCAACATGGGGTATCATGTTTGGCTATGAGCCATCGGTTACACAGACGGCGTTTGAAGCCAACCGTCGACTGAGATATAAAAAACTTCCCTTTGCAAAGTCACCTCTTGAAATTTTCTCAAAATTCTGCAGACACTACAAGAATTCCTACATTCTTGAGTCAGTTGAAGGGCCAAGGAAATTGTCACAGTTTTCGTTCATAGGATTCAACCCCAGCTTAGCCATTACCGTGAAAAATGGGGAAGTTGTAACCCGTGACGAAAGAACTGGCGAAGAGAACAGAGAGAGAGTTAGCGATCCGTTGAATGTGATTAAGAAACTAGTTAAGGGTCGGTTACTTCCTCAAAAGGAACTCAGATTTGTCGGCGGAGCTGTCGGACACATTTCCTATGATGCAATTCGCTATTGGGAAAGACTTCCTGACGCGGCTGTTGACAACTTAGACTTTCCTGATATCGAGGTTGGCGTTTTCGACGACGGTGTTGTATTTGACCACAGGAAGAGGCAAGCATTCTACTATTATCTAGAAAAAAACCGTCTTGCCGAAGTGAGAAGAGTAGTTAAAGAAGCTGACGATTTTGAAGCTTTGTCTTACAAGCAACCAAAAGTGAACGTTACAAAAGAGTACTTTGAAAAAGCTGTCGAAAAGGCAAAAGACTACGTGGCCTCCGGTGACATCTTTCAAGTTGTTGTTTCCAAACGCCACGAATTCAACATCAGAGGCGACCTAGTGGACTTCTATCGATCCCTTCGAAAAATAAACCCATCACCATACATGTATTTTCTGAAAGCGGGCGATAGGCAAATTGTCGGGTCCAGCCCGGAAATGCTCGTAAGGGTTGAAAAGAGCATTGTTGAGACTTTTCCAATAGCTGGTACAAGACCCTGCGTGGAGAAGCCTAGTGTAAATAGGCGACTAGCCAAGGAGTTGCTGTCAGATCCTAAAGAACGTGCAGAACATGTAATGCTTGTAGATTTGGCAAGAAATGACGTAGGAAAAGTCTCAGAGTTTGGAAGCGTTCATGTTCCCGAGTTCATGACGGTTCATCGATATAGTCACGTACAACACATAGTTTCTCGAGTGGCAGGCAACCTTAGACCTGAGTGTGACTGTTACGACGCGTTAAGAGCCGTTTTCCCAGCAGGCACAGTCTCAGGAGCACCAAAAATCAGAGCGATGGAAATCATAGAAGAACTTGAGCCCACAAAAAGAGGCCCGTACGCAGGGGCTGTAGGCTACTTCTCATACAACGGCAACGCAGATTTCGCAATCACAATTAGAACTCTTGTTGCCAACAAAAGCAAAGCCCACATTCAAGTGGGAGCTGGCATTGTAGCTGATTCCATTCCAGAAAGGGAATGGTTTGAAACCGAGCACAAAGTTGAGGCTCTAATGAAAGCCCTAGAGGCTTCAGGAGATAAGTCGTCTTGAAAGTTCTAGTCATAGACAACTACGACTCTTTCGTCTACAACCTAGTTCAATATATTGAAGAACTTGGAGGAGAGACTCTTGTCCATAGAAACGACAATATAAGTTTGAAACAGGCGATGGAACTGAAGCCGAACAGGATCGTCATCTCTCCTGGCCCAGGCACGCCTGCCGAAACACGATACTTTGGAGTATGCTCCTCCATCTTACAACACATGGGGTGCAGAGTTCCTACATTAGGAGTTTGCTTAGGCCATCAGGGGATAATCCACACTTTCGGTGGAAAAATTGTGTCCGCAAGGAGACTGATGCATGGAAAGACTAGCTTGATAAAACATGATGGGAAAGGCGTTTTCAAAGGCGTCAAGAACCCTTTCACAGCAACACGCTATCATTCGCTTGTTGGAGACAGGAGTTCAGTTTCTTCTTGTCTCAAGATAACCGCTGAATCCCTTGACGACGGAGAAATCATGGGTGTCCGCCACGTTGCCTATCCCATTGAAGGAGTACAATTCCACCCGGAATCTATACTGTGTGAGGACGGAAAACTGATCGTGCAAAACTTCCTAGAAGGCTGTGATGAAACTTGATCAGAGACGGCATACTGAGACTTGTTGGTGAAACGGATCTATCGTACGAAGAAGCACAGGAAATCATGAAAGAGATTATGTCTGGCAAAGCTACAAGCGCTCAGATAGCTGCGTTCTTAGCGGCCTTGAGAATGAAAGGGGAGTCGGTCAACGAGATTACAGCCTTCACAAAGGTTATGAAAGACTATTGTCACCAAATTCACCCTCGCGTAGAGGAGCGACTTGTTGATACCTGCGGAACCGGTGGAGACAGAATAAAGACTTTCAACATCAGCACCACAGCGGCTTTTGTTGCTGCTGGCGCCGGAGTAGCCATAGCCAAGCATGGAAACCGATCGGTTACAAGCAAGAGTGGTAGTGCTGATGTCTTAGAGAGACTTGGTCTTAACCTCAACTTGGAGCCCAAAGCTGTGGAGAAAGTTATTGAGAGGGTAGGTATAGGTTTCATGTTCGCTCCAGCCTTCCATCCAGCCATGAAATATGCAATTGGCCCACGGAGAGAACTAGGCATCAGAACAGTCTTCAACATTCTTGGGCCACTGACGAATCCGGCCGACGCCAACGCTCAACTACTTGGCGTCTACGATCGCAAACTAACAGAACCTCTAGCATACTCCTTAAACAATCTCGGCTGCCGTGAAGCGATGGTCGTCCACGGCTTAGATGGGTTGGACGAAATCTCCACTATCGGCAAAACAGTCATCTCATGGTTGAGAGAAGATGAGGTTACTACTGTAGAAACGGTGCCAAAAGACTTCGATGTTAAGCTGGCTAGACCAGAGGACATCAAGGGAACAACACCAGAGGAAAGCGCTGAGATTACCTTTGGAATTCTGAATGATTGCTGTGATGCCAGCGATCCAAAAAGAAACATAGTGCTGGTTAACGGGGCTGCTGGGATTATTGTAGCTGGAAAGACTAAAGACTTTGGGTACGGGATGGAATTAGCCCGCGAATCAATCTGCAGTGGCGCGGCTATCAATAAATTGAAAGCTCTAGTCAAGGCCTCCAATGGAAACCTATCAAAGCTTGAGGAGTTGGAGTCGAAGTATGGCTGACTTTCTTGATGTACTAACCCGGGATGCAAAGCAAACGATCAACAACGGTTATTACAAAGTTTCAACCCAGATCTCAACTCCTTCTAGCAGCCTGAAAAAGGCGATTCTAGAAAGCAAACAGATTCCAATAATCACCGAAATTAAGACCGCCTCACCCTCCTTGGGCACCATTAAGAGAAACCCGAACATAGAAAAAGTTGCTAGAGCCATGGAAAACGGTGGAGCCGTTGGGATATCGGTTCTAGTTGAGCCAAAACATTTTGAAGGCTCTCTGAGTCATCTCACTAAAGTGCGAAAGGCAGTAGGACTCCCAATTCTCATGAAAGACATAATCATCAGCCACACACAACTAGAGACTGCTTCAAAAATCGGTGCCAACGCGGTTCTTCTGATCGCAGCCCTTTTTGAGAGAAGATACTGTGAACGTGACATCCACGAAATGATATCGCAAGCACATTCAAAGGGTCTAGAAGTTTTGTTGGAAACCCATAATGAGGATGAGTTCAGGTCTGCTATCAATAGTAATGCCGATCTCGTTGGGATTAATAATCGAAACCTTGGAACACTACAGATAGATCTTGCAGTAACGAAAAGAATTCTAGAAAAAAATGATGCCCGCGAGAAAATAGTTGTGAGCGAAAGCGGGATCAGAACACCTGATGACCTCCGCTTTCTACTGAAATGTGGCGCCCATGCTTTCTTGATTGGATCGGCAATCATGATGGCTGAAAACCTAGAAAAAAAGGTTCAGGAGTTTGTGACGACCTCGTGAGAAAAACTAGGGTGAAAATCTGCGGAATAACTCGAGAAGAGGATCTAGCCATCGCTGTGAATGCTGGAGCGGATGCCGTCGGTTTCCTCGTAGGTGTTCCTGCGTCGCCGAGAAATCTGACTTTGGAGCAAGCTAAGAGATTGATAAAGCAGGTGCCAATCTTTGTTGACAGCGTAGTAGTAACGGTGCCTGATAGCGTCGACTCGCTTGTCAAAGTTTACGAGAGACTAGGACCGACAGCCCTTCAAATTCATGGAGAAAAGCCATTTGAGGCCTCGGTTATTCGCGAGAAAACAGGTGA
>CP070791.1:355754-359523 GCA_020346825.1 Candidatus Bathyarchaeota archaeon
ACATTGGGATGGTGCCATTTAATGCCCAAAGAAGATGAAATGTTGGAAGAACTCAAGAAGATTAGAGAGCTACTCACCGCTGCTCCTGCCCCACCTGCGAAGGACGGTTTGTTGAATGAATTCAAAGATTTTCTCTCCAAGTACAAGGTTTTGGGCCTTGCTGTTGCTTTCATTATGGGTCTCTATTTAGGGGCATTGGTTCAGGCACTAGTTGCAGACCTGATAATGCCTGTTATAGGGCTAGCTTTACCTGGACTTGACAACTTGGCAACTATCACATTCGATGTTGGCAACCAAAGCTTTCTAGTGGGAGACTTCATAGTAGCCTTGATAACCTTCATAATAGTCGCCTTCGTAATCTTCATACTGGTAAAGGTCACAAAGAAATGGGGAATAGACTAGCCTCACTCCTCTTTTTTTGTATGCTCAACATCAAGGACTGATGTGCGCATTATTGTAGCGAAATGAGTGTGTTTGCTAGGTTGGTTTGACTTCTAGTTTGGTTTCTTGAAGAGCCTTTTCCCAGACTTCGTCTAGATCCTTTGCTTTGGCTTCTCCTGCCGCCTTCTTTGGTTTCTCTAGTTTTGTTTCCGGTCGAGTCTGCAAGAGAACCGTTATTCCCCTCATAGTTATCGTTGAGCCAATCCAACCCATTACGCCGAGGTATATCATTCGAATGGAAGCTTCTATGAGGGGGGCCAAGGCCTCGCCAAAGACTGCTAAGAGATTGGGCACTGGTAAGATGCTTATGTCTTCTGTCAAAAAGAGGTATGCATCAACAAAGGTCGTTATCAAAAGGATTATGCCTATAAGGAGAACACTAAGTCCCAGAACTTCAGAGGTTTTCATCTCGTTTCAACTTACCACGACTGAAGGAGGATGCTCCGCTATAACCCAGAGACCTACATCTCCAGAGCTGGGGTAGATGGGGTCGTCTGCGAAGGTAGTAACTGTGCCATGCCAGGTCACATCCAGTGGACTGGTGAAAGAGGCTGCATACCTTTCAACAGGGTTGACTTCAATGATGCGGCCAGAACTGATGACTTTGATGGCACCAGTTTTGTTACCTGCAAATTTGTCGAAGACGTAGAGTCTCTGGTTGGCGTCGTCGGTGAACAGAATTCCGGCTCCAGAGTTTCCTGAAATGAATTCGCTCCAATGGTGAGCATATCCTGTTGAGGAACTGAAGTTGTAAAACAGGCCCGTAGCATTTGAAGAGATCGGGTAACCTCCGCTTGTTCCGTTCTCGGTTGATTGCTGTCCAACCGAGACCGAAATCTGGATAGCACTTAGATCTGTTATGGTTCTGCTTTGAGACGAATTCACGAAGACTGTTCTCAAGGCGTAAGTGTAGTATGTCGCTTTCGCGGGGAGCGTTAAGACAATTTGCGAATACAAGTTAGGACAATTTGGGATTCCGGTGCTCCACTCTGCTTCTGCTTGCACTATATCTCTAACTATGCCGTGATGAATAACTGTCGCTGGATCAGATCCATAGACAGGCTGTTCTCCGTTGATTCGCATAAATTCTGCGGTGCTACTGGAGTTCTCTTGTGTTGATGTTACTGTGAACGCGGATCCCCTAGCGTCGATGGTCATATCAAGGATTCCATTAGACAAGAACACGTAGCTAGGATCACTAGTGTCATCGCTCAAGAAGTAATTGTTCTTCCAAGCGTAGGATGTTTGGTTTGCTGTGTCCATTCCGTCCCACCACAAGATAACGTTTTCAACCTCGTGGTTCACTAGAAATGCCAGAAGGTTTCTGCTGTTGAAGATGCTGACGTTGCTGGTGAGGCCTAGAGGCGTCCGATAATTTGATGTCCAATCCTCTACTTGAAATGGCGTCTCGTAGTTCACTCCATCAATAGTCTGGTTGACGTGAAGCGCTTTGACTGGAATTGGAAGAATAGGCTTTCCTGGGCTACTCTCATATGTGTCCGTGTCCTTAGCTTGCACTAGTATCCAAACTTCATACACGTTGACGTCTGGCCCTGAACTCTGGTCTTTGACATAGTTGAGTTGAATACGAAGGTCTTGGATCTTTGACCAAGTCCAGTTTGAGCCAATGGAATTGTAACTGTCTGTGGTTAACGAGTGAGAAACATCTGAAGGTCCATACAAGGTGCCTCCGCCAGAACCTCCTATGTTCCACGCCCATTCCACTGTGTCGCTTCCTAGATCTCCTAGCCATTCCCAACGGATTCGAACATCTACTTGGTTTATTGTTCCTGTGGAGGTGTTGAAGGCTCCGACATATGCACCACCAGTTGCGGCTATGTATGTTCCATAGGTTGCGGTGTCCTGGTCGTGAATGTTTTCTGGATTGGTGTTCCAGCCATTATCCGAACTCGGCCTTCCGTAGAGAACACGGGGCCCTGCAAGCTCCGAGGTTTGAAGGTTTTGTCCAAGCCATCTCAGGGTGCCGTTTTGGAGAACCTCTGTGACTATTGTGTCTCTGGACAGGGAGGAGTAGATGTGCTCCTTTCCTGTGGCGTTCCAGTCAAAGGTATAGGCGTATTGTGGAATTCCTGAGGCGAGGGAGGCTTCAGAGTAGAAGGCGATTGTGTTGATGCCGCGTTGATCAGCGACTTTCAACGAGTATGCACTTATATCTACCCCTGAAGGGATTTTCAGAACATATGTTCCATCATAATAAGTTATAGGATCGCTTTCCGGGTTGATCAGCTTCCAAGTTGAGTCTTGGTAGCTGTAGTTGTAGAAAAAGAAGTTTTCTCGAGTTAATCTAAGTTCAGGTTCATTGTTTTCTCTCGTAACTTGAAACTTGGCTTCAAAAGCGTTGGCATGTTCCAACATTGTGACTTTTAGAAGAGAAGAAGTCTCGTACTTGATTCCTTGTATTCCGAGGCCTGACAAAGAATAAGTTACTGAAATGTTTCCTCTACTGTAGCTTTCGGGCATGAACCAGCACGTGGAAAATTGTTGGAAATCGAGGTTGAAGGATGGATTCCATTCTGGATACGAACGAGCAATATTGACCAACCCACTTCGAAGGTAACTTGACGCTGAGCTTCTAGCATAGGATGTGTTTCCAGTAACCTGCAAGATTGAGCCATAGTATCCAAGAGTGAACTCTAGAACTCGACTTATTGCCAGGTTGGTTTCGCTGATTGAAGTCAGAGTTTTCGGAGTTTCAGTTATTGGACTGTAGCGAATTGAGCTGTAGATCATTATTACAGAGGCCACTAGAATCACTGACACGAGCAACGCTGCGATTATAGAGAATTGGCCCTTGTTTTCTCGCGATTTGTTCTTCAAGGTCTCTAGATTCCTCCTTGCTGGCTTAGTTGCAGGGTGACAAGTCTTGAGGTGCCGCTGGGTCCAAACTCAGATCTGTAAATTGCAGGTCGATAGTACATGAGAAGTGCAACGGCAGAAACTCTTATGTCCGGAATCCTTGTTAGCCCTATGGCGGTGAAGGCGCCACCTCCTGTGTGACGGTATGTGGCAGCGGCAATGTAGTTTTGGTCTGGTGGTGACGGACGATTGAAGACTTCCGTGGCTGCTAAATGGTATGTGCTTAAGATGCTTGATGGGAGCGCACGAGTCGACGTTTGGTTTGGGGATGGGTAGACGCCATAGTAGTTGGAGGCATCAATTGCTTCACTGTTGAACTTGACGTCTCCTGGATTTCCCATTATCCATTCACCATCATACGCGTATCCCCAGTTGTCTAAACCTTTTAGGAAGGCGTTGAGGCCTGCGGATCCAACACGCTTCATTCCATAGATGCCCCAGCGGTTATCAT
>CP070791.1:359623-363081 GCA_020346825.1 Candidatus Bathyarchaeota archaeon
GTCACGAAACAACGTTTCTCACTAAATAAATATCTTTAAGTATTGTTATCGTAAACAGAAGACCGGGTGAAATCCTGATGAAAGAGGCGATTATTCTTGCTGGAGGAGAAGGATGGAGGCTCAAACCAGCTACATGGGTTCCAAAACCCCTTCTTAAGATAAACAAACAAACATTGCTTGACCACCAAATAGGCTGGCTTCAATCCCACGGCTTTGAAAACGTAGTTGTAGCTTCAAACAGAACAGACCTCACAAAACAACCGGTTAAATACTCTACAGAAAAGAACACATTAGGGACAGGAGGCGCAACCAAAAAGGCCTTCAACCAAATCAAAGGAAACGTAGCCTACGTCATGAACGTGGATGACATCGTCTTCTACAATCCAAACGAACTTTTCGACTATGCAGGCAAAGGAGCTGGAGTCCTCCTAGCCAAACCAACTCTACCTTTTGGTCGAGTAACCCTCCAAAACGGAATAAACATCGTCAGATTCCAACAGAGGTCAGCCCTAGAGTTCTACGTCAGCGCGGGCCACCATGTATTTAAAAAGGCAGTGGTAGAAAGATTCTTTCCAGATAAAGGTGACTACGAGTTTACCGCTATGCAAAGATTGGCGGACAAAAAAATGCTTCAGGGATACACTTACCACGGAATTTGGTTCACCCTTAACACCATGAAAGATCTCCTTCAAACAAGAAGATTCTTCAAATCATAGAGCAGCTTTTCTGAAAAGCTCGGCAAATACTGCAAATAGTCTCTCTTAAAGGTTTTGAATATCTTTAGCGCTGTCCCAGAGATGTTGAAAATAGTCTCGGGCAAATTTAACCAAACCCATATGATTTGACCAAATAACCAAGGTAGGTTTATCTTCTCCAAGAAAAAGTAATGCTTCTTTGCCATCAACGATAACACCGCCACCAAACATACTATCCCGAACTCTAGCATCCCCAACTTCAACTATCTTATCAACGTCCCAATCTCGGGTAACCATAACATGAACAGTGACTCCAGTCCCCTTCAACTGATTCAACGTGGAAACAACAGCACTCACAAAATTCTTTGCGAACGTTGGCGCAGCCACCATTAGCTCCATCTTTGCACCGCTCAACATTTCTCTTAGCTTCGCCAAGACGCTGAATTCGCCTCGTAGAATCCAAATATCAGGTTTCTCCAACAGTTCTCTCCGTTCATACAGAGGTTGAAGCTCTCCCGACACAATACGCTTCCAGTCGCTCACCGTATTCTCTAGCCGCAGTCTAGCAGCCTCTAAGGCTTCAGAAGGGGATTTCGGGAAATAACGGCTGGGTCTGCTTCTCTCCGCTTCGATCCAGTTCTTTCTTTCCAAAGAGTTTAGTGTTTCGTAGACCTTGGAATATGGAATATTTCCGTACTCACTGACTTCGCTGGCGGTCATAACACCACGTTTAAGCAAAATCAAGTATGCTCTAGTCTCGTAGTCGGTTAATCCAATCTCTCGTAAAACTTTCTTGGCTTCTTCACTAACAGGTGCAGACAACCTTATTCACCTTATGAAACGTTTGGAAACCTTCTTATACGTTGTATAACTAGCCTAAAAATATTACACCTCTCAGTGGTGTCAAAATGCGAGTAATCAAAAAAACGAAAACCATATGTCCAGAATGCCTTAGGGCTCTTGACGCCACCATCTTTGAAAAAGGCAACAAAGTTTACATAGAAAAAGAGTGCTCAGAACACGGGAAATTTCAGGATGTTTACTGGTCGGATTATGCCCAGTATCAGAGAGCTGAACAGTTCAGACGGGAAGGCGACGGCCTTCGAAACCCACGAACTGCAACTAAACTGAACTGCCCTCTAGACTGCGGCATTTGTCCTCAACACAAGTCTCACACGGCCCTCGCGATCATAGACGTAACCAACAGATGCAACCTCAGATGTCCAGTCTGTTTTGCCAACGCAGCCACAGCAGGATACGTTTACGAACCTTCAAAGGAACAGATCATAGAGATGCTTGAAAACCTCAGAAGCAATGATCCCGTGCCTCCACCAGCTCTACAGTTTTCAGGGGGAGAACCCACAATTCGGCAAGACCTCATCGAACTAATACGAGCGGCAAAAGAAGTAGGATTCCATCACGTTGAAGTCAACACGAACGGTCTCCGCCTAGCTCAAAGTGTAGACTACTGTCGAGATCTGATGGAAGCTGGAATGAGCACGCTGTATTTACAGTTCGACGGCTTGACTTCCGACGTTTACAGGTTCACAAGAGGAGCTGATCTTCTTGACATCAAAATGAAGGCTCTTGAAAATTGCCGAGAGGCAGGACTTGAAAGCGTGGTTCTGGTTGTCACTTTGGTCAAGGGCGTCAATGACCATCAACTAGGGGACATTATTCAGTTTGCAACTCAGAACTTCGATTTAGTTCGATGCGTAAACGTTCAACCAGTATCTCTCTGCGGTAGACTGCCTGAACAAGAAAGAGCTAAAATGCGTGTAACAATCCCTGACTTCATGAGGCTTTGCGAGGAACAAACGCATGGAAGAATAAAGGTTTCCGATTTCTATCCGGTGCCTACCGTTGTTCCCGTATCTAGAGCAATCGGTGCTCTACAAAACAAAAGTTACGTGGAGTTCACCGCTCATCCTCACTGCGGAATGGCAACCTACGTATTTGTTGAAGATGGTGCGATGGTTCCAATCACACGTTATGGCAACGTTGAGAAGTTTGTGAAAGGCATGGGGAAAGTCTACGAAGAAGCAGCAGAGGGGCATGGAAGAAGAGCAAAAATGCGTTTGTTAGGTTCCTTGCGTCACATCAAGTTCAGTTTGTTAAGAAAATATCTTTTACCCATCCTAAGAACAGGCTCCTATGAATCCCTAGGCAAACTTCATAGAAGAATGGTACTAATTTCGTCCATGCATTTCATGGACCCTTACAACTTCGACTTGGAAAGAATTCAAAGATGCTGCATACACTACGCAGTACCTGACGGCAGAATCATCCCATTCTGCACCATGAATTCAATTCATAGAGAGAAAATAGAGCAAAAACTCGGAGTTTCGCTGGAAGAGTGGCGGAAAACACATGCTGTAGAAATTGGTGCAGTAGCATAGACTGAGGAAAGGCTATAAGGAACAATCTTTCTTCAAAACTTTGGAGAGAAGAACATGGGTGGCGGAAAGAAGAGACAAACCCTCAAACAAATGGCAAGAACACAATCGAGAAAGGATCAACAGCGGAAAGAGCGCAAATCGGCAAGATCAGCTACCGAGAAGAAAAGCCTTGGGTTAACTCTGCCCGACTTGAAGAGCAAAAGTGTTATTGGTGAAATGAAAACAATGAAGGTGCTCACGCCTTACACAGTGGCTTCACGTTTCAATCTGCGCCTCAGCGTAGCAAGAGATATGCTTAAGGATTTAGAGCGGCGCAAAATCGTGGAATATGTTTCTGGGGGCAAGAATCTAAAGATATACAAAC
>CP070791.1:363181-369061 GCA_020346825.1 Candidatus Bathyarchaeota archaeon
ACTTCAAGTAGGTCACGGCCAAAGACAGTGCGATTCGGGTCACTGGGATGCACCGAATGTTTCCACGAGGTAACCCCACCGATCGGGAGCTTAGAGAGGATACCCACGTCTATAAGACGCGGGTCATTACCCTCGACCAAGACACAATATTGGTATGAATCCTGGCCAAGGTGTTCGCGATTAAACTGATGTATAGTATCAAGGTCTTCAACCTCTTGAATCGCCAATACGTCGACGTTCATATCCTTGATACGCTCTACGATCTTCTCTGTCTCTGTCGCCTTCTTTCCTTTCACAAGGCTACCCATGTATGTGCGTATCTTCCATATTTCGGCATGGCCGAATTCATACTTCAAGTCACCATCTAAAGTTCCTCCGTCAATATCGATGATTTCGTCAATCTTACCCTTGAAATTGTATTGTGAAAAAAGGTTTCTCAGGTTGAAAGTCCCAACGGTCACTTCCATCGAGTTTCATCTCCTTTCCAATTTCTAGGCTAACATAGAGTGCTGCTTCTTTATGATTTTTGGCACGTGCCCCTTTAGTGGAGATCATAAGCTGCATTTGATGCGCGCGCCCCTCTTTTTCTGATTTAGCAACTTGTAATGGTTCATAAATAGAAATATGTTCGCGCGCGCGTGCGCAAGGCTAGGGTAAGCAACATCATGATGATGACAAATAATACTTTCCTCAATCCTATCACCTCCTTCTTCCTTTTGGTGATCTCCGCTTACTATTCCATTCAAAAGTTGTATCAAAGATTTGTGAAATATTTCTATGTTGAATCTAATTTAGATTATCTGTATTAAATTAGTACTGAACAATGTGAACCAGAAGCAAATGACACGCTCACCTCTTGACTAGATATGGATGGAGCATGACATAATGTATCAAAACAAGCAACTGTACGCGGGCTCTGCGCGCGCATATATCTTTTGCATAATTATGCAATAATCATGTGATCCGAAACCTTGTTTCCCAGAAGCAACCTGAAGTGTTCACAAGTTCCCTCTTTTTGCAGCCTTTCAACTTTACCCTGCGCAATCACAACCTCACCGCTTCTAGCTTGTTCACAAAACCTTCCTCGAAAAGACACGATCTCCTCGATCGATTCAACATGAACTCCTCTAATAACTTTCACGTCGTCAATTTTGTAGGAGCAAGGGGTGAAGATAGCTTCGGAATCGTCTACCACCTTGGCTCTGATTTTTGTGTAGCCAACTGATTTGTAGAGAATTGTGCCATACTTTTCTTCAATTTCGTTCCAGTCTTTCACAAAGCGTATGAAGTAGTCCCTTTCCATAAACTTCCCCTGCAAAACCTTTCGTGATTCTGTTCGAACGAAATTTTCGAAAGAAGTAACTGTGTCTTTCGAACGAAAATCGAACAACGTTCTCAGCTCATCCTGGCCATAGCGTTTCACATTGCTTTCATCATCCTCCAGCAAAGACTTCAAAGCTGAGTAGACCTTGTAACCGGGTTTGGATCCGTAGATTACTGGGTCGATGTCAGAACCAGGAGTGTGAAGTCCTACTAGGATAGAGCCTGAAATTCCCAGTTTGTTCCAAGGAACATTTGCGGCTTTTTTCAAGATTTCAGTGAACAACAATGCTTGGCTTTCTGTCTTGTCCAATACTTCTCTATAGCGCAGATCTCCCAAATGATCAATGGGCTGGTAATGCTTCCTCACGTTCTCAACTGGAACCACACAAAGATACTCGTTGAATACCGGATCGTACACCAAGTATTTTGGAAAAAGCTGCCTCAGTACAGAATAACGTTCAGAGAGGGCGTAAACCTTTCTGTATCTATTTTCGTCTTTTTTTCGGGCACCGTTTGAGTCAGGGACATAACGGAGAAAAGCTACAATTCTACCAGGAGGATGAACTAGTCCCTTAACATCGAAGAAAACGCGATCAGTTGTCTCAAGTAGATCACCTTCGCGGGCTTTGGCTTTCATTCTAATCTACTTTACACTACAGTTTTCTATGGAACAATCCTGATCTACGAAGAGCGAGAACTAGCCCGACTCCAAAAACTGTGGCAATTGCAGTAAAAACCAGTCTTTCCACTACAGAAACTGGCATAACCGTCATGAAGAGCGTTGGAACGTGCGGCAAATCTTCAAGTGGAAAAACTATGTCAATAAGGCCTATGAAAGCAAGGTTCCCAATCATGTGATCCGCTATTATGCCACAGTAATTTGCCAAACAGACAGCAACCACAAAATTTTCCTTTCCCTCTTCACCCCCAAAAACCCCGTGCAATATTAGAATGCCACCAAGAAAGTACAAGGGAAGAGAAAGGTAGGAAAGGACCTCTACGCTACCCAAATAGGGTTTGGGAAGGACATAGGCCAAAACCACAACTACAATGCCCAAGAGAATGTAGTTTGGTTTAACATTCCATCCTTTTCGTGTTGTTTCATCACTTTTGAAAGCGGTTGCGATATGACCTCTGACGACTAAGATTGCCAACAGCCCTGAGATATGAAACATCGGATAAAGTAAAGCTTGTTGGCCTACCCATGTTGCGTACCATCCCAAAATCAATAAACCAAGGATAATTGCAGCTGTTGCCCATCCTGGAAAACTTCGACTGCTTGAGCTATATTTTCTCTGCGTAAGCAATCCCGCAACCAACGCCGAAACCGCTGGACTGAAGGATGTGAAAACAGAAAACCAACTGTTAGCAAGAACGATGCCCCCGATAAAAGCAGCCAAAAAACCCAAATATGGCCCAATAATCAACCCGTAAATTGGTGCTAGTGCGGCATCGAATTTGATTTGTGAACCAGAAAGGCCGACAATAGGGAAGCCTGGGAGGACCCTGATTACAACCACGGATAGAGCCGCAAAAACTGCGACAAAGGCTACGTCACGGGCTGAAAGTTTTAGCCAGTTCATATCCTTTACCCATTAACATTTTTTGAAGTTGTGTAATTTTTTACACTCGATATATAAGCATATCTATTATCAAACTATCTTCGAAGACAACATGCCAAGCAGCCTAGCGCATGTCTGCATAAGGTTATTAGACTTCTTTTCACAGAATGACGATATAGCGTAATCTTGAGGTCAACCGTCATGAGGGTCAGCATAAATACAGAAACAGCAGAATACGCTTCCAGATGCTTGGAACTGGCTATCCTCCTGGAAGTCAGCGCTTATCCCAAGCCTGGAAACGTCCATAGAACTGCTGATTTCCGAGAGACTAGGTATGAACATTTTTTGGCTTCAGCTGTTGCGGTAGCGCCCCACTTCAGAAGAGCTGCTGAACAGGGAACTCTACTCTCTGAGGGAAAGATAGGTCCAGTCGACGTTGGAATTGGAGCAATAATTAAGGAAGCTGTTAAAAGTGTTAGTGTATGGCAGAGCAATGGGAACACACTTTTGGGAGCAATAATCTTGCTTTCGCCAATAGCAGCTGCAGCTGGAATGTTTCACGGGGAAAAGTTTTCCTCTTCCAAGCTCAGAAGAAACATAAAGGTCATCGTTGAATCCACCACACCCATAGATGCGGCAAACGTTTACGACGCTATTCAAATCGCTAAACCAAGTGGTTTGAGAAAAGCCCCGAAACTCGACATAACTGACCCAACTTCTAAACAGAAAATCGTTGACGAACAAGTTGCTCTCTTTGAAGTGTTCAAGATCGCTTCCACATATGATTCCATTGCATCTGAGTGGGTAAACAACTACCCCATCACCTTTGACCTGGGTCACCCATATTTTATCAGACAACTTAAAGAGACAACAAACGTAAATACCGCAACAGTTCACACCTTTCTGAAAATTCTCTCCGAAGTCCCAGACACATTCATCGCTCGAAAAGTAGGTCTAGCCACGGCAGAGGAAATCTCAGCTGAGGCTAAGCACGTGTTAAAAGAGGGTGGGTTAACGACTGCATCTGGAAGAAAGCTCCTTCTCAAGTTCGACGAAAAACTCAGGGATCCAGCCCATAAACTCAGCCCAGGAACGACAGCTGACATCACAGAAGCGGTACTGGCAACCAGTATCCTAAATGGATACAGACCCTAGAGACTCTTGCGCTTTTTTCGGTTCATGCTAGGAGTTGAACATCCTAATTTAAATTTCAGAAACTTTCTAATACGCAAGAGGAGCGAGAAGATAACATGCTAATTGTTGCTGTTGTCGGAAGCAAAAAATCAGGTAAAACCACTGCTGTAGAAACCCTGGTCAACGGGCTAACAAACAAAGGATACAAAGTTGCTACTGTTAAACACATACCCGAAACCCACTTCACAATAGACGCCAAAGGCAAAGATACGTGGAGACATTCTAGGGCCGGAGCCCAAACCGTCATGAGCGTAGCACCTAAGGAACTAGCGCTCATCAAGAAAGTTGACACAACTAAATACAGCCTAAAACAGATAATTGCGGGATGTAGAAATGATGCGGAGATAATAATCCTTGAAGGTTTTAAGAAGCTAGTTGGGCAAAATCCGCAGGTGCCAAAAGTAGTGGCTGCCAAGACAACCAGCGAAGCTCTCGGGGCTTCAGAGCACTACACCTCTATCCTATCTTTTGTAGGCCCCATTCAAAAGGAAGCTACGAAACTAAAAATCCCTTACGTTGACGTATTGAAAGAACCTGAAAAACTGGTGAACCTTGTAGACCACGAGGCCGCAGTTCTTGATAGAAGAAGACGGAAACGCAAAGAATATGTGAGAATCGAAATTGATGAACGCGTTCTATCTTTGAATCCCTTTGTTCAGGAGATTATAAGAAACACCATTGTTGGAATGATATCAACACTGAAGGGCGCAGCCTTCAAAGAAGAAAAGAAGATATCAATTACTATTAAAAGCTCGTCCAACGGCAATTGAAGTCGCGTGGCCTTTCTGGGGTCTAGAAAGACAATTGCTGAAAGTTGCTCAAGAGAGAAAGGAGTTTTCAGCTACTGCAGAAGGAAAATGTTGTTTTCTAAACCTTTCCAAGGACCACGCAACCAGAACCGAATTTTGGTGTCTCACCTCTTTGAATGCTAGAGAGCTTTAAAGGCGTCAAACCATCTGTTGTATTTTGCCACCATGTCCAAGGAAACGCTGGGCTTTCTTTCTTCCAAGATTGTTCTGAAGTCGTCCATACTTATTGGTCTGGGCTGAGCTTGCTTATTGCTTGCCAACCCTGACTCGAAGAGTTCTCCAATGACTTTCAGGTGAGCGGATTGGCATATGTCTCGTATGTCGCTACCGGAAAAACCTT
Source organism: Candidatus Bathyarchaeota archaeon (assembly GCA_020346825.1). Classification (GTDB taxonomy): domain Archaea; phylum Thermoproteota; class Bathyarchaeia; order Bathyarchaeales; family Bathyarchaeaceae. Next base: position 368,410 of record CP070791.1, read on the forward strand.
CGGATAACCTGGCGAATTCATCAAGGTCTACATTCGGTGCCAGTTTTAGATGAGTTGTGTAAAGCTTAAGCATATCTAGGCGGGCTTCATAGTCTGGTAGGGGAACTATTATTCGCTTCTGGAATCTCCTTATGAAGGGCCAGTCCAAAGCCCAAGGTTTGTTGGTGGCTCCGACCACATAAGCATGAATGTTCCTGCCTTTGTCTATTATTCCATCCATCTCTTTGAGGAATTGGTTGCGAACCCGGGTTTCTCCCCCAACCTCAGTCGAGTGCATTCCAATTAACGAATCCAATTCATCAATGAAAACTATGGAAGGACGTCCATTATTAGCAGACTTCCTAGCTGACACAAAAAGTCTGGCAACATTTTGTTCAGCTTCTCCTAGCCATTTTGACATGACGGAAGCTGCATCCACTGAGATGAAGGTTGCGTCGATCTCTGTTGCCACCGCAGCGGCCAGCAATGTTTTTCCGCAACCAGGCGGACCGAAAAGAAGGATTCCCCTAGGCCACCCTAATGTGAATAAATCTGGTCTCTCAACGGGATAAACGATAGCTTCTTTTACGGCTTTCTTTGCCTGTCCCAAACCAACAACTTGATTCCAGGTTACATTAGGTTTTTCTTTGAGCACAAGCTCATCGTATGTTGC
>CP070791.1:369161-373774 GCA_020346825.1 Candidatus Bathyarchaeota archaeon
AGATTGATCGAGTGGAAAAATTCTACAAGGAAAAGGTCGCTGATGCGCCGGCAACGCTGTTTCGTGTACTGAACAAGCAACGAGAGCGTCTGATTAGAGCTAGAAAGAGGTTTGGCGACTACATCTCACCCGAGAGCTTTGTAGGATGAGAAAGAAATGGCATTGACGGGAGAGCGTCCATGCGCGCGCGTTTATGTGAGTCGTTTTCCCGTAACTAGTTTTCTTTTTTTCCCGGATTTGATCATGAGTTCCTTGGCAACGGTTTCGGTGGAAGTCAGTTTCTTCAATGCTGTTAGCCAAGCCGCCGCTTTGATGTCTGCATGGAATACCCATTCTCTGTCTGTTTTGATTGCTTCTTTTGGACAGACTTTTTGGCATGCAAAGCAGAAGATGCAAAATTCAGGCGAGATCATTGGCTTCCCTTCTTTTGCTTGAAGGGCGTGAGTAGGGCAAATATCTATGCAAGCCATGCAGTTATCGGGACAGAGATCCACATTTAACTCGACGGTTCCATAGAAAGGTTTTTTCACCTCTATAGCATTTTGGGGACAGAATAACTCACAGCGTTTGCAGTAGAAACAGATAGATTCATCGAGTTCTACATCAATTATTTCAAGGGTTTTTCCATCTTCTGAGCTTTTGGTTGACACTTTTATGGCTTCTGTGGGACACTCTTCTTGACATTTAAGTTCGCAGTCTGGTTTGCATTTCTCTTTAGTAATCTTGATTTCCTTTATGAAAACCGGGAATGCCTCGTTTTTGACAATTGTAGAGATTTCTTTTTCGTCAACTTTCATTTTTAGAGCGTTTAGGGGACAAAGTACTGCACACTCGCCACATAGGATGCAAGAATTGATGTCGAACTCGATTTTTGGTTTTTTTGCCAATCGTCCTTCAACTATTGATGCAGAAAGTTCTCCTATGGCTTCTTTTGGACAGATTTCAGCGCATAATCCACATCCGTTACATAATCTTTTGTTCAGGTGTAACGAATAGTTTCTGGTAAGAAAACCTCTTTCAATCTCAAGTTCTCTTCGATTTTCGCGCTTACTGAGTTCTCCTCGCAAAACATCCGCCACCGATTTGGTTTAGATTCTTTCTGTTTATGGTAATCATATGTTTCCAACCTTAGGCTACTACCTTTGCCTTTTTTGGGGCTAAGTTTTTGACGGTTTTTTCTATCTCTTCGCTGGTGACTCCTTCAACGATTTTTTGCATTTCCTTTATTTTTGAAGCGAACTTTTGTCCTTCAGCCGCACTGATCCATGCCAATTGAAGTCGATTCTTATCTAATCCTAACCTTTCCAGTTTTTTCCATAATCTTTCAACCCGTTTCTTGGTTTGATAATTAGCATCTATGTAGTGGCAATCGTTCAAATGGCAACCTGCAACCAGTACTGCCGCAGCTCCTCTGGCAAAAGCGTGCTCAACAAACTTTGGAGAGATTCTGCCGGAGCACATGGTTCGGATGATTCGCACGCCAGGGGGGTACTGCATTCTGCTAACTCCTGCAAAATCCGCTCCTGCATAGGAGCACCAGTTGCAACAGAAAGCTATTGTCTTCTTGTCCGCATCCTCCTCAGTTGCAGCATCTATCTGCGCGCGTAGTTGCTCATCAGTGAAATGTCTCATCTCGATGGCCGCGAAAGGGCACTCTGCACCACAAGTGCCACATCCAGCACATGCAGCTTCAACGACTTGCGACTCTTTTTTCTCCTTGTAGACAGTAATCGCGTTGTATGGACATACTCTTGCGCACAAACCGCATCCTGTGCACTTATCCGGGGACATCAGGGGTGTGATGGCTTCAACCGTAACACTTCCTTTCGCCATAAGAATGCCTGCCCGGGCTGCTGCAGCACTTGCTTGTGTCACGCTGTCTTTGATATCTTTGGGGGCTTCAGCGCAACCCGCAAGAAAGACCCCTCCCGTTGGAGTATCCACAGGTCTCAATTTCGGGTGAGCTTCCATGAAGAAACCGTCTGAGGTTTTAGACAGTGTTAGGAGACGCTGAACTACACCGCTATCTTCTCTGGGTATAAAGCCTACTGATAGAACCACCATTTCTGCTTTTCGAACGTAGAACTTGTTTGCGGTCATGTCTTCTCCGATGATATGTAAATTGTTGGTGTCTTTGTCTTCAACTATTTCTCCAGGTAGTCCGCGGACAAAGATCACTCCTTCTTGCTTTGCTCTCTTGTACAAATCCTCGAAACCTTTTCCGTAGGCCCTTATGTCCATGTAGAAGACGTATAGTTTGGTTTCGGGCCAATGTTCCTTGATCAAGAGACAATCCTTGATCGTATTCATGCAACATACGTTGCTACAATATGAATTGCCCCTTTTTTCAGAACGAGAGCCTATACACTGGATGAAGGCGACAGTTTTTGGAATCTGCATGTCACTTGGTCGCACAAGGCGTCCTCCCGTGGGTCCACCTGCATTTATGAGCCGCTCAAACTCCATGGAAGTTATCACGTTGGGAAACTTCATGTACCCATACTCTGTAAGAGCAAGAGGGTCATAAACGTCTAGACCAGTGGCTACGATGATTGTTCCAACCTCTAACTCAACCTCTTCGGCCTTATCATTGAATTTTATGCAGTCAGGGCCACAGACTTCTTTGCACTTTGCACAGGTATTAGGGTCTAATCCCAGACAACTCTTTTCGTCAATTAGGTAGAGCGCTGGAACGCCCTGGGGGAAAGGGATGTAGATTGCTTTTCGCCAAGTAAGTCCTGCCTCAAATTCGTTAGGAACTTCCACTGGGCAAGGCTCAACACAATCTCCACAGGCTGTGCACTCCTTTGTAACATATCTTGGTTTTTTAAGGATCTTGACTTTGAAGTTTCCGATGTATCCGCCAACCTCCATGACCTCACTGTTCGTCAATAATTCGATATTCGGGTGTCTGCCCACATCCGACATTTTCGGTGCCAAGATACATATGGAACAATCCATGGTTGGGAAAGTCTTGTCGATCTGAGCCATTCTCCCGCCGATGCTCGGGTTCTTCTCCACGAGGTAGACTTTGTAACCAGTATCCGCCAAATCCAGAGCTGCCTGAATTCCCGCAACTCCTCCTCCAACGATTAACGCTTTTCTTATCACCGGAACCACGGCTTCTTCTTGTGGTTCGATTAGTGCTGCTCTCGCGACGGACATTCGAACTAGATCCTTGGCTTTCGCTGTAGCCTTTTCTGGTTCATACAGGTGTACCCAGCTGCAATGTTCTCTAATGTTAGCCATCTCGAATAGGTACTTGTTCAGCCCCGCCTCTTCACAGGTCCTTCTAAAGGTTGGTTCATGAAGTCGGGGAGTGCAAGATGCTACCACAACTCTGGTGAGGTTATGTTCTTTGATGTCTTTCCTGATTGTGTCCTGTCCTGGATCAGAGCAGGTGTATAGATTGTGCTTCGAAAGAACGACGTGGGGAAGAGTGGAAGCGTATTCTGCTACCTCCGCACAATCCACTGATCCTGCGATGTTTTTTCCGCAGTGACAAACATATACTCCTATGCGAATCTCATCAGATTCATGTTTTTCTGGTTTCGTCTGTTTTTCAGCCATTTCCCTTTGTCACCCTTTACTCTTTTCTTGGTGAAGCGCCTTCGCAAAGAGTACCGGCAGGTCATAGATCTTCAGATTTACCTCTGATCGTTTAATGGGTAATTCACCATCAGTAGCACATTTGAGGTGAATCTGGCATTTGGGACAGGAGGTGATTAGCCAGTCGGCACCCGTTGCTTTTGCTTCTTTCAGTCTGTCAAGTTGGATTTGTTTCGAGAGTTTTCCGCAATTTAGCCACGAGTTCACTCCACAACAAAGGGCATTTTCTCTGTTTCTTTCCATCTCTAACAAGTCTGTATCTAGAATACTGTCGATGACGGTTCGGGGTTGATCGTAAAGACCCATGTGTCTGCCCAGTCGGCACGGGTCATGGTAGGTAACTTTCTTTTCTTTGAATGCTGAGGGAAGTTCGATCTCTTCATTTTCGATCAAATCGGCCAAGAATTCTGAAATATGAAGGACCTCAAAGCCAAGTTCCCCTACTACTTTAGGATAGTCAAGTTTCAGGGTTCTATAACACTCTGCGCATGAGGTTATCACCTTTCTTACGTTTGTCTTTCTTATGGCAGATACATTCATTCTCGCCAACTTCTCGAAGTTCATCTTGTCTCCTGTGAAGTGGAGATCATGACCACAACACCTTTCGTTCTCTAGAAGTACTGGCTCTATGTCAGCTCTGTTGAGTATCCGGACTACACTTCTTGCTGTTTCAAGAGTTTTTGCTTTGATGTCTCTGAAAATTACGTCGAAGTAGGGAAGGCAACCCACAAAATAGAGAACGTCTCCGCTCTGAGAGTGTTTGGCGCCTTTGGGAAGCCATTTCAATCGGTTTTGATCTATCTTAGGATTCGCCATTATCCTCTGTAAATCCAAGAGGATGTTCTTGTGGGCGCAACTCTTAGTTCGCCCCAAAAGCCCTGCCTCTTCTCGGCAAGCTAGCATGAAGTCAACATATCGGACATTTGATGGACATCTCTCTGTGCAAAGGCTGCAGGTCAAACAGTTCCAGATGCCTTCATCAAGAAAAGGAGAACCCTCAGTTC
>CP070791.1:373874-377247 GCA_020346825.1 Candidatus Bathyarchaeota archaeon
CTAGGCAACTTTGCGAGGTCGAGAAGGTTAGCGAGGTCCACGAGGTCCACGGGTCAGAAGACCTCATCGTGAAGGTCAGAGCAAAAAACCTGCGTAGGTTGAGACCCGTAATCCTGAAGATTCGGGAAATTCCTGACGTGGTTCAGACTGAGTTCATCCCAGTCTTCAAGACCTGGAAGGACTAGGCATGCATGGTTGGAACTGAAGTGTGCAAAGAATTTTAACACAAATAACAAACATGTGGGCTGTTACGGGAAAGGGAAATTGAATGTACCAAGAAGATGTTGATGAAGAGATTCCAAGACCAGATCCTGATGCACTTTGGTTCTATGTGGAGTGCCCCAAATGTGCTTTTGAGTTCTTTGTTAGTGAATTTCTGGGAAAGCAAAGTACTCCAGTTGAACAAGATTCCTCGTTTGAATGTTTCTGTCCCAAATGCAATTCCAAAATAACGAGAATAGTGAAATATACAAGTAGAGGAATAATTGACTTCCTGCAATTCCCGATCGATAGTGAAAAGTAAGTGCAAGCACCGTATTTTTCAGCCGAGTCTAATCTTTGAACAGCATCTGTGCGAGTTCGTGCGTGTGTTCAGAGTTTCCGTTGAAGATCTCAAAATATCTCTTCGTCAGTTTTCTGACTTCTTCTTCGTCACCTGCATATTTCGCGTGCAGAAATTCATGTATTAGAGTTGCCTGCGCTCTATTCTCAATATACGACAAGACCTTTTCTTTCCCATGTTCTTGCATTAGTCCATAACAAGACTCGAACCTCTTTGGAAAGATTAGGATTCGACCGTCACTCTTGTATTTTCCAGCAAGTCCGTTTCCGTTCTCCTTTTGGAACGGAAAAAGCCTGACTTGAACATCTTCAACCAATTTTTCTTCCATCTTTTCTTTCCTTAAGATCCATTTCAAAAATCTCTGAAACCGCGGCTTTCTCAACACTTTCAAAACAAAAGAGGCATATTTCTTGTAGAACCGCAAGCTTTCAGAGGATCTCGCAACTTTCTGAGGGTGAGCGACCTTTCTGATTTTGCTTGCCAGCTTTAACTCCTTTGTTTCATTCAGCATAGTCGTCGAACCCTCTTTCACACATGCGTGTGCAGTTACCATACATGCGAATTGTATTCTTACATATGTTCATCTTCAGTAATAAATGCGCACTTTCTATGTACTTATTTAGTGTGGGAAGAGGAGCGGTGAGCGGAGCGGGGAGACAGAGATGAGAAGAGAAGAGATGAGAGGATACGAGACCAGACGAGTTTATGCGACACCAAACCATGCGACACAAAACAAAACAATAAGAGATGCGCGCGCGCAAAACATTAGTTGCGAGATTCGCATAGCCTAATATTACTTTTCTATGTTTTCCTTACTAGTTTATCGACATAGCGCTTGAGTGTTTCTTTTTCGTATGCAAGCCTTAATTTCGTAATTCTGCCGCCACGACCTCTTTCCCCGGGGAACACTCTAATCTCAACAAGTCCTCTTCTAGCGAGTTCAGATATGGCACTCCCAATCCCACCATGTCCATTGTATACACTTGATTTAGCCACATTTCCATGTTTAATAACGTCCATTCGGGTTCTCCAGCCTGATTTTTCCAGCACTAGTTTTTCTCTCATGTAGTCTTTTATGAAAGCGTTTACGATGTATGAGAAAGTCTTTTGCGCAGCGACACTTTTAAACTCGAAGGGTAGGTCCTGTTTGATATTCTCCATAGCTGGTTCTTGCGACAACTCCGCTCTTCCTTTTGTTAGTTTGTCTTCTTTCTCAAGTTTGGAGCGAAGTGTCATTCCCCAACAGCTGAAATTGTGAACGAAGGGCTCTTGTAGGAGATTTGTGAATGATAACTCGCCATAAGCTAGAAATCCTGTCATTTGTGTTGAAGAGAGCGCTTCTTTGAAAATCTGACCTTCTGTATTAGAAGTGCGTCCGGCAATCATCTCTGCCAGTCTTCTGGAGACGCACGTAATAATGAATGTACTGTCATTTCTTCTGAAGACGCGATTTTCTCTCAGCATGTTAAATACGTTCCACGCACCATTTTTGACCTTATCATGATCGATAACGACAATGTAGCCGGGTATGGAGGGGTCGTGGCTTCTCACGGGCTGTAAAAGTTCCACTGTTTCGCCGCGTACCCTTATGAGATTCATAGGAGCATAATTCCACGATGGAAAAGAAAATGCATATTTTGCCAGAGTCAGATTCAAAGGTATTCCATCAATCTCTGAAATCTGTTGGAAGAATTCGTTTTCGCTTTGTACAGGCAACCCTCTTTCGCGACATATTCGAGCTTCGTTTTCATAAACTGCTTTGGCGTGTACCTCTCGAGGATCCTTGTCTCCTATCCGGTTAAGAAACTTGAACTTCGGTTCCGCGTTAGGATCAAAGTGAAAGATATGAGATTCTCCGATTCTTCTGACAGGTGAGGTGTCAAGACCAAGCGAAGGTTCATCCACAAGCGGTATTAAACCGCATACGCCTTCACCTTCAAGAATCTTGAGTCCTGATCGGCTGCCAAGTTTGCCATAAAATTGATGCATGACTTGTCCAATGATGCCATCACCACTGCAGCCGCCTATTACATTGGCTATTCGAGCCTCACGGGTACCGCGTATGAAATCTGCAATCCCTTCAGCTATGAAATATTCACGTCCAAGTTTCCCAATCGTAGGTCCCTGGGTCAGCACGAGAAGGGTCTTACTTTTTTGAAGTTGCTCTTTGGATTGCGAGCTTTGATTTATGTCAATCCAAGCTTCATGAGCCATCTTTTTTCCTTGTTCTGCAGCTTCTTTGTCCGTTCTAATCCCCCAAGTTCGTCCGATGCCTATCGGAAGATTCGTTACGAAAGCTAGGAGTGAAAGACCGTTGTAGCCTATTCCAGTAACCTGCTTCAACTCCAGGTCCTCGTTTTCCACCTCGCCACCGGTGGTATGGCCAATTAGGCCAAGCTGCTCCGTTGCATTTCTATCCTTGAAACGGTTTTCAATCGTTCTCAGAATACCCTCACTGATGAGCTTATCCTTCTCTTCGTTCTCACCTCTATAACTCAGATAGAGAACCAGCAACTTCAAATCGTTAAGATCACATCCTGCCTTGAAAATCTCTTTCTCAATCTTGCCAAGCACAGCCTCTGTTAGCCTTTGAGCTTCTTCCACACTATTTTCCTTTCTCAATTGCAAAGAACTATTCGGGTCAGCTTCCAAATCATTTCTTGTATGTGCATGGCCTGCAAAACCACCGAAGAAATCTTTAACCATAACCTTTCCAACCGAAGTTGTCAAAGGGCCCTTACAATTACTAACCATATATATGATAAAAAACTATCTAAGAAATTATTACTTACCTTGAAAATCAAGTATAAA
>CP070791.1:377347-380598 GCA_020346825.1 Candidatus Bathyarchaeota archaeon
AAGGGTTTCGTGTTGGGGAAATTCCAATAACCTTTGAGAACAGAAAGAGCGGAAAATCGAAACTGACCACAGCTGAGTTTTGGGCGTTTCTATCGTATATCGCAAAAACCAAATTCAGTGATTTTGTTTCTTTTTTTTGGGTCAGTTTAGATGCGTGACACTTTTCTAATTGTGTCCTCAAATTTTTCTACACTTGAATCCCACGTAAACTTTTTTGCATGCTCCGCAGCCTCCCTTCCCATTCTTTTCCTTAGGTCTTCGTTCTCAAGTAGGTCAGCAAGATAGTTGTCAAATTCTCGATCTGTTTCAGCTAGGAAGCCGGTTATTTTATCAGCCACCACTTCGGAATGTGCGCCTACTCTGTATGCTACCACCGGCTTTCCATTTGTCTGCGCTGCCACAAGTGGAATATTGTAACCTTCCCATAATGATGTCGAGCAATAAACATCACAAGATGCAAAGCACACTCTTAACAACTTATTTGAGATATTCGCCAAAACAAAGGTATCCTCCAATTGGCAAAAGGGTTTGATTTCTCTTGGGGAGCCTCTTCCAACAAGAAGAAGAGCGATGTTCGGTATCCTTTTCTTCAATCGTTTGAAGCGCCTAACCATGCCGCTCATGTTTTTATACGGGCTCGAAAACCTTGCAACTGAAAGAATCAGTTTCTTGCCTTGAATATTCAGTTTCTCTTTGAATTCCATTGGACTCAGTTTTGTATCGCGATTGATTATATGCTCAATGCCATGGTAATTCACTATGGCTTTGCTCCTGAGATGTTTTGGAAGTAATCCTCTGGAGTGCTTGCTATTTGTCATTATGCAATCAGCAAAGACAAAAGAGGTGTTCCAGATGAGACGTTGTCTCATGGACTCCAATCTTCTCGCAGGCGAATCTAGTACGTTGGGTGGTACCACTCCAAAATAGTACGCCATTATAGGTACGCGAAGTGTGAGTTTAGCTATGGCGCCTATCAGATGCATTGGATCAAAGGTCACCGTAACATCATAATCTTTTAGAATTCTTGTGATGGGTGTGACCGAGCGAAAGTCCTGTAAGAAGTGGGTTTGCCAGTAAGAATTTGCAAATGGTATCAATAATGGTTTGAATACAATCACTTGATACCCGTCAGGTTGAACCTCTCTCTGTGAGGTTATAACATCGATTTCATATCCACGACGCGCCATTTCTCTTGAGAGTATGTGTACGACCTCGTCTATTCCATAACCAAAAAGCATTTGTTTGGTCACCATTGCAATCTTCAACGTGTTCCACTCCTGTGTTGGGAGACAGATCTAACTTGAGGAGTAACTTATTTGACCGATTTCTAAAGAGTCTAGATAAATGTTGGAAAGTCTTGTAAGGTTAACCATTTTGAATTCAAATTCTTCAGTCGGGTCGAGAACGGATAGGAGAAGCGAAAAGGGTTGGTAAGCTTGATCAGTGACAACTTCCTGACCATATACATCCCTACGTACAAGGACTTCCGTGTCCTGACTGACTGCAATTGTGAACAATAGGTCGCTGGATTTGCTGTCTGAATATATTCGGAATGTTATGTTGTACACTCCTTCAGGGAGAGGGTGCTTGAAAACTGTTCCGTCCCCTGTTATGGGCGTTTCGTAGTACTTCTGAAGCAATGTAAACGACTTGAAAATAGTAGGTTCTCCCTGATAATCAAGTTTATAGATGAGGACTCCATCAATTGATGCGTAGAGTCCGTAATTCCCCTTTCTGTTTAGTTCCTTGAAGACCATTAAGTAGGTGAAATCAAGTCCAAAAGTTCTGGTGTCTGGATTTACATCAATTATTATATAGTCCGTATCACGGTCAATTAGAGACTGTACATATGAATAGTAATAACTTCTTTTAAAGGCTCCAAATGGGGGCGGTACTACAAAAGATTCTAAATTACACGAGAGATGTGGAAATATGTCGTATTGGGTCAACGTAGAGGCCTTAGTCGGAATGAGTTCCAGCGCCTTGTAGATGTTTCTGTCATGATTTGAGGGTCCTATTAGCTTCAAATCGGTCAGGGGTAACCTCATAAGGCTTAAGGCCAAAGCACAAAGCAAGCCAACCAAGACAAGCTTTTTCATAAGTTTTGTGAGCATCTTCTCAGTCACATTGAATGTCAATCGTAGATTGTTTACACCTTGAATTGCAGCGACAATCGAGAATGGAACAATGTATGCCGAATACTGATATCCCAAGTGATAATATGGCGGATAATTCGAGAGAAAAGCTAATAGAAACCAAACCAGTGTTGGGAGAAATAGAGAAAGCTTAATTGCTGGTAGGAACGCAAGGGGCCCTAGTATTGTGAACAAGAAGTAGAGTTTTGCGTCCCACTCGAATTTTAGGGCACGAAGGAAGTCAAGTTGTGTTATTGATCCTAGAATGGAGAAATCTAGAAGGTTCCCTCCAAGAATTCGCCATGGCTCTCCCTGTACGAATCCTGGGTTGGGCGAAGGGTTGAAAATCAGAGTGAAGGTCTTTGCGACAAAATACCACAGAACCGCTAAGGCTACAGTTGCTACTGGAATTAGAATTCTTTTATTTGGCAATTTTCTTTCTCTAAGGGATATCACTATTTCTTTGCGCTTGGACCAAAGACTTACCAAACCCAATATTAAAAACGACGTCGAGGCAAACTCTTTGGTGAAGAAAGTCAGGGCTAGAAATAAGAAATATCTTGACCATTTCTCAGTTACAAAGTAATAAATGGAAAACAACGCAAATGTTATGAAAAAGGCTTCGGAATGAAAGTCGAATATATTCACTGAATGGACGTGTGGATACATTAGGTACATCAGAGAAAACAGAAGAGACGTGGCTTTGCTTTTCAAAATGCGGTTTGCCAAAAGAAAGGTTGGATAAGCTCCAAATGCTATAATGATTGTCTGAGCAACTACCAGTGTTCCAGGAGTAGGTAGAAGCGCATAGACGGGAATTATGAGAAAGAGGATTGGACTGAAATGAACTCCAAATATTGTCCCACCCGGATTGGCATACAACTCAGCGGTATAGTAGAAAAGTTTTCCATGCTTCACCGTGGTATAGAACGCTTGATTAAAGATGCCAAGATCCCATGCCGACGATCCAAATGAATAATGTCGGAGGAGAGTATTGATACTAAATATTCCGATATAGAATAAAACCATGAGATGTAGATATCCATAATTGCGGAGTTGGCTTGAAAGGAACGTTCTAACTTTACTCAAGGAATCGGTTGAAGGTGTAGAAAGAGT
>CP070791.1:380698-387308 GCA_020346825.1 Candidatus Bathyarchaeota archaeon
GGTTATGGTTTTCGTGGTCCAAATGATAAGATTTGGGGAGTATGGGAAGCTGATAATCTTTCAAAGGAAATAATTCCAGATCTCTATAATCAATTGGAATATTATGAAAATGAGTTGGATATAATTTACAACGATGGAATAGAACCCGTCAACATGACCACTTACAGCAGATTTATTTTTTGGAATGGAACAATTTACATAAACAGCAATATTTCTTGATTATTTAGATAGAAAAGTTTGGGTTTGGGTATTTGGGGTTAAAATTTAACCCCAATCCAACCCAACACAAAACGATGTTTTACTTGCTTTGCTTCAACTCGTCCAAGTCGTATGTTGCTGCGCATAACACAGTGTCAGCACCTCCGTAGTAGATGAGAAGTTGGTCATCTATCATGACTGCTCCGCAACTGAAGACCACGTTGGGCACAGCACCATAACGCTCATACTCCTCAACAGGTTGCAATATAGGTTTCCTAGAGCGAAAGACAACCCTTTCAGGATTTTTCTTGTCGAGTATTGCGACCCCAAGAGAGTACTTTTTTTCAAAGTTTACTCCATGATATATGAGCAGCCACCCCACATCAATTTCTATAGGAGGCCCCGCTATCCCCACCTTCAAAGAGTCCCATTTTCTGTATCTTGGTCTCATTATTGTGCGTATTCTACACCACTGTTTCAGATCGTCAGAATAGGCCACACAGATGTCAGGATTAATTCGATGCAATAGCACATATTTCCCATTGATTTTACGAGGAAAAAGGGCTGCGTCTTTGTTACGAACGCCAGAGAAGGGCAGCCATCGCTTTCCCCAGTTCCACTTCTTGTCGAGGAAGTCCTCAGCTTCTATAGAGGTTATAGCAACTTGGTGCGTGCCTAAAACGCGACTACCATAGGCTGTGTAACACATCATATATCGTCCGTCAAGAGACGTTATTCGTGGATCTTCACAGCCAAATTTTTCTGTTGGTTGAGTTGGCTCGAAAATCGGTGACGATAACCGTTCATCGATGTGATAGCCATCTGAAGAAGACGCATAGCCAAGACGAGAAACCCCGTCATTGCCTATAGCGCGGTACACGATATGAACTCGACTATTGGCGTAAAGAGCTGCAGCGTTGAAGACCATCCGCGATTCCCAAGCATTGTCTCGCAGAGGATAGAGGATAGGATTATTCTTAAACCGCTCCAATTCACTTCACATCCAATGTGGGAGATCCAGCGTGATTTCTCGAATCTTCTGAGTTTTAGAGCTCGATAAGCTCATCCAAAATGTTTCTAATACTTAACATTCCAACTATATGATTTTGTTCATCAACGACTGGCAGGTGTCTGATACCCTGAGTTCTGCAGAGTTGTTTCGCCTGAGCAAAGGAGGCTCCTTCCCATATGGTCATGATATTCTTTGTCATTACTTCTCTTATGGCTGTGCTAAGCGGGATTCTTGTTGCCACCGTTCTAATTGCATCCCGTTCAGTAAACAGGCCCTTGCACTTTTCCTCCTCATCAGTTATGACTACTGAGCCCACGTGTCGCTCATGTAGGATTTTGAACGCCTCTTCGATTGATGCGTCCTCCTCTATTGTAACGACTTCCTTGACCATCAAATCATGTACTTTCAATTTTTCCCCCTCAAATCACTAGGTATCATAATCCTCTTGGACTTATAGTGTTTCACTGAGCTTACTTTTTTCCAACTCCAAGCGAGCTAAGAGGTAGCAGATGGTTGATTCTGCGCCTTGATTGAGGTTTACCCCTTGTGGGGTTATGCCATCATAACAGCCACCAGTTTTGGAATTGTAGACTTCAATATTTTGAGAGTTTCTTCCAAGAAACCAATGAAACGCGATGTTGGCTGTCTTGTGGTATTTTTCCTTTCGTGTTACGCGGAAGGCTGCTGTAGCTGCTTGCACCATGCACTCGGCTTCCAATGGCTGTTGGTCGTATAAGGCTTTATGCCCATGTTTCATGTACTTCCTCTTGTTACCGATTGGAACCAGTTTGTCTTCAATTATCTGCTCTTCAATTAGAAAGTTGAGGGTGTCCTCACCTATTTTGAGGTAAGTGGCGTTTTTGGTAGTAGAATAGGCTTCGAAGAGTGCCTGTGGCAATCGTGCATTTGCGTATGTAAGATACTGTTCGAACCATTTCCAATCAGACGAAGAAGTACGTTTGTATATTTCACAGAGCTGGTCAGCCAGGGTCCTCGTATTAAGGCTGAGATTTTTGTCTCTAGGGAAAGCTTTCTGGTAGTGTTGGAGGCCAAGAATTGCACAGGCTATAGATCTCGGTGATTTGAATTTGCTGACCCATTTGAATCCTTGGTCAAAGATTTCCTTTGGCAGACGTTTCTTCTCTTCTGATAAGTTGGAGTTCATTGTGCAACCGCATGCCCAGAGGGTACGACCCATGCAATCTTCTGAACCCACGTTGTCTTGAAAACGGCGAGCGTAGCTTAGGAGATTATGAAGTCTGCCGTCTAGTCGTTGCATGTGCAGCAAGAAGCTCAAGTATACGTCTATTAGCTTCTCCGTGTCATGGTTACAATTAAGGCTAAGATGTCTAATGCATACGATTAACGCGCGGGCATTGTCATCTGTTGTGTATCCTTCGCTTCGCCTAGGTGTCGAATACTTTGCATGTTGAAGTACGCCAGTATCGTCAGTGAGTGTCTTCAGATGATTCAACTTTATTGGAGGTATCTTCATTGCGTTCCTACTTTCCTTGTTTCATGAAGTTTGAATGAGTTCGTGAAACAGTTTAATATTTCTTTTCTGCTATGCTTGACCAGAAGCGCGCGTATGTTCGTAAGGTTTTTCCTTCACTTCCATTGTTAACGACGTACGAACACGATGTTGACCCAGTTTATCTTGTCAACAGTTGGATCATAAAATTAGTATTGGGTTTCTATCTTTCGCCAAATTTATGGGATCTTGGTCTAATTGCAGATTACTTATAATACACGCTTCATACGTCATCTGGGGGGGAAAATATTTTGGCAGATTATACAGGGTTCCACATTAATTTCGTATCGACTTGGTACCCTCGATTATGCGGAATTGCCACTTTCACAGAGCACACTGCAAGAGCTTTAGATCTTTATGAAGACGACATATCAGAGATTAAGATCCACCCGATAGATAAATATGGGCTGACCTATCACTTTCCAATCAGACGAAAACACATTATCCAACAGATGGACTCTTCTTCCTGGATAGACGCTGCTGAAATGATAATAGGAAGATATCACAGAAAGAAGCCCCGAGGAATCAAGACCGTTTCTATTCTGGAACACGAATACGGCCTAGATGGAAATGGGAGGGATAATAACTACAATGAGATCGCAAGAAGACTACAAGAAGCAGGTGTCCCGAACATCGTTGTCTTGCACACCCTCCTGCAAAACCCAGACGATTATCAAAGACGCGTGATCCAAGAATTTGGAGAGAATTGCGATAGTCTGGTCATAATAACTCCAAGTTGCAAGGAAATTCTAAAAACAGTTTATGGCATTAATGAAAACAAAATAGTGCATATCCCCCACGGAGTGCCCGAACCCGCGAAAAGGATGGGCAGCAGAGATGCTAGGGAAAAATGGGGTCTCGAAAACAGGCTTATTGTTTCGACTATAGGACTTATCTCAGAGGGAAAGGGAATAGAGTATGGAATAAGAGGATTCTCGAAATTCTTGCAGGAAATTGAACCCAGATATAAAGACAAACTACTTTATTTAGTCGTGGGGGAAACGCATCCAGAAGTGCTTGAAAAACATGGCGACTCTTATTGGAGAAAGTTGTACGAAACAGCTGAAGACGAAGGATTAAATCCAGTTGAAGTCACAGAAAACAGAAAACTAGACTTTCCGAAAAATGGTGTCGTCTTCTTGAGGAAGTATTTAATGATCGACGATTATATCGAGCTTGTAAAGGCTTCCCACACCACATTGCTACCCTACCTCAATCCAGAGCAAGTTTCGAGTGGAAACTTGGCTTACAGTATCGGTCTAGAAACTCCCGTAGTAGCTTCAAGATTCAGATATGCCTTGGACATGTTCTCAGATGAACAAGGGAGACCTGATGGTTCGGGGGTTTTGGTTGGTTCAAAAAGCGCTGATGAGGTAGCTAGAGGTTTAAGGAAAGTGTTTGAAAATCTCACAGAAATTGGAACAAAGGCCTACATAAAGGGAGCCGCATTGAGATGGAGTGTTGTTGGAAAGCAGTACGTGAATCTGTTATATGACGTAGCGCTGAAACCATCTGAAATTGAAAGGGCCAAAATCCACTTCATTGAAGAAGGAAGTTGATCTCCACTCGCGCGCATGTGCACGAGATCTACTGGAAGTACAATCCTAGTAAACCTTATGGAGATAACGTTCAATCAAAGGGCTCTCGCGGCGCGTGTAGGAATTAAGACGCTTATAAAATGTTGTGGCTTTTCTCTCTTTGCCCTTGCCAGTTATCTCCTCGTATTGCCCATGCGTTTTTCATATCAAACTTTTTGGTTAAACTGGGCACGTTTCGTTGTTTAGATCTACTTTTTGAGTAACAATTTCTACAGTAAACAGGTCTTCCTGCGGTTGGCTTGAAGGGTATCGTAGCAGAATTACCACATGTAGTGCACTTAATTTCGAACATCGTTTTTTGGGACATATGAATTCACCTCTTCTGATTTTCTTGTCTTATCAGCTAGAATAGCCTTGAAAAAAAAAGTAAAACCGTCTGTATTCGTCTTACCCTTTTAGGAAAGCGCCTAACTGTATAGCCCATGCTACACCATCCCCCCATATTAACGTTTATGTGGAAGTTCAAAGCGAAAAAACCAACATTGCATTCGCGGGATGTAGTTGAAGGAATTCACAGAGAGTAATGTCATAACAAGCAAAAAGCGCGCGTGTGTAGTGTATGAATGAGCATGCGTGAGTGCCTAATGGCTCCTCTACTACGATCTCCCAAAATAAACGGTCTCATCTGCCAAGGGTAACAGAAGTTTGCGGTATGACTTCAGTGCTTTTTCTCGCGCGCGCGTAATCTAATCTCCTCTTTTAATAGTTAGGATATTTAAATCGGTATAAATATTTATATCGACCTTTCTTGATATGATATATACAGATTAGGTGGTTTAACCATGATTGATGGAGTTTTCACGATAGTCATGCTTATTATCGTCATACATTTTTCAGGCATAGCCTGGTTAGCTTACGGCACGTGGGCACAGAAATGGTTGACTTGCTTGTGTGGACATAAATTCAAAATATCTGATGGCAGAGAGGACAACTGCCCAAGTTGTGGAGAGAAATATTTAGCTTAGAATAGCGGAAATTCGCGTTCATTCGTGCATGCATGGTCATTAAGCCGTAAAATGCGCGCGCGCATTACAACTAAGTCTTGAAGCACATAATAGAGGGGTGTAGGCTACGTCTGAACCCAATAAAGCCGTCTACATCGTGGACGACCCTAAAATGATACGATTGCTCGCCGACTTTACGCGAACAGAAATCCTACGTTTGTTAAGTAACCATCCAATGACAGAGACTCACCTCTCTAAGCATCTAGGTATTACGAAGGCCGCGATTGGCTATCACCTACATCTACTCATGGATGCTGGGCTAATACACATAGACAAGGTTGAGCCGGAGGAACATGGCATCCTTCAAAAATATTACGCCCCCCTGGCGGTTCTGTTCATCGTCGATCCTGATCGCATACCGCGGGACGTTCAAAGATACTTCATCCAAACACAAATAGAACATCTAAGGGGAATGTTTAGCGTCTTCAGACTATATCACCGCGTTTCTGAGATTTCTTCAGAAATCTTTGAAAAATTGGCAGTCGCAATGTTAAGACAGCTCAAAGCAGTTGGACAAGAACATACGAAAGATGTTGTACTGGCGGATGCTGAATCGTTAAGAGTGAAAATCTACGCTGAAGCCCTCTCCAACCTTACAAAGGAAAAGGATTGGCATAGCCTATTTCATTGACATTGCGTGTGTGCATCAAACGATTCCCATGCGCGCGCGTGAAGGTCAATAAAAAGAAAAATGAATCAACATCACAAATTCTCGAAATCGAAAAAATCTTGAGAACTCAAGAACAAGAGAAGATTAACACAAAAATCTTCTTCAAGAAAAAAATAAGACTAAAAATCGGGGAATTTTTTTGGAAAAAAGTTCGTTGGGTTTTGAGGGTTAAAATTAAACCCCACACACACAAAAATGATTGCATGCGCGCGCGCATCCAGCAACTTCTACTGGTTCACAAAGGAAATAAGAATTTGATTTTTGGTTCTGAGTGTTAATTATACACATATCTTAATATGCGACCAGGTGTATTATATTAACGAGTAGAATTTTAGTAGAGTATTGACGAAATTACCTCAGCGTATTTTGTCTTTCTTCTTGATCATTCTACTAAGAAAATATAGTGAAAAATGAGGAGGATTGGTAATTTGGCTTTTTCTGGAATTCAATTCAAAATGCGTCAAAAAATCGTGAATAAACTTGAGAAAGCAGGAGCTATCGGAGAAGAGAAAGCTGTTACGATTGAAGAGGCTGAGTTAGACTCAAAAGAACTACACTGGTTAACCTATTTTGCTGGAGGCTTCCTTAGCAAAATAA
>CP070791.1:387408-390980 GCA_020346825.1 Candidatus Bathyarchaeota archaeon
GGTAATCTGTCAAAAATGTAGTGCCATTCTTTATGAGGGGGTAGAGCTGAAACCCCCTGACGAAATCATTCAGAGTTGTGATGGAAAATGCCCAAAATGTGGCAAGAAGGTGTCTTTCATACCAACAAACGTTGAGGTTAAGTCCATTAAACCTCCTCTAAAGCGCTAGAGGTTGATCCTTACACGTTAAAGTAGTCTTTGATTCAACAGATATAATCAGTAATACCAATGGATATTGGCTTCAGAAAACATTTAAGTGCATCAAGAGGCAAATACCAGAATCTGAGATTGGGTTTAGGTGGCGGTCTTGTCAGAATGGATATGCTTGAAATGTGGGATTAAATGGGTTGACGAAAACAAAAAGGAGCCCAGATATTGCCCCGCATGTGGCAGCCCCAACATTTATGTCCCAAAGATCGTAAAACCGAAATGAGAATTGGGTCACAAGAAAACATAATCCATCGATTTGGTGAATTTTTTCAAAAACAATCGTTTTCAAGTATATTGGTAGAGTTGTTTTCATTTGCACGATGTCTACTGCTATTATCTAGAATAGATGGGGTTAATCATGCATCTCAGGAAATGTACGTAATCCTTTCCTCTTCCACTCGGCGCATTTTTTGTGCGTACTTCTCTCTTCTTTTCTCGATCTCCTGCATTCTCTCCACTATTTCTTTTGATTTTTCAATGTCTTTATCTAATTCAGTTATGTCAACTTTAATTCCAAACATTTTTCCCAGTACCTCGACAACGCTTTTTGCAGCTTTTGGGTCAGGAAGGTAACCGCGAGTTTCCCCCAGAAGGCAAATTGCCTCAGTCTTTCTAAGTTTTGCCAAGCCCAAAAGTATGCCAGCTGTGCCAACGATCGGGTTCCCTGCAGAACTTAGTAGAGCCTTTGATTTTAGAGCTTGGTTCAAGAGGGAGGAACTGGTCGAGACTGCCACTACGTTTGGCGTTTTTTCCACTTCTTTTCTGTATCCGCCAATAGTTACAATTATTTTCACGCCGTTTTTTTCAGCAAAGTCGAGTATGCAACTAGCTACTTCATATTGGCCTTCAATTGTTTGCGCTTGACTGTCACCCGTAAAGAAGATGAAATCGTTTTCTCCCGCCTCGTTTTTCCAGAACATAAATTCTCCATAAAGAAGCCTAACGCTTCCTTTTTTGTTTACAAGAACGTAGTAAGGAAAGTGGGGAGAGTATAGTCTCGCGAGTTTCTTGGCTTTTAGTTGCTTGACAAGATATCTTGTGGCTATCCTTCCGACCATGCCAAGTCCAGGAAGGCCTTCCACCAATATCGGATTTTTCAACTCGCTTTTTGTTACTTCCTCAATAATTGTTGTTTTCATCCTAACCTAAACCTCTCATTGCTCGCCTGTATCTTGCATACCTGTCTTCAGGCGAGAACTTAGCCGGATGGGGTATCCGAAGTTTGCTTTCACAATATGGGCAACCATCATGCGTGATTGTGTACTTTCTGCATTTTACGCATTTTCTAAGTATCCAGACCATTATTTTTCCCTTTTGAAGATGCCCTTTCCGCCGATTTTTGCTATATTTTTGAGAGCTGCTTTCGTTAGTTTCTCCAAGGCGTTTTCTGCACTTTTGTAGTCTTCAGCTGAAAGCTCGATGCGGTATTTTGGTGGTGCAACTACGTATATTTGAACCTCCGTCCCTTGAGATTCCCCGGTTTTTTGAGCTTTTAATAGGGCTTCTTTGATGAGAACTGCTCCGTTTGGCTTCGTGCATTGAAGCTCTATGATTCCTCTTACTTTCACCAGGTGTATTTTGATCTTTTCTTTCGCGATTTCCTCCAGTGTCAACGCAATGTCCTTTGGGACCCCTATCTTTAGTAAAGCTCCAGCTCCTTCTTTTGCGACTTTTTCTAGTCCCTCATGTAAGCCTCCGAACTCCTTTTCAAGCGGGACTCCTGCTTTTTCATAAACTTCTTTAGGAGAAATATTCAACTTTTCAGAGGCGTTTAGTAGCAGAGTGTCTGCTTTTCTATCTTTTTTCCATAAAAGGATCTTCTCTTTCTTCTCACGTTTTGTGACACGTCTTAGCGATAGGTCAACGTGTCCTTTTTCCGTGTTGACCCGCAAAACTTTCAAAACTACTTTTTGTCTTTCCCGCACAAAAACACGAATATTTCTTACCCAGCGGGAGGCAACTTCAGATATATGTAACAACCCTTCCTTCTTATACTCATCCAATCTGACGTAGGCACCATAGTCTGTTATTTCAACAACGGTAGCAATCACCAAGTCGCCTACATCAGGCCACTCAGATTTCTTGAACTCCATTTTTCCCACGCTTTTTTGCTCAATCAAGTATGGTGGTGATTTCGCCCTTGACTTTTACTTTGCCGCCAGAGGGTTCTGCAAGTATCGCACCGCAAACGTTACAGTGGACAGTGGTTGTGGCATTGCTGAAAACGGTTTGTTCGTTCCCACAGTCAGGACATTTCACCCGAAAGAACTTGCTCCTAGGTTTTGGTATGACCTTTTCCCATTTACTCATTTTTTTTCCTCTTCTACTCGATAGTCAGTTTCTTAAGGCGTATCCCCTTCTTATGTCGTGTGTATCCGCACGTTCTGCATTTGAGCTTCAACGTTTGTTTCTTTGTTGTTTTGGCAAACGTTCGTTGGCGAGAATATTTCTGTCCGCCGTACCCTTTCTTTTCGTGCAGCTCGTGACGTCTTTCACCCTTTGCCAGAGCCCTTCTCTTCCCCGACTTGTACATGGAAACTGTGTGAGACTGATGAGTTCCACATTTTGGACAATACGTAGTAGTTTCCTTGGGTGTTTTCATTGCAACCACTGACTAGGTCGGTATAGAACAGCCCACCTAATTACTATTTATCTGTTTCTGGAAACTAAGGTTTTTTTTCTTTTCTGCCAACGATCCGATTTTCGAGACTAGCTTCCTTCCAAACTGGCGCTCTCTTTTTCAAGAAGGCCATCGCTCCTTCACGAAGATCCTCTGAAGAGAGGAGCATGGCTGTGGCGTCAATTACATCCGCCATGTCTTTTATTCTCTTGTTCACTATCGTTTTTATCAATTCAGCCGAGAATGGCGCGATCGCGCGCGGGGGTCTTCCTACAAGATTTTCTGATTTGATCCATCAGGAGTGCTCTAAAGGTTCTTTAGGGCTGTTTCTTCTTTCAGCGCGCGCGCAGACAGAAAAAATCTTCATTTGAGATGATGTCGATCTCGGTGAAAGGGCATGACCAAATTATTCCACTTCAACTTCCAGAGCTACACCTTTCTTGATTAGGATTCGAGCATTCTCTAAAGGTAAAGTGGCTATATCTTCTGGTTCAAACGGACCATAAGTCTTCATATCAGATCCAACTATCGCTGGAATTTCTCGAATGAAGCGTAACAGCATTTTCTTCGGTTTCTTTTTCCTTTCATTGCGAGATGACCGTCCTTGAAGAATATCTTTAAAGAAGACTTGATACGCTTCTGCTACAGGTAGAATCTCTCCATGGAGCCTTTCTTCTTCCGTAGTTAAGACTTCTCTAGGTACTCTCTCTCTGGCCAAAGATTTTTCTTGAATCTTATCGTA
>CP070791.1:391080-396448 GCA_020346825.1 Candidatus Bathyarchaeota archaeon
CGTCAATGTATGTTCCTTTAAGATAAGAAAAAATGGACGCATGATGAGCGTCTTTCACTCGCCAGAGTCAATTTACAATTTCATATGATGTTTATTTGATCATTCTAGGTTTTGTTTCTGGAGGCTCCTGCAATGCGCATACACAAGTCAAATTGTCCAAACCAGAACATTAGCGTTTAATGCGCTGCACGGACTCAAATCAGAACATGCAGATCTTCTCCTGGAGTTACTAGAATTATTCTCAACTCCACGCATAGTATGCCATTAGGAGAGAAAAGTCTCGAAACGATCTACTGAACGCTATTGAATATTAGGGTTTTCGGCATTACTCCGCTACAACTCTCTCTTCCTAAGAAACAACAGCATCTGCTAGATTTGTGCGCGCAGCGCGCATCTGACGTAGACTATCTGCATCTGACTCTTGCTCAAGCTCGATAGGTTGGTTCGGACGGCTTTTTCTTGACTGGAGAAATCTGTGGGAGGGGAATGGGAGGAGGAATGTTCAAGCTTCTGCAAACAATTATCGATTCTAGAAATGCGACGTTGGATATAGATTGAACGATAATTGGTGGCGGAGGCTTCTTTTTTTTGTGCGTTTCGTGAATCTGCTCAAGTTCATCCTTTGACCCGGTCACATGGCCCTTTCCTTTCAAGCTAATTTGAGCCACCGCAGGAGTGTAGTTTATGGTAAAAACAAAGGGAACCTCCAGCATGCCTTCACGTTTCTCGTTGACTCCTACAACGTTTAGATTGGTGGCTACCTGAACTGGTGGAATAGGCTTTTCAATATCCCAAAAACGCTCCGCAGAGATATTGTTCACAAAAACCCTTACTTGTACCATATCTGTACCTCAACACCTGGGTCTATTAGAGAGTTGGGATTTAAGTATGCATCATGCGCCCGTTTCAGTCTGTTTGTACCTTGTGAAGCCACAATGCCCGCAAGTGTAACGATCGGCATGACTAGCCATAAAGTAGCCTGACCCACATCGCTCGCAAGTGGGAAGTACTCTTTCGAGTTTTCGCTCATTAATTCTGTAGTAGGAGTGAACACCTTTTCTTCTTTTTTTTGCTTCTTTCTCTTCATTTTTTTCAGCTTCTTCTTCAGCCACCGATCATTCCTCCTTTTTTTCTTCTGGCTCTTTCGGTTTTTCTGGCGCTTGTGGCGTTTCTGACTGCTTCAGAGGCACATTTCTGGCCACTATGTGTTTTGGCTCCACGAGTCTAGCTTGTTCAACGGAATCGTAGGCATTTGCCTTCCCAAAAGCGATTGTTGTTCCTGTTTTTGTTTCCATTTTTTTCACGTAGACTAATTCAAGATCAGTCTTTAAAAGGGTGGCAAGCTGTTTTCCGACCTCAAGACGAGATGGAGTCCCTCCTTTGTCTGCATGTTCAACTTGGAAGGTTACTTCCCTTTTCTTGAGCAAAGGATTGTGTTCTTTGGAAAGGATCTTAACCTTCATTGATACACTTCCGTAGGCTTGTGATTTGACGTGTCTCCCTTACTTTAGTTTTTCGAAGGCAGTTCCATGGCATCCACTATGCGACGCACCCTTTCTCTTGTTCTTTCCGTGACTTTGACTACAACGATTCCTTGATACGGTTGTCCATAAACTACAAAGGAGGTTTTGGGAGCACATAATACGGTCACAAGGGTAAGTAGATCTTCTTCGCCTTCGATCAGCACTTTTGTTCGTCCCCTTGCGCTTAACGCCTTTCTTATGACAATCCAAGCCTCTTCAGTCAAGGTTCCAGGAGGGTTTTTCAGATGCATAATTTGCTTTGCATCTACTGCAGCGGGCTGAACTGCAGCTCTCATAATCTTGCTGTCAATTATTAAGACTTGTGAAGAAATGTTGTGCTTCATCATATTGTTGGAAACTGCGTCACCCACGGAGATAACCATTGACGGTTTTTCTTTTTCAATCAATTCTTTCAGCTTTTTCATAGTTTTGTCGGGTGAACCTCGAATCAACAGTCCCAAAGGTGCCTTCAGTTTCTTGCGTAGTGCAGGTGTGAGAAGATGTATTCTGCTCACCTACCTTACGCGAAGCGCGTAGCGTCCCTTCTCCTTCACTTTCATTGCTTGTGCTATCGCTGATCTTTCTGGATTTATTATTATCACTAAACCAGTGAAGTCGTCGCTTAGGCTGGTAGCTTTGCAACGTGGACAAACGGGCTTATAGGAGATAAGGTGGCACTCTCGACAAGCTTTTTCGTTCATGTTTCGGAGCTCCCGGATTTTTCGGTTTCTTTTGTTTTTGTAACTTCGCCTTCCTCGATTTTTCTTACTTCCTTCCCGATCCATTCAATCTTTCCAAGAAAGGGTTGTCTGGCAGTTACACCTATCTTCCCAGAACTTCCTCCACGGCCGAGAGAAACAGCGGTTATTCGAACTCTCACCCGGTCTCCGGTTGTGAGTTTTCTCTTTGTTTCTTTACCCATAAGCACACCTTGCCTCTCATCATGGGAAATGTAGTCATCCATAAGTTGAGATACGTGAAGTAGAGCATCCACTGGTCCTATGCGGATGAAGGCTCCGAAATCAGCTATTTCAACTACCTCTCCTTCAACAATCTCTTGTATCTTTGGAAAGAACGCGAGAAGAGAGAACTCGACTTTGTGAAAGGTCGCTCCATCTCCAGGAATGATCTTGCCAAAAGCGTCAACTTTGATCTTGGTCACAGCTATGACATAGCCAAGCTCTTCGTCGACCATGCCCTCATATTTTGTCTTCAATTGTTCGTAGCCCACGGTATCGATAGCCTCCCCAAACTTTTTTGGTGGTATGCGAATGGTGTCTTCCAAAGTAACTAGCTTGAACAAACGACTCACCTGATCCTATTGATGGTTCTCAAGATTGTTTTTAATATATGCCCCTCCGTCCGCTACTTGGGGTTGTGCCTTCAATTAAGTGACAGCCCCATTTATAAGACTATACTCTTCCATCTGATTCTAAACGACGCCGCTGCCTCATAAAGACGACTGGGACTTCCAGCTTCCTTAGTCTTTTTCTAAGCTCACGATCGTTTGTCGCAACAAGACACTTCCACTTCGCTGCCAACCTGACAACTACGTCATCATGGGTCTCCCTTGGACCTCTTTCAACATTTACTAGACGACATCTTTCGGCAAGTTTAAGCCCTAAGGAAGTTTGTTGACGTGTTTTGGGAGAACCCTTCTCAGCTAGTCTTTGAAGCTCCTTCAGTGTTGGTGAGAGAAGAATGGGATCAAACCTTTTGTTTAGGAGATTGGCCATTTCTTCGAATATGTCAAGCTGAAATTGCGCAGGAATAAGAAAGAAGTTCGAGTCAAAAATTATTTGCACCGTTTCTTTTCTACTTGCTCGCAAATTTTCGCTCTGCCTCCAAACAATCGTGTATTTAAATATGTAGCGAATCCTATTTAATCTCGTAACAAAATAGAGAGTGGCGACTAAATGAAAGTACAGTATCTAATGAAAAGAATAGAATATCTCCTTCTAACCCTGTTTATGATAGTTCTTCTGGCTGCAATAGTCTTCGGCTTGGTCTTGAAGATGCAGGAGATTTCGCTTGTGTTAATATTCATAGACTTTCCTTTAGCGTTGGTAATCGCAGTTTTCGCTAGCCTAGGCATTCGAGAGGAAGAAGAAGCAAAACAGTTCTAGATTTCCCGCTACCCTTATGATTGCTGAAGGATAAGAACTTGTAAGCAAAACTCTCCAACAATATACCGATTTGTAGATTCTGCTAGTTATTCTCTTATTGTTCCGTACCCGATTAGACGCCATCTGCCAGCGATTTTTCTGCTCATAGCTGCTCTGGAGTTTTCTTCGGCGCAAACAGGCCTCATCAACTGAAGAGTGATGACATCTTTTTTCATGGATACAACGCTTCCGACTGTTATGGCTGTTCCAACATCAAGGAGAAGACGTTCGCCCTTGTTTACTCTGTCAACTTCTAGAAGCTCTTTGGTTCCTATAGCCCTCTTGAAGAGGTGAGTGTCCAATATTAGTTCAGATCGATTTGGCGGTAGCTTGTCCGGTTTGCCCACCAGATTTCCTATGAGACCATCTGCTTTAGTTAAAGATGGATCTAAGAGGGTTCCCACAGCTACTAAGCCTCCGCTTTGAGCTTCCTTGACCGGTCTTCCGCCTGCGTGTAGGCTTACAGTCTCGGTGAAAAGGGGTTCATAGAACGTTTTCCCATGTTTTTCCACTCTAATTCCCGGACGAATCTCGATCTCGTCTCCAGTTTTGAACTTTCCCTGAAGGATGCTGCCTCCAATGACTCCTCCTACCAGTTTCTCCACAGGATTTCCGGGTTTGTTCACGTCGAAGGAGCGTACAACATACATTCTAGGAGGTTTGTTTGGATCCCGACTGGGAGTGGGAATGTTTTCTTGTAGTGCTTGGAGAACTACGTCGATGTTCACTGAGTGTTGGGCGGAAATTGGAATGATGGGTGCGCCTTCGGCCCCGGTTCCCCTTACAAACTCAGCTATTTCCTTATGGCTCTCTAACGCTCGTTTTTCATTTACTACATCAATTTTGTTTTGGGTGACTATAAGGTTCTTGACTCCTGCCATCTGGATGGCTGCTAAATGTTCCCGGGTTTGGGGCTGTGGACACGGTTCGTCGGCTGCTATGACTAGGATGGCGCCGTCCATGACCGCTGCTCCAGAAAGCATAGTTGCCATGAGTGCTTCATGACCGGGAGCATCCACAAAACTGACTGCCCGAATGAACTCGCCTGGGGCACCACATTGGGGGCAGGTAGACTCGGTAGAGTAGGATTGTGGAGGTTCACATTTGGGGCACTTGTATATGGAGGCATCCGCATAACCAAGCTTTATGGTTATACCTCGCTTTAGCTCCTCACTATGTCTAGCTGCCCAAACTCCGGTTATCGCTTCTACCAGAGTTGTTTTTCCATGATCTACATGCCCAATGGTCCCAATGTTCACTTCTGGTTGGCTAGATAATGTTTTCTTTTTCTTCGGAATGTTTCATCTCTCCGATGAATGTGCGTCGTATAATTGTGTTCTGTAGTTCTAAAATGTTTTTGTTGTAAATAAAGAAAGCAATACTATAGGGTCAGAGTTCACGGTAGCAATTTGCGCGCGTGACTCCAAAATGCTTAAACGAATCTTGAATTTTATTGGAAATGAGGTCTCTATGGAAAAAAACGGTATCTTCGAAAAGCTGGGAAAAAAAGAAATCAAAGCAGAAGACCTAGCGAAGAATGCGATAATAGACCCAAGTCTGCTTCCTGAAATCATCAACGGAGTGTCTTCACCCAAAGCACAAATAAGATACAGTTGCGCCAAAATTCTGAGGATCATTAGCGAAGAATACCCAGAGAAGCTATACCCCAGAATAGATTTC
>CP070791.1:396548-399702 GCA_020346825.1 Candidatus Bathyarchaeota archaeon
AGCAACTAAGTCAATCTTTTTCATGGTGTCGCCGCCAGCGCCAATGCCGAATCCGATGGCAGCTTCAGGTGACCCGTACAAGTTTAGAATTTCTTTCCTCATTTTTTGTGAGCATTCTCTCAGCAAGCCTAGCCAGTCCATAAACCATCCGCTCTTGTTGTGCAGACGCGCTTCAGGACTAAAGGTTGGTTTACTACGCTTTTAAACGTGAACGTCGCTGGAATTAGAGTGGAAGCAAAAAGAAACTTAAGGTAGATATGTGCTGTGGAAACACATGCGGGGGTCGCCGAGCCAGGTCAAAGGCGCAGAGCATTAACAGTGCGCGATGGCTTCAGGAGCCTGTCCCGTAGGGGTTCGTGGGTTCGAATCCCACCCCCCGCACCAAGGATGAACCCACCGCACAACGCATTTTCCAAGTTTTGTGGCAGATGAAGAAAGACGTGTACTCAGAGAGCACTATTGAAACATTTGGAAGAAGACTTAGCAAAAAAGGGCAATCTAGATTATGCGCGCGTGGAGAGCGGGTGAGTCAAAGAAAATACAGCTACTGGTGGGTTCCAACAACCCAAGAAGCAGAAGTATGACAAGGCAAGCCATTTGAGGAGGAAGGGTTAAACGCCTTTCATTATCTCAAACTCCAACGCGCACACGCGCTTCACTTGCGCCCTCCTATGTTCCCAGACATTTTCGTAAACCTCAACAAATGTTGGCATACAATCCCCCTTGTGGATGAGAAGAAATACGAAACACATAGGTTGTGGAGCACACTAGCGTATCGCGATCGCGCGTGCGAGATCCATTTTTTCTCATCCTTTCCGAAGATAGTGATCCTGCCCCGTCAACCAGTCTTCTCTGACTGGGCTGAAGATATCAAGATCCAAAGTGTCTTCAAGGGCTACTGCACTGTGCTCTATGTTCGAGGGAATAACCAGAACTTGGCCTCTCCCAACTCTGACCGGTCCATTTGGAAGTTTTAACTCCAACAATCCATCAAGAACAAATGTCATCTGCTCACTCGTATGCTTGTGTGTAGCAACCACACACCCTTTCTTAAGAAAGATTTGAGCAAGCATTACCCTTTTGCCTACAATCAATTTTCTGGATAGTTTAGCCTTCACTCGTTCTTCCGGAATCTCATCCCAATTATACAAACTCATCTAGTCACCTAGATAGTTACTGCACGAACTATGCTTAAAAAAAGACTGAATTAACCGATTGAATTGTGCTCGAAGACTTGTGGTAGTTATTGAAATATGCAGGTTGCACACACTCTCAGAAGCAGAGATGGAGCCTTTAACAGCTGCGCGCGCGCCATTAACGAACTCGTATACGCAGGAGTCGATCCTAACGAAATTTGATTTAAGAGGGCGGGATACTTCGATGTTGGAGTAGACTGTGGAGGATGGGCCCCCATCGTAATGGAAGTCAGAGTCGAAGAGAGAGAAAGGTAGCAGAATTCATCAGTAACTATATGACGCAGTGAAAAACATAATCCACCACCCCTTTTTGTGTAAGAGCTTTTGAACACACGCACCCGAAGACTCGCAATTGAGAGAAGAACTACTGATTAACGCGCGTGCATTTTATATACGATAATCAAATCTTCAATTAAAACTATGTAGAAGGAATCTAAATGTCCAGAAAATATAAGATAGTTGTTCTGCGCGGCGATGGTGTTAGCCAAGAAGTCGTTCCAGAAGCTGTTAAAACGCTCAAAGCTGCACAAGACGCGGTGGCTGGGTTGGAGCTTGATTTTGTCGAGTTCGAGTGCGGTTTTGAGTATTACCAAAAGACAGGGGATCCATGGCCACCTCAAGCTTATAAGGCATGCAAAGAAGCTGATGCAATTCTTTATGGCGCTGTAGGATTGCCGGGAGTGGAGGGCCTCGAGGACATTGTTTACGTCCATAGAATGCTCAGACAAAACCTAGACTTGTACGCAAACGTGAGGCCTGTTAAACTCAGAGAGAACGTTCCATGTCCTTTGGCGGAAAAGAAGCCGGGGGATATAGACTTCGTCGTTATAAGGGAAAACACAGAAGGCTTGTATGCCCCCATGAGAGGTGTTCTCACGCGAGCAGAAGTGACAGAGGTGGCTCTAGACATAAAGATAGTTACTAGGAAAGGCGCTAGGAGAATTATAGAATATGCTTTTGAACTGTGCAGAAGAAGAGGAAGGGGGGCTCCCTTAGACGGGAAGTTAAGGGTAACCTGCGTTGACAAAAGCACGGTCCTCAAGAGTTGTGCCCTTTTTAGAGAAGTCTACAACGAGGTGGCTGAAGGCTACCCCGATATCGAAAAAGACTACGCCCTCATAGACGCGTGGACCCAATGGGCTTTAAGGCGCCCCGAATATTACGATGTTGTTGTCACAACAAATTTGTTTGGAGACATAATAACCGATATGTCTGCGCCAATTCAGGGAGGTCTAGGTTTGGCCCCAAGTGCAGAAATCGGTGATGAACACGGAATGTTTAGACCCATTCACGGAAGCGCCCCAAAATACAGAGGTAAGTATGTCACAAACCCCCTGGCAACCATCTTGTCAGCCAAGATGCTCATGGATTGGTTGGCTGACAAACACAGTGATAGATCAACCAAAGAAGCTGCAAAAAGAATTGAAAAAGCTGTAGATTTAACCCTAAAAGAAGGCAAAGTGTTACCTCGAGACCTCGGAGGATCCAGCAAAACGAATGAGGTCGGTGACGAAATAGTAAGAAAGATTTCAGTTCCATAAATGCATTCTAGGCTTCAGGTCAAGGGGCAGAGAAGATGTAGTGTCTAGGTTAGCGCGCGCAATTGAACACACAAACTGTTTTCGCAAACATCTTTCTCTTCTTCGTTAGCCGTTCCTGTAAAAGATATAAGACTGTTGAAATTCCCTTTGGGTATGAAACCAACTGTTAAAGGGAAAGAAGAGCCGTCGTTGGCGTTTGGTGGACAGGCGGTAATAGAAGGGGTGCTAATTCGCTCCAAAAAGCATATGGTGGTATGTGTTAGACAACCCAACGACGAATTATTGACAAAGACTGAAGAAATAAAGTCTCTTACTGAAAAGTACAGACCCTTGAAACTTCCTTTCCTTAGAGGAATCGTAGCGTTGTTTGAAACTTTGTATATAGGTATTAAAAGCCTGTATTTTTCTGCAAATGCA
>CP070791.1:399802-406185 GCA_020346825.1 Candidatus Bathyarchaeota archaeon
AACACTTTGCAAGATCTGCAAACTTTTGAAGGATGCGGGGGAGCGTGTCAGGTGGGAAGAACTGATAGCCAAAAAGGGCAACGATTAACCCTCAGATGCCCTGATTGCAAGCGCATCCTCAGAATCTACTACAAGAAAAAAGCGGTTTCTTCCCCCGCCAAACTGGTTGTACTAAATGGCTCAGTCCATCGAACAGAAAAGGAAACCACAAGAATTCATGTTCGCTGCAAATGTGGCAAGAAAGTGGTTTTCGAGAACCAATCACCCGAAGTAACCAAATATGGTTGGAGACGCAACAAATAGCTAAATCGCGCGCGCCCGTGTCACTTGATTTGTAACCCTTCGAAGAGTAATGAAACCGAACGACTGAACGAATGTAGACACTAACTTCTAACCAAACACTCTCCCACTTTCAAAAAAAAGAATAGGACAAAAACAAGGCCGTATTGTGGCGAAGAGAACAAAGATAGCGCTTTTAGTCTATTATGTAGGTGTACACACATTCTGCGCGTTTATTGCGTTCTAACCGTTCTATTCGGGCGTTACTACCCAAGAACCGTCACATCTTGCCGAATTGAGGTTAAATCCTTCTCTGCAACACCCGAATCCCATTCCGTAACCTTCAGTCAATTCTTTGACCTTTTTCATCAAATCAAATCGCACTTTCCTAGGTAAATAGTAGGATCTTCCTATCTTTTCTCCTTCATCAAAGTAAAGTCGGTTCAATTGTGAGCTTACATTTGGGAATGCTTTGCCAAATCTTCTCCAATTGGCGAGTTTCACTTTGTAGGTTGAGCTTGTTATATGTAAGACACCTTGGCGTGCAAGCAATTTGACAAGCTCGCTAACATCGTCATTAAGAAACGGTATGATCGGATCGATTCTCACAGTTGTTGGAATATCATTCTTGACTAGAGTTTCAATTGCGTCTATTCGCTTTGAAGAAAGAGGGGCGTAAGGTTCTAGTTTTCTAGAGAGTTCATCGTTGACTGTCGTCAGACTAACGGATACCATGCTTGGAATGCCTTTCAGGATATCAATGTCTCTCGTCACTAAGTCCGATTTCGTCACAATTTGAATCCTGCAATCACTCTTTGCAAAAATCTCCAAACATTTTCTCATCAATCCCTCTTTCCGTTCCAATCTTGGATAGGGATCAGAAGAGTTAGAAATAGAGATAAACTCGCCTCCAAGCTTGGCAGCTTCCCTCTTTAGCCTTGAAATCAAGTCTTTCTTAGCCCTGCACTCGTAGAATCTCGGAATGTAGGAAGAAGCGTAACAATAGAGACACCTGTGGTCACATCCTGTGTAGGGGTTAAATGTTAGTTTGTTGGGACAGGTGCATAGTTGAGATTTCCAAGGGTCGAATCCCGTAATCAGCATTGTTGTCTATGTTTTGGGTGTTTTAGTGGTTTTAGGGTTGTGGCAACAACTGCATACGCGCAGGCGATTATTGCTCAGAAACTTAGAACTGTTCAGACAGGGACCCCGTTTCCCTTTTCTTGTTTGACAGGATTGAAGCATGTATGCTAAATGTGAAATCCTATCAAATGCGTGCGCATGCCGGGCGCCCATGCAAAACCTAGTGTATAAGTTTAAGATTTAGGAAGCATCTTACTATTTTATTGATGTGTATGGACAAATGGAAGATGGCTTTTGTTTAGGGAAAAGACTTGATCCGGAACAGCTGCGGTTGCCTTCAGAAGAGATGGTACTTGGTACTCCGTTCTGTGTCTCGCCAAGCGACCTTTTGACACATGTTATTATCTTAGGTATGACTGGTTGTGGGAAAACTGTCCTAGGAAAGATCATAATTGAGGAGGCTGCGCTTCAGGGTATTCCCTCGATTATGATTGATTCTAAGGGGGATCTGGCCTCGATGAAGCTTGTCTTTCCTTCTCTGAAGAGCGAGGATTTTATTCCATGGATAGAGGCGAGAAGAGGAGAAAAGAAGGAAGATACAGCTTCGAGGTTATCTGAACTATACCAGAACAAGTTTACCAAATTTGGTATTCCAAAGGAACGATCTGAAAAATTCGATCAGAAAGCAAAGGTTGTTGTATTGACACCGCGTTCTACAACGGGGATACCGCTTGCTATTTCTTCTCTTCCAAGTCCGCCACCGAATGTGAAGGCTCTGATGGAAGTAGAGCCCGAAACCGTTCTCGATCTTATTGACACTGTTGTCAGAGCCTTAATAATGCGGCTGTTCCCGAGGGAGCCTCTGGGGAAACATAGAAGAGAGGAGAAACTTCTTGATGAAATTATAAGGTATGCTTGGGAGAACCAGATACCCCTTGAAGGAGAAGATGGTCTTGCGACGCTTGTCGGATTAGTTGAGAATCCGCCTATGAAAAAGATAGGTGTCATGGACGTAGACAGCTACATTCTGCCGAGGGATAGGCATGAGTTAGCTATAAACATAAACAACCTCCTTGTTGGAGTTGAAAAACTTTGGCATGTGGGGAGGCCACTAGACATAGATTTTCTTTTGGAAGTTTATTCTAAGGATGGGAAAACTCCAATCATCATATTTAGTTTGAGTGAAATCTCATCTCTGCAAGACAGGATCTTCATAGTCTCGCGAATCGCGTATGCAGTTTATGAGTGGATGCGTAGAAAAGGCGGCTCTGGGGAACCTAGACTATGTCTCTATGTCGACGAAGTTGGGGGAGGCGGTGGAAAAACAGCTTTCTTTCCGATACATCCATATAATCCTCCTTCGAAGGCCCCACTTATGTTGTTGATTAAGCAAGCAAGAGCATTCGGTGTGTCTTGTGTCTTTTCAACACAGAACCCTGGGGACATCGACTATAAGGGGTTGAGCAATTGCGGCACATGGATCATAGGCAAGCTTTCAACGGCACGGGATAGAGAAAAGGTTCTTCAAGGTCTAGGCGACATCGAACTCTTCGATGCAGCTGTTGATAGAAGAAAGCTGGAGAGACAGATCGCCTCATTAGAAACTGGAGAATTCGTCTGCAAGACAAAACGTGGAAACCTCGAGTTCTTTAAAGAAAGGTGGTTGATGAGCTACCACAAAACGATGACCTCAAAGGAGATTAGAGATATAACGGATGAAAGAGATCGAAGAAGTGCAACCTCAACCCTTCTGTTGATGCCTTCGAAGAGAGCTTTCCTCAAGCTCAATCATCCTCCTTCATTGGAAGAAATACGTAGACACTTTGGGGAAGGCATCGATATTCACGTAAGGAAAACCGAATGTAACTACATGCCTCTCTTATCTTTTGAAATCAAAACAAGCTTCAGAAAAAGACATCCCTTTCTTTCAGAAGAGGTCAAGACTGATTTAGCATACAGTCCAACGCTGGTACCCCTATTCAAAGACAGAGTTAGGCTGAACTATGTTAGCAAAGTCTTGGGCCTAGAAGAAATGGAGAGAGCGGAGCTGATGGAGGTGGCAGAAGACTCTGTGACTAACATAGTCTCGAGGAGATTACCGATTCAAACCGTCTTCGACGAGCTCTCCGCAAGAATGAGGAAGAAGATTAAGCGGGAAATAGCGGACAACTTGGATGATCAAATAAGAATGGAGAAAGAAAAAACATTAGACTCAGAGAAGCTGGATTTGAAGCCTAAATTGGATGAACTTGATTTTGAAATACGGACAATCAGAGATCAGGTAACCAATTCCAGAGCTGAAGTGTCGCGACTCGAGGAAGATCTCTCGAATCTTCAGCGTGAGAAGGCTGAAAGATCAATCCGGGACGAACCTACTGCAATGATAACAAAGAGCATCGTTTCCCGCCAACGCAGAATCAACAAGTCCAAAGCGCGCATAACCAAATTTCAAAGGAAGATCAAGAGCTACAATTCCAAGAAGAAGAGAATTCTAGACTCCCACAATAGAAAGATAGAACTGCTTAAAGAACAGTTCAACAGCGTCAAGAAAGAGATTCTTGAAGAGATAGAGCCTAAATTGAGGTTTGAAGAGACCACAGTAATCTTTGTTCCAATCTGCAAAGCTGACGTCAATGTAAAGGATCACGAGAGCAGCAAAACCATTCAACTGGAGTGGAATGGCAACAACAGAGTTAGAGTTACATCTTTTTCCTGCCACCAGTGTGGAACCAATATCGGTAGATTCTCACCTTTGAGTGCGTGTCTCTTCTGCCTAGAATTTCTCTGCAAAGACCACGCCAAAACATGCGCCGAATGCGGCAAAATAACATGCAGCGAACACTCCTGGCTGTGTAAGTGTGAACAAACACATTGCATATCTGAAGAGCAAGCGAAGTGCAAGGAGTGCAACTCTCTTCTCTGTATGAAATGCAAAGACAACTGCAAAATCTGTGGTGCCTCACTATGCTCAAACCATGTTCACTCATGCGTAGTGTGTAGCAAACATGTATGTATGGAACATGCAATGGTCTGCGGCACCTGCAAAAGAACCCTCTGCAACGAAGAGAAGAGCTATATCTGCTCCGTGGATCAACAGCCATTATGTGAAGATTGCAGATTAGTCTGTGACGACTGCGGCGAAAACCTCTGTGAGAAACATTCACGAAAGTGTGAGGGCTGCGGAAAGACACTTTGCAACAAAGAAGATCACGCTACGAACTGTGCAACGTGCGGAAGCCTTGTATGTAATTCTTGTCTAACTATCTGTAGGGGATGCAGTAAACCACTCTGTTACATGCACTACGTGAAATGTCCAAATTGTGACAAAGAAATCTGCAGGTCTTGTCTGAAGAAAGAGAAAAAATTCCTTGGTTTGATCAAGAAGCAGAAGTGCGTGATCTGCGCACGCGCATAAAACCATGCATCGTGCGCGTATCCCCATTCTTCCCAGAACTATTATTTTCACAGAAATCATTCTTCCAAAATATCCTACATGCATGCAATTTAGAACTACCATAGTGCCTTTTTTTGTGTATTATGAATACATTGTTGGTCATGGGCGACCTATCTTTTCCAAGTTTCTCGCCATTTTTTCTACAAGTTTTTTGACAAATATTGTAAAAAAGAAGATGACACAGTACTAAGAGTTCCAGCACATAAGGAGGTGGTAGCGATAAAGGGTACTTCCGTCTTTTTGATTTGCCTCTTAGTTTTCACTGTCATATATGGCGTGAGCGCTACACTAATTTGGTATTTGGAAGAAGCCAAGGAAATAGAAGATTATAGCAAGACACTGTTGGACGATAAGCTTCCCCACCGTCTCAAAGCTACGTTCGTTGACGACAAGCTTCCCCACAGTTCCAACATTACATTTATTTGAACAATGCATTCCATCAAACTAAAATATCGTGACGACAGAGTAATTTACGAGATCAATGGCAAGTGAAAAAGACCGCAACGAGTTTGAATTTCAGCGGATGTCTGATTACTTGAGGGTACTAGATCCTGTAAACGCAAAGATTCTGGTAGGACTTGGAAGGCACGACCCAAGAAACAGATCATTGATTGCTAAATCTGCAAATTTACCCACTTCAACAGTAGCTTTCCGTTTCAAGAAGCTAGTCAAAGAACACAGCCTTGAGATATTTGCTCATTTGGCTTGGAACAAACTTGGCTTAGCAAGAGCATTCGTCATGGCAGACGTCTTGCCTGGACGTTGGAAGATATCATGGAAAGTCTTGGAAAACTTTGACTATTTGACCTACCTAACAAGGTGCTCGGGAAGAATCCAAGGTTGTCTAGCTACGTTTGCTATTCCGGCCGAGCATAAGAATGGACTTAAAGATTACTTGGACGAAGCTGTGCGACTTCAAATCGTTTCCCACTACCTCCTTTTTTGGATTACCAATCCAAGTGATGTGCGCCCCAATTTCAATTGGTTTGATTTCGAGAAGAAAAAATGGATTTTCAAATGGAAAGAATGGATTCAAGAGATTTTGGACGCTTCAGAGGATCTTTCTGCCCGCCTAGCCGATCCCAAATCTTATCCCATTATGGTTGACAAAAAAGACCTAATCATGTTAAGGGAACTAGAGCAAAATGGGATAGCTAGTTTTAGGAAGTTGGCGAGGGTCGTTGGCATTGAACCTTCAAGTGTCGCATACCGATATTGGAAGCATCTAACTGAGCGAGAGCTTATCATTGGCCACAGAATTGGCGTTTCACCTTACCCGTATGAATTGACTGACTATCACACCTTTGCAATCGAATTTGAAGATGAAAAAGCACTCGCAAAATTCACTAATTGCCTAAATGACAAACCCTTCATAGTAAACTACTCGAAGGTTATCGGACATCCCTCTATCATAATCAACACATGTACTCCAAAATTCAAGTTTCTGAACCTCATTGAAGCACTCGACACTCTCACCGAATTGCGTATAATCAAGAACTTCTTCAACGTAACACTAAACATCGCTCAAACCAAGGACAACCCACTGCCATGCGAGCTTTTCAAAGAC
>CP070791.1:406285-410399 GCA_020346825.1 Candidatus Bathyarchaeota archaeon
CCCAAACCCAAACCCAAAAAGGGAACATAAGCTCCACTAAGGCAAAACCTCTATTCCATCCTTCCATAATCCTATACCATTAGGGAACCTATCCAAATCAGGTGTGTACAGGTATAGGCCGTCCATTAGCCGTCCGTCGTCGTTGGCCCGTCGTCCGTCGTTGGTCATCCGTCCGTTGGTTGTTGTTGATTAAATCTTAACCCCCCACACACCAAATGAATCTGGCGTCGGTAAGGCAAAGAACCTGTAGACTTCGATAATAT
The DNA here is from genome assembly GCA_020346825.1 of Candidatus Bathyarchaeota archaeon. Taxonomy (GTDB): domain Archaea; phylum Thermoproteota; class Bathyarchaeia; order Bathyarchaeales; family Bathyarchaeaceae. The sequence continues at coordinate 406,549 of CP070791.1, forward strand.
CTCCTCGTGAGCACGTAATTGACGAGACAAATGGTCAGGACACCTAATGCATGTCGTGTTCAGGTATATTCATTTTTTTGAAGCATGGCTTTTTAGTGGATTCTCAGTAAAGGGTGAAATGAAGAGATTCATAGGAACGCCTTCAGATGGATGACAAACGTGTTGCCAGTCTTTTGAAAGGAAATACCTTGCGTGTCTACTGGTGTCTGTTAGAGTCTTTAAGGGGGTCCTTAGGTCCCAGAGGAGTTCAAAGAAAGCTTGGGTTTTCAAGTCCTTCCCTAGCCGTTTATCACCTAGACAAACTGAGTGATTTAGGTTTAGTTGAGAAAGTCTCAGGTGAATATCATCTAACCAAAATCGTTGAAGCGGGGATCCTGAAACAGTTTATGAAATTCAAGGGGGTCATTGTCCCCCGTAACGTTTTATACGCAACAATGCTCACAACACTTTTTGTTTTCTATCTCACTCAATTCAAGGAAGTCAATTTCTACAGCATCTTCGGTCTCATTTTCGGGTTATTGGGCTCTTCAATCCTCTGGTTTGAAACAATCAGGGTGTGGCGAAGCAAACCATAAAGAAATTGAATCAGAAAAAAGAGAGGGTGTTGAAGCCAACTAGGCTACTGAAGCCTTGAGTACTGGCCGCAAATGGTTGCTCTTGCTGATTGCCACCCAATCAGCCTGCATGTCAACTAAGACGACTGTAACATCATCAGATTCGATTTCAAACTTGATTATGACATCAATATGTCCCGGCGGAACAGTAAGATCCAGTGTCTCATTGTTAGCAAGGGTTGCATTAGCAGTTTTTACGGTCATTCGCAGCTTGGTGTAGTTTCCAACAGGTATCTTTGCATCAGACAATTCCATTGTCACGTTGTACAGCGCCAGAAGGTCAAAATAAACCTCATTCTGATCGTTGAGGAAGGGTAGAGGTATCCAAGATTCGTTTCTAAGTTTCACGGATAGGCTATCGATTGTGATGTTCAAGTGGTCAATATCTACTGGGGCATCTGTCAACAAAACAACTAAATTGCCTTTCTTGGTTGCGAAGCCTGGAAATTGCAGACCAGACAGGTATAGCCCTGAAACTATTAGAGCAGCAAGAGTGATGCCCGCGATCCCGTAGGTGCCAACTTTTCTAGCTTCCATGATACACACCTGTAGCTACTGCTAGCCAATGTAACTGTGCCATTTAATGCAATGTTTTTGAACACGCCGTTCAAATAGTTGAACAGCATACACGCGCGCATGTAGCGAATAGTCTCTTATGGCTTGCTTTTTGTGCTGCCTTTCAAATCTAGGAGACAGACTTGTGCGTGACCCTTGGCCTTTACCTTCCTGTATACTTTCTTCACAATTCCTTTTTCATGCGCGCGCGATTGTCGTTAGCTTTTACTTTCTTGTTTTTTGGATCTTTGTTTAGTTTTTTGTGGTTTAGGTTTGTTCTTATTCCTTTTGAAGAAAAAGAACTTTTGGCACTCTTTGGAGTTCAGTATAGGACTTTTACTAGGGAAGTTCCAAGCATTTTTCCTTTTATCAATAAATTATGAAGGTTGTTCTACTCAAGCGCGCGCATCCTACATCAAATTTATTACCAATGACCCCCATTGCTTGAGCATGGTTCTAAGGGACGTTATAGAAGAAAAAGGCAAAACCGTTTTCATGCTCGGAAATGAGGCAATCGCAAGAGGCGCCATAGAAGCAGACGCAAAAGTCGTAGCCTTCTACCCAGGCGCACCAACCTCAGAAGTCCTGGACACACTTTCTGACGCGCTAGAGAATTTTGATTACCAAATGGAAATCGCTACAAACGAGAAAGTGGCCCTCGAAATCTGCGCCGGCGCCGCATTCGCCGGAATAAGAAGCCTAACAGCTATGAAGAGTGTCGGAACAAACGTCGCATCCGACGCCCTCTTCGTTCTCGGATACACCGGAGTAAAGGGCGGAATGGTGGTGGTGATAGCAGACGACCCCCACGCGCATTCATCTCAGTCAGAAGAGGACGGCAGATTCTTCGCACCAAACACATACATCCCAATGCTCGAGCCCTCGACGCCACAAGAAGCACTGGACATGGTGAAGAAGGCATTTGAAATCTCCGAAAGACATAGAGTCCCGGTCATAGTCCGCACGGTCACAAGAGTAAACCACCAAAGCGGCATCGTCAAAACCGGAGACATCAAACGAAAAGAATTCCAAAAAATAAAATGGAGAGAACTAAACGAAGAATACACGACCCTAGGCGAAGTGGCACGCCAAAAGAAACTCAAGATGCTCGAGAGAACAAAGAAGATAGCCGAAGAATTCGAAACGTCAGAATTCAACCTCAACGAGAAAGCAAAATCCTACGCCGGGATAATCACTTCTTCAGTCACATACCTTTATGTGCAAGAAGCACTTAAGATGCTCAATGCCCAAAACAAGATAAACATACTGAAACTGGGCACAACATATCCGCTGCCTAAAAACAAAATCAAAGAATTCATTGGTGACCTGAAAAAACTGGTTGTGGTAGAGGAGCTCTCCCCATACCTGGAAAAAGAGATATTAGTCATAGCGAAAGAGGTTAATCCTTCACTGCAAGTATACGGTAAAATCTCCGGAGACTTTTCAGAAGCTTGGGAATACAACCCAAACATAGTCGCCAAAGGCATAGCCACAGCACTACGCATGAAAGCCCCAGAATACGAACTCATAATCAAAGAAGCCAAAGACCTGAAAACTATCATTCCCGACAGATTCCCAACCTTCTGTGCAGGTTGCCCTCACCGAGCCACGTTCGTCGCCCTAAACAGAGCGCTAAGAATTGTGAAATCCAAGGGACAAGAACATTACCTAGCAAACGACATAGGCTGCTATTCCATGTGGGTCTTCCCACCGATCTCACAAGCAGACAGCTCACTCTGCATGGGCGCATCCGTCGGAGTCGCCAACGGCCTATCCCACGTAATCGAAGAAAGAGTAATCGCAGTAGTCGGAGACTCAACCTTCTTCCATGCTTCCATACCCGCCGTCATTAACGCGGTCCACAACGGAAACAAATTCACCCTCATCATCTTGGACAACTCCGTCACTGCAATGACTGGCCAACAATATAATCCCTCAACAGAATTCATCGCAGGCGGAAAACAAGGAAAGAGAATATCTATAGAGGGAATCTGCAACGCAATTGGCGCCGAATTCGTCGAAGTAATAGACTCCTACGATGTCAAAAACAATGTTGAGATCTTCAGGAAGGCGCTGGAGTTCGATGGCCTTTCGGTCGTGGTCTCCCGAAGAGAGTGCGCGCTATACGGTGACAGAATAAAGAGGCGAAGAGGCGAAAGAGTAGTACCCGTCTACGTGGACAAAGCTAAATGTAGAAGACCCTATGTCTGTCTCAAAACCTTCTACTGCCCAGCATACGAAATAGACGAAGACAGACAACCGAGAATATCAGCCGAACTATGCGATGGCTGTTCAGTCTGCTCCAAACTCTGTCCAATCCAATCAATAAAACGCGTAGAGGTGAAAAAATGAGCCTAAATATATTCATCTGCGGCGTCGGAGGACAAGGACTCGTGCTCCTAGCAAGCGTAATAGGACACGCCTGCGCCAAAACCCAAACCAAAGTAATCACAGGAGAAATGTACGGACTGAGCCAAAGAAGCGGGGCAGTCTCCGTCCACCTCAGAATAGGAGAAGACGTTTACTCTCCCCTGATCCCCTACGGCCAAGCCGACATAATCTTGGCGCTGGAGGCAATAGAACCACTTCGTTATATTGAATACCTCGAAAAAGACGGTGTAGTGCTCATGAACACAAGAATGATGCACCCACCAGTCGAGACATCCAAACAAATAACCGACA
>CP070791.1:410499-414345 GCA_020346825.1 Candidatus Bathyarchaeota archaeon
GTTGAAATTGGGACTCCCAACTTTTCGTGAACACGCCGTAACGGCATTTTCAATTCTTCCCGCATAGCTTGCAGTCCCTGCCTAAAGAGAATTATTCTCATAACCTCGTTGGTTCCAGCAGCTATTGTGTTGACCTTTACATCCCTTGACATACTTTCAACCGGGTAAAACTTAGTCCACCCATCCCCTCCCATTATCTGAACGGCGTCGCTTACGAGTTCTTCGAAGGCCTCTGACGCGTAGAGTTTTGCGTTGGTTGCCTCCAAAATCGCTTCCTCCTTCATGTCCATCAAGTGGGCGGCATGATAAACGAGCACGCGTGCAGTTTTTAGTCTTGAGATCATGTTGGCAATTTTGAATTGGTTGACCTGAAAGTCAATAGTTGGTCTGCCAAATTGGATTCGCCTCTGCGAATGGACAACAGCGTATTGCAGAGCCTCTCGCATTAGACCCAAAATCTGAGCACTGTAAACGGTTCTCTCAAAATTCAGTCCATCCATAAGTATCTCCCATCCGTCTCCTTCATTTGCCAGTCGATTGTCCATAGATACCCTAACATCGTCAAAGTCTAGATACCCGTTTGGAAAACCCAGCCATCCAGACAGTTCATTTATTCTCTCAACCGAGAAACCAAGCGTCCCCTTTTCAACGATTAATGCGCTGAGATGTTTATGCCTGGATTTATGCTCAGGTCGATCGCTAGTCTTTACATACACCAGATAGTTGTCGGCTGCACCTGCATTGCTTATGAACCGTTTCTTGCCGTTGACGATGTACTCGTCGCCCTCACGCTTTGCCACTGTCTCGATGCCAGCAGCATCAGAACCTACATCAGGTTCGGTGATGCAAACTGCGCCTAACAACTCGCCCCTAGCAACTTTGGGCAGCCACCGTTTCTTCTGTTCATCGTTGCCGAAGGCAAGCAGCTGTTCTGTGCCACCAAACATGGTCACAGCGTAAGCGTCTGTCAGCGCAGAACAGACACGAGCTAGCTCTTCTGCTATTATACAACAACCGGTTACACCTACGTCTATTCCTCCAAGTTCCTTTGGGATTATGGCTCCAAACCAACCTTTTGTTCCAATTTCTTTTATGAGGTCAGATGGAAACTCTTTTGTCCACGCTATTTCTTCTCCCCGCGGTATGCACGCATCCGAAAATTGTTTAGCTTCATCAGCAAGCTTCCTATGTTTTTCATCCCACCAAGGGTATTTTTTCACCATTTCCAAACACCAAAGAGTATCATTTAGGACTGTGAAGACACTTAAGAGTTGCTAGAACCCAACAAGACAAACGTTTTTGAATATCTACAGTAGACTCTCACAACGGTAAAATCCATCTCTTACAAAGCTTTTATCGCATTCACCAAACAAGGAATTATTTCACGTAAATCCCCGACTATTCCAAAGTCAGCGCCTTTGAGAATTGGAGCGTTTGGGTCTATGTTGATTGCTACAATGATTTTGGAGTCTTGTATTCCCACCACGTGTTGCAACGCTCCTGATATGCCTGCGCCGATGTAGAGCTCTGGTCGCACAGTTTTTCCACCCACGCCAATCATTTGACCTTCCAGTGCCCAGTTTTCATCTACAGCAGGTCTGGTGGCTCCCACAGCACCTCCAATAGCCTCCGCAAGCTCTTCTATGAGCCTCCAATTCTCTGCGTTGCCAACTCCCCATCCTCCAGCCACCACCACAACCGCTCCTTCGATCGGCAAGACTTTCGGTTTCTCAGCGACGACTTCCACAATTCTTATCTTCATATCTTCTTCCTTCAAACTGGTATCAACTTTCACAATCTCTCCATGTCTACTTCTGTCTCTCTCGAGATTTTTCATTACTCCAGGTCTAACGGTTGCCATTTGTGGTTTATGTTCGGGGCAAATGACAGTTGCCATCATATTCCCACCGAAAGCGGGAACTATTTGCAGTAGTTTACGCTTTTCATTTATGTTCAGCTCCACACAGTCTGCGGTGAGGCCTGTTCTGATTTTAGCGGCTACTGTAGGCGCTAGATCTCTTCCTATTGCTGTTGCGCTGAAAAGAAGGATTTCAGGATTATGTTGCTTGATTAGGTTGACCAGCATGGTTGAGTAGGCTTCGCTATGATAAGAAGAGAGGAGATTGTCATCGGCAATGTAGACTTTGTCTGCTCCGTAGGCTATCAACTCTCTGGCTGAATTCTTTACATCATAACCAAACAACACAGCTGCCAGCTTAGTCTTCATCTTGTCTGCTATCTTGCGAGCTCCACCCAATATTTCTAAGCTTGAGGTCATCAGTTTGCAATTTCTTTGCTCTGCAAATATCCATACACTCTCAGAGCACTCGTCATTCATGTTGCTTTTCTCGAAAGAATTCAGTTAGATCACTCCCTGTTGAAGAAGCTTTTCAACCAAAAGCTTGGCAATGATTTTGGGTTCTCCTTCTAGAATTTCCCCCCTGCGTTTCATCTCTGGCATGAAAATGTTTACTACCTGGGTGGGTGAGCCTGAAAGCCCAACTATGTCTTGGTCAACACGAAGTTCTTTCATTGTCCATGTTTTGATTTCTTTTCGCATGGCCTCTGAAATTCTTGCGAGGTGGACGTGTCTGGGCGTATTAATTTCTTTGACTACGGTTAGTACTACGGGTGTAGGGACTTCCATCAAGATGTGTCCATGCTCTGTAGTGCTCTCTACCCGAACTAGTTTTCCATCGATGACGGTTATCTTTCTACCGCGGGTAATGTGAGGAATGCTTAGAAACTCTGAAACCTCAGGCCCGACTTGGCCCGTACTTCCGTCCAAGCTTTGATCTCCGCAGAGAACTAGGTCGAATTTTCCTAGTTTCTTTATTCCTGCAGCTAGGACATATGATGTTGCTAATGTATCTGCTCCGGCAAATTGGGGATCACTTAAGAGAATTGCTTCATCAGCGCCCAAGGCTATGGCTTCTCTTAGGTTATTCATGACCGTAGGAGGTGCCATGCTGAGTACTGTGACGTGTCCTCCATGTTCTTCTTTTAGGCGTAACCCCTCTTCGAGGGCATGTTTGTCTAGAGGATTAATTATGGTGGGTATGCCCTTCCTTTTCAGAGTCTTCGTTTCTGGGTCCAGAGTGATTTTCGTCCAATGCTGCGGGTCTGGAACTGGTTTGATGCAGACAACAACGTTTAGAGCTGACAAAATGTGCCCCTCAAGAGGGGATTTGGGGGTATGTTTACGCTCTCTTTAGGGCCTGTCTTGCCATTACGATTCTCATGATCTCCGAGGTTCCGGCTCCTGATATGAAGAGCCAAGCGTCTCTGAGGAGACGTTGGGGAACTAGTTCTTTCATACATCCATATGCTCCGAAGATTGTGACAGTCTTCTGGGCGCATCTGACAGCTGCTTCAGTGGCCCAAAACTTTGCCATGGCGTTTTCTGCATCGCATCTTTCGCCTTTGTCTCTCAACCAGGCTGCGCGGTATGTTAGTAGTTTGCTTGTTTCATAATCCATGTATATGTCAGCTAGGTGCCATTGGATGGCTTGAAGATCGCTTATTGGCTTTCCGTATAGGATTCTCTGTTTCGAATATTTTACGGCTTCTTCAAGGCATGCTTGCACAATTCCGAGCGCAGCTGCGGTTATTCCGGGTCTTCCAACATTGCTTATTGAGGCTAGAGCTACTTTAAGGCCGTCTCCTTCTTTTCCAATGATATTTTCTCTTGGCACCCTACAGTTTTCAAACACCAACTCGCCTGTGTTGCAGCCTCTAAGTCCGAATTTGTCCTCTTTTCTACCCGGTTTGAAGCCAGGGGTATTTGATTCAATTATGAAGACGCTAAGGCCTTTGGTTCCTTCTCCTGTTCTGGCAGCCACTCCA
>CP070791.1:414445-425390 GCA_020346825.1 Candidatus Bathyarchaeota archaeon
TCTTGGTGGTTCTGCCCGGGATGCACTGGCGCAGGTTACCCGGAATATGCCAACAAGCGTGAAGCAGAAACGGGTTACGCAAACCTTGCGGTTTTCTATGGAGCTTGTTGCCTTGACTGCCTATATTGTCAAAACTGGCATTACAGAAACTTGGCTGCCAAGCTTAACCCGGTTATGAGTGCCGAAAGCCTAGCTGCTAAAGTCGACAGTAGCGTTTCACGCATATACCATCACAGATATGAAAAGCGTCCAACCAAAAAGATTTCTTGCATCTGTTTCTTTGGTGGCGATCCATCCAGTCAGATGCCTCATGCTCTGAAAACCAGCGAGCTGACGTTAGAGATTGCCAAGAAACAAAAACGCCTATTTAGGATTTGTTGGGAGACAAATGGATATTGGAAGAAAGAGTTTGCGTTAAAGGCAGCTAAGCTTTCACTCACCAGCGGAGGCAACATTAAGTTTGATCTGAAGACGTGGGATGACAACCTCAGCAAAGTCTTGTGCGGAGTCTCTAACAAGCCTATACTCGAAAGCTTCAAGATGATTGGTGAAGGCTTCTTTAGAAAACGCTATGAGTTGCCAGTTCTGACAGCAAGCACTCTGCTGGTTCCAGGATACGTTGATGTGGAAGAGGTGGGAAATCTGGCTAGATTCATTGCAGAGTTGGATTCAGCGATTCCATATACGCTCCTAGCGTTCTATCCGCATTATGTAATGAATGATCTACCGACTACGAGACGAGAACAAGCCAACCAGTGCTACAAGGTAGCAACGAAACATCTTGAAAACGTAAGAATTGGCAACATACATTTGCTCTCGTAGAATTTCAACTGATTTCTCTTCCTAAATATCTGAACGTCTTCCATTTGAGTGAGGTATTCAAAGTCCCGCGCGCGCCAGAAATGTTAGCCGGGTTGGCATTCAATACAGTTGAAATAGAGGTAGTTACAAGTATCGAAGAATCAGCAAAACTACTACAACAGCAAGGATAAACCATAGACAAGCCAGATCCATATGCATGCGCGTTGCTTGAACATCCATAGTTAGCCGCCATGGGACACTGGAACCAGAACAAACTCGTCGCCATCTTCAATTATGGTTTCAAGTCCCTTTAAAGCGCTGATTTCCTTTCCATTAACCAGAACAAGCGCGTTTGGGCGGGGATCATCAAGCTCTGGATCAACTACTGCTCGCTTAAACTCGGGTGAAAACGTTTCAGTTAGTTTCTTGATTGTCTCTCTTACATTTGCTGGCCTTTCAAATCTCACACGAACCTGATTTCTTCCAGAAATTTGGCGAAATACCCCTAAAAACTTGACTTTCACAGTGACAACCATAGCAACTCTACCCCGTCAACTTGACGCTTTCACCAGTGAGAAGTTCAACTATCTCAGACGCCAGTTGAACTAAGTCGGCTACTTGCTTCATCACGATTTCGCTGTCCGATCTCGGTTTTTGCGATATTTGTTGGATTGATCTTTCAATTTCAATGAGAAATCTCAAGATCGGGTCTTCAACAAACTGTTTTGTGTACAGCGTCTCGTGAACTATCGCTGCAATGAAAGTGGGTTCTCCTAAACTATAATAAATTGCTGCCTGAGCCTTTCTCAAGGCTTCGAAAACCAGACTCGGCGCCATGTAAGGCGTCTTTTGTGCTGCAGCCAATTCGGCCTTTGCTTCCCTGAGATATCGTAAAGCCCAACCTCTTCGATAGTCGTTCATCATCAACAATCGAAATTGTCTCCCTTCATGCAAATGGGTCCAAGTAATAGTATGGAACACATAGGCGATTATAAAGGATGCCGTAGTTTCCCCAGCGCGCACAAGCGGTATGCAATTTTCATGCAAACCTGTCTCTTGAGAAAGCTTGGTGCAAAACAGTTGCTTTCAATGAATTCAAAGATGACGAAACTCTGGCTGGCGTCTCTCCTATTCCATGTTCTCCCTTTCTGGTTCCGGGGTTCCAGTACTATATGTTGTAGCCATTAGGCGGGTTGTGTAGCCGGCTACCCTGTTTCTCAGCTTTGCTGAAGAAATGTCAGTAAGAGTTCCCACCAGTTTTTTATTGTTTTCGAATTCTGTTGTGAATTTGGCTGGAAATCGTTCCACCAATTTTTTAGCTATCCTCTTCACATGCTCAGTTCGTACTTTGCCCAAGTCTTCTTTTGACCTCCGCGGCTAAGCTATTATCTTCAATCTCCGATACAGACTGTCCTCTCATTATGCCTTTTATCCCTTACGCCTATTCCATTAGGAAACATAATGAATTTCCGAATTCTGGCTGAGCAATGTAAGATTTTTTCTCCTCCTTTTGCCGAGCTATCCCGTAAGCATCGAAATAAATGGAAGACTGATCGTCTGGCTTTCATGCGCGGACCGTCATTATGCGCAGACAAGCAAATGGGTGCATCTGTCTCTACTGGCAAGTTGTTGAAGAATATGCACACATGCGCGCGCACGTGGTTGTACTCGCCATCTAAAAGAGGAATCGAGTATCCGTGATTCTTGTGATCGTTCCTGGGTTTAGGTTGATTTGTGGTAGATTCTCCGGGACCAAAAAACTTTCTATTAGTCTGTTTTAGGGACCAACCTTTTTAGAGATTTTTCTACACGTTGAATATACCCTAATGTTTCCTCTGAACCTTCAAAAGTCTTCATCGTCTCTCGACACTGTCTCAAAACGTCCTCAAACGCCCTTAGATAGGATATTCTCTCCAACCGCTCACCAATTCTCGTTTCCTCAAAATATGCTTAAAAGACCGGCGGCGTAACGAACAAAAAGATTCTGAACAGACCTCAGTGAAAGTGAAAATGCCGGGGTAAAAGTGATCTTCGTCCACACCGAATCAAAAACCATGTCGATAGTCTTGTGACTGAAAAATAAGATATTTAAGTCAATCTCTGCAAAACGTAGTAGGTGAACACGATGAAGGAGACAGTCAAAGACAAAGTGGAGAAAGCCCTTGAGGAAATGAGACCCCAACTTCAAGCTGACGGTGGAGACATAGAACTCGTTGACGTGAAAGATGGCATCGTGAAAGTGAAAATGAAGGGAGCATGCGTCGGTTGTCCAATGTCAACAATGACTCTCCAATGGGGGGTTGAGAATTTCCTCAAGAAGAAGATACCTGGAATAGTGAAGGTTGAGGCAGTTCAGTAGCAGATCTTATCGGTGAACAATTTTTGACATGCTATTTCAGGCATCTCCGCGAATTTTTTGACAAGGCTGGAATTGAAGTCACCAGCAAAAACAAGAGGCAGATCGATCGAATTATCCATGAGATAATGGGCGTAGAGTATAAGAACTGCTCTGCTACGTGGAAAGAAGTGAAAAAGCACATTGCTGAAGACGAAGAGGCCTTTGTTTCTCAACTCAAGGAAACATTAGGATGAGACGTGCCTGGAATCTCGATTTCACAAATGTGGGAGTTATAGCGTGAAAGTCAAAATCAACAAAACAGCTTTAGAGCTTATGCAGGGCGACATAACGGATCTGGACACCGATGCCATAGTCAACGCTGCAAATACTGCCTTGCAACTTGGCGGCGGAGTAGCAGGAGCCATCAGAAGAAAAGGTGGGCAAACAATCCAGAGAGAATGCAACAAGATAGGACGAACTTGTGTTGGAGCAGCAGTCATAACGACTGGAGGAAACCTAAAAGCACCGTATGTAGTTCATGCTGCAGGCCCAAAACACGGAGAAGAACACGAAGATGAAAAACTTAAGGACGCCACCCTAAACTCTTTGATCCTTGCTGACAAACATGATCTGAAAAGCATAGCGTTTCCAGCCATAAGCACAGGAATATTTGGTTTTCCAAAAGATCGATGCGCTACAATAATGCTCTCAATCACGATAGCCTATCTAGAAGGCCCCACAAGCCTAGAAAAAGTGATCTACTGCTTGTACGACCAGAACACTTTCGAAATCTTCAGACACACTCTACAATCTTTAGTAAGAAAACGCCAACCCTAGAAAAAGGCTCAAATATGTTAGTTGATACCCACGCTCATCTCCAGTGGGGGAGTTTTGACAAAGATCGGAAGGGAGTAATAAATCGAGCCAGAAAAGTCGACGTCAAATGTATAGTGAACATTGGATTTGACATAAAAGGTAGCATTGAAGCGATTGAACTAGCTGAAAGACATAAAGGTCTTTACGCAACAGTGGGAATTCATCCCCACAATGCCAGTCAGTTCAACGAAAACATCTTAGACAAACTGAGAAAGCTCTCAGAGAATCCAAAAGTCATAGCCATTGGAGAGATCGGGCTGGATTACTATAGGAACTTGTCGTCTAGGAAAGCTCAAAAAGAAGCCTTTGAAGCTCAACTGCTTCTAGCAGAAGAATTGGATCTACCAGTTGTAATTCATGATAGAGAAGCGCATAAAGACACTCTTGAGACTTTGTCAAAATTCAAAAGAAAGATCCGAGGTATAATGCACTGCTTTTCAGGTAGCAAAGAAATGGCTGAACAATGCGCTAAATCTGGTTTTTACATATCCTTCGCTGGGCCAGTGACCTTCCCAAACGCCCGCAAATTACATGAAATAGCTAAGAAAATCGACGCAAACAAGATTCTTCTCGAGACTGACAGTCCTTGGCTAGCGCCACAAGATATGAGGGGAGAACGAAATGAACCAGCTTTCCTCATTTTCATAGCCAAGAAGATTGCAGAGCTCAGAAGAATCTCTATGAGTGGACTGGCAGAAGCAACCACAGAAAACGCCAAAAACGCATTTCAACTGTCCTAAAGGAAGAGACTAACCTTACGCATAATACCCAAGAAATCTATAGACTGGAGACGACATTAAGGGGCAAAATAAGGGAGAATTGGAGGTTTAAACGAGAATGAAAGACTTAAATAGTGGCTTAGAGAAAAAGAGAGGCTACGAGGAAGTTATATGGCAAATCCTGAATTGGCTATAGCTCCTATGCATAGAATATGCAAAAAAGCAGGAGCAAGTAGAGTAAGCGAAGCAGCTGCAAAAGAGTTGGCCAAGGAACTTGAAGAAGTAGGCATTAAAATCGCAAGAGAAGCTAACGACTATGCTATTCATGCTGGAAGAAAAACTATAAAGGCTGAGGATATAGAGATAGCAGCAAAGAAAGTCATGGGAAGATAATCAATCTTCACTTCCCTTTTTTCACGTTTTCAAGAAAGTAGAAAGCAACCGCAAGTTATTGGAAAAAACTTATATCTCAGATGAAAATTGCTGTAGATAGATTTGACTATACCATAGGAGGATTTGTATGGCCTACTTAACTACGCAAGCGGGGCAACCAATTCTTATCCTCAAAGAAGGAACTGCACGCAAACGCGGAAAAAATGCACAGAGAAACAACATTATGGCTGCTCGAGTCATTGCTGAAGTTTTGAGAACGACTCTGGGACCTAGAGGCATGGACAAAATGCTAATCGATAGTCTAGGCGACATAACAATAACCAACGACGGCGCAGCCATCCTCGACGAAATCGACGTAGAACACCCAGCAGCCAAAATGATGGTGGAAGTCGCCAAAACCCAAGACGACATGGTAGGCGATGGAACCACCACAGCGGTAATATTGTCTGGAGAGCTCTTACGGAAAGCTGAGGAAATGCTAAACCAGAACATTCATCCAACGGTTATTGTGGGAGGTTTTAGAAAAGCCGTTCAGAAAACAGTGGAAGCCCTAGACAAAGTTGCAATAACAGTTGACCCCAAAGATCGGGCGACCTTGAAAAAAGTTGCCGTAACTTCAATGGGAAGCAAAGCGGTAGGTGCTGCGCGAGATCATCTAGCTGAGATCGCAATAGACGCTGTGACACAAATCACTGAGCAGCGAGGCGAGAAAAGAATAGCTGACATAGATCACATTCAAATCATAAAAAAAGAAGGGAAGAGCCTTTTCGACACGCAACTTGTGAGAGGCATAATTGTTGACAAGGAAGTTGTCCACCCGGGGATGCCAAAACGCGTCGAAAAAGCAAAAATCGCTCTGCTTGACAGCCCACTAGAAGTTGAGAAGACCGAGTTCAACGCCGAAATCAGGATACGTGACCCCACCCAAATGAAAGCTTTTCTAGACAAAGAAACTCGGATGATCAAGGAAATGGTTGAAAAGATCAAAAACTCAGGTGTAAAAGTACTATTCTGCCAGAAAGGCGTCGACGACATGGCTCAACACTTCTTGGCTAAGGAAGGCATCTTAGCCGCCCGAAGGGTTAAACAATCTGATATGGAGAAGCTGGCTAGGGCTACTGGAGGAAAGGTCATCACAAATCTAGATGATTTGAAGAGAGGAGATCTGGGAAAGTCTGGGCTGGTGGAAGAGCGTAAAGTCGGCGACGACAAAATGATTTTTGTAGAGAAATGCAGAGATCCCCACTCGGTGGCAATTCTAATTCGCGCAGGTCTTGAAAGAATGGTTGACGAGGCAGAGAGAGCCATGAACGACGCTTTGTCAGTAGTTGCAGACGTGATTGAATACAACAAGATAGTTGCTGGCGGAGGAGCCACTGAAGCTGAAATTGCGAAGATTCTTCGCTCCTATGCAACAAAAGTCGGTGGTAGAGAACAATTAGCCGTGGAGGCTTTTGCCGATTCCATAGAAATCGTGCCCAAGACCCTGGCTGAAAACGCTGGCCTCGAGTCCATAGACATACTCGTCGGATTAAGGGCTGCTCATGAGAAGACGAAAGGCCACCTAATGGGCGTCAACGTTTTCACAGGCAAAATCGTTGACATATACAAGAAAGGAGTAGTTGAACCGTTAAAAGTGAAGGAACAAGCAGTGAAATCAGCCGCTGAAGTCACATCCATGATCCTAAGAATTGACGACGTAATCGCAGCAACCAAACCCAAAGAAGCAGAAGCACCTGGAATGCCTGAAGAAGAATACTGAGAATATTGGCAAATCATCTCAATCCTTCGTTCTATGTGTCTACCTGCGCGCGCATAGTGCGGCTAATATGAGGCAGATTATTTAGTACACGCACGCCTAATTCAAAGCACATAAAAAGATATTTATTTCTCAGAGGGATCCAATCTTCAGTTGCTCCGGTAGTATAGTCAGGTTAAACATGAAATGGACCATGTATGACGGCCTCTCGTCTCCAAATGAGGAAGAAAGCCGTCGACCCGGGTTCAAATCCCGGCCGGAGCACCATCTTTGTGTATGAGATAGCCTTATGGCTGTTGATATCCCCGCGCATTGCGCGCGCATGGTGGGAAGAAGTTAGCATTCAGATTTGGAAAATCTCGGAACCATAAAACCTAACCTTCCCTCTTTTTTCATTATTTTGTTTATTGATTTTCTTTATGGAAACAGTCAATACAAATGCCAATTATCTTAACGTTTTGAAGAGGTTGCCGTAAAAGTAGAGCCTTTCCCAGCATGGTCACATAACCTAAAGGTTTTCTACACTTCCTATATCTTATCAATTTGGCATTACTCAACATTTCCCCAAGAACAGTTGACTATCAGATGATTCATAAGCTAGAGAGGTTGAGGGGTTTCCTCTGCATGTATGCTTCAACCTTTGAAACCTAAAACATGTATGCTTTGTTACATTTCGTCATGCTTTGACTAAATCCAATCGAGCGCGCGCTTGCATGGGTGTGGTTATTCGAGATTGCTGGATTATTCGCGCAATCCTGAGAATTTCAGTATAGGCTTCAGTATCTTTCCGCCATGTTTCCACCGATAGTATATCGCATAGATCGTCATTGCAACGAGCTTTATCTTCCAATACTCTTTTTCTGAAACGAAAACTTCTATGTTGCGTTTCCAGCAGGTGGCTATGAGTTCCCATTGTAGTGGTGTTAAACGTTTCAAGTCCATATGACGAGCCGCTCTGAGCAAACAATCTTCTTCAGAAGTGAACAGCAAGGGCACGTAGAACACTTTGCTGTGTTTCAGTTTGTCCAGTAATTCAAGCGTAGCAATTGTATCCTTCTGAGTTTCCTCGGGTAAGCCAATTATTAGTGTTGCCAACGGCCAAATACGGTTCTCGTTCATAATTTCGATTCCTTTTGTAACGACGTCATGCCATTCTTCGGGTTGATATGGCAACATCTTTCCTTTCATATGCTCATTCATGAGCCGAATGCTACCCGTCTCCAAGCCAATTTCAACTGAGCTATACCTGTCACCGTTTGCAATCCACGGTGACTTCTCAAAAAGAATCGGACCAATCTCTTCGACCATTTCAGGATCATAGACAACTGGTGCCAATGACGCGTGAGCAGGTTGAATATACCTGACCCCAGGCACAGAAGCAATCCGCTCAATCAACGAGACAATTGCTTCACGATTCGGCACAAACCTTCTCTTAGATCGATACAAGAAAATGTCTTCACTCGCTAAAACAATCATTTTCGTGTCGTTTTTTGCGTTTAGCTTGACTTCTTTCAAGATATGTTCTAAAGGAAAGGAGTAACGTCTTCTCAACGTTGGGGAGCAGAACTTGCAGCCACGACCGCAACCACGCGTAATCTCCACGGTCCCAAAGATCGATGGTTGTTCAATACAGGGAATCTCTTTTGGGTCTGGCGGCTTGGTTTCAATTACTGATGGAAGCTCTTCACCATTGAGAGCCATGCGGAAAATTCCCAGAGCTGTTTTTTCACCCTCACCCATAACGACGCAGTCTATTCCGTATTTCTTCTGCAACTTTGCTCGGTGAATTTGCCAAGCCCCTGGGCCACCTAAGATTATTTTGGCGCCCCATTTTCGCAGAATTGGCTTCTCCACCACTTCTCTGAATTCAGCTGCTGCTATAGGTTCGCCACCAAAGCCTACAAAGGATGTGTAAGTTCGACTTACAAAACCAGTTCCAGCTGGCTCCATAGAAGTTATTCCAACAGCCTTTGTATTGGGTCCCACGACCTTTCGCAGATTATCCGGGTGTACCACCACAACTTTTTCGGGGCCAAATTCCTTCATCAGCACGGCTTCGATTTTTCGTATTCCGTAGGGCGCGTATTTTACAGAACTGTCACCATTGCTGGGTACCGGCGGATACCAATATTTCCTCAACAACCTCTTTGGAATAATGCCTGTTGGGAAACCTCCTGTAAACGCCCTGAAAGGATTGAGGTTGAAATCACTCATGTCAGTGGCAGAGGCAGTGAGAACAATTGGAACTCCCTCAACTCGTGAGGAAACAAGGGCATCCTGTGACATAATCTGCAATTCTGGCAGGTTGATCTAATAAGTTTATTGAAGCGATTATCATGATGGCATACGCTCGCATGAATGCATGCATGGGTGTACTATCCGACACAATAATAACTAGGAATGTACTAGAGAAGTTGATAGCCGATCTTGAAGTAATTATGACGGAGGAATACGTTGTTGGATGAATTACCTCTTGAAAAGATTAGAAAAGAAGTTGAACCCTCTGGAATGCTTTGTGAGACCACCAAAGAATTGACACCGCTTGAAGGGATTGTTGGTCAAGAAAGAGCTGTCAGAGCACTGAAGTTTGGTTTGGATATCAAGGAAAAGGGATTCAACGTCTATGTCGCTGGCTCATCTGGAACAGGTAGGAAGACAGTCGTAAAGGATTTTCTAGAGGAGATAGCTAAATCTAAACCCATTCCTCACGATTGGTGCTATGTAAATAACTTTCGCAACCCATACGAACCGAAGGCTGTAAAGCTGCCTCCTGGACGAGGAAAAGAGTTTCAGAAGGATATGAAAAACTTCGTTGACGGAGTAAAGAGTCTGTTGCCCAAAGCCTTTGAAAGCGAGGATTATGCGTCAAAGAGGGAAGCTACTATAGGGACAATTGAAGAGGAGAGAAAGGAACTTCTAACTCGACTCAACGAAAGGGCTAGAGAGGAAGGTTTTGTTCTCCGGAGCACCCCGATTGGAGTGCTCATAATTCCAGTAGTAAGGGGCAAACCTCTAAGCGACGAAGAAGTGTTGGCTCTGCCTCAAGAAACTAAAGATGCCATGGAAAAAAGGAGGGAAAGATTGAGGTCTGAATTGAGAAGTGCCATGAGGCAACTTAGAGGGTTAGAGCGACAAGTGAACGAAGAAATTCAGAAACTGAATCGAGAAGTCGCCATTTTCGCTATCGGTCACCTAGTTGATGGTCTCTTAGAGAACTACGAAGAGTTCTCTGACGTTAAAACATACCTTGATGACGTACGAAACGACATTCTTGAGAACCTGACCCAGTTTATAAAGGAACCTAAGGCTCCCCAGACTCCTTTCCCTATTCCCTGGATGAAGGAGCTTCCTTTCAGGAAATATGAAGTGAACGTGATAGTCGACAACTCAGACCTCAAAGGAGGTCCAGTGATAATGGAACTCAACCCAACTCACCAGAATATGTTCGGAAGAATAGAGAAAGAAGCCCAGTTCGGCGTTCTTACCACCGACTTCAGCATGATTCGCGGCGGTTCGCTTCATAGAGCCAACGGAGGGTATCTAGTGTTACCAGCAGAAGACCTACTTCGCAACATATTCTCATACGACTCCTTGAAAAGAGCGCTAAAAAACAAATGCGTCACCACTGAGGAAGCAGGAGAACGTCTAGGCCTCATAACCACAAAAGGACTGAGGCCCGAACCTATTCCTTTGAGCGCAAAAGTTGTCCTCATCGGGCACCCACGTCTCTATCAACAACTATATGCCTTGGACACGGACTTCAGAGAACTTTTCAAGGTCAAAGCAGATTTTGACACAACTATGAATCGAACAGAAGAGAATATCCAAAAATATGCGTCTTTTGTCTGCACTCTCTGCGGGAAGGAGAATCTAAAACACTTTGATGCCAAGGGACTAGCCAAAATAATCGAGTATGGCTCCAGACTCGCGCGAGATCAACAGAAACTTTCTACCAAGTTTGGCGAGGTCGCTGACATCATCCGAGAGGCGAACTTCTACGCCCTGCAAGATCAATCCGAGTATGTAGCTGCCAATCACGTTAGAAAGGCCCTTAATGAA
>CP070791.1:425490-428301 GCA_020346825.1 Candidatus Bathyarchaeota archaeon
CCTTTCAATCACCAAACTTTGAACACAAACAGTACTTGAAAGATGCTGTGAAGATCGCGGAAGAGATTGTTGAAGTGATGCGCGCAGATAATGAAACCAGTTTCCATGTCTGCTCTGGATACGTCCTCTCTAGCATACGCACGTATCTGAGGGACCAAGGATTCCACGTGGAAGAGGTGGAAATCACTGGTGAACTTCAAGAAATGGTTGAGAGAGGTTACTCAAGATGGTGCGTGGAGGTTGGAGTGCCGATAGAGATTTTAGAAGATGAAGGAACTCGTGCAACGCGTGCGCAGAAACGATTCTGGGCCCTTCTAGAATGGGTTGCAGAAAGACCCAAACTAAGAGAGAACCTCGTGAAGACGGGTTGGAAGAGCTGGAAACAAAAGTGGAGAGAAACAGCATACCAGAAGAGGTTTTGAAAAAGGCGCTCTTGATTTTTTGCGCACAGGCGTTATACTTCCGAACATCTTTGGAATCCATGTGTATGCCGCCCACTCGCGCACTGGTGAATTTGTCTGGATTATCAGACTGTTGGTACATTTGAATATTAGTTTCTCTAGAACCACATCGTTGCAGAAGCGTCAAGAGCCAAGTCGTTCAGTGTGGCCGCGCCTACGATCTTTACGCCTGGAATCAGATTCACTTTTTCCCATCCTAACATCCGTTTGGAGGCTTCACACACATCGATCTCGATTCCCAGTTGTAGTGTTTTCTTGAGCATTTCCGCAACACTCGGGAATGTTCCAATCTTTATCTTCTCAGCTGCTCCGGGACGCAATATCCTCAACGCCTTACCCAAATAGTATACTCTGGGGTTCAAGCCCATAGCTTTCGCGGTCTGAGCTAGAACTAAAGGCGAATATTGTCTTTCCGGGTCGTCACTCGTCTGCACATACAGGATGAATTTCTCATCTTTCATTCTTTACACCTTCGAGGCATATGCTAATACATCATGCATGCATATGAAGGTAACTTACTTTGGGAGTTGTCCTCGACTTGAAATGCACGCATGTGCACATGCATTCGCAGTGAGCGTGCTTTCTTTCAACAGTTATGACGCATCCGCAAGCATTTCCAGTGCTTCTCTTGCTGTGTTCACTGGCTTATTGCAGACAAAGCTTCTGCAAATGTAGGCCGTGGTTTTGCTGTTTATGGCTTTCATGTTCTTCGTGAAACCGGCAAGATTTTCGAGGTTTGTATCATTTTCTCTCTTGAACAATATCACTTTATATGGACTAAACTTAGCCCTCATTGCTTGTAGCAGTTCTATTCCTTCTCTGGAATTGGTGTCTCCCACGATAACAATCTCGTATGTTGCCCCAATAAGGAAACCAAGCGCCGTCAAAAACATGGTGTTCTGAGCCAGAGTGCCTTCCTTCTGCGTTGAGAAAGCTCTTGCCAATGCCCAGGCCTTTTCTTCATATTGAATCTTTCCGGTCATCCGAGCAAGTCTGATCAGATTATTCAATGCTATGGAGTTGCCTGAAGGGGTAGCCCCATCGCGAAACTCTTTATTTCGAACTATAAGTCTCTCACTATCATCAGAAGTGAAATAGAATCCCCGGTTCTCCCTGTCCCAGAAGTGTGTAACCGTTTCCTCTTGAAGTCTTAATGCTTCTTCCAAATACTTTGTCTTGAAAGTGGCTTCGTAGAGTTCAATCAAGCCCCAAACTAGGAATACATAATCATCCAAATTGCCCTTTATGATAGCTTCTCCATCTCTATATCTATGAATCAATCTTCCGTCAGCTGTTTGCAGTTTCTTTAAGATGAACTCAACCGCCTTCTCAGCGACCTTCACGTATTTCATTGAGTTGAAAACCTGTGCACCTTTGGCAAAAGCCGCTATCATGAGCCCGTTCCAATCAGTAAGAATTTTGTCATCTTTCAGAGGATGGACCCTTTTTTCTCTGACTTCATAAAGCTTCTGTCTAATTTCTCCCAAGATATGTGCCAATTCCGCGGCCTTTATGCCCAACTCTGTTGTCAGTTCTTGCAGAGACTTTCTGAAGTGCAGAATGTTCTTGCCATTCTTTTTGTGATGAGTCTCGTCAACATAATTTCCTTCTTTTGACACATTAAACAGTTTTATAGCCAACTCAGCGTTCTTCTCTAGTGTTTGCCTAATCTCGGGTTCTGTCCACATGTAGAATTTGCCTTCTTGACCTTCGCTATCCGCATCTTCAGCAGAGAAGAATCCCCCGTCAAGATTGGTCATATTCCTTAAGACGTATTCGAAAATCTCTTCTGCCGTTATCTGATACTCTCTTCTCCCTGTGGCTTGATATGCCTCTACGTAGGCAATAGCCATCATTGCCTGATCATAAAGCATCTTCTCAAAGTGCGGGACAAGCCATTCTGAATCTGTAGAATATCTGTGAAAACCAAAACCGACTTGATCAAAAATCCCTCCAAGCCTCATTTTTTGTAAGGTCCTTTCAACCATTTCGAGCGCTTGCCCTCTACCTTTTCTTTTCCAATACCTGAGAAGAAACATGAGATTGTGTGAAGAGGGAAATTTCGGTCTAATACCGAACCCAGCGTGGGTCTGATCAAAGCTGTCAAGCAGACTTATGAAAGCTTCGTCTAGGAGGATTTCGGTTGGCTCTTCTTCTGGTTGCTTTGCCTCGACCCAGTCTACTAAATGTTCTGTTACCCTTCCAGCAGTTACAAAAAGTTTGCTTCTATCTTTCTTCCATAATTCCGCAACATTTGTGAGTAGATCTATAAGACCTATCATTCCACCTCGAGCGTTTTTAGGAAAATATGTTCCTGCGAAGAAGGGTTCCATTTGAGGCGTCATCATTA
>CP070791.1:428401-433773 GCA_020346825.1 Candidatus Bathyarchaeota archaeon
ATGAGTTACCCAAGGTTGCGACTGAGAATCTGTTGACAAGTCTGTTTGATCTAGACCCCCACACGAAACCAGAGAGACCAATACACGTCGAGTTAGATTTAGATCAGCTTGAAGAAGGTAACGAGTAGCTTCCTCTTTTTCTATGTCTTTCTTTTTAATCTTAGTGCTTCTCCTTTGAGTCGTATTCTCCAAGGTATCGGTTTTCCCACAGGAATGGTTGCTTTCTTTTTTATTGCCCGGACGATTTCTTCAACATCTGGATCAGCCTCAACAATTGTGTAAGCAGTTCCAATCTCAGGAGCATAGTGAGCGTCACTCCCAGCTGTTTGCGGAAGGCTGAGTCGAGTGGCGAATTTCTTGTTTAGGTATGTGAAGAGGTGAAAAGGGACCGCCGAGGAGTTCATAACTTCTATGGCATCGTAAAAAGCTGTTCGTCGACTCGACGCTGCTTTGTAGAATAGAGTGGGGTGGGCGGCTACCGCGATTCCGCCTGCTTTGTGGATTTTTTGGATGGTCTCGTTGATGTCCAGATTTGGGAGAATCGGAGTGTTCACGTTTAAGGCGAGGAGATGGCCATTTGTAGTGGTTATTTCGATTCCAGGGATAACGATGAGATCACTGTTTTGAAGCTTCCGTGCTCCTGAAAGGGTGTCGTGGTCGGTGATGGCGACTCCATCCAGTCCTCGTTTCTTAGAGTAGACGATCACCTCTTTGAGGGTTGTCACGGCGTCAGAAGAATAACATGTGTGTACGTGGAGGTCGATTCTTAGATTCAAGCTATTCACTTACTTTTGCGCACTCGTGGATTAGAATTAGGCATCATGTAGCCCAGATCTTACTTTCTCCAAATTGAGCAGCGTTTCTTCTTCGGTGGTTTCAATTTTGCTGAAGAGTGGTTTAGCTTTGTCTATTTTGTGACCTGGCAAGAGATCTTTTTCTGTTTCGCTCCATAATTGTTCATGAACAGTCCCCGGTAGATTGAGTAGATCCCATAGTTTTTCTGCTGTGAAGGGAATGAAGGGTTCCAGAGTTATAGCAAGGTTTTTTACAATTTGGGCGGCGACGAACAAGGTATTGGCCGAAGAAGATGGGTTGTTTTTGATGGTTTTCCATGGTTCCTTTTCGTTTAGGTATTTGTTTCCAAGATGACTGAGACCAATGATATGCCGCAAAGCCTCCCGTAGTCTAAACTTCTCCATGCTTTTTGAGGTTTTCTCCACCCTTTTTCTTATCGACTCAAGGGCGCGTTTGTCACTTTCATCGAATTTGCTTGGTTTCGGCACTGCGCCGTTAAAGTTTTGATTGATGAATGTTAGGGTTCTGTGGATGAAGTTTCCTAGTGTATCATTTAGGTCCGAGTTCACTTTTTCAATGAAGGTTTTCCATGAGAAATTTGTGTCTTTTGTTTCTGGGCGAAAAGATATGAGAACGTATCTCCAGTAGTCAGCCGGGAAGAGTTCTAAAGCCTCATCAATCCAAACGCCTATCCTCCGGCTTTTAGAAAATGCTTGGCCTTCGAACATCAAGAACTCAATGGAGTCAACATTCCATGGCAAGTTGTAGTCTTCGTGAGTAGCAAGAAGTAAAGCTGGAAGAATGAGAGTGTGAAATGGAATGTTGTCTTTTCCTATGAAGTATAATGTCTTTGTTTCTTTGTTGAACCAATATTCTTTCCAATTTTCTTCTTCTCCTCTTTTCTTGAAATATTCTACCGTGGCTGAGAGATATCCTAGGACAGCTTCAACCCATACATAGATGGTTTTGCCTTCGGCCCCTGGAAAGGGTGCCGGGATTCCCCATTTATTGTCTCTGGTGACAGGTCTGGGCTTCAACCCTTCATGTAGGATGGTTAAACTGAAATTTCTGGCGTTGTCAGGTAGTTGCTTGTTATTTTTGATGTAGCTCCGAAGTTGCTCATTAAATCTCGACAAGTCTAAGTACCAATGCTTGCTTCTTTTTATGTACGGTATGGACTTGCAAATTGTACAATAGGGCTGGATAAGCCTAGCTGGTTCTAGAAGGCCTCCACAAGCCTCGCACTGGTCTCCACGTGCTGGTTTGTAACCACACTTGGGGTTGGGACATATTCCCTCCACGAATCTATCGGGCAAGAATCTGTCGCACTTCGGGCAGTAAGGTAACTCTGTTTCTTGGGCAAAGACGTATCCGTTGTCGTAGATTTTAAGCAGAAGGTCTTGCACAAACTTCTTGTGTAGAGGGTTTTCTGTGCGCGTGTAATTGCTGAAGGATATACCCCACTTCTCAAATAGGCTCACAACTTTCTCATGATTCCGATCTGTTAGTTGTTTTGGCGAGATTCCGAGCCGGACGGCTTCAACTTCGATCGGTGTCCCATGCTCGTCAGATCCGGTCACATAAACGACGTCGTCTCCCTTCAATCGATAGTATCGGGCGACAACATCGGCTGACAGAATGGAACTCACAATATTGCCTAGATGAGGTACATAGTTGATGTAGGGCCAAGCTGAAGTGACAAGAATCTTGGCGAGCGCAATACACCTCCAATCTTCGTTTCAAGTGCGTAGAATGTTTTTTGCAGCCCTAGTACTTAAGCACCACGGAAATGAGAAAAAGATAAAAAAATTCGGATACTGAAACCTCCTTCTCACTGTGGGAAGGAGGTTGCCCACATTTGAAGTTGGCTTCGCTTGTCAACTTTGGATATTATTCAGTCTTGGCTTCAGGTTTTGGCTTGAGTTGGCTTTGAAGGAGACGTTGGAGGGAGCGCTGGAGCCCTAGTCACTAGGGCGTTAGATGATTTTGCTTTGCGTCTTGAGAGAATAACCACAATTGCCAATATGATTATGGAAACTATTAAAGCGGCTATCAGAGAGGTCATCCACGTATCTAGGGCTACGATCGATACAGGTAATGAGACACCGGAGACCAGTAGAGGCGCCGTCTTGTACACTGCCCCGTCACTCGTTACAATACCAATGTTTATCGTTCCCGCTGTAAGGAGCTGCGCGGCTCTTCCGTCAGTTGGTATCGTAAATTCCACTTCTTTGTAATAATGATCATTTTCAGTGCCCATTGAATTCATTGTCGCGAGAGGTTTTCCCTCTAAAGTCTCGTTCCCGACCCATTCACCTTTCTTCGCATCATAAGCATACCAAGGATATGTGATAGAGATGTTGTGGATTTCAACAGGACCGGCTTCCAAATTCAGTACCGATATTTTCAAGACTCCTGTTTCGCCACTGTTGTACTGTGATCTGTCTGTCCACACGTACACCGCAGGTGCTACTGCAGTGACTGACTGAACCCATAGAATAGCCAAAAACGCGATGACTATTGACACTCCGAGGATTCTCTTACTCAAAGGTATCACCAACAAGAATTCTATGGCAATCCATTCTTAAGATTTATTAACTACCAATCTACCTTTGAGAATTGCGACAGAACAGAAAAAATGTATGAACCCGTATTAGAAATGCGAAAACGAACTATATTGAGCTGCTCTGGTTCTTCAATGCCATTTAGGATTCATTATATATCTGTGCACGAATGCATCCGGAAAGTTATTCAATTCAACGAAGCAATTATTGTTGAAGGAGACGGTTCAATTGACGAATGAAAAAGTGGACGGGCATGAACTTACGCGGAAGCAATTGGTCGTTTTCGATGTAGAAGGAGTTTTGATCCCGAAGAGGCGATACCTGCTTTTCGAGACAGCGAAGAAGATAGGTTTTTGGGGTTTCATTAGAACCCTCGTGATAGGGATGCTCTACGAAATTGGATTAGTCTCTCTTGAATCTTCTTTGAGAAGAATCTTTATGATGCTTCAAGGACTTACAGTAGACGAGATTCTTCAACTTTACAAAGATATTCCCTTGATGCCAAATGTAAAAGAAGTCTTTGAAAAACTAAACGAGTCAGGATACAAGACCGCCTTAATAAGTCTGGGTCTCCCCGAACTCCTTGTCGAAGATTTGGCTACAAGGCTAGACGCTGACTACGCCTTTGGTTTGGAACTAGAGATATCTAATGGTCATCTGACAGGGGCGATAAGGGGTGACATATTGAAACCTGAAGGCAAAGCAATTGTTTTGAAGAGAATACTTGAGAAAGATAGTTTGTCTCCCCAAGATTGCGTTGTGGTCGCTGACGATAGAAACAATCTTCCAATGTTCCCTCTGTGTAGATTGAGAATTGGATACAACCCTGATTTCAGTTTAAGCCGAAAATCTGACTTCGTAGTTAAGGATGATTTTTCAGAAGTTATACCGATCATAATGGACAACAACTTCCGAGTTTCCCGCCAAGCAATATCAAGAAGCGATAGCATTCGCGAAACAATTCACATTGGTAGTTTTTTTTTACCATTTGTTTGTGTATACCTATTCGGGAACTCTTTGGTCTCTTCATTGATACTTCTCCTGACTCTGTTATACATCATATCTGAGGTCGCTAGACTCCAAGGAATCAATTTCCCGATTATTTCCACGATAACTTGGAGAGCCGCAAATAGATCAGAATTTTACGAATTTGCTGCCGCACCGATTTTTTTTGCCTTAGGCATCTTGTCTTCTCTCGTCCTTTTTCCAGCGCCCATCGGCTACGCGTCTATCGCAATACTTACATTGGGCGACGGTTTTGCCACCATTTTTGGAAAAAGATTTGGAAGGGTTCATTTTCCTTTCAACAAAGGAAAGAATGTAGAAGGCTCGTTTTTCGGGTTCCTAGCTGCTTCTATTGGGGCTATGCTCTTTGTTGATCCAGTGAAAGCGTTTTTGGGTGCCGCTGTAGGCATGCTAATGGAGTCTCTTCCATTACCGATCAACGATAATCTAGCCATCCCTTTAGCCTCGGGGCTAGTGCTCATGATGCTCCCCTAAAACAGAGCGCGCGCATAGGGCAGACCCGTTTGCGATAAAATTAAAAGATTGTAAGGCATCATATAGGTATCGATACGTTGGAAATTGATGATGCGCAGCCAGCTTAATTCACGGGAGTTTCCTGTGCTTGACGGAGTCAGAGAAAATCGAGTATAGACCTATTTCTGTTCGCGAAGCTCTCACCGAAATGAAGGACCTGTCAGAGATAATGATTGATTTGGCATACTCAGCGGCCCTTTTCCACAGTCGCGAACTTGCAGAAGAGGTCTTAGAACTTGAAAAACGAGTAGATTACCTTGCATACATGTTAGACATGAACGCAATGCTGGCAGCCAGAGACGCAGAAGATGCTGAATATCTCATCGGAGCAACAACTGTAGCTGCTTCCACTAACAAAATTTCTGATGCTGCAGCTGACATTGCAGCCATCGTACTCAACGAAATAGGTATTCACCCCATTGTTCGAGAAGCATTCGAGAAAGTTGAAGAACGATTGGCACGAGCTGAAGTTAA
>CP070791.1:433873-437682 GCA_020346825.1 Candidatus Bathyarchaeota archaeon
CAAAGAATGTGTGCCACAAATTGTATCCTCCAACATATCCAAACAAGATCCAGAGCAAGAATATCAAATCAAAATATAGACCAAAAACCGTAATAATGCTCCCCACTCTTTTCAGGTCAAGCCCAGTCAAACTCTCTTTTCCAAACATTCTTCTGAAGGAAAGCGCTGCGAATAGTGTGAGCAAAAGTAACCCAACAGCGGTTAAGGCAAAACCAAAAGCGTTAATTGGATGAAGAACCACAAAATTTGTTCCTTTCTGCATCAGCGTAGCAGTCCACTGCATTGAATAATTAAACCAAAAGACGAAAAGATAAGCTACACCCGAAATCAATGCCCACTTTATCCCCCCTCTTGCCGACTTGTTGGGATTCAACTCTAAAAACACCTTAGCCAACACAACGGGGATGAGTATTGCCTCAACCAAACAGGGTAAACCTGTTGAAATTATTATGATTTCCCGGGGATACCCCGGGAAGGTGGCCTCAAACCCCCATATGGCCGATGGAAAAAAGCACAGGAAACCGATCGCCTCAAAGATCACAACCCATCTTAGGGACATTGTTGCTTCAGGCGTTGAGAGGTCCCTTCTAACAAGGTAAAAGATTATCGTGATTGCAGCGATAAAGCCTGCCGCTGTTCTGAAGCCGAGGCCAATCGTTCCAGGAACATCTGTGAAGAATATGATTTGCGTCGTTATGCTGCTAGAAAAGCGGTACAATGTATAAGAAAACCAGGATAAAACGACAAGAAACAACCCAATCTTAACTCTACCATTCACCAACAATGTGCACTCTCCTCCCCAGAAATTCGGGGCTTTGAAGTTGAAAAGTTTTGCGGAACCCTTAGAAACAGAGTCATTAAGCGTTCTAACGCGCTTTACTTCACGATTTTCTCCCATCTGGTAACCAGGTCTAGTACCGGTTGACATCCCCAGGTTTTCAGTTCGTCTCGAAGCTCAACTCTGTCCACTGCAGCTTTTTGAAAATCTATCATGTGATCCACGGTGTCAGAGAGATAAATAATCCCATCAATGCCCGTTCTACCTGCACGAACAGAAACTTTAAGCAACTGATCAACTGTAGGGATTTTTCTTGGGTCATCTCCTGGACCCCAAACGTAAAAATTGGCGTAAACTGGTTTCTTGAAGATTCTCCTAAAGGCGCGTGCAAGCATCTCCCAGTACCATGCTGTTGCATAGTTTTGAGAGAACAGCACGATATTGAAAGCATCCGCATATTGAGATAGGGCTTCGTAGTCCATCCCAAACCGGTTATCTGCATTTGCTGGGTCTGGGAGTACTGCTACTATCAACTGCGTCTTAACTCTGTCTCTCACGTCTCTAACAAATTCTGTAATGATCTTCTTCCGCCATTCCAGCCATTCTAATCCGCTTTCTTTCCATAACTTAGTACAACGTTTGCAGGTGCAATGTCCGTGGTCGGCGAAGTGCCAGCTATTTAGGAAGATTGGTTGTTTTGTCTGTTCGGCTGTTTCTTCTATGTAGTTTAAGATGTATTCTCTGAATTCTGAAACAGTTGGACAAAGGATGTCCCAATGAAGAAGATAATTGTTATTTCCTCTTACAGCCAAGCCTAACTTGGACTCAGAGACCCAGTCTGGATGCGCACGAGCGGTGACATTATCTCCAAAACAGGCGATGTTGTTCCACATATCAGTCTGTGGGATTCCAAGTCTGCCAGTTTCTGGTTTCAAGCGGAACATATCAAAATCGAATCCTTCAACTTTCTTTGCTTCATATAAGTAGCTACCGAATTTCATCATTTCACCCCAATCTAAGATTGCAAAATACATAGCCCCATGTTATATAAGCTTTGCTTCAAGGCTCTCGAAACTTCGGGTGCTTTCTTTGCTCTTTGTTGAATCAGATTCTTAATATCAACTAATGAGAAATCTCTCGCGCAGTGCTGTTTCCGTCTGAATTTGGGTGAAGAAAAGGAGTTGAGGAGGCGCGCGCGATGATGGACTTCTGAAAAAGAGTAGCCTTATCTACAATTGAGATTCATCTTTCGTCAAACTTTTTTTTCAGTGGCATGTGCCTGTTCGGAAGTAGGTTGTGTTGTTTCTGAATAACCTTTTTCACCAATTCCTTAACAGATTTGCCGACAAGTTCTCCTATCATCGTTGCAGTCCCCGCGTATTTTATTGGACTTCCCCGTTTTGTGTGCGCGACTACGACGCTGTCTGTCACCGTGCCAGTGGCGAGATCACCAGAAAAGCGACTCCTTATCTCCAATTCTCTTAAGGCAACCGTTTTAGCTTCTGTGACGGTGCTGACAGCGTTGACCATGCAGCTTTCAGTCAAGTTTCCGTCAACAAGTACGATTATATTGATTGTGCCAAAGTCTTTGAACCGAAGAGATCCATATTTTGAAGCAATTTCGTCGCCAGCAGTGGTTGGGCAAGAGACGCCAGCAGTAACAAGAACGCTCAGACTGGTTTCTTCATATTTTTGGCTTGCTAGTTCCGCATTCTGAAGATCAGCAGCTGTCATTAACCCTACGACCTTGTCTTGGGCAAGATTCAGTTTCGATGTCTCTTTTCTCAGAAAGTCCTCAGGGTTGTTGTGAACTTGGTCGGCGATGTCGCTACCGCAATCCTCTGGAACATGAACGATCATTATTCCGTTTGCGTCCAGCAAACCACCATTCAAGACGGCGGAGCTAAGGATTTTTAAAGGCGTCTTTGACCATACTAGGATTTTGTCTCTCTGTATTTCTGCTTCAATGGATTTGATGTTAGTTTTCAGTTTCATTTAGTATCAAGCTTCCTTTATGCATGCATGCATTGTTTGCATATATACTTTGGGCAATTACAGAAACGCCAATAACTCTCAACAGTCACAAGATGTCATACGCGAACGCTCTTTCTTTAGTTTTCTTCTAAACGATCTGAGCTTTCTATTTTATGTGAAAAGGATGACAACTCCAAAGATGCACGCGCATGATAACCAGCCCGGCAACAGAAAGGTTGCTCCAGCTATTTCTCTAGTGTGATTGCTTTATTTGGGCAAAGTTCCACGCAAATCTCGCACAGGGTACAAGAATCTAAATCAACTATTGTTGGTTCTTTTTCTTTGAGTTCATATACAGCCTTGGCGCAACAATCGACACAAGTGAATGTAAGACAATTTCTGCATTTGCTGTAGTCGATCTTGATCTTTATTTAAGAACACCTCAATGTTGTATGTTTAAACGTCAAGACTAATATGGGATCTTTAGATTTAAGGTTACAGAAAGTGGTTACGTAGGAGGTTGATGCCATGAAGATTGGAACAGTAATTTACGAACCTACAACCGTTGAAGGGTTCGACTTTTCTTTCTATTATGTAAAACGTGCAGATGGCGCTGTTGGAAACCCTGCAAAAGGCATGTTCAATGACATCACCTGCTTTGCAGATGCTAAAACAATAAGAGAAAGACCGGAATTGGTGGCGGTTTCCAAGAAAGGTCCAGCTACACGAGCGAATAAACTCTTCAATCTTCCATGGGATTTTGTGTGCCCCACTAATGAAGAGTATCGATCGTATCTACTGCGTTTTATCAAGAACACTTCAGAGGAGGATGTGAAGGGGGTAATTCTAAACCTCTATCACTTTCCAGAAGAGGGATTCTGCACCTGCAAACGCTGTCTGAAGCAACAAGGGGAAAGCGGCCTCAAATGGATTGAATGGAGGGCCCAGGTAGTTACGGATTTTGTCAAAAAAGCCAAGGAACTAGTTACGCAGACTTTTGCAATCGAAATATGGCCAGATCCCGTCTTGGCCAAAGAGAGATTTGGATTAGACTTTG
>CP070791.1:437782-442850 GCA_020346825.1 Candidatus Bathyarchaeota archaeon
AAAACAAAGACGGCATCCCGAAGACCCATCTGTTCAGCCACGCGCGCGCCAAGATTTTGGATGGCTTGAAACTCACTTTTTCCTCTCAAAACTTTAGGTGGCAATGTTTTCTTGGAGGCCTCAAACCTTTTGGGTCTATTAACTTGGACTGAACTTTTTCGCGTCTCTGATTGCTTTAAGGTTTACACGTTCTTTGTAGGGATATTCCTATATTGTTCATCGGAGTCTTATCCACAACAGAAGGGTTGTCAAAGGGACTAAAGGAAGTAGATTCAGTGAATGTTCTTCTCTGATCTTGGCAATGATTCGGAAAGCACATGTTCAACTAAAGATAGAAGCAGAAAGCTTGAGGAAACCTCGATGGTTCAGAGACAAGTTGTGGAAGCTCTGATGAATCCTGAAGCCTATGATGAAGAATCAGGGCAAATTGAGCTGATTCAGACACACATATCCTTCGTCTTTTTAACCAAGAAATTCGCCTACAAAGTGAAGAAAGCCGTAGACCTTGGATTTCTAGATTTCACAACCCTCGAAAAGAGACTGCTCTTCTGTGAAAAAGAGTTGGAGCTCAACAGGCGATTGTGTGGAGAGATGTATCTTGAGGTTGTCCCCATCAACGAATCAAGCATCATCAAGATAAAAGGTGCAGGAGAAACCATTGAATATGCTGTGAAAATGAAGAGGATGCCCCAAGAAAGGATGCTGGACAAGCTCCTCGAAGAAAACAAGGTGGAAAAAGAGCTTATTGATAGAATGGCAAAGATCGTCGCGGAATTTCACTCAAGTATGGAAACAAATAGAAGGATAAGCGAATTTGGGTCTTTGAATACAATCAAAACCAACTGGAAAGAAAACTTTGAGCAGACACGGGAATTTGTAGGCGTAACGTTATCCATGAAGGATTTTAGGCTAATCCAAGAAAGGATCGACGATTCTATGAAGAGAAATAAGTCCTTTTTTGAGAAGAGAGTAGAGGAAGGCAGAGTTAAGGATTGTCACGGAGACATTCATTCAGGGAACATCTTTGTAACAGATCGAATATACATTTTTGATGCAATAGAATTTAACGAAAGAATTAGGTATTCTGACGTTGCCGCCGACATTGCCTTCATGGCCATGGACTTAGATTTCAAAGGACAAACCGATCTATCCAATTTCTTCGTCAAAGGTTATGTGACGTATTCTGGAGACCAAGAGTTGAGGAGACTTCTTCCTTTCTACAAGTGCTATAGAGCTTACGTACGAGGAAAAGTCACAAGTTTCAAACTTAAGGACCCCCAAGTCAGTGTGAGGGAAAAGAAGATCGCAACAGAAGAAGCAAAGGCATACTTCAAACTAGCCTCTACCTACGCGAAAATCCTTTGATCAGGAAAGGTTTCATTCAAGGTTGAATTGTTCAGCTACAAACTCTGGGACTTTCACGGTTCCCATGATGATCGGCTTTTGGTGGCAATCGCTACCCCCAGTCATGAGCAATCCATGTTTCTTGGCAAACCCTATGTAATGGTTCGTTGTTTGAGCGTTATTTCTGGAGTGCCAACACTCCACCCCGTCAACATCCTTCAAGATCGACTCTACTATTATTTCTGTCTGTTCACCCAGCGACCTAGTCAACTTCACAAGTGAGATTCCATAAGGATCGTTAGGGTGAGCTAAGACTACCATTCCTCCAGCATTTCTCACTAGCCTTGATGCTTCTTCAGGATGTAGAGGATATTTAGGTACATCGCATTTCACGAGATATCTGTCAAAAGCTTCCTGTTTGGTTCCAACAATTCGCTTTCTCACTAAATAATCTGCTATGTGAGGCCTTCCAATAACTCCATCGGCAGAATCTTGAATTGTAATAAAATCTCTCTTCGTTAGCTCTTCGATTCCCTCTTTTTCAAGCTCTGTATTGATCTTCTCTAAAATCTTTGCAGCTCTATCCTCTCGGTATTTCGCAATTAATTGAAGTTTGTTCTTTAACTCTCTGTTCTTTATATCAAACTGGTAACCCAAGAAGTCTAACGATATTGATCTACCCTCGTGAAATCTAGGGTGCGAGAAAGTTGTATTCAACTCAACTCCAGAAACGTATAGGATTCCGTTTTTTCTTGCTAAAGATATTGCTTTCTCTTGGCAGTCAATCGAGTCGTGATCTGTAATCGACATTAGTCCAATGTTTCTAGCCTTTGCTTCTTCAATGATTTCCTCAACAGTCAAGTTTCCGTCAGAACAACTTTTTGAGTGAATATGCAAATCTATTGTCATAATGAAACGAAGTCCAACTACCTATTTTCCATCCCAATCATGTACCAATCTTTAGGGCGGTCATACTCAGTGTCAACTACTAAATGCACTATTTCGAGTTCGGGATACCTCTCTTTCAAGTCATCCAAATCAACAGCCTCAAACCGTTTCTTGTTGTTGAGATAAGCTTGCTTGGTTAAAGCGTTTGACTCATAGTTCTCCTTGGTTCTCCTCAGGATCCTCGAAATGGACACTTCTTCAGAACAATAAGTTTGGAGTATGACAAAAGTCATGTTGTGCTTTGCCGCAATCTCAGCTGCATGTCTTCGCAGTTTCTGGGTGACAAAAGTGGCATCCAATACTACGCCTTTGCCTTGCTGCGCAAGATGATCTGCTCGGCGAAACATCTCGTGATAAACGAGCTCCCGTTTACGCATATTTGACGCAACCTTTTCGTCGAAGACATCTTCATTCTTGAGAACTTCCAGTCGAATCAAATCGGTTCGAAGAATCGTAAATCCTTTGATTTTTGAGATTTCTTGTGAGGTCTCTGTCTTCCAAGTTCCAGGAAGTCCACACGCAATCAACAGAGTGTCAAGCCCTAACTTGGTTTTGACGAACTGGACAAAAGGTTCCTTCAACATGGCACACCCTTGTTT
Organism: Candidatus Bathyarchaeota archaeon; assembly: GCA_020346825.1. GTDB lineage: Archaea > Thermoproteota > Bathyarchaeia > Bathyarchaeales > Bathyarchaeaceae. The sequence goes on from CP070791.1 coordinate 440,674, forward strand.
CAAGGTGATAGGTTGAGAAGAAACCGAATTAAACCTTTGTGTCGCTTATATAGTACGCGCGCGCATTTTCCACGAAGGTTTGTGCTCATTGTGCCTTCATAGTTTCATCAAATATGCTGGCTGTTGAAAAAACGAGAGTTCTTGAATCCCCCGTCTTGAACTTGGATGGAACTGGAATGTTTTCAATACGGACCTGCTCTTCGATGAAGGAAAAAACAAAGGAAAAGCTCTTGGCACATTAGAAGAACACAGGAAACAATAATTTATGAAACAGTGTATAGTAGACGGTCTAGAGGTGATGTAAATGTCGAGCTTCAAAATCAAAGACGCGAATTTGGCTCCTCAAGGGGCACTGCTCTTTGAATGGGCTTCGAAACATATGCCTGTTCTCAATCAAGTCAAACGCCAATTCGAAAAGAAAAAACCTTTAGCTGATATAACAGTTGGAGCGTGTCTCCACGCAACCAAGGAAACAGCAGTGCTTATAGATGTTCTCACAGCTGGAGGAGCTAGTGTCGCCTTGTGCGGATCCAACCCTCTTTCAACACAAGACGAAGTGGCAGCATTACTTGCAGAGAAAGGAATAAACGTCTACGCTTGGCGCGGTGAAACAACCGAAGAATACTATTGGTGCGTCAACAAAGTGATCGATTATGCACCATTAATCACGTTGGATGACGGCGCCGATTTGGTCGGCACGATTCACAAGGAAAGAATCAAAGCCCTGGAGAATGTGAAGGGTGGCACCGAAGAGACAACCACCGGGGTTATCCGTCTGCGGGCAATGGAAAAGGCTGGATCCCTTAAGTATCCTATCATAGCTGTAAATGACGCCTACACAAAACACTTGTTTGACAATCGTTACGGCACCGGACAAAGCACAATAGACGGTATTCTTCGCTCTACAAACCTCTTGTTGGCTGGAAAAGAATTTGTGGTTTGCGGCTACGGATGGTGCGGTCGGGGACTCGCTATGCGAGCAAGGGGTATGGGCGCCCACGTCATGGTAACCGAGGTGAATCCAGTGAGGGCGCTTGAAGCCATCATGGATGGTTTCCATGTGATGCCTATTGACAAGGCATCGGTAACGGGTGATGTCTTCGTTACAACAACTGGAAACACCAGCGTTATCCGAAAAGAACACATGCTTAAGATGAAGGATGGTGCCATAATCGCCAACAGTGGCCACTTCAACGTTGAAATCAAAATACCTGACCTAGAAAACATATCATCCTCAAAAAGAACCATGCGGCCAAACTTGGAAGAGTACACCCTTCAAAATGGAAGCAAACTCTATTTGCTGGCACAAGGAAGGCTGGTGAACCTCGCTGCGGCAGAAGGCCACCCGTCTGAGGTAATGGATATGTCCTTCGCTAACCAAGCTTTAAGCGTTAGATATCTTGTGGAGAAGAACCGAATGGAATCTAAGGTCTACAGTGTACCCAAAGAGATAGACGAACTAGTGGCGAGCCTCAAACTGAAGGCCATAAATGTAGAAATTGACGAACTCACGAAAGAACAAGAAAGGTATCTGGCTACATGGGAAGCTGGAACTATTTGATTTAAACAACAAACTTTATAATGAGGTTTCAAATAAAGATGGCTACATTGTGGTGAATAGGTATGGTCAGTAAAGATCAAGCTATCGGATGGGTAATCTTCTTGGTTTGCGTTGTTGTCATGATAGGGTACGTTGTCACACTGTTCGGTTACGAGCAAATTGTCAAACCAATTATTGACGTGGGATCGTTAGGCGGCGTTAGGTTTTGGTTAATCGCCATTCCAGTTCTCATTGCTTTTGTTGCAATCCTAGCTATTGGGGCTTGGATCGGTTGGACGATGGCTACTACTCCACCTCCGAAACCAATCGAAGACTTCGAAGTCGAAGAGAAACCTGAAGAAGAGAAAGAAGACTAAACAAAACCGATATTCTGTTTCCTTCTTTTTTCGTATTAGTGGGGCTCGCATGAGTAGAGTGAAGGGTTTAGTTCTTTGTGGAGGCCAAGGTACAAGACTTAGACCCATCACGTACTATTTTCAAAAAACTATGGTTCCTGTGGGAACGAAGCAGAAGCCTCTACTGGAGTATGTGGTTCGCCTTCTCGAATTTAACGGAATCAAAGATCTCGTTCTTCTAGTTAACTACAAAGCAGAACAAATCATGAACTACTTTGAAG
>CP070791.1:442950-446147 GCA_020346825.1 Candidatus Bathyarchaeota archaeon
AACCAGTTTTACCAACCGGATACAATGTTCCCCATGATCCATCTGGATTTTGCCGTGCCGCCAGCCACACCATCCCACTGGTAACTGCTGCATCAATTTCAGCTTGTGTAGCTGCTCGCACTGGATTAGTACATACGATTAAGGTTAGACAAACCAGCAGAAAACTCACTATGACCTTTTTCATTTCTCTCTCCCTCTTCTTCCTTTCAACATTATTGAACCATCAACACGCGCGCGCAAGATATCTTTTCGACTCCTGACTCCGAGCACTTTATGTCCATCCAATTCTTTGCTAACCAAATAAATCTCACCTGAAAACTGTATTCTCCTGATCTACGTATAAGATTTTTCAAGAGAATACACGCGCGCAAATGCACTAGTGTTAGTTGCAGCTTTTGGCCGGGGTTGTAAGAGTTACAATGCCGGCAAATCCCTTGAATAGGTAGCACACTGCGTGCGCATTCGTTAGAAATGAAAATCTTAAAGGGTACTTGCCCGAAAATGGGAATGTAATCTATGCGGGGAGAGTTGATGCCGAACAACGGCTACAAAATTGTCCTCACCGCCGATCGCACTTTGATGAGTGAGTACCATGGTGGCCTTTTCCTCGGTTTCAGCGCTTTCGTGCCCCATGGATTGATTCCAGACAGATTCTATTTCTCTCTGCTTTGTCCCTCCGTGGGAGTGAATAGAGATGGATCTGTCGGGTTCGCTTCATGCGGAATAAGGAAGATAGAGGCTGCCTTGCTGAATCATGGTTTCAATAGAGAGGACGTGATTGTAGCACATCCGGAATACCTGGATAAGGTCGTAGGATCGGACACAAAAGCTGTTGGAATCGCGGAAACCGACCCCTTGGGTGTAGCTCCAGCTACCTCCGCCTTTACAGAGCTACTGGGTGGAGAGGCATATATGGCGATCAAGTTTAGAGAGCTTTTGAACCACCCTGCTTTAAAGAGGTTTAAGCCAAAAATCGTGCTTGGGGGTCCAGGCGCTTGGCAACTTGAAAACGCAGAGACCCTAAAAGAATTCGGGATAGACTCAGTAATCGTGGGAGAAGGAGAAAAGGTTGCAGGCCCCATCTTCGAGAAGGCCGTCAACGGTGAGACTCTGCCGTGGATCGTGAGGGGAGAAGTAGTTCCTGAGGAAGAGATACCAATTGTTAGGGGTCCGACAATATGCGGATTGGTTGAAATCGCTCGGGGATGTGGGAGGGGATGTGCCTTTTGCGTTCCAACACTTCAGACATACCGCTGCCTTTCCTTAAAACACATTCTGAAGGAGGTTGAAATAAACCTTAGAGCAGGCAAGCAACCGTTGCTACACGCCGAGGACGTGCTAAGATACAAAGCAAAGGGTTTCAGAGTCAAAAAAGAGGCCGTGATCAAACTCTTTAGAACTGTGCAAAATCACCCAGGAGTCAGGATGACAAGTCTAAGTCACATCTCACTCTCCTCGGTTTCAACCGCCCCGGATGTTGTTGAAGAAATCTCAAACATTCTAGAGGTGCCCGAGAAGAGTCCTTGGATCGCTGCCCAGACTGGTATCGAAACCGGTAGCCCCAAACTGATCAAGAAGCATATGACTGGAAAGTGTAGGCCATTTAAACCGGAAGAGTGGCCTGAGATGGTTGTGGATTCCTTTGAAATCTTGGCTAGGAATAATTGGCTTCCGTGTGCCACTTTGATCCTAGGTTTACCAGAAGAAACTGAGAAAGACGTTGACCTGACAATCAAGCTCGTTGAAGATTTGAGGTCCTTCAAAAGCCTAATCGTCCCCCTTTTCCTCGTATCCGTTGGAGGAATGAGAAAAAAAATCGATTCTTTTGCGTTGGAGAATATGACGAGCAAACATTATGAACTATATTTGAAATGTTGGGAGCACAATCTGAAATGGGCCCCTACTCTGGTTGAAGTCTACTCACGCATAGCCGTAAGAGGCAAATTTGCCCAATACGGATTGAGACTCCTCTTTTCGTATGGAATCAAATGGGCGATGGAACTGGTCCGCAGGTGTCAAGAGAATTATGGTCACAACCTGCCAGCTATGATGAGAGACATCAAAAGCGGCAAAGCAAAAGTGGGTTCCTCTATTTCAGTTCGCCTCGCTCATCGATTAATCAAACTTCGCTCAAGGTAAACGTATGCATGCTTTGTTCCGAGAGGAACGCAAACTCGCTTATCCGCATAAGATTAGGGTTGATGCGCGCGCAAGTGCGTTCTATGTTATTTGAAGTCTGAATGTTTCCTTGTGTGGAGTTTTCTCAAGCCAATTCCATTCACCAAATTCGTTTACGCGGCCCAAAGAACGATGGATTCTGCATCGACAACCAGATTTCTTTGGTTTTGGGCATTGCCCGATCATTTTCTGTATTGAAGCTAAGGTAGAATCATCCATATAGTAACCGCGATGATGAAACGATTCTGAATCAAGTTTACCTCTTCTCGTTTCTTCATAGACCCCCAGTCCAGCAAACCCACACTTTGAGCATTTGAGAATCTGAACAGTGATCTCGTCAGAACGACTGTCAGGTGGTAACTCTATGCTTGAGGTTATCTTCATTGACCCACCAAGACACCGGGGACATACGAATCCCATTATGTTTGTTCTCCAATTATGTCGCGCGCGCTACACCGTCTTTTACTCGGCAAACAGGAATTTAGGCTTTCACTAAAACTACTCTAGTTGAGGAACCTTGATTGTTTGCGTGCGCATAGGCTGAATTCAGGTTCCGAAGGTTAAGAATATTAGGTAACATGCGAGCAATGAGGTTATCTTGTAGACAAGTTCACGCAAGGTTTTTTAGAAAAGGCCCAGCATCTAAGAAAGGAACGTGAATGCTGTTGAGCAAGGAAGATACTGCGATAAAAGTGGAGTCCCTAGTAAAAGAGTATGGTGAACTCACGGCCGTCGATTCCATATCGTTCACTATAAACAAGGGCGAGGTCTTCTCCCTCCTGGGTCCAAACGGCGCTGGAAAAACCACAACAGTTGAAATCTTGGAATGTTTACGTAAGCCAACGGATGGCCGTGGCTACGTGTTGGGCTTTGACATTTCAAGAGATCAGGATGAGATCAAGAAGAGGATAGGCGTCTTGCCCCAGGAGTTTAACACCTTCGACAGCCTGACAGTCAGGGAAAACCTTCAATATTTCGCGGGGATGTTTGGAAGTTCGGTCGACGTTGACAGCTTGATC
>CP070791.1:446247-450192 GCA_020346825.1 Candidatus Bathyarchaeota archaeon
AACGCCTATGAATAATGTAACATATCCTGAAACTAGAGCTTTGTCTGTCATAGGATGACCTCTGCACTAAAAGGTGGCATCCATGCAATATTAAATCTTCTGTCTCACTAAACAATATTGTTTTTAATTATCCCGGTTCCGCAATCATAACAACAAAAAAATCGAACCACATGCTCGTGTGTTACTATCAGATTTTCTGGGTATGTCGAGGGTCTTGTTTACTTTTTAGAGCTTGGATGAAGCTTGATGCTTTTTTGGCGGTCTCGACGCGAGCCCGCTTCTTTGCCTTTTCCAAAACTAGGCGAGCATCGCAGTAGGGACATCGTCTGGTCTTCTGACTATCCTTCGCCAATAGAAGTTGTCCGCACCGGTAGCATACAATCACCAAATACATCTGCCACTCGCTCCGTGAAAGGGGAAAAGCTTTTCCTAATCAAGACATAAAGTGCTGTAAGAGGATGCAAATAAATGAGTCGGAGTTCCCTCACCAACCTCGCGGTCAAGTATTTTAGGCAAAACGGATATCAAATAGAAAAAGACAGTGTCTTGGAAGGAGTTTCCGGTCTTCCGCGCAAGTTTGATTTGGTTCTTCGAAAAGGCAGAGAAAAACGCTCGGTATGGATCAAAGACTGGAAGAGAACAGTTGGTGTCAACATGGTCATCAATATCGATAGAGCTGCGGAAGACGTGAGATTCCCCAAACCGATTTTAATCTCTGGAAAATTCAGCGGCCACGCCAAGGCCTACGCCAACCGTCGAGGTGTTACATTGCTTTCAAAACGACAAATCATGAGGAGATTGGGATAACCTAGAACGGCTTCAAGAAATCGTGCAGTCGATCTTCCTCTTCCAATTTTCCCAACCAATCGACTATCCCCACCCGGCACTCCTTTTTCCCTTCCAACACTAAAAGAATGTCCTCCATAGCTTCTTCAGTTTTCTTGCTACTAACATCAATCTCGCACACTTTTTCAGCACCACAAACCGACACAGCGTCCCCAAGACACACATCCAAGATTTCAACGGCAAGATTCTCCCAAAGCTTGCTTCCTTCAAACCCACGATTCTCCATGAAAACCTTAAGTTCCTTTGGGTCTCGCCTCAAAGCAAAAACCATGTGAACGCTCTTGCTTGGCACAACATCAACAGCATAGTGACCATCAACTATGACGTCACGTGCAGTGCTGTCTATGATTTCGTGAACTCGCTTTGAAACCTTGTCCATATCTGCTATCAACGTTCCCTTGCTCTTGTCCACGCCGCTGATTAAACCCTCCCGCTCAACGAGTTCCCCCAAACTTAAATGAAGAGCATCTATTTTGGAGGCCAGTTGTCGAGATACAGAAGTCTTTCCCACACAAGGAGTTCCGGTCACCAAAATGATTCTTCTCATCATTCTCCGCCACCAATGAATTGGGTAAATAGAGTGGTATCACCCATTTTACAAATATTGCGGTGAATAGCGAGTGTCCAGTAGAAGAGTCGCAATCAAAGATGTTTGAAGCAAGGTTAAGTTTGGCTTCAAAGTACTGGAGTTCCATAATTTGAGAAGCTTGCATACGCGAGCATACAAGAAAAAAAGAAGGAGCGCGAGTAAAAATCGTCTTCTCTTTCATTTCTTCTGCGACAAGATGGTCAGTACACAGTGATACTTCTGGTTCCAGGTAATTTCCTTATCTCACTAATCAGTTCTGGAGGGATTTCTCCCTCGATTATTAGGGTTAGTTTTGGTCGTGCACTTACGGTAGGATCTTCTGCCAAAGCCTGCCTTATACTGAGTCCCATCTCTAATATTTTCTGCGTAACATTAGCTATTATGCCTGTTTGGCAAGCGTCTTCGGGAACGAAAACGATTACACCCAGGTTAAATTCACGAGCAACTTCCTGCAGAGAGCAAACCTGCCTAAGATTCATGTAGATTCTTGTCAACTCAGGTTTCGAAAGAATCGTCTGAACGGTACTGTCGACAGCTCTGCGTTCAACACTCACTTCCTTCGCAATCTGAGTATGCGGTATTTCTATTCCACCGCTTACGACTTTGCCATCTTCCCGGATTTGGAAGCCCCTTTCAAATAGAAGTTTTGCAACCCTTCGCTGTGCAGGTAAGTCTTTGAAGTGTCTTTCTATTTGACCCCACAAATCAATTCCTCATTCTAACGTTGCGCTCGTATAGAGTAAAATATTGCTCGCCAAAGCTTATATATGTGCTTTTAGGCATAAATGTTACCCTCAAGTCTGAAAACGAAGTGAAATCATATGGCATCAAAAATAGCGTTAGACAAAGAAGAAATCCCCAAACAATGGTACTCCATATTGCCAGACCTACCTAGACCACTATCCCCCCTAATAGACCCAGCGAAGAAAGCTCCTGGACCCGGAATCGTTCCCCTCATATTTCCTAAGGCGATTCTTGGGCAAGAGATGAGTACAGAGAGATGGATAGACATCCCTGACGAAGTGAGAGAAGTCTACCGTCTCTGGAGACCCACCCCACTCTTCAGAGCTGAAAGACTGGAGAAAGCCCTAAAGACCCCTGCCAAAATCTACTATAAATATGAGGGCGTCAGCCCTTCAGGAAGCCACAAGCCCAACACTGCCGTCGCACAGGCCTACTACAACATGAAGGAAGGCAAAGAACGAATGGCTACAGAAACGGGAGCTGGTCAGTGGGGTTCAGCTCTGGCCTTTGGCTGCATGACCTTCAATATCGGATGCACCGTATACATGGTAAGGGTGAGCTACGATCAAAAGCCCTACAGAAGAGTTCTAATGGAGCTTTGGGACGCTGAGGTACACGCTAGTCCGAGCACCAAAACAGAGGCTGGTAGAAAAATCTTAGCGGAAGACCCTGACAACTCTGGAAGCCTAGGAATCGCCATTAGCGAAGCTGTAGAGGACGCCCTCACTCATGAAGAAGCAAACTACGGCATAGGCAGCGTCTTCAACCATGTCCTCCTGCATCAAACCGTGATAGGACAGGAAGCCAAGAAACAGCTTGAACTAGAGGACGACTACCCGGACGTAATCTACGGTTGCATAGGAGGAGGCAGCAGCTTCTCAGGTCTCTTCTGGCCCTTCTACTACGACAAAGTCTCAGGGAAAGCCCCGAAGGATCTCAAGTTTGTAGCTACTGAAGCCACGGCCTGTCCCTCAATCACCAAAGGAGAATACATGTATGACCACGGCGACACGGCGAGAATAACACCCTTGGTTAAGATGCATACTTTGGGCCACGATTTCATACCACCCCCAATCCATTCTGGAGGTCTCCGTTACCACGGCATAGCCCCGACCTTAAGCGTCTTGAATACGGAGAAGAAGTTGGAAACAAGAGCCTACAATCAGATAGAGGTCTTCGACGCCGCGAAACTCTTCGCCAAAACCGAGGGCATAATATCTGCTCCAGAGCCAACCCATTCCATCAAGGGTGCCATTGATGAAGCGTTGAGATGCAAAGAGACAGGGGAAGAGAAGGTTATACTCTTCCTGCTTTGCGGTCACGGCCACTTTGACATGCAAGCTTATGATGACTACCTTAAAGGCAAACTACCTCCGTACACTTACCCGGAAGAAGAAGTTAAGAAAGCGATGAAGAAGTTAAGGGATCTGTACCCGTGGCTGGAAACCCTACCTTACTAACCACCACTCTTCTCCTTTTTTCCTAGGCCAAAACCTACTTCAAATATTAGGGTTTGATCTCTCCAAGAAGACAAAAAACAAGAATTGTTGTGCACGCGCGCGCGAAAATTGTGTTTATTTCCCTTTGAATTTTGGAGTCCTCTTCTCAAACATCGCCGACACGCCTTCGATGAGGTCGTCGGATTTCATGCAGGTAACGCCAGCGTCAACCATCATTTGGTTTCCTTCTTCTCTGGTGATCTCCACAGCTTTTGCGATTATCTTCTTAGCTAATTTCACGGGTATAGGAGCCTTCGTTGCCAGGGT
>CP070791.1:450292-454690 GCA_020346825.1 Candidatus Bathyarchaeota archaeon
ATGTTGGAGAACCAACTATAAATTCGTCGGCAATGTTTCTGTATGTCCATTCGATTTCGCCAGTCGTCGCGTTTACTCCATAATACTCAAATTTGTTAGCGGATGTGAAGACCATTCCGTCTGCGACTGTTGGAGATGCATGCATGTCGGTGCCTCTCTCATCTGTCAATTGATACGGTATCTCGAGCTTCCAGATGAGGCTGCCATTGTTGGCGTCCAGTTTGTAGAGGGCGCCTGATGTGGGTTCTTGCGAAGTGACGTACACTGCACTGTCGACCACAGCTGGAGAGGAGGTGATGTAGCCTCCAGTTTCGTAAATCCACGTGACGTTTCCAAGGTTAGCGTCGAGGCAATATACGTTGGTGTCTAACGCTCCAACGTACACCTTGACGCCTACCACGGTGGGGGAGGAGCATAGTTTCGTCGTAGAATCAAAGTGGGCTGGGATGTAACCGCCAGCGTACCTTTTCCAAAGTAGGCTGCCGTTTTTGGCGTCGAGACAGTAGACGTACCCATCATCCGGTCCTATGTAGACCTTTCCATCAACCACGGCTGGTGAAGATTTGATTCGGAAGCCAGTCGTGAAATTCCAGAGGAATCTGCCGCTCCTAGCGTCTAGGCAGTAGATGTTTTTGTCCTGCGACCCCACGTAGACTCTTCTCTCCACGACGCTTGGCGAGGAGACAATTCCTCCGCCTGCGGTGAAATTCCACCTGAGAGTTAGATTCGCGGGGCCTGACTCTCCGGTTGCGGTGTGCTCTGGGTCGCGTCGCCACATAGGCCAAGACTTTGTACCGATAGCCCACACCTCGTTGAGAGTTACGTAGGTATCCATTGTGTTTTCTTCAATGTAGCCAGGGATAAGGTATAGATTGCCGTAGGCGATGGCTACACTTTCTCTCGGAGGATGAGCTTCTATAGGCAGTTTCCACACGAGCTTCCCAGTATGAGCGTCGAGACACGCAAACTCAGATTTGCTATACTCGAGGGTAAGGGGGTCAGGTGATGCCCTCTGACCTGTTGTGGCGTAGATCTTGCCGTCGGCAACGACTGGCCATCCTGGCCAGAACATGAAGCCTGGGCCTTTGTACTTCCACACGAGCTGCCCCGTGTTCACGTCTAGGGCGTAGAGGTGTCCATCCTTGTTGAGCTCGTAGACCTTGTCGTATGCGGTAGCGCAGCCGCTGACCCAGTATCCGAATTGGGTGCCTGGGTTGAACCGCCACAGAATCTTGCCCGTGGTGGCGTTGAAACAGTAGAACGTGTTATCGTGTTCTCCAGCCTTGAGGAGCTTCCCTTTGTAGTAGGAACCAGAAAATGTCATCGCTCCTCTTGTTTCTGTGTCCCATATGACCTCGCCTGTTTTAGCGTCTAGGGCCATCTGGTGAGGCTCGAAGGACCCAGGAAACACCTTGCCATCGCCGTATTGTATGCCTGTTGCGGCCGATGTGCTGCCGGGAACGTGGACTTCCCATGTTAGGGTGGGTGGTTTTGATGGATCAGTGAAGTTCCAAGCTTGAACAGTTGACTCGCCCTGAATGTAAAAGACTTTTTCTTCTGGGCTGTAGACACCCTCGGCCCACCAAGCTGCTTTGGCAGAAAATTCGTTGCTAGCCCACAAAATATTTCCGCTTTCTATGTCAAGGCAGTAATTTCCCACAACCAAGTGGTTTTCATCTATCTTATACACTGTAGGCCATCGCTGAGGGGCAGGCAAGGTTGTGTTCCAAACAAAGTTTCCTGTGCTCTTGTCGAGGGCGATGACCTCCGTCGTTGTTGTGACCAAGACTTTGCCGTTGAAGGCTGCGACATAGCTTTGTATGTCCGCTATGGTTGTCTTCCATAGGATGTCTGGTGCTTCTGGGGACGGTCCAGTTGAGAAACGCGAAAAAGCTGAGTCGCCGTGAATCTGCGGCCACTCGTACTGGAGTAAATCGCTATAGTCAATTGCTGCGTTAAAGTTTGCGGACTCAATTGAAGCATCAACTGTACCTTTATCAAAATCCGAGAAAAACATGGAAGCTGACAAGGTTAAACACAAAACCAAGATCGCTACAACTGTTGCATGGGCACGCTTTGAGGTTCTCATCTTTTCACTTCAAAGGATCGATTTGTGGTAAGGTAAACCGCGATTTCTCATGAAGGTCGTAGGCGGCTTAACTTCACTCTAGACGGTTTCACATTACATATTAGTTTTTTTACTGTAGATGCTGGATTTAAGGATTCTGAAGCCTAATCACATGGACTGAAATTCGCTTATGTGGTAAACCCTGCGCAATTGTGCATGCCGGTCGATACCTAAAATCTTGCTTAATATCTCTTCACGCGCGCGTCCGATTCATTCCACCTTGAGAGACAAGTACATCAACCATCAAAGCCTAGATTTAGAACTAATAAAATTGGAACCACATTGCGCTTAGGCTTTTGCTAAAAAAAGGAGATAATTGTTTAGTGGATCGGTGTTTTGAGTAGTCTTGTTTTGGAGATGACTGCGGCAGCTGTAAACATAACTAGTATGAGTAGCATTGACGTCCATATGGGGAATTCTGGGACTACTGCATACTCCTCAGATTGCGCATACAAAGCATAGTTATCTACTTCAGGCAACAATTCTGAATATTCTAAAGTTACACTGAATGTTGCATTTTCACCTGGATTAAGCGGGCCGGGAATTGGATCACTAGAAGCTGTTCCTACAACTACTCCTCCTGAAGTATAGAACGTTGCTGCTACCGTGATTTGAGTGGTTGGTTCCGTTCCAATGTTCTGTACTTCACCAACTACAGTTCCGGGAGTGTCAGAGCTGTGGGACACAATTTCAAGACCTGTAGGAAGGGCGTCTGTAGCAGAGAATTCAAAGAGAAAGGTCTGGTCCCCTATTTCTTCGACCTCAGGACCCGAATATATAATCTCAAATGGCGAAGTCTCTCCAGGATGAATAACGGATAACATCGGTTCTCCACCCCCAACAGTTACGGGCCATCCCTCATAATCGGAAAACTGGGCGGTAATCCAAATCGAACCTGCAGGAACATCTCCATCATTTCGTATTTCCCCCCAAACAATGTAGGTTTGCTCTGGGATGCTTTTTCTAGTGTTTTGGGGGCCCACGGGAACAAGAACGGCATCTGCACTAACTGGCGATATTAAGCTGAAAGATGCGACAAAGACGCATAGAAGTACCGATGTTGCAAAGAAAGGTGCTAATTTCATTTTTCATCACTCTTGAAACCTTTTTCACTCGCTCATATAAGAATTCCGGTTAAATCAAAAAATCAGGCAAATTAGATTACTTGACTTGTTCCTAATCTTTTGGCGCGAACGCGAGAGGTGAAGCTGATTAACTATCGTATAGTCTAAGCGCATAAACCTAGTCTTCGTTGTCTATTTGGGCATTTTCTGTCGAGAGAGCGCGCGCGCATTGGACCTTAATAGCAATACTGCGATTGAGGCGATTGCCAAGATCAGGAGCAAGGAGAGTGTCGAGAATTCGGGAACGGTCACTTCCGCAGACCAGCTAGCTTCGCCATGAGTGGTACAAGTAGCTCTAGCTCGAACGATATAGGTATCGTACTCCGTCACTTCAAACAGGTTGTATTCAACAAAGAAAGTCTCTGTTGACTGAGGCCCGAGAGCAATATCGTCAAATATACTCCCCGCATCTGCTTCCTTGTATTCAACCTCAACGTTGTCCACATAGTGGGTAGAATCTGGTGAAGTATGTTCAACAGTTATGTTTAGATAAGTATTGAGTCCGCTTGTATACCATTCAATGCTTGTCACATCCGGAACATTAGCCAATACAGGATTCATCTGAAAAGTGAAGAGCACTGCCAAAGCCAAAACCAACATGATGGCCAAAGCTTTCGGCTTTTTCCTGCTTTTACTAATCATAATTGTCACTCCTAAGCTAGTTCTAGGACTCGATATTTAAGTTTGTGTGCGCATGCATGCGAAAAGCTTGAGCGCGCGCAAATTCTATCCCAAATCTGTTAAGCAAAAAGTTTAGGAAGAAGACCAAAGCATGCATGTACCCCTCGTGACATCTTTTTACAAAATTTCCCCAATATATATTAAAGTTGGTCCGCAAAAATCATTATCTGGATGATCTATCTTGTGAACAAACTAGTCAGAGGAGAAAGCTTTAAGTGATTTTCTTGATGACTACCGCTCCGCCCATAAAGGCACCTTGGATTGTTGGAAGGAAGCTCCCCCCGCTGGGATTGGCTTATGTTGCGGCGGCTCTTGAAATGGGAGGTTTCCAAGTAGAAGTTCTTGACAATTATCTCCTCAAGAAACCAATAGATTACGTCAAACGCGAGATTGAAAGATTAAGTCCAGAAATAGTTGGCATAGCCTGCGGTTCCGTAACGTATCAACGATGCGTTGAAACAGCTA
>CP070791.1:454790-457900 GCA_020346825.1 Candidatus Bathyarchaeota archaeon
AAAAGAATGGGGTGCGATCGCATTTACAAGTTATACGCGCGCAAACCTGAAGAAATAACGCGCGACTTAGTTGTCAATCTCTACGGAGAAGCAGGGGAAGAGTGGATCTGAGATGCTAGGGTACGCAGGGAAATTTCTAGAAGTCGACCTATCAGCAGACAAAATAAAGGAGATAGAATTCGATGAACGTATCCTAAGGGAGTACATTGGTGGCAGAGGTCTAGCGACGAAGATTCTCTGGGATAGGTTAGGCGACAGATGGGAGACCGTGGATCCCCTCGGTCCTGAAAACATTCTCCTCGTCTTGACTGGACCCCTCACTGGTTTTTTCCCAGGAAGCAGAATCTGCGTATCCGGGAAGTCTCCCCAAAGCAACGGCGTAGTCGGTTCAACCGTAGCTGGAGAGTTTCCGGTAGAACTCAAATGCGCAGGCTACGACGGCTTGATTATTACGGGTAGGGCTGCTAAACCAAGCTACCTCTTCATCACGGATTCTCAAGCTGAAATCAGAGACGCGAGTCACATATGGGGAAAAGACGGAAAGCAAACCACAGCCATGCTTACAAGAGAGGTAAGGAAAACGCTTGGAGATCGATTTCCATTATATGGTGAGTGGAAAGAACCAGCTATACTTTACATAGGACCAGCCGGAGAGAACCAGGTCAGAATTGCCGCTGTAATGGCAAAATGGTCACATGCGGCAGGTTACGGAGGCTACGGAGCGGTAATGGGTTCAAAGAACCTTAAGGCGCTGGCAGCTAAGGGCACAGGCCCACTGCCAGAAGTCGAGAACTTAGAGAGAGTAAAAGCGCTAATAGAAGCAGTGTCAACCAAGTGTTACGTTGACGATTCACGTCGGCGGTGGGGAACTGGTGCCTCAGGCTACGAGGTAGGTGCATTGCTCAGTTCCGAGCCTGTTAGAAACTGGCAGGAAGAATGGCACGACGAGGAAAGTTTTGGGGTAGACAAGTTCGAGCAAAGGGTTTGGATAAAGAGATACTGGGGAGACTTTGGCTGTCCGACAACGTGTCTGAAAGTTGCGATGGTAAAAACGGGTCCCTTCAAAGGTGCAATAGGAGACAATCCAGATTATGAGCTACAAGCCTATCTGGGAACGAATTTGAGCATCTTCACTCCAGAAGAAACTGTGTACATGGCTTCTTTGATAGATGATTTAGGGTTCTGTGGCATACAAGGTGGGGATGTACTGGGATTTGCTGGCGAGCTCTATCAAAGAGGTATTCTAACAAAGGAAGATCTAGATGGCATCGATTTGAAGTGGGGAAACACCGAGGGTTTTGCTTCATTGGCCAAGAAGATAGCTTTGAGAGAAGGAATTGGGGATGTGTTGGCCGAGGGTTCTTACAGAGCAGCCCTCAAGATAACGGAAAAGAAAAAGAAAGATGTGATGCAGTATGTGGTTCACGAGAAGGGAATGGCTCTAGGAGCCCACGGAGTCAGAAGCGGGAAGGACTATACAATAGACATATCCTACGCCTGCTCGGTTCAAGCGGGCGACCACACTTCAGTCGCCTATCTTCCAACCCATCACCCAGATGGCGAGTTGGCAGTAATCCTCCACGACTCTGGGGTCTACTGTTGGTTCAACACCTTCAGCGTACCGGGACATCTCAAATGGGACTTTTTCAAAGCAGTCACAGGGTGGGAAATCGGACCAGAGGAATGGTATGGTACCAAAGCACCCAGAATACTCCACATACAGAGAGCTTTTCTGCTTCTAGGGGGACCAGACCTCAAATGGAACCCAAGAATACATGACGACAACCCTCCAAGGTTTTACACGCCACTGCCATCAGGACCTTGCACTGGAAAAAAGATTGATAGAGCCAAGTTCGAAGACTCGAAAAAAGAATATTACGAAGAAGTTGGCTGGGACGAAAACGGAATACCAAAATCGGAAGTGCTAAAACATCTTGGAATAGAGGAAGTAGACAGAATCTTAGAGGAAAAGGTTAGGTAAACCAAGTCACTCTCTAAATATTCGCTCTGTCCGAACATTGCATGCATGTATGGATAAGGTCGTTTTCTTTTGGCTAGTATGCTCTCGCGAAGTATACTACTTCTTTTGCTTCGTCACCACAGTAGACGCAACCTGAAAACAATTCTTCTTTTTTGAATGGAATTAGTCTGATAGTTGCCCCTGTTTCTTCCTTGATCTTTTCTTCGCATCTTTGATTTGAACACCAACAACCTCTGATGAACCCTCCCTTCTTTCTCAGTACTCTCTTGAACTCATCATAGGTCTGCACAGAAGTGATGTGTTCTTCTAGGAATTTCTTCGCTTGATTGAAGAGGTTGCCTTGAATTTCTTTCAGCACTTCACCTACTATGTTGATTAGCTCTTCGTCTTTCACTGTTATTCTCTCCATTGTATCTCTTCTGGCTGCGATTACCTGTTTTTTCTCAATATCCTTCGGGCCGATCTCAATTCTTAGGGGTATGCCTTTCATTTCCCATTGATTGAATTTCCATCCAGGCGTATATTCTTCTCTGTCGTCTAGCATACTTGTTATTCCGTTTTTCTCTAGCTTTTTGTAGACTTCTCTGGCTTTCTTTAAGATCAAATCTTTTCCTACTCTCTTGTAGAAGATGGGAACTATCACAACCTGGAATGGAGTCTTTCTAGGGGGAAGCACTAGGCCTTTGTCATCTCCGTGAACCATTACAAGTGCCCCTATTAGACGTGTGGATACACCCCATGACGTTTGCCAGACGTAATGGTCTTTTTCATCTTTTCCAATGAATTTGATTTTGAAGGGTTTTGAGAAGTTTTGGCCAAGATTATGCGATGTCCCCAGTTGAAGGACTTTACCATCAGGCATTAGAGCTTCTAACGTTGTGGTGTAGAGGGCGCCGGCGAATTTTTCGCTTTCAGATTTCTTTCCAGTTAGCACCGGAATGGCAAGATGCTTTTCTATCAAATCTTTGTAGATTCCTAGAATGGTCATAACTTCATTATCTGCTCCTTCTTTTGTTGCGTGTGCCGTGTGTCCTTCTTGCCAAAGAAATTCTCTCGTTCTCAAGAAGGGTTTAGTTGCTTTGGTCTCCCATCTTACGATATTGCACCATTGATTTAGTTTGAGAGGGAG
>CP070791.1:458000-462930 GCA_020346825.1 Candidatus Bathyarchaeota archaeon
GCCTCCACCAATCATGGGTTCCTGAGAATCGCATGGAACATAGACGGTTGGAGGAGTTCTTATTCCCTCCTTCCAAAAATGAAGCAGAGTTCTTAATTTGCTAAAGCAAGCGTATTCGACAAGCAAAGGATTTATCACATTTTTGCCAAAGGCTTCAAGTAGGTTTACCGCGAAGAACCTACGATTCTTGCTCTGGGCTCGGTTCAGCACCACTGTAACATCTTTGATAACTTTGGAATAGCTTTTTCCTTTGCTCTTGATGCTGTATCCGGCTTTGCCTAGGCGAACCGCAACCTTGCGAAAGGGAATATACCTTAGGTCTATTCCTAATTCTTCGGCAGTTAGTTTTATGCCCATTTCATCTGTTTCAGAACGCTCGTACAGAATTCCAATGCTCATCTGTTTTCTTACACCCCGTCCTAAAATAGCATCCAAATTTTGTGGTGTTTCTTTCATTGGCCCTCGTTCTGCAATTAGTGAATGTTGAGAAAGAAAGTTGAGCTATTCTCCCCAGTCTTCTCCTTCTATTCCTAGCTCTTGGAGGTCCACGGATTCTCCTTTTATCTGCTTGACTTCAAGTTCAAGTCCACAGCTGGGGCAACTCAGAATTTCACCTTGCATAATGTCTTCGTGAATTTCAAGTTCCGCGTCACAATCGGGGCAATTGGTGTTGTTCACTACTTCCACCTCTCGAAATTGGTTGACCTCTTTATAGGAAGAGGTCCTCTTTATAAGAATTTCGGAATTTGGAACCGCATTTTTAGCTAATTTCCAACAAATTATACGAAATCCGTATCAAACCGTCCTTGAAAGACGTCGAATCAAGACCTCATTCGGTTCTCGACGCCAAACATCCATGGAAGGAAAATGAAAGATTTCGATACGAATTTCGTTCCACACACGCTTCTGGTGTTCAGAAATCGTTAAATTTTTCCGTATCTAATAATACAAGAGAAGTGAAGAAGATGGATGATACTGACAGGAAGATAATCAGAATTCTGAAAGATGACGGACGCGCCACATATAGTTACATTGGAAAAAAGGTCGGCTTATCCGAAGGAGCTGTCAGGAAAAGAATCAAAGCGCTCTTTGATTCTGGCGCAATAAGACAATTCACTGTTAAGGTTGGGCTTACTGAGGGTGCAGAAGCGATTGTTCTGCTCTCTATACACCCCTCTCTCCCAACTTCAAACGTTTCCAATCTGCTGAAGGAACTTCCTAATGTCGAAACTGTTTTCGAGATCACAGGCCAATATGATGTTGCTGTTATCATATCTGGCTTGAACATAGCAGAGGTTAACGAGTGTATAGAAAAAATTCGTCGTGTAGATGGCGTTGTAAACACAAACACAATGATTATTTTGCGTAGCTGGTAGTTGAAGCCAGCGAATCATCGCCCATTTTCCAAGTCAATCCATTTTTTCAAGGAAACCAAGCCATACATTCGTTCGCCAAACCTCACATTTTACGCGCATTCACCATAAATTCATCCATTTTCTATTGTCTTCTCTTTACATTTGTAAACAAAAATCCTAGAAATCTTTATATTTGGCACATAGTTACTCTATGTGATATTTAAAAAAAATAGTCGGGAAGAAATTCAATGAATTGCGCGTATGTGCAGTCCTCACTAGCCGCAAACGATTTTCCAGACTCGAGTTACGAAATTGGAAACTGCATTAATCTTTTCGTATTTTTTCACGTGACGTTTTGCAAAAAGTATATATGTGTCTCCGTTTCCCATACTGTGCTAACACAAGCTCATCGAAATACGTGCGAAAGGATGGATTGATGAAATGAAAGAGGAATACCTTGATGAACGCGGAGAAAAGATCCTGAGACGTCTAAACAGAGAAGGAATCCTCCCGAGTCCATACAACTTTGCTACCTATGATTCCCCATCAATAGACGAATATGTCGTACACGACAGCACTCTGAGGGAGGGGGAACAGACACCCGGCGTCATTTTTAGCATAGAGGACAAACTGAAGATTGGTGAAAGATTGGACGAGTTGGGGATACAACAGATCGAATCTGGATTTCCAGCTGCTTCGGAAAAACAGAGAAGATGCATAGAAGCCCTAGTTGACATGAATCTAGACGCTCAGATATCCGCTTTTGCCAGAGCTAAGCATGAAGACATAGACGTTGTTGCAGACACTGGTGCTGATGGAATCGTTTTATCCTTTTCCGTGTCTCACTACCACAGAAGACACAAGTTCCACAACATGAACCAAGAAGAGTATCTGGACAAGTTGGCAGACTCAGTGAGTTATGCAGAGAATTATGGGCTATTTGTCATATACAGCGCCGAAGACACAACACGAGAAAACGATCTAGAATTCTTGAAAAAAGCCTTCAAGACAGCAGAAGAAGCTGGAACAGATAGAGCTAGAATCGTCGACACCCTCGGATGCATAAGTCCAGGTGGAATGGCTTACCTAGTGAAAGAAGTAAAAAAGGTTATAGACATTCCAATAGAGATACACTGCCACAATGATTTGGGATTAGCTCTAGCAAATTCAATCGCTGCGGTAGAAGCTGGAGCTTCTACAGTATCAACGTCTGTAAATGGTCTTGGAGAAAGAGCAGGAATAGCTGCCACAGAAGAAGTCGTTCCCGCGTTGCATATACTATTTGGAAAAAGCAGATTTGAGCTTAGCCAGTTAACCAAACTGACAAAACTCGTTGAAGAGATCACAGGAATAAGAGTACCTCCCCACAAACCAATAACTGGTAAGAACGCTACAGCCCATAGCTCAGGAATTCACCAGCAAGGCGTTTTCATGAACCCAAAAACCTATGAATTTTATCCACCCGAACTGGTTGGTCAAAGAAGAAAAATGTACATTGACGAACTTTGTGGAAGACATGGTATCAGGTACATTGCAGAAAATGAGCTTGCTATGAACATATCAGAGAACATAGCGGAGAAAGTTCTCTCAAAGATAAAGACAGCTTTTTCGCATGAGGGTCGGCGGAGTGCCTATACACCAAGTGAACTTAGAGAACTAATCATAGAAACTCAAGGAGCCGAAGTTCATGGGACTGACGATAACGGAAAGAATTCTGGCAAACGCTTCTCATAAGAGTGAAGTAACATCAGGGGACGTTGTGATCGCTGACGTTGACATTGTCATGGCTCACGACTCTACAGCCCCTCTAGCCATTGAAGGCCTGTACAGAATTGGAAAAAAGGTCTTCGATCCAAAAAAAATTGTAATCATATTCGACCATTTCTTTCCTCCACCAAGTGTAAACGCAGCGAGACTTCATCAGAAGGTTAGAAACTTCGTGACAGAACAGAAAATCTCCAACTTTCTAACAAACGGAGTTTGTCACCAGATTCTTGTTGAAGAATTTGTTTCTCCCGGAAACGTTGTAGTTGGAGCAGATTCTCACACATGCACCGAAGGAGCTGTAGGAGCTTTCTCAACTGGTCTAGGATCAACCGACATTGCGGGAGCCATGGCTACTGGAAAATGTTGGTTCAAGATCCCGGATAGCTTAAGATTCAACCTTTCTGGATTGCCCGGAAAGGGCGTCTACGCCAAGGATGTTATATTGAACATTGTTGGAGATGTAGGAGCTGACGGAGCCCTCTACAAGGCTGTAGAATTTACGGGAGATTATGTGGAAAACACGAGTGTTTCTTCTCGCCTAACCTTATGTAATATGGCTGTAGAGATGGGAGCTAAGAACGGTGTCATCGAAGCAGACGAAAAAACCAGAAAGTTTCTGGGAAGAGAAGGAAAGATCTTCAAAAGCGACAAAGACGCCGTCTACGAAGATGAATACGAAATAGAAGTAGGCAGAATTGAACCACAAGTTGCATGCCCTCCAACCGTAGACAACGTAAAACCTGTTACAAGCGTTGAAGGAAAAAAGGTGGATCAAGCTTACATTGGAACGTGCACAAACGGAAGGTTAGAGGACATAGAAATTGCTGCCAAGATCCTGAAAGGAAAAAGAATCGCATCAAATGTCAGGCTGCTGGTTATTCCAGCATCCACCAAAATCTACTTCGACGCCTTCAACAAGGGATACCTGCAAGAAACAATTAAATCTGGAGGAATAATCTGCAACCCTGGTTGCGGTCCATGCGTTGGCAGGCATGAAGGAGTACTCGCCGAAGGAGAAACATGCATTTCAACTCAAAACAGGAATTTTAGCGGAAGAATGGGACATCCGAAAGCAGAAATCTATTTGGCATCTTCAGCAACCGTTGCAGCCTCTGCGCTGGCTGGAGAAATAGTTGACCCGAGAGGATACATATGAAGACATGGAAATTTGGAAACGATGTAAACACCGACCTCATAACACCCGGAAGATACACCATTACAACAGACAAAACGAAACTGGGAAAGATAGCTTTCATAGAGTACAGACCAGAATTCTCTAAAGAAGTCAAATCGGGAGACATAATAGTCGCCGGAACAAACTTTGGTTGCGGCTCTTCAAGGGAACATGCTCCAGTGGCGATCAAAGCTGCTGGAGTCAGCGCAGTACTAGCCAAATCTTTTGCCCGCATATTCTTCAGAAACGCAATAAACATTGGTCTCCCCCTCTTTGTCTGCGAAGAAATAGATAGAATTGACGACGGTGACTTGATTGAGATAGATTTTGAAACTGGACGAATCTACGACAAGACTAAGGACTTGATTCTTAGGGCGAAACCTTTGCCGAAATTCATCCAGAAAATCGTAGAGAAGGGCGGATTGGTAAACTTTCTTCGAAGTGAGAGCTACGTATAAGATAGCGGTGATTCCGGGAGACGGCGTAGGCAAAACGGTTGTTCCTGAAGCAGTGAGGGTTCTAGATTACACCGATATAAAATTTGATTTTCAATACATGGAAGTTGGATACGAAGTTTTCAAAACAACTGGCACCTCAGTTCCCAAAGAGGTCTTTTCCAAAATTAGGAAAACGC
>CP070791.1:463030-465555 GCA_020346825.1 Candidatus Bathyarchaeota archaeon
CCTTCAGGTTCCAGCTTCCTTTGGAATTGAGGATGCACGCGCGGGGGTCACCGCATTTTGAACCTTTCTTCTAGCTTCATTCAAAGTTTGCTCTATTCTTTTCCAGTGGGCGCCTTTCCAGTATACCTGCTCACATTTTGGGCACTCCCAAAACTCTTTGTAATAGGTGGACGTAGCTTTAGGAACTCTTTCAATTATCAGACTCTTAGAAACCGGCTTGATTCTTGTGTTGCATTTCGGGCAACGGGAAATTCTTACATCGATTTCTAGCTTGAAGTTGAATCGCACTGCTAAATCGGCGAGCTTTTCGTTTCCGGCTGATGATTCAAGCCATACAGCGTCTACGTTTTGTGTTGAGGCTTGCTGATAAAGGTTGAAGTCGCTAGTGAGTAGGGTGCGTCCTTCAGATTTTGCCTTGTCGATGAGTTTCTTGTCATCGTCAGATCTGGAGTACTCAACGTCGTGGCCGAGCATGCGAAGCCAGCGGGTGAGCTTTCCGAGCATGCCATCTGCTATGAATTTCAACCTTTCCACCGAGTGACCTGCAAATAGCTAATTTTCATCCTTTATATTGTTGCCTTTCAACATGCATTGTGCTCCGTAACTGTTATTCCAGAGGATTTACAACGACTCAACAAGTCCCCTTGCGCGCGCGATGCGTACATGTTTCGCAAATCGCAATATATACGTCTTCTTGAATAATCCTAGTTAACTACCATTTTTGCGCGCGAAACGTTCCTTTTAAGATTTACCACCGCTCAATCTACTAAAGGTTAAGATCATGACCACTTTGTTTTGTGATTGCTGTGGAGATGTCGTTAAGGCTGTATGCCCGTGTAAGTTTGTTTTCCATGATGGTTTGACATACGAGTTCAATGTATGCCTAGATTGTATGGATAGCGGAACGCTCGAGATCGATCTCAGGCGAAAACGACTTGTTGCTCGAATTCTTTTCAGGTTGTAGAGATTGAAGACTAGAATGCGCACGGGCTAACTATTGATGATTCATGCGCATCCGCCGAATTGTCTGACTGGTTCCAGGCTTCGCCACTATTTCGTCATCGTCCATAACTATACGTCCCTCCACGAAGGTTTTTGTTACTTTACCTTTAACGATCCATCTGTCAAAGGGAGAATATTTGGCTTTTGAATGGAAATTTGACGAGTTGATTTTGTATTTTCGTTTAAGGTCCACCACTGCAATATCAGCCCAGTTTCCTTCTACCAAGCTTCCTCGATTCTTCAGATTAAATATGCTCGCCGGCTTTTCCGAAGTCAATTTGATAAGATCTGCAATTGGTAGACGCCCTTTACTTACTTCGTTTAGCAAAAGGGGAAGTGTTGTTTCAAGGCCAGGTATGCCCGGTTTTACTTCCCAAATCGATTCGACTTCCTTCTCTTCAATTGTGTGCGGCGCGTGATCTGAGGCTATGGTATCGATGAAACCTTGGTTGAGGGCGCTCCATAAACTTACGACGTCTTTATTTTTTCTCAATGGAGGATTAGTAATGGCCAAGGTCTTGTGGGTTTTCAAATGTTTCAAGTGTAAGAGGAGATGATGAGGAGTGACTTCGCAGGTTACATTTAGACCATCTTTTTTCGCTGCCAGAAAAGCATTTAACCCGATTTTTGAACTTACGTGACAAAAGTGGATCGCGACTCTAGATTTCTTTGCAAGCTGAGCAATCTGTCTTATCGACTGGGCTTCTGCTTCAGGTGGACGAGCTTTGGCATAGGTCTCAACATCTTTGTGTCCCGTTTTTTCCATTTTTCTTCTCTCGGATTCAAGGATTCTTCTGTCTTCAGCATGTACTGCAACAGGTACCTCCTTCTCTGCAACAGTGTTGAAGGCCCGGAGCAACAGTCCATAATCGCTGATGTCTAGTCCCCCAATCTGTTTTGACATGTAGAGTTTGAAAGCTACAGCACCCTCCTTGACTATTGAAGATATTTCTTTCAGGTTTTGTGGAAAGGCTGAATAGAAAGCAACGTTAACTACTGCTCGTTTTTCTGCGAGCTTCATGCGTTCTCTAAGGGAAATCGAATCCATGGTTACTGGTTTGTTGTTAGGCATGTCGATGACCAAAGTCACGCCGCCTGCTGCCGCAGCTGCTGTTCCGCTATAGAAATCTTCTTTGTATGCTAGTCGCTTATTTCGAAGATGTACATGGGAATCGATTAGTCCTGGAAGAATCACGTTTCCTTTCAAATCAATTTTTTTTGAAGCCTGAGGAAGATTTGTTTTCTTGGCTATTCTGAATACTCTTCCCTCATCTATAGCTAGTCCTGCTTCAACAATTCTTCCGCGTACAACGACCCTCGCGTTACGCAGAACGGTGTCAACTGGCAACTGTTCATCCTCGGCTTTGAATGAATTGGAGGGTGCCGATGCCTTCTAACATCACATAATGCTAGCTCTCAAACTCTATTCGACATTCCTCGCAAAGGAAGTTTCCTTCAATCTCGTTGAGCTCATCAGACCAGCCTCCACACTGTTCGCAGTATCCAGCCAAAGGAACAGACTC
>CP070791.1:465655-468229 GCA_020346825.1 Candidatus Bathyarchaeota archaeon
CCCAGCTAGTTGGCGGAGAAGCTGTAGCGCAGAGAGTTAACATGCTCTCGGTGGCGATACAAAAGGAAATGACGGCTCTGGAACTCTCAACGGCAGATACTAGCTACGCTCCTCCAGTGGCTGAGACTGTGGAACCCATAGCGACCGCTGCGGAAATTGTTTCAAAGAAGATTCGACGACGCAGATAAAAACTTTCATCAGGCTCGAACATCCATCTTTATGGCCAAACATGGTAAAGAGAGGCTAGGAACCCACAAAAGGTGAAACGGGTGAAAGTTGACAGATACAATATTCCTGAAAACCTCTTCTACATCAAAGAACATGAGTGGATCTCAATCGAAAACGCTGACACTGCAAGAATTGGCATCACCGATTATGCTCAGAAAGCTCTAAGGGAGATTACATACTTTTACGCGGGGAAGAGAGGTGCCAAAGTTCGGCGAATGGAGACAATCTGCAAGATAGAGTCAGTGAAATGTGTTGCGGAAATATTGAGTCCTGTATCCGGAGTAGTTCTCAGATTCAATAATGCATTATTTGATGATCCGGGTATCGTGAATCAAGACCCCTATGGCAAAGGTTGGATAACTACTATTCATCCCTCAAATCTTGACAAAGAACTGGGAGAATTATTGAAACCAGAATTCTACGCTGACCACATCAAAGAAATAACCAAAATCGACGAAACTCTGTTGATACATAGATGGAAGAAAGGAACAGAGAAGAAAACAAACGAATAGAATGTTCTAAACCTAAACACTAAGTTTGCTCAGCAAATCGGACGTTTTCACACGGTTCAGATTCAACCCAAGTTCCTTTGGGTCCAATCCTAGAGCAAGTCCAAGCACTTGAGGATAGAATAGTACAGGCAGGTTATACGTAGCATTGTACCTTCTCTCTATTACCCTCTGGTTTCTGTCGTACATTGACCCACACAAGGGACACATCAGAACCAATGCGTCAACGCCTATATTGTTGACATGATCAAGCTTCCTCTGAGCTAACATCAGAGCAATCTTGTCGTCAACGTCCAAGATTACTCCGCCACAACACTGCATCTTATCTTCGTAGTCTACAGTCTCTGCGCCTAAGACAGAGATCAAAGAATCTAGAGTCCTCGGGAATTCAGGGTCCTCAAACTTGTCAAAAACCTCTGAGGGTTTGAGATAATGGCACCCATAGTGGGAGGCCAATTTGAGGCCTTCCAAACTTTTCTTGACTTCGCTCTTGATCTTTTCAGGTCCAATGTCTTCATACAAAACTCGCACAAAGTGCTTGACTTTGACGTTTCCTTTGTAGGTTCGACCTATTTTCTGTAATTTCTCGTTGACTTTTTCCCTCAATCCATCATCGTGCATCAGTTCTTTGCTCGCTTCCGCGAGGGTGGAGGCGCACCCTGTACAGATGGTACATATGTCAAGGCCTAAGCTCTCGGCAACGCTTAGGTTCCGGGCTGCCATAAGCAAGGCTGTTTCTTGGTTAACGGACCTTATGGGAAACCCGCAACAGGCGAAGTCATCCGCGTCCACGAGTTTTAGCCCAAGTTTTTTAGCAACTTTCCTCGCTGAAAGCTCAAACTGTCTAGACATCACCGGGGCAAGGCATCCCGGAAAAAAGGCGTACTTCACTTCATTCTTCTCCTTCAGCGTTTGACAGTTTGTTCAAGCCCGTTATCCTAAAGAGTTCTTGAACCTCTTTGTTTTCAGGTGTAATCTGCGGCAATCCAAGTTCTTTTCGTTTGGTGTTGTCGAACTTGCTTATGGGGAACAGCCTGCCTTGTGTCCCTATGAGCTCCGCTCGCTTGGCAAAGGAACTGTGGATGTAACCCTCTTTAACCGCCAGGTTTTTTAGGGCGTTCATTACCTCCGGTATTCTAACGTCCTGAGGACATCGTTCTTGGCAGGTGTAGCACGCTGAACATAGCCATATGAAGTCGCTTGAAAGAACCCTTTCCCTCATCCCTAGAACCGTCATCCGTATGATTTTTCTGGGGTTATATTTTTCTTCTATCTCTCTAACCGGACATCCAACGTTGCATGTTCCACACTGGAAACATCTTTTTACGTTCTGTCCGCCAGGAACCTTAGTGACTTCATCCTTGAATTTGGGATCAAGCTTAGAAATTGCCAAAAGAGATCGCTCCGCCCAATTCATTTAGAGATTTATATAGAACCACGCGACCTAAATTTAAGTATTTATTTTCGGCTTCAATCCTTTCCCACAACTTTCAATCCTCTATGCGTGCGCACTTGCGAGGTAGTGAAGGTTAAACTTAAATTCGACATGCGACAGTTTTTATGCTCTTAAATTAAATGTTTGCAGATTGGTGAGAGTATGGGAAAGGAAAAACTGAAATTTGCTTTCTATTGGGCTGCTAGTTGCGGGGGCTGCGAAATAGCGGTTCTCGACATAAACGAAAAAATCTTGGATGTTGTTGCCAACGCTGACATCGTCTTTTGGCCGGTGGCCATTGACATCAAATATAAAGATGTAGAAGCAATGCCAGACAAATACATAGACGTCTGCTTCTTCAACGGTGCAATTAGAAACTCGGAACAGGAACACATAGCCAAG
>CP070791.1:468329-474651 GCA_020346825.1 Candidatus Bathyarchaeota archaeon
AAAATAGTGATAGGTGAAATGAGAACAGGTTTCTACGAAGGTTTGATGGGACTCGCTATTTCACAAGCCTTTGACATTCCTCAAGATCTTGTAAGAAAGGCAAGCATGCTAACTGGGGACATAGGGGAAGTTGCGGAAATTGCTATGCGCGCGCGCGCGACGTGAATCACGTTCTCAGAGAACACGGCGGAGAAACTGCTTTTGAATACAAGTTGGATGGGGCACGCGTCCAAATTCACAAATCCAAGAATAAGGTTAGAATCTACAGTCGCAGGTTGACAGATGTAACAGAGAGCTTCCCAGAGATCGTGCAATTAACTCAGAACGAAGTGAGGGCTAATGAAACCATTATTGAAGGCGAGATCATTGCTGTTGGAGCGAAGGGCCACCCACTTCCCTTCCAGCATCTCATGAGACGATTTCGTAGAGTCCATGAAGTTGAAGAGATGGCTAGGAGAATCCCTGTTGAACTCTACCTCTTTGACCTCATATACGTTGATGGTCAAAACCTTACTGCTTACTCGTATGTCAGGCGGAGGAATATGCTGCAAGAAATTGTTGGAAACTTACCCCTAACCAAGCAAATAGTGACTGGTGACCCTCGGGAAGCCGAGGCGTTCATGAAAGAAGCAACAAGCAAGGGGCACGAGGGGCTTGTTTCCAAAAAACTGGACGGTCCCTATGTTCCTGGAGTTCGCGGAAAACGTTGGTTCAAAATCAAAAAGTCTTTGGAGCCTCTAGACTTGGTGATCGTTGCGGCTGAATACGGATATGGAAGAAGACACAACTGGCTCTCAGACTATTACTTGGCAGCACTAGACCTTGAAAGCAGAGAGTTCCTGGTGGTTGGAAAAACCTTCAAAGGACTTACGGACCAGGAAATAATCAATATGACTGGTCGTCTCAAGAAAATAGCTATCAAAGAAGAACACAGAAAAGTAGTCGTCTCACCCAGAATCGTGGTGGAAGTAGCCTACAACGAAATCCAAAGAAGCCTAAAATACAAATGTGGAATGGCGTTGCGGTTCGCTCGAATAACCGGAATTCGCGACGACAAGAGCCCAAAAGATGTCGACACCATCCAAAGAATCAGAAAAATCTACGAAAAACAGTTTGAGAAAAAAGCGAGACCCGCACGCGCTAGTTTCTGTTTGGATCGTTGAGTCTCAATAACCTTTGGTCCTGAGTCACCAGGGATATTTTATGATTTTACCCTTTGCGTCCGCATCTGTTGGCAGGCGTGTAAAGATGAAGGAAATAATAGCCATACCTACCTAAACTAAAGGAGGAGGCATTGGTTAGATTCGGTGATAGATCTATCCTATTATGGAGGATCGTTCTTCAATAGGAGTTAAGAGACATGATAGCAGAAAAAGTCACGGAGCGAAGCTATGCGAATTCAATGGGCGAGGGTCGCGGCAACTTTGGCGCAATATCCCTTCCAAACTACACGGTAGCGATTGACGCCAGCATGTACCCTTCTGTTGCTAAGGAATTTCGAACTTACATCCAGAAAATCACAGGAACTGCTGTAAGAAAGTTGGTCCTCACACATTATCATAGCGACCACGTTTTCGGAAACCAGATATTCAAAGATTGCCAAATAATCTCAAGTCGCACTATGGCTACTGAGATGCGTAAAGTTGCCCCTGCTTATTGGACTCGCGAAAAACTGGAAGACACTGCTAAAACGCGACCCGATATTTATGGAAAGTTAGACATCAACACTCTTGAAATCACGTTTCCTACAGAAGTGTTTCACGAGTCCGTTACGCTTGAAGACGAAGAGTTCAAGATCATAGTCAAGAAGGTTGGTGGACATACGGCAGGTTCGGCATATGTCTATTTCCCGGCAGAACAAGTCTTGTTTGCAGGAGATCTGATCTTTGCCCACACATTTCCTTGGGGTGGTGATCTCACCGTGGATCCTGATGAATGGATTGATGCGTTGAAAGAGTTCTGCCGATTGGATATCCAGAAGATCGTTCCAGGTCATGGTCCTGTTTGTGACTCGAGCGAGGTCCAAGTGTATCTCGATTTCTTCGAGCAGGTGGCGAAGATAGTGAAAGAACTGATCGCAGAAGGACAAACCCGAGAAGAAGTGGTCGGATTTGATGACTATCCCGAATTCTATGCTTCAGGGACTTCAGAACGACGCAGAGACACGCTGGCACAGTGGTATCAGGTATACAAGGCGCGCGCGCAACGGAATGTGAAATAAGATACTTGTAACATTGTTAGACGCGTAGCAGCATATAGGAAAGTAAATATATAAGAATGAATAATGCTCCGGCTTTCCTGTCGGCTTTCTTTCGTAGTGCAAGCGTAAATATGACTACTATGGAACCAAATATCGCATACAAGCCTGTGACTAAAGCTAGTTCTCCAGATACCGCTTGTGGAAAAAACAACTGTCCGATTCCTACGGAAACAGTAGCATCAACAAGACAGCTTCCTATAGCGTCTCCTATGGCAAGCTCGTACTGTTTCTTGCGAAGAGCCATCAAGTCGACCACAAGTTCTGGAAGAGATGTTCCGATTGCAACTACGAAGAAGCTGATGAAATACTCGGAGATTTGAAAAACTGCCGAAAGTTTGATTACTGATTGTACTACAGCATAGGCTCCAACTGCAACACCCATGAAGCCTAGAATGGCTATCATCCAGTCACGAAAGTGATGAACGCGGGTTTCATTGGAATATGCTATTTCATGCTCTTTTTCCTCAGCACCCTTTGCCGTGATGCTTCTAGTTAGTAGTATGAAGACTGGCCAGCAAGCCATCAAAAAGAGAGCGTTCATTCTCGTAAAGTAGCCCTTCTCAGCTATTGACACCGCAAGTACGAGCCCCACGACCTCGAAGGCCCCGATGACTAACACCTCTTTCCTCTTCACATTGAACTTTCCAACTACGAAGGGAAGAAGCCCTATCACCAAAGTTATCTGGGTCAAGACAGATCCGAGGGAGTCCCCTAACTCTATGTCTGCGTGACCTATTGCGCACGAGATGATTGAGTTTACGATCTCTGGCAAATCTGTGCCTATTGACACCAGTACAAGACCGATCACAAGGGGAGAAATTCTCAATGCTGAAGCGATTTTTACTGAGTGCTCAACTGCCTTGTCGCTAGAATAAGTCATAAGCGCGATTCCTGTGATTAGAGCTGCGACCGCAATTACTGTCTCCAAGACCAACGTAGAATATTCCCCTGTAAATTCGATTGTTAGTTAGTCTCAATTATTTAAACGTGCGCGGGCGAGCTTTATATCTAATGGATGTGAAATTCATAAAAACTTAGTATTGAAGTGGATATCCCCCGTCACCCACTTTTTTCGTGCGCGCCCTATCTTTATGAATCTGGATTAGCATTATTTCCTAGTAAATCTCTCTCTTTAGATTATGGTTGCCAGAGTTGCTATCAAGATTAATTGTAGTATGATCCACGATTGAAATTCTGGGATGTCTCCGTGGCCCTACAAATCTGCGTCATTTGGGTAACCTCGGCTTTCCCAGTATCCTCTGTAGTCTTCGTTGTCCGAAAGTTCGATTTCTGTTATCCATTTTATCCATTTGTAACCCCATTTGCTTTCTGCTACAAGTTGAAAAGGGAATCCTCTTTCAGGTGGCAGGGTTACTTTGTTCATTTTGTAGGCAATTATTATGTTGTTGTCGATTATGTAGTCCAGTGGTAATGACGTAGAATAGCCATCATAAGCATGGAATATCACTATCGTTGCCTTTGGGTTGACTTCTGCCTCTTCAAGCAGGTCTTCAACTAGGATGCCATCCCAAAGTATGGTTGCGCTCCATCCCTCTACACAATGTAGTGTGACAACCTTGTTGAAGATTTGATAATTGCTGATGATATCGTCATAGGTGTATTCTATTTCGTTTTTCACGAGGCCAGTGACAGTGAGCTTGTAGTATTCCAAATCTATGTGTTGTGGTCCTTCAATCGAGTTTTCTCTAAAATCATTAATTGATGAGAGATCTTGCCCTTCATATTCTCTAACTTCTACGTTTTCAAGTGATGCTGTTTCGTTTGTCGTTGTAGTCAATATTCCAACCATTGCGTTAGCAAAAACAAATGCAGAGACTATTCCAACTAGCGAGAGCGTCATAACAAATAACCTTTTATGATGCAACAACGAGCCCCTACGATTATGACATACGTCATGCAATATAAATGTTATAGTGATGAATCAGCTATGGGTTAATCGTGCACTCGCGAAGAAACTGGTCTAAGAGTTGAAGTAAACACTAGAGTTTGTTGTGCAAATCACAAAAAAATGAAATCGCTTGCCGACGAAATCAAAGATTTACGAAAAACATGAAACAGGCACACGCATTCAAGGCTGCGCGCGCGCATTAGCGGGTATGCTTTGACGCTCGAACTCCCATGGCGCCGTAAACGATAATGAAAAATAGTATTATCCCGAATATGATGAGAAGAACATGTGTAGCTGAAACTGTCATTTCTTCAAACATTAGTGATGTCTCCTTTCTCTCCCCTCTTCCAAGCAAGCTCGCCTGAAGAAAATAATGCGGGAATGTATTTTAACGATATTTCACTGAGTTGAATATGTTTCTACAGGGAATATTCGCACGCACGCAAAAGTAGGCAAATTATGCGCGCGCGCATGAATATGCATGTTATTCATTTTGGAATAAATCTTTCAGAAAACTATTAAAAATAGAATTCAGTTGCTAATCTCCAACTGGGGTTAGAGGATATTGGACCTCAAGGGAAAGCTTTCAGTGGTAAAATTTGGCGGAAGTCTTCTGGACCCAAGAGGAAAGAACATTCCAACGCTTTTGAAACGCATAAGAGAACTCAAAAACAGATATGATCTGGGGCCAATAGTTGTTCTCTCGGCGCCAAATGGGTTCACCGATAAACTTATTGGAGCTGGTGAATCCTACTCGCAGTCTAAACCGGTCTCAATAGATTCCATCTTTTCCTCTTACGAAGGAATAGCGAAGACCTTTGTCAAAGGCAGATATTTGAAGCAGCTACTCTCCGAATTGGTGAATTATCGAGATGAGACATATGAAGTTCTCACTTCGATCAACAAAAGATTTCATGGCAACGCGAAGGCAAAGGTCCTAACCAGTGGCGGAGAACTCCCATTTTCTGTACTCGTGAAATATATTATGAGAGCCAACGGTCTAAACGCATGCCACATTTCCAAGGAACATTGGCCTGTTGTTACAGATGACAACTTTGAAAATGCTACACCGCTTTATGAGACAAGTAAGAAGAGGATTAACTACCTAATTGAACCTCTAGAAGAGGGTAAGGTAGTCTCGCAAGCAGGCTTTCTAGGTGTAACATCTGATGGTCTTGAGACAATCCTGGGAAGAGGAGGTTCTGACCTAACTGCCGTCTTCATCTCATGTCTGCTGCAAAAAAGATACGAGGTGGAGACGCTCTTGTTCAAGGGTGTGTCAGTTCAGAGTGCCGATCCATTGATTGTGGGAGGACAGAAAACGGAACACGTGACATCACTCAGTTACAACGAAGCTCAAAAGGCCTCTATCATGGGAATGAAGATTGTTCAGGGCATCGCCACGGCAACAGCTAGACGATTCAAACAACCCATAAAACTGGTGCCAATACATGATCCTGCAAGATTCACGGTAATTCGATCCGAGGGTGCATCCGGCGAGATCGTGAAGTGTGTGACAGGAAAGTCGGGCTGTGCAATTCTTTCAATGAACGATGAAAAAAGTAGATCCCTAGAAGACTCTTTGCGGATTTGGGAAAGCCGTAACGACTTCCTTGACTTAGGAACTGAGACCCTAGAGACAGGAAAGAGAATTCGTGATTTCCTATTTTTGGACTCAGATTTCATTAGAAAAAATGAGGAAAGGTTGAAAGGTTTTGATGAGAACTTGACTATCGAATACGGCATTGGCGTAGTCACCCTTATCGGAGACAGGATGAAAGGTTCGCCGGGCGTAGCTTCAATAGCCATAGGAGCCAT
The DNA here is from genome assembly GCA_020346825.1 of Candidatus Bathyarchaeota archaeon. Classification (GTDB taxonomy): domain Archaea; phylum Thermoproteota; class Bathyarchaeia; order Bathyarchaeales; family Bathyarchaeaceae. Next base: position 474,317 of record CP070791.1, read on the forward strand.
GCCAGACATCAACATAAAAAGAGGAATCTTTGCACCCCACACCTCTCAAATAATTCTGGTGATTGAAGAAAAAAATGTTGAGGCCACCGTAGCGGCGATCCATCTCAAAAGAGAGAAGATGAATAGACTTCGTTAGTGAATCCAGGTGTCTGTTTGGGTTTTGTGTGTGCGGGAGATAAAGATTTAGCCAACCGAACAAAATTCCGCGTGCAGGATTTGCAGAAAACTCAGTGCACCTATACTCTTAAAAACTAATTGAATCTGAATAGAGTGGCGGAGGTCGGGTGAAATGGATCTTGTTTCCCTGTTGATACAGATTGTTGTAGGCACTGTAG
>CP070791.1:474751-477477 GCA_020346825.1 Candidatus Bathyarchaeota archaeon
AGAGTTTGCAAAGTCTCTGACGGAATACCTTGAAGGAAAACCTAGATGGCTCGTGTAAGGGGCAGCTTCTATCACGAAAAGACTTTCTTGTAGTCGAAATTGTCTTCCAGAAGAGAGTTTTTGTGCTTTGTGGTGTCAACTTGTCGATCCATCAGCTTCTTTATCGACGTAACACCCTTTCGATCTCCCAGAATTATGGCTCCGACAATTCTTCCTTGCTCCAAAACAATTTTCTTGTAGACGCCCTCTTTCTCGTCGATTTTTCTTATCTCTTCATACCGAGACTCGTCTGGGTTCACTAGTCCCATCGAAGTCAGGTCTATGCCGACAATCTTTAACGTGTTTGATGGAATCGTGCCATGGTAGATGTGTTTTCCGTTTCCTGACATATTCATTGCTGCAATCTCTGCTTGCTCCAGCGCCGCTGGGATTATGCCATAAACTCTTCCTCCAAACTCGGCTACGTCTCCAACTGCATACACGTCGTTAGCGCTGGTTTGAAGATATTCATCAACGACGACTCCCCTGTTTACTTCAATTCCCGCCTCCACAGCTAAGTCTATATTCGGCCTTACCCCTGCAGAAACCAAGACGAGATCACATGAAAGTTCTCTCTCATTGTCAAGCATTATGCCAGAAACCGTTTTTTTGCCCAAGATTTTCTCTATTCTGACACCTAACTCAACCCTTATGCCACGACTCTCAATCCGATCCTTCAAGATTGTTGCTCCATCTTGGTCGAGTTGCCTTGGCAGCAGTCTATCGGAGATCTCTACAACTTCGACTTGCTGGCCAAGCTTTCTTAAGGATGCAGCAAACTCTAAACCCAAAAGCCCGCCTCCGACGATGACGGCTTTCTCTGATTTTTTGGTATATTCTCTTATTTCCAGTGCATCTTCGATGGAGCGAAGGCTGAAAACCCCAGTCTTTTCTACACCCGGTATGGGTGGCAAAAATGGACGTGCTCCGTTTGCTAGGAGAAGTTTGTCATAGTCTACCTTCAAGCAGTTCTCCAGTAGAAGTGTTTTCTCATCGATCTTGATGCTCGATACCTTGTTGTTCAAGTGGAGTGCAATCGCTCTTTTTTTGTACCACTGACCATTGAACATGTAAGTTTCTTTGGGTCCTGATTCTCCAGATAGAACCTCGTACAACCGCGGACGGGGATAATACAAGTGTTTTTCATCAGAGTATATGGATATCTTAGCTCTGGACTCTTTTTCCCTTATGATTCTAGCTGCTGTGACGCCAGCTACGCCACTTCCGACAATAACTATGTGCATTTCGTCTCTTCCAACTTATGTCATGACTACCAATCTTGGTGGGGTCGCGGGGATTTGAACCCCGGACCTTTGGCTATTTCCTCAATAGTCTCCAGCGCCCCAGGTTCCCCGCGTCCGTGCGCTCTGGGATCCTAACCAAGCTAGACCACGACCCCAACAGGCGTTAACAAACATTGTGTTTCTAGTTTTTAAATCTAAGCTAGAATTGAGGCTGTTTTCTTGTGCATCATTTTGGGTAAACTGTTGAGTAATCAATTGTTCTTTTTGACTGAACAGTTGTCTAGTAATCGAGTCTGGAAGTTCTTTACCAATGTAACACCACCTAACTCTTCTAGTTTTACCCTTCAATCATATGTAGTCTCCACCTCTCCAGCGCGCGCACGGATTTAGAGCCTAAAGTCAAAGTCACTATTCCTATGTATAGCCCATTTAAGTTGCTAAATGTGAGAAATAAGTAGCCGCGCGGGCTACGATGTAATCGATGCTGAAAAAAGTTTATAAATAGACACCAATTCTTCTGAAAGCCCACCAAACAAAATGGTTGTAGTTGAGCTGTGAAATATGCCATGGAAATTGGTAAATATTAGGAAGTCAGGTCGTAAGCCTCTAAATGGTAGACAATGCAAGATTTGTGAACGTGAAATTGTTGACGAGAAAGCTTGGAGTAGCCGAAATAAACATCGTTCTAAATATGTTTGCAAGATCTGTTTTCCCAAGATATGGATCTAAGCAAGAAGTGAACCGCTAGAATTTACTAAATCTGCGCGCGCGAAGATAAGATAAGCTACCATGACTAGCCTTTCTAAATGGAGGTTGTAGATTTACACATCAGAACAATTGCAGCAATTATTCTGTGGTTCGTTGTAGCATTACTTCTTCTAAATAGATCCTATAGGTCAGGATGGATAATGCTCCTATCTATTGCTATGGTGATATTGGCAGTAATACTCTATTTCATTCCAAGCCTGAGGAAATGATACACATTCTATTTGAATTCAAGTGTAGAAGTCATGAACGCTAAATGTGGAAAATGTGGAAGAACTATCGGATAACTCTAAAGGTTGAGTACCTAAAGAACGAGGGATGGTTATTTTTTGGGGTTGGATTGGAGGCGCTAACTGCAGCAACCACAGCTCTTGTGCATTTTCTCTACGTGTGCATCCATTTCTTCTTTTGTGCTAAAGGTTTTGCCACAACACTCATACTTTTCAGACATTTTATAATTTCTCCAACTTTTGTATACACCACTTCAAAATCCAAGATATAAGCATACCCCTGATTCTCAGTCTTCTCTAAAACATATCCACTGTTCTAGATGTGAAAAAATATCCCCCGAGAATAGTAGGAAGTAAACACCAAAAGATCTGTGACAAGAAAATAGTTGGTAAGTTTTTCGTTGGCAGAATCATCTTTGCAAATTGAACTCGAAACAAAGGCAAAGGA
>CP070791.1:477577-483092 GCA_020346825.1 Candidatus Bathyarchaeota archaeon
TCGCCCGTATTCTAGCTGAACGTCTCGCTGAGAGAATGAAAAAAATCGCTTTGGTGTCGGTTTTCATCAAGACTTTTGGTGAAAGAGAAGCTGGGCCTATCCTTTTGAAACTCATGGACAAAACCTTTAGAATGAAGGAAGACACAAGATGTGCGCACGTCTCTCTTGGATAGACCGCAGGTATGGATTATGAACGAAGAGGTTGTGAATTTTCAAAATATACTTGAAGCCAGTAAGAAAATAAGAGACATTGTTGCTCGAACTCCAACATATTATTCAGTTGTTTTCAGCCAGAGGACAGGCGCCAAAGTGTACTTAAAACTTGAAGGTTTTCAACCAGTGGGAGTCTTCAAGATAAGGGGTGCAGCCAACAAAATATGTAACATCTCCAAGCCAGATCTAGAGAAAGGATTGGTTACAGCATCCTCTGGGAACCACGGATTATCGGTCGCCTATGTAGCTAACATTGTGGGAGCAAAAGCCATCGTCGTTGTGCCAAAAAAAGCTGTAAAGGAAAAGGTGGAGGCAATTGAAAGTTATGGAGCCCAAGTCGTAGAATACGGGAAGGACTACGAAGAAGCATATGCAAAGGCTCTTGAGATGCGAGAGAAAACTGAAATGATTCTTGTGCATCCTTTCAACGACTCCTTTGTGATTGCAGGACAAGGAACAATTGGCTTGGAACTGCTTGAGGACATACCTGACTTGGATACAATTATCGTGCCTATAGGTGGAGGAGGTCTAATCTCGGGAATCGCTATCGCCGCAAAAACTTTGAAGCCAGATATAAGAATAGTTGGGGTTCAAGCCGAAAGGGCTCCTGCAATATATCGATCTTGGAGAGCTGGAGAAATAGTGGAGACCGAATCCTTTAGAACGGTTGCAGATGGCTTGGTCACAAGAAAACCCCTTGATTTAACCTTCAGAATAATCAAAAAGCACGTGGATGAAATTCTCCTAGTGACTGAGCAAGAAATCGGAGAATCCGTGTTGGCGCTTCTACGTGAAGCTCATGTTCTGGCTGAACCTTCTGCAGCGACTTCGCTGGCTGCCCTTTTGTTCAAATACTCTCCGAAACGAAGAGAAAAAGTTGCAATCATCATCAGTGGAGCAAACATATCACTTGTCTACCTGCAGTCTCTGCTAAGAAAACAGAATGGGCTGTCTCTGAATTGGCAACTTGGGGCCAAAAGAAGATACGAACGGAAAATCAAGAGAAAGCACAAGTTCTATTTCAGCGGCTCAACGTCTTACAAGTCGCTTAATTGACCTTTCTGTTTTTTAGCCCGAACTACTTGTAGTATCATCACGACTTTATGCGCGCGCGTTCAGTCCTCTTGGATAGCTTTGTCGCTGTTTTTAGGGATATGTGTGCACAAAAGTTTTTGTCAGTGTTTCCTATCTACTAGAGCTTGGTATGCTCTGGAAGACCTTGAAAGGAAATTGCCATGAAGAAGTTTGACAGAGACTTGAGCATTTTATTGACAAACTTGAGCAAGTCCGCAGATAGAGAGACGAAGAAGAAGCTGAATGATCTAAGGAATAGATTGATTCGTCTTAACGACGAGAATGTTGTTAAGATTAATCATTCAGTCATGGAGCTCGTTTGCGCCAAATACCTGATTCTAAAGGGGTATGAAGTAGATGTGGAGCGTTCGTTGGAAGGAGGCCTTATCTGCGATTTGTATGGAATGAAAGGCTATGGAACTTTGATTGTTGAGGTGGAGACGGGTTTCGTTCCGCCCAGCCACGCTCTAGATCCCGCGACCTATTGCAAGGCAAGAATAGCGAGCAAAATAACTCGATATGGCAACCGTTCTGACAAGTTTGCTCTTGGCGTGCCTCCCTATTATATACTACAAATTCCGCCAGCGCTTACCAAGCCTCCTCGGGACAGAAAACCTGAGGAGATGAAGGAGATAAAAAGTCGCTGCGACTTGTATTACAAGAATCCTCCCGTGAGCATTGATGAAATCAGGAACGCGCGCCTTCACGCAATATACGTCATAGATGTAGATGGGGTCGCTGTTCAAGAAATCGATCCGAGTGCCTACGTAGAGAACAAAACTCGATTCGGATATGTGTGATAAAAGCCAAGGAAGTTTTTCGACTATCCTATCAAACATTCAGATAATGTTAAGTTTCTTATGGGTAGCACCCCGTAATACTTTAAGGTGCGCGCGCGAACGGCCCTACGTAGCGTAGGTTTCTTTGAGTATGGTTTGGAGGTTCTGGAGAGTCAAGTTTCCTCCAGTTAAGACCAAGGCAACTTTTTTACCCTGAAGTTTTTTCCTGAGTTTGAAGGCAGCTGCTGTTGAAGCCGCTCCAGCTCCCTCTGCAAGCTGATGAATTGTTTCGAGAAGCGTAAGAATTGCACTTTTCATCTCCCTTTCGCTCACCAAAACGATGTTGTCAATCATTTTGTTGATGATTCCAAGCGTAAATTTGAAGGGAACCCTTGTAGCTAGGCCATCAGCAAAGGTTTCAGCTGATTTGGTTTCAACAAGCTCCTTTTTTTTCCAAGATAGGTAGACTGAAGGAGCTTCTTCCGCTTGGACGCCGATAATTTCTACTTCTGGATTTATGGATTTGGCGACAACACAGGCTGCTGCGGCTCCGCTGCCGCCTCCTATGGGAGTCAGTATGGCTTCGACGTATGGAAGGTCTTCCATGATTTCAAGATAAAGGGTTCCAACTCCTGCGATTAGTAAAGGTTCATTGGCTGAATGGATATAGCGGTATCCTTTTTTCTTCGCTTCTTCTTCAACCCATAGTCTTGCTTCGTCGAAGTCTGAACCACGAAATTCGATGTGGGCTCCAAAATTCCTTATGGCTTCAACCTTGTTTGGGTTTGACTTCTGGGGAACTGCGACGATGGCTTTCACACCGAAAAGGGACGCTGCGTAAGCTATGGACTGACCGTGGTTTCCAGTTGAAGCTGTTATGACGCCCCTGCGTTTTTCTTCCTCTGAAAGCTTTGAAATCAGATTTATGCCTCCTCTAACTTTGAACACACCTATTGGTTGAAGATTCTCGCATTTGACGTAGGCTTCGAACCCTAATCGCTTTGAAAGGATCGGGGACGTTGCAAGAGGTGTTTGGGGAAGATATCTGTTCACGATTCTTCGAGCCTTATAAATATCGTCCAACGTGACTGGTTGAAGCAAAGTCTACACCCGAACCAGAATGATACCGCAGCATGGCTTTAAATCTTGTATTAGTAGCTAAGGAACAAGAATGTGATGAGTCTGCGCTGGGTGTCAGGAAGAAAAGAAGCCTATTCATCTGGGATTTTTGGTTGAAAGATCGTATTGATTAAAAGATTGTGTTCTACTTCTCTATTTTCTTGTCTGTGTCTTCCTTGTCTTCTTTTCAAGAGTGTCTACTCTTTTTCTCAAGCTTTCTATTTCGTCTTCGAGAGCGTTGATTCTTGCTGCACTCATTTTGCCCAGCATTCTTGGCATGACCTTGATGTCCATTTTTGTTTTGAATTCTGATTCTAGGACCTTTCCTTCCGAGAAGTCCAGCCATAGCTTGAAAGCTTTTTTTTCGTCTTTGGTTAGGGACTGAGCGAACTTCTTGGTCCATCTTTTCCTTAGACTCATGAGTTTGATTCCTCCAACGTGTGTGAGAGAAGTCTTGTCAACTCAGGCTGCGTGATGGCTTTTTCTGCAGATTTGATGAATCTTTCTAAGTTTTGACCTGTTAAACCTGCTGGCTTGTATTCAATGGCTTGCAGAGCCATTTCAAGTTTTTCGAGTTGTCTCACGGCTTTCGCGTCCCGGGTTTTTCCTTCTTGGTATTCTTTCCAATCAATCAAGTATTTTTCCCTCAGTTTTATTGGCAAGAGATTTAACAGTTGGTTTATGACAGTGTCTTCTCTGTCTTTGCTGACTTTAGTCTTTTTTGATGGCGTCAAGTCTCCGGTGATTGCTTCAGGAAGGTCGTGAATCAACGCCATTCTCAGCAACTTAAGCTGGTTCAAATCTTCTAAATCGGCGTATATCATGCAGAGAATCGCTGTTCTGAAGAGGTGATCTGCAACTGATTCGGGTTGTGGTATGCCTACCTCAACCCACCCCGATCTTGGAGTTTTTTTCAATCTACCAGTCACCTGAAAGAATCTAATCAAATCATGGAAATTGGAGTTTGTCGTTTTGTTGAGCATGTGATCTCTCCCACGTTCAATTAGAAGGTTTGATGGAAGTTAATCTTTGTGAAACGTGATGTTATTGTGGTTGTGGGGTAGCTTACCGCAAAAGAGAGAAGATGAAGGTTTTAGGTTATCTTGTAGACGATGTCACTTTCTCTCACTCTATCATCTACTTTTAGTCCAATGCTTTGACCTGCTTCTGCTCGTTGGACCTTCTCGTGTTCTATCTCCATGGAACCCACTATTTGTTCAAGGTTTGTGGTAGGTCCTTTGATGAGGATTCGGTCGCCAGCAGAGAGCGCATCCTTCAATTCAACAACTGCTACACTTATCTTTAGGAAGAAATGTGATACTCTTCCAACTTCTCGTAATTCCTCACTCAAAACTAGCACCTCAACTCTAAACGGCAATAGATTAATGTTTTCCCCCTAGATATAATTTATTGGGATCTGCTTAGTGATGCAGAATTTTGCATGGCTTCCTAACAAATCTTTTATCAAGATTGGAATCTATCAAGTCTGAGGTGTTTTGTATGAAATTGAAGAGTGAAGATTTTGAGGATAACAACATTATACCTTCTGAATTTACCTGTGATGGGGAAGATATTTCTCCACAGCTATCATGGGAAGACGTGCCTCCAGAAACGAGGAGTTTTGCTTTGAGCGTCACAGACCCAGATGCGCCAGGAGGCAAATGGATCCATTGGCTTGTCTACAACATTCCTAGGGATATAAAAAGTATCGAGCGGAGCAGCTTGCCCAAAGGAGCCAAAGAGGTTGAAAACGATTTTGGCAAGGAAGAATATGGGGGCCCCTGTCCTCCTTACGGGACACATAGATATATCTTCACCATATATGCCCTTGGTACGGAACATCTAGAAGGCGTCAATAAACACAACTTCTTCGCCAAGGTTAAAGATCACACTCTAGACAAAACGGTGCTGAAAGCATTATGCAAGCGGAAATGAAGGCAATCTGACAATCTGCTCTCTGTTCTTGGGTTGCTAAGTTGTTCTATTAGCTAGACCGCCCTTCCATGCCTGATTCAATTTGAACCACGTAACTCTTATTCTCCATCGCTCCAACTGAGACTGAGAAAATCCTTTAATAAACGTGACATTTTATGATTGTTTGTAGGGCCGGTGGCTCAGCATGGCTAGAGCGTTCGGCTGATAACCGAAAGGTCGAGAGTTCAAATCTCTCCCGGCCCACCACGCGCGCACTTGCGCTAACGCTGGAAGACTCTCCTTTGGTTCCTCTCATTCCCAGGGAACTCTCTCCGATGTCGCCTTGCTTAGTAGTTTAGTTAACATACTGTAAGCTTGTTGGACAATTGCGGAAGGGCATCGATCTTTCTTCCCAA
>CP070791.1:483192-486482 GCA_020346825.1 Candidatus Bathyarchaeota archaeon
ATACATGCGACGGAGAAAGCAAAAGAAAAGGCAGAGAAGAAAGGGCTCACCGACCACGCCGCTTCCCTTGAGAAAAGAATTGAACACTATGAATTTGTGAGCAAAAGAATCGATGACGTAGTAAATGTAGCTGCTCACTTTTACAACGAGAAATTAGCGATGCTCGGAGACGTAGAGCGACGAAAAGCGAGAAGAGAAAAGATACGAGCCATGGAAACCGAAGCGACAAGAGAAGCCAAGGGAGAAGAGGAGAGACGAGAAGCAAGACGAAAAGCGAGAAAAGAGATGGGAAGAGAAGAGAGACGAGAAGCTGAGAAAGAAGAGAAGAGAATAGGGGAGCGAGAAGCGGCGAGACAAGAAGCAAGAGGAGAAAAGATACGAGGAATGGAACGGGAAGCGAGACAAGAAGCTTGGGGCGACAAGGAAAGACGAAAAGCAAGACGAAAAGCAAGACGAAAAGAACTTGAATAAGACGGCAGTAGTCCAAGAAGAGTGTCCCTGTGAATTCAAGTCGTAGATAGTGCCCATGCGCGCGCACTTCAAATAATATAATCCACGATAGACCACAAAAGGGTGATGATTTATGAGAACTGAGGAGATTGGAATGCCGGGACAAGCCAGAAGTGTAACCTTGCCAAAAAAATTCGCTGACTGGGTAGATGAGAAAGTCAAAACCCGGATTTGTGCCAGTCGCAGATACGCCCTAGAAGTATTGATTCTCAAAGAGATGCGAAAGCAATGAGTTATGATCACATACATCTAGCCAGAGAAAGCAGAAAATGCGGTGCGAAATTCAAACAGCTCGTTTCCTTTGTTGAGGAGAAAGGAAGAATAACGGTAAAAGTCTATCGATACAAGTGTCCCTTCTGTGATTCCTTAACAAGGAAACCTATAGAAGAAGAAATTCGTGAATGCATGCGTCACTAAGTTTGTGCCCAAGACGCGCGCGCACGTGATAGTAATAGCTGGGTCAAGCAAGGGCGCAGACACTGCAGTAGTTTTAAAACCCGTGAACTCTCGCAGAATATTCGACACAAAAATCAGAGAAATTATTACCAAACCTAATGATTTCTAGCCATGCATGCATGCGTTATGCGCGCGCACCTCCTTTCATCCCGTAAACTTACTAGCGCGCGCCTAATATTCTGGAGGCATTCCTCCATAGCCGCCAGGCATTCCACCCGGACCACTAGGAGGCATAGGTGGCATTTTCGTCTTTCCAGCTGCGATGATGTCATCGATCTTCAGTATCATGGTAGCGGCTTCGGTAGCCGATTTGATGACCTGTTTTTTGACGACCAAGGGTTCGTAAACTTCCAGTTTTTCCATATCTTTGACTTTTCCTTCGTGGACATCTACTCCAACCCAGATTTCACCCTTCTCGTGACGAGCTCGAAGCTCAGAGATTATGTCAATGGGATCAAGCCCAGCGTTATCGCTCAGGGTTGTTGGAACAGCTTCCAAGGCTTCTGCGTATTGCTGTACCGCAAGCGCTTCCCTACCTAGCAGCGTGTCCGCGTATTCTCTAAGAACTCTGGCGACTTCCATTTCCGGCGAGCCTCCTCCGGCCACGATCTTTGGCTCCTGCACTACATCTCGAACCACGCACAGGGCGTCGTGAATTGAACGTTCAGCTTCATCTACGATTCGTTCGGTTCCTCCCCGGATTAATATGGCTACTGAACGGGGATTTTTGCATCCTTCGATGAAGGTCATCTTATCATCGCCAATCTTCCTTTCCTCCACGAGTTCTGCGTATCCAAGGTCTTTCTTCGTGATATCTTCTAGGCTGGTGACTACCTTTCCTCCAGTGGCTTTACCTAGTTTCTCCATATCGGATTTCTTAGCGCGTCTTATCGCTGAGATTCCCTTCCTTGCTAGGAAGTGTTGAACCATGTCGTCAATGCCTTTTTGGCAGACGAGCAAATTAGCGCCGGTCTTGACTATCTTGTCAACCAGGTCTCGGAGCATGTTTTCTTCTTCTTTTAGGAATGTTTCCATCTGTTCTGGTGTTTCAATGTTGATTTTGGCGTCGAACTCGGTTTTTTTGATCTCAAGCGCCGTGTCCAGCAAAGCAATTCTAGCCTTCTCTACACGTTTAGGCATGCCTGGATGCACGACTTCTTTGTCTAGGACTATTCCTTTGATGAGCTTGGTATCTGTAATGGATTCTCCGGGTTTCTTCTCCACCATGATGTCGTCTAAGTCAACTCTATACTCTTCTCCGACCTTTTCGGCTACATAGAGGATTGCGTCGACAGTTAGTTCTGCAAGTTGTTCTCGATTTTGGGCTACCAGCTTGCTAGCCATAGAGGTCATTGCAACTTTCTTTAGGGATTCTTTGTCTGTCGGCTTCACTGTAATCGCTATCTTCTCCAGTGTTTCCAGAGCTTTATCCGCTGCCTTGCGATAGCCATCAATTATGACGGTTGGATGGACTTTTTTGTCTACCAATTCTTCAGCATTTCCTAGGAGTTCTCCAGCCACGATGACCGCTGTTGTGGTTCCGTCTCCAACCTCTTCATCCTGGGTCTTAGCAACTTCCACCATCATCTTGGCGGCAGGATGTTGAATGTCCATCTCGTCTAGGATGGTACGGCCGTCGCTGGTGATGGTGACATCGCCGAAGCTGCCCACAAGCATCTTATCCATTCCCTTAGGTCCGAGGGCGCTCTTGACCGCTTCGGCTACTATCTGAGCCGCCATAATGTTAGCGTGCTGAGCCTCATGCCCTCTCGATCGAGAAGATCCTTCCTTTAGAACTAAAACAGGTACCCCACCCGCTTGTGTCGACAAGATTACATTCCTCCATAGCCGCCCTCAGGCATTCCACCTGGACCGCCAGGAGGAGTGGGCGGAGCCTTGGTCTTTCCGCCAGATATTACATCGTCAATCCTCAAAATCATAGATGATGCCTCTGAAGCTGATTTTATTGCTTGTTCCTTAACGCTCAACGGTTCAATAACCCCTTTCTCATACATATTAACAACTTTGCCTGTGAAAACGTCGACACCCATCGAGTGTCCTTTGGGTTTCTCGTGGGCTGACCTCAGTTCAACCATGATGTCAATTTGTTCTAAACCAGCATTCTCAGCTAATGTCTTAGGAATTGTTTCCAAGGATTTCGCAAAAGCCTCGACTGCCAGTTGTTCCCTCCCGCCGATCTGAACTGCATACTCCTGTAGTTTCTTAGCCACCTCAGTTTCTACAGCTCCGCCACCCACAACAACCTTGTTCTTCTCGAATACGTCAGCAACAACTGACACAGCATCGTGCATAACACGCTCAGC
>CP070791.1:486582-490115 GCA_020346825.1 Candidatus Bathyarchaeota archaeon
AAGCAATTCGTTGCGTTCTCTTTCTAGGTCGTCCACTCTTTTCTGCACTTCATCTATTCGACCCATAGCTGTTCGGATAGATATCTCAGCCGCCCGAAGTTTTTCTTCTCCCTCAGCCTTCTCGGCATCGTAGCGGGCTATGCCAACCAACCCTGATATCATTTTTCTACGTTCGCGAGAAGAAATTTCAGCCATGCGTGTGATGGTTCCCTGCACAACAACGTTGTGTCCAGTCGGACTGATTCCAGCCATAGCCAGTATATCAACAATGCGGGATCTTGAAATCCTTCTTCCGTTGAGACGATAAACGCTTTGACCATCCTTGGTGACTTCACGAGAAACGGTTACCGTGCTTGTGTCTACTGGTAGGCGATTGTCAGAGTTGTCAAATTGAATAACGACTTTGGCGGCTTTTGCTTTTTCAACATGCCCTTCAGGAGAGCCATGAAATATTAGTTTGGCATGATTTTCGGCGCGAAGCTTTCTAGCACTCAGTTCACCTAAACCAAACAAAACAGCGTCAGAAATGTTGGTTTTCCCGCTTCCATTTGGTCCAGTGAGGATAGTGAAGCCTTTATCCAACATGATGCTAGCGGTTTTCGGGCCGAAGGACTTGAAACCTCTCAGTTCGATTTTTTTGATGTAGGGCATTTTCTAAGCCGCCTTCGGTTTTTCATTGTAAGCATTAACTATCATTTTACTATCTTTCTATAAATGTTTTCTATAGGTAAGATATGCGCAATAAACGAGTTTTAACTATTTTGTTGCAAAAGCTTGGATGGTTTTTATTTTTTTCTTGTGCTATGAAGCTCTTGAGCCATTTTTTTGACAAAAGATTTTATACTTTTGTCATCGCCGTAGACGAGCATATACCCGTTCCTTTGCATTTTGCATGAGAGTTTGTTTTCTTTTGCAAGTCTTTCTACTCCTTTCCTAGAAGTGTCTTCTGAAATTTGAACTCTCACCCACTCTTTGTTTCGTGGAAGCCCGGAAACAAATTTCAGAGTTGTCTCCTTTTTTTCCTTGATTTCTGTATTTTTTGCTTTCTCAAGCTTTTCTAACCACTTCTCAGCAAATTCCGCTCCTAGTTTTTCTTGGGCCCTAGAAATGACATAGGACTCTACGATTCTCAGATAGGTTTCAATTCTTGGAATGTTTTCTATGTGGGTAGGATCAGCCTTCAGAATTTGTATCATGGTTTTGGCAGAACGCACGTCGTTCATCACATGGGACGGAATTCTTTCACCTTTGTTACGAAGCTCGGTGAGCAAATCAGCTAGGACTTTCCAATTCTCTTTGTAACCCATACTTTATGCGTCTCTCCGATCCCGAGCGCGCGCGCATAGGCGACACCAAACTCTTCAGAAAACGTAGATAAAAAAGTTAACTAAAATCCAGAGCCATAACGAAAAGGTTTTTAGTTGCGCCTCCCAACACAACAAACAAATCAATTTCCATATGTGAGGTGATAGGTTTGTCTGTATTTGCAGCACCAGGGGCTTATGACCGGGCCATTACAGTGTTTTCTCCAGATGGTCGCCTCTTCCAGGTTGAGTACGCTCTTGAAACAGTGAATCGTGGGGCAACAATATTAGGAATATCATGCCTCGAAGGAGTTGTTTTAGGGGCTGAGGAAAAGATTGAAACAAAACTTCAGGATACGAATTTTACTTGGAAGCTATACGAGGTGGATGACCATCTTGGAGCAGCAGTCGTTGGCTTGGGATCCGACGCTCGCATACTAATCGACCAATCCCGAGTTTACTCCCAAAGCAATCGACTAATGTATGATGAAGACATCGATGTCGAAATAATTACAAAACGCGTGGGAGACATAAAACAACTTTACACTCAACATGCAGGAGTAAGACCGTTTGGCGTCTCGATTATTTTCGGTGGAGTTGACAAAACCGGAAGTAGAATATTTGCAACTGATCCAAGCGGCTCCTACAGAGGCTACAAGGCCGTAGCAGTAGGCATAGGCCGCGAGACTGTTGAAAACCTTTTGAAAGAGGAATATCGCGCAGATATGAACCTCGAGGAAGCAATCAAATTTGCAGTTAAATGTCTAACAAAGGCTCTTGAAGCAAGAGGAGAGCCAAAAAGAATCAAAATTTGCGTGATTCCATCCGCAACAAGAAAGCTTAAGATGCTCACCGACAAGGAAATTGAGACCTACCAGAGAGGGCTTGAGGGCAGCGGAACTTCATGAGCGAACGCTACACCGTTGCGCGCATGACTCACGATGGAGAGCATTTTGAGATTTTAGTCAAGCCTCAGCTAGCTTTCTCCTTTAGGCTCGGAAAGACCACATCCATTCCTGAACTCTTAGTCACAGAGATCGTTTTCACTGATGCTGGGAAAGGGTTAAAGGCATCAGAAGAAAAACTGCAAGAAGTCTTCGGTACTACGAATTCCACCGAAATTGCCGGCGTTATCCTCAAGAAGGGTACATTACAGCTAACTACGGAGCAACGTAAACAGCAAGTTGAAGAAAAAAGAAGACAAATCATTTCCTTCATATCCCGTCAATGCATTGATCCGAAAACAAATCTTCCACACCCTCCAATGCGGATAGAACATGCGCTGAAACAAATACACTTCTCAATAGACCCATTCAGAGACGCCGAAGAACAAGCAAAAGAGATCATAAAACTTTTGCGTCCAGTTTTACCCCTTAAAATGGAACAAGTTTCCGTGGTTGTGCGCATACCGCCGGAATATGCAAGTAAAACTTACGGAACCGTTAAAGCCTTCGGCTCAATAAAGAGGGAAGAGTGGCAAGCAGATGGGTCATGGTCTGCAACCGTAGAAATGCCAGCGGGACTCTATGGTCCCTTCCTTGAAAAATTGGGAAAAATCACTCGCGGTAATCTTGAAGCAAAAATGATTAAATAACTCTTTCATGTTCGAGGTGATAAATGTGCCTCTTTTCTACGAGAAAAGACAATTGGTAACTCCAGGCGACCTGCTTGCTGAAGATAATTACTTAGCCGGCGAAAACACATACAAGGACGACAGCAAAGTCTATGCTAGCCGAATTGGGCTCGTTGATTATGAAGGTCGAAGAGTCCATGTCGTTGCCCTGAAATCATTTTATGTCCCTTCCGTCGGGGACACTGTTATAGGAAAAGCAGTTGAAGTTACCACCGGAGGGTGGATAATAGATATTGGCGCTCCCTATTTCGCGATGCTTCGAGCTTCAGACGTTATTGATCGTCCCTTTTCACCCCAAACAAGCGATTTACCATCTATCTTTGACGTAGGTGACATAATCATAGCGAATGTGGTTGCCTATGATCGAACCCGCGATCCTCTATTGACTATCCGTGAACCTGGACTTGGGAAGATCATGCGGGGACAACTAGTAGAAGTAACTCCTGCGAAAATTCCAAGAATAATAGGAAGAAAAGGCTCGATGGTAAGTATGATAAAAAGGGAAACGGGATGCCAAATCACAATTGGTCAAAACGGGTTGATTATAGTCAGCGGCAAGACTCTTGAAGATGAACGACTTGCCGTTCTCGCGCTTC
>CP070791.1:490215-493051 GCA_020346825.1 Candidatus Bathyarchaeota archaeon
CCTCCGGCATAACAATTGTCACACTAAATCCTAGTATTCCTCCGACAAAGGCACAAGCAATCCCTGCATTGCCGGTTGAAGCTTCCAAAATCTCCATTCCCGGCTTCAAATCGCCGCTCTCAATAGCCTTAGTTATCATCTCATAGTATATCCTATCTTTGAGACTGCCTGTCGGATTCAGATACTCGATTTTCACAAGAATTTGATTCGACACTCCATTCTCTGCAGGTATCTTCTGCAATTCCACTAAAGGAGTTCTTCCAATAAAACCGAACAAGTTTTTGCCCGCAAACTTGTTCTTATCCCATTCAATTCTCATTTTGGTCTACCCTGAGCATGCATCTTGCCGTGCCCTTTGTTTCTTTTTTTGAATATAAAGATTTACTCAGCCGAAATCGATTAATAGCAAAAACATCTTCGGTGCGCGAAATGAGAACCTTTTAAATTCATAGATTAGCTCGTAATTAATTGTGGCAAAACATGACCACTGACATAGATCTGCTAAAACAAGCCACTGTTCTCTTGGAAAATGGAAACAGAGTGGCTCTATGTACTATTATTGAAAAAAAAGGTTCCGGACCAAGAGAAGTTGGAGCGAAAATGATTGTTGATGAAAACGGGAATACCATTGGAACAATCGGAGGAGGAAACCTAGAGAGGGCGTTGATAAAGGAATCTCTAAAGGTAATAGGTAAAGGTAAACCCAGTAGGACAACGATTTCACTCCATAAAAAAGCAAAAAAAGGAACTGTCAAGACAGGACTAATATGTGGAGGTGAATTAACGATATTCATAGACGTTATCAAACCAAAACAAAGGCTCATAATTGTAGGCGCGGGTCACATAGCCAAGCCCTTAGCAAAAATAGCTGACATCATTGGATACTCCCTTACAATAATCGATGACAATGAGAGACTGGCAAGCAAGAACCGATTTCCAATGGCGGAAAAAATCATAACGGGTGACTTGAATTTGTCTTTGGATAAACTAGACATAACCCCGAAAGATTTTGTGGTCATCGTCCACGGAGAGCCCGAACACGACTATCTTGCGCTAAAAAAGGTTTTGGAGAAAGGACCTGCCTACATAGGGCTGCTTGGAAGCAAAACAAAGGTTGCCTTACTTACTGAAAGATTGAAGGCTACAGGATTCAATGAAGAAGATCTATCAGTTCTACATGCCCCGATTGGTCTAGATATTGATGCTCAATCCCCTGAAGAAATTGGAGTGAGCATTCTTGCAGAAGTAATACGTGAAGGAAAGCGTAAGAAGCCGTCAACTTGACATTCTGTTCATTCTTAGAGTTAGTTTAGTCTTCTTAAGAAGTTTTTTTGCTTTCTCAAGATCCAGTGGAGTGTCAATATCTATCAAAGTCCACTCATCTGATTCTATCGTTAAAAGTGCGTCACTATGTCTGTGTACAATGTCTCTTATCGTCTCATTCTTCTTCAAACCCATTATCTCTCTAAAGAGTCCTTTGGAGAAGAGGAGAGGATGACCCTTTTTCCCTTTGTGAACTGGGCTAACAATTAATGCTCTACTTTTTTTCTCTTCCATTAGTTCAATCATTCTATTTATCAAATTATAGTCTAGAATAGGTTGATCTCCAAGAACCAAGAGAACTGCTTCGGCGTTTCCAATTTGGGTTAGGCCAGTTTTGAAGGAGGAGGACATACCAACTTCATATTCGTTATTGATCACGATTCGTATGTGATTGAGCCTAGAATTCAAAACATCTGTGACCTCCCAAGGTTTATGACCAAGCACGACAACTATTTTGTCGATGTTGGATGCTTTGAGGGCATCCAGATTGTGTTCTATGAGTCTCTTTCCATCTAGCATGAGTAGAAGCTTGTTCTTTTGCATCCTCTCTGATCTGCCAGCTGCAAGAACAACTGCCGCAGTAACCATTGTTCTCACCCTTAAGGTAAGCCTAAATTCCCGTCCGAGTTCAAAATCTTCTCAAGTTCTTGTATGCTGGGTTTGATTGTGGGTGCTCCTTCAAACGTTTTCATTACTGCCGCAGGATCCTTCAATCCGCTTCCGGTTATCAATACTACCACAGTTTCGTCTTTATCTATGACACTTCTATCCACAAGTTTAAACAACCCTGCAAGAGAAGTGACCCCAGAAGGCTCGGCAAAAATGCCTTCGGTGGAGGCGAGAAGCTTTTGAGCCCTAAGAATCTCTTCATCAGAAACTGCTTCAGCTGTCCCTCCTTTCTCCAAAGCAACCAAGGCAGCATCTCCATCCCAAGGAAGAACGTCAGCCAGCCCTCCAGCAACAGTATTAGGATGCTTCCACGGTTCAATCTCAAACGGGTCTTTTCTTGCCTTGAAAGCTCTCACAAGGGGAGCACAACCAGTTGACTGGATCGCAGCCAGTTTTGGGAATGAGTCAATATAATCCATTTCATGAAAATCCACGAAACCTTTCCAGACCCCAGTTAAGAGACAAGCTGAACCCACTGGAATCATTACCCAATCTGGTGAATCCCAATTCAACTGCTCGATGAGTTCGTAGGATATAGTCTTGGGGCCTTCAACTTGGTAAGGATTGAAGGGACCGAAACTGGGACAAGGATACCACCCATATTCTTCAACGACCATACGTAACATTTGAACGGTGGGATCCAACCCTTCCTCAACTGCCTCCACCTTTATGGCTTGAGCTCCATATAGGTGAATTTGAGCAATTTTAGTTGGAGACGCGAATTCCAAAACAAAGGCAACACACTTCAATCCAGCCTTTGCAGAATAGGCAGCTAATGACGCAGCAGCATTTCCGCTGGAGGCTGTTGTTACAGTTCTAGTTCCAAATTCAAGAGCCTTTGACA
>CP070791.1:493151-495997 GCA_020346825.1 Candidatus Bathyarchaeota archaeon
TATTTTTCAGCTCTATATTTTCTATTTAAGGATACGAGTGACAAAACAATGACAATTGAGCCTAGAGCTAGAAGCGCAGTTTGGAGAGTTAACCCAATCGGAGTTAAACTCAAAAAAAGACCGACTAGTGATGTGACGGCGAAGCTTAATCCAACGGAATACGTGAACCTCTCAATTTCATCTATCGCGTTTTTCTTAGAAAACAGAGCTTCAGTTAAGCAGTAGCCTGGCAAGAAGGCTGCGAGAACAAAACCAAACGCATAACGTAGATAAGACAAAAGCCCTCCAGCCTCTGGAAAGAATAGAATCGAAACGAATGCAAGGAGGGCTAAGCTGATAGTAATCCAGAACCAGAGGGTCTCTCTTGAGGATAGGAAATCAATAAAACGATTTGAAGGGGGCGTCGGCTCTTCCAATACTACCCTTCCTTTCTGTTCCAAGTTCTTGACTTCCCTTGTAATGTCGTCAAGACTAGCTCCAATTTGCTCTTGAACTAATTGAACTAATTCCCGCACGTTCCTCGGTTGCTTTGTCTCCACGATCTCCAAGATGACCTTATCCAATGATGTCATCCAACGCACCAACCTTCTTATAAGCAGGTTAAAATAAAAACATAATTCCTATTCGGCTAACCACACGAGGGCTTCGAGGAAAAAGAATGAATGTGAACGTAACTCTTGTAAATCCCCCATATCCTAGGAGGGGTCATCAGCATCCACCCGCCATTCCTTTGGGTATTGGATATTTGGGAGCTGTTTTAGAAAAAAACGGTCACTCAGTTAATGTGATAGATTGCCAAGCGCTAAGACTTACACACAGTGATTTTGAACGCGAAGTCGCTAAACATCAACCAAAAGTCGTTGGAGTCACATCAACAACCTTCACCTACAAATCTGCACTCAAAGTAGCAAAAATAGCCAAGCAAGTCCATCCCAACTGTCTAACAATTATAGGTGGTTGCCATGTGACTTTTTGGGACGACGAAGCGTTAGAGGAGTGCCCGCATCTGGATATGATTGTTAGGAAAGAAGGCGAGTATACTCTCCTAGAAATCGTGAATAGACTAAAGGAAAACAAACGTATCGATGATGTTCTAGGCACAACTTACAGGAAAAACGGGAAGACAATTAAGAATGCGGATAGACCTTACATAGAAAATCTTGATGCTCTTCCGTTTCCAGCCCATCACCTCCTACCGTTGAATCGTTTCAAAAAGATCTTCCCGTTAGTTACCAGTCGAGGGTGCGTGTACTGGTGCAATTTTTGCTCAGCAGTCAGGATGTTTGGACGAAAGTATAGAATGAGAAGTCCAAAAAACGTTGTCGACGAGATGCAATTCTTGAATGAAAGGTACGGCGTTAGCCAGATGACTTTCTATGACGACGCGTTCACAGTCGATAAATTAAGAGTAGAGAAAATATGTGAAGAGCTTCGAAACAGAAAATTGAAGATTGATTGGGACTGCGAGACTCGCGTTGACATGGTCACAAAAGATTTGCTTCAAAAGATGAGGAAAGCAGGATGTATTGCTGTATGGTTCGGTGTGGAATCAGGTGCCAAAAACGTCATAAACGGCATGGGAAAGAGCGAGCGAGCGAGCACCTATGTTACTCAGACTAGAAAAGCGTTCAAGTGGGCGAATGAGACCGGTTTGATGACAGTCGCTAACATCATCTTCGGATTTCCAGGCGAAACTAAGGAGACAGCTCTAGAAACATTGAAGTTTGTTGAAGAATTGAACCCAAACGAAATTGGCTACTACATCGCTACTCCATATCCTGGAACCCCATTGTATGATTACGTCAAAGAAAAGGGGTGGCTAAAGATAACTGACTTTGACAAGTATGATACCGCGACACCTATTTTCGAGTCTCCATCAATTAGTATGAAAGATTTGGAAGAAATCCGCGAGAAGGCGTATCAGAGGTTCTATCTTCGCCCCAGCTACGTTCTCCGCATGCTCTTGAAGGGAAAATTCTACGGCATTTCTTCAGCGAGAACTTCCTTCTCTTATCTGCTCAGAGCTCTGAAACTTAGAAATCCTTGAGCTGTCTAACCGAAATTGGGCGTGATACCAGCGGGTCCGCTGAAGAGGAGCGGGGGGTTCAGGTTTGCGATTCTTAACCAACGGTTTTGAAGAGAGGATGCATGCCTTCTATGAGAGGCTTCGTGCCCAGTTCTGCTGTTGCCGTCAATACGTAAGTGTCAATCACTGCAACCGCTGGAAAAACGTACTCGGTAAGTTCTATAGGTCCAAACATTATCCAGTCGGCTCCGAGAATTGGTAAGATTGCATTTTGCGATGCGGCGCAGGCTCTACGAACCTCCTTTGGAAAGTTGCCCTTAACCCAACCGAGCGTATCAGTTACATTTCCCATGCCCGTTCCAACAGCTCCTCTGTCACCAAATCTTTCTTTAATCAGATAGATCGCCCTAGACCCTGCACCTACCCCGATTCCCCAACAAGGAATAGCACTATCTAAGAATGCTGCCTCTATGCCTGCCTTATCCACCATGGGCAACACCTCTTCCAAGATTGTTAATCTTCCATTGGCACTTTCGTCCTGTGGATTATCGCATAAAACGATCGAGGCTTTGATTCCAGAGTCCTTGAGAATCTCTAATTCTACATCTTTTACTCCCCGGTAGATCGAATTGTTAATGGCTCTATCACTCAATCCAACTTCGCCTACCCACTTGGCAATTGCCTTTCTAACTCTAGGGCTTATGGCATCTATTTGAAATGGAGCTTCAGTTACGTCGCTTACAAAACTGATGAATTTTTGGAAAGCTTCTTCGGTAGTTCCTACGATATCCAATATAAATGGATTAGTTGTTCGATCAGA
>CP070791.1:496097-498748 GCA_020346825.1 Candidatus Bathyarchaeota archaeon
GAACTGCATAAACGATATCCCGAAGTCTTCAAGAAGAGGGTTAGCAAGAAACCCATTCCGATTCTGCTGTTCGGTGGAGGAGCCGTCAAAATATGTTGCGAAAATGCGAATGGTTCACGGCCTTTGTCAAGAAAACTAAAGGATACGGATTACATAGTTCCAAAGAAGCAAGGTTTGGATTTCTTCAAGCTTCTTCTGAACATGGATGAAGCCTTTGGAACCCAGTACAAATCCTTCAAAACTAAGAGTGACGCACTCTTCAACGCGATAAGGCATGGAGACAGATACAGGATTAGGACGGTTGAGGGGATAACCGAGGGGGGAATACCAATGGTTGGAGTGATGGATATCCTCTGCGATCGCATAGACTTGAGACATGAAATCAACGTTAAGGATGCCTTCGAAGACTACAAAGAGAATCTATACACGATTGGTTTGGAGTATTTGCTACTGTCGAAAACTCAATTCATCATGGACTATCCAAAAAAGAAACTTGACAGACTCAGAGAGCATGGGCAAGACTACAGGATCCTACCTTACCACAACTATGCAAATGACAAAGTCGTCCTTGGAATGGAAGATAAAGACGTGCGAGACGTATGCGCAATATTTCTGGATCATCCAATTGGAAATGATGGAAAAGAGATAAGCTCAGACAAGATCAGAAAGGTTCTGAAGAAGGACCAGAAGCTTGCTCTGACAATCACGTTGAATCTCGCAAACTTGGCGGAAAATCCTGATGTACTCACAAGATGGGTGAAAAAAAGAGATGCTGCAATCATTGCTGATAGAGTACAAACCCTTCTGAAAGGTCTGCCCAAAGTCAATAAGAAATGGGACAAACCTTGGTGGAATATTGCCGTTGAAACTCCAATCATAGAATAGAGAGACTATTTCTCCTTCAGTATCTGCTTGATTGCATTGTAAGCTTCTTTTCTGGAAAGTCCTACCTTTGAGAGCGGTATGTCAAAGGTCTGTTCTCTAGAGTGAAGCCGAATGAAGGTCTCCTGTTGTGGGGAAATATGGATCGAGACGTCACTGTAGTCCGACCATCTGCCCTCAGCGAGGTTCCCGCCCTTCCACAGTTTGAACTCTTTACTACTTAACGAGAAAACAGTATGATAACGTCTTTTGTAGATTGGATAGGCTGCCAAAATTGATAAGGCGAGCAGAATCAAGAGAGATAGAGGCATATTTAATCCACTTAAACCCAGAAATAGAAGGGCAACCAGAGAAAGCGTGCCCAACGAGAATATGATTGCGACGCTTTTCAGGTAGTCTGCTGTGTTGATCGCATCAAATTTTGCTTCGGTTAGTTTCAAACGTTTCTTGAGAGCTCTTCCAAGCACGTTGTCTGACGAGATTTCGCTCTTCGAAGCGATACTGTAAGCTGCTACGCCTACTTTTTCGTCTGCAAGGTTCAAAACAGCGTGTTTCACATTTTTCTCTAGAGGTTTACGTTGAACAAATGTAATGAATATCCAGTCATCAGCATCAAACTTGCGTTTACATGATAAGATAAGTTTTCTAAGAGATTTGACACTGAGTTCAGTGGATGTGTAAAGCAGAAAGTGAATCTTGTACTTTGGCGTTACGAAAGCTGAGAATATTCTAGAGAGGAAGAACCCCTTCTCAGTTAGACTCCCCATAGCATATATGGGAATAATGAAGTCGCCCAAGGCGAAGTCTCTGTAGATTTCTGTAAAATTTGCCAGCCATCTTAGATTACCTTTGGCCAGGCGTTCTTCCATCATGTCTGCGATGAAACCAAGTTCTTGAGACATGTAACACACCATATGCTCGGATGTTGAAAACAAAAAAAGAAAGGGGGAAGGTTGTTTGAGTTAATCAGGCGGGATGCTTAGGTATAGCGTTCGCATGTCTACGCCTTTAGTTGTATTTCTGTACATGTAGTAGACGTACAGCAGTATTCCAACAGCGATACAGCCCCAGAAGCCGAAACTGCTTACCAAGTCCTCAGTGCCTGAGGGCGCGAACATGAAGCCGACAGACTCCTTTGTGAACGTGAATAAGCAGTAGCCTGCTAGCAACGACGCTATGCCGCCCAGTCCTACTACAGTTCCTACCGAATACTTGACTGCAGCCCGGTCGTAGATCTCTTTTCTCTCCAGTGGAAGCAACATCATCGATATGCAGAAGAGGGTTAGGAAGAGCGCATCAAATATGTCGGCTCCAACTACTCCTGCAAATTGGACATAGCCCCCTAAGTCACCGACGTTTGATTCGGCTATGCATCCGACGACTCCGAATATTCCGGTGATGATAATTGCCCATGTTGGTGAGTGCCATCTTTCACTGACTTCTGCCACCTTTTCAGGCATCATTTTGTCAAAGGACATGGCGAACATGGTTCTAGATGCAACTAGGAGGAACGGTGGTATGTCGTTTGCAAGCCAGATTACGCCGGCCAACGCTATTAGCCATGAAAGCCATCCTAAGCCCATGCCTCTGGCAATGAGGGATGCAACTCCAGTGCTCCAAGCCGCTTGGAAATTGGTAATCCCTGCAGCTGCAATGGCATCAGAGGATACGCCACCGTAGCTTAGGTAAGAGTATGCTTGGAAGAATCCCCATTTGTTTCCGCCAACCGTTGTTTCAGCTACGCCCAAGGTTGATATCGCTGAGAAAGA
>CP070791.1:498848-501533 GCA_020346825.1 Candidatus Bathyarchaeota archaeon
AAAATGTTCCACCTTCATAATAAATTTCTTATCACAATTCTTGTTGGAGCGGATGTCTAAAGAAAGAGGTGGAGATTCTCTAAATATCCGCCCAATTGATCAGGCGTATGTTACGGGAAATCGCAAGATTTATATATTGAAACATTCACTCAGCAATAATACGGCGGGCTAAATGGGCAGTTTCTGAGTCTTACCGTGATGAAGAACAATAAGAGTGCCGGATTTCTCGCCAAAAAGCCACTGAGGGATAAAACTACGCAGAAAAGAGAGATTTCGCAGCGACCTTCGGAAAAGTGTCCTGAATGCAGTAGCACAAATCTTATTCATGATTATGACACTGGGGAGACGATCTGTGGGGGTTGTGGTCTAGTTCTTCGTGAACTTATGATGGATAAGGGTCCGGAGTGGCGGGCTTTTACTCAAGAGGAAAAAGCCTCTAGAAGCCGGGTTGGAGTTCCAACCTCGTATTCTGTCCACGATAAGGGGTTGTCCACTGCCATAGGTCGGGTGGACCGTGATGCCTTTGGGCGTAAACTTCCCCTTTCTACGAGGCTCCAAATGTGGCGATTGCGGAAGTGGCAAATACGCTCTCGCGTTCACTCTTCTGTGGATCGAAATCTTGCCCAAGCAATGGCGGAGCTAGATCGCCTTTCTGACAAGACCTACATTCCGGGGTCAGTCAAGGAGAAGGCTGCAGTCATATACCGTAAAGCTTTGGACAAGGGTCTGGTGCGCGGCAGATCTATCGCTGCAATTGCTGCTGCTTCTCTTTATGCTGCTTGTCGAACCACTGGGACTCCTAGAACTCTTCGGGAGATTGCTGAGGCCAGCTTTGTGGATAAGAAGGATGTGGCTCGTTGCTATAGGCTCTTGTTGCGGGAGCTTAGGGTTCAGATGCCCATTGCTGATCCTCTCACGTATGTTTCCAAAATTGCTGAGAGAACTGGTATTTCGGGTCAGACACAGGGTCTTGCCATCAAAATCCTTCACGAGGCGAAGAGAAAACGTGCTGCGGCTGGCAAGGATCCCATGGGTTTAGCTGCAGCTGCATTATACATTGCTTGTTTACAGAGGAATGAGAAGAAAACGCAGAAGGACATTGCTGAGGCTGCTGGCGTGACGGAAGTCACCGTTAGGAACCGATATAAAAGTCTGAAGAGGCAGCTGGGCATTACAATACCTGATTAGCTGTCTTCTTCCAATTCCATTGCTATTGGACCCTTGTAGCCGCAACTTTCGCAGAAGTATTGTTCAGGCACTATTCCGTACATTCTTGGGTAGATCTCAAAGCTGCTAGAGAGTTTTATCTTGGGTTCCCGGCATTTGGGACAAAACTTGTGTACCGGTTCACCTATCTTCTTATGTTTCAGTCCTTTGAATACTTCGCGAAGATCTCTGAGTATAGCCATCTTTTGTTGGCTCTGTTCAATTACTGGATTTCAACGTTTTCTTCTGGGTATCCTAAGTTGACAAGGTAAGATTTGACTCTGTCTCGATGGTCACCTTGGAGAATGATCTCATCGTTTTTTGCTGTTCCTCCGCAGGCACAGAAGCTTTTGAGTTTTTGAGCTAAGCGGCTGAGGTTAGTATCTTTTTCGTCGATTCCGTCGATGATGGTTACTGCTTTTCTCCATTTTCTTGTTTCTAAGCGTACTCGTATGCGTTGTTGTTCTTTGCTTATTTCTTCGCAGACACAAATGTCTAGGGGTAGTCCACAGGTGGGGCAAATTTCAGCCATGATACTCAATTAGAAAGAGATGATACGGGAACTATATAAAATTTTCAATCGCAACAGCATTGAAATTCTCACAATCTAGCCTGCTTCTGAAACCATGGACTTTTGTCCTTCTAAAGTGGGCACGGATATGCTGTTATGGTTTTATCCCCTCGAGAAAATGTTGCATGCATACGCGGCAGATTGTGATTTGGGGCAATGACGAATGAACGGAGACTGCAAAAAATATAAAGGAATTCACTCACCGTTTAAATCTGGCAAGGGCCCGTTGTCCAGTTGGTTAACCCATAATTGAGGCCAAAAGACGCTTCCCTCACGCGGAAGAGATCGCCGGTTCAAATCCGGCCGGGCCCACCAACCTAATTGCTTTCGTGCAGAAGGTTTGTATGCGCACTTATTCGGCCAGTTTACTGTTGAGAGGTCTGGTGGACGAGAAGAGGAATCGAAAAGATCTGAATGTTAGGTTTCATTGTCGATTCATCTAATTTTGGCAGTTTTGGGCGATTCTTTTCAAAGATTTTGTTTTATTTCCTTTGCAATCTCGTCTAGTTTCTGCCTCTCTGCCTTTTTAAATCCCAGTCCTAGCATGGCTCCTATAAACTTTGATATGGCGTCTCCTCTAAATCTTGGTATAACGTGAACGTGGAAGTGCCTTACCGACTGACCCGCATCTCTTTCATTAGATTGGAGAATGCTGATTCCTTTTGCATCTACCGATTTTTTGACTGCAACGCTTACTCTTTTAACCACCGAAAACAGATTCGCTAGAAGTTTTTCAGGAATATCGTAGATGGTTTCATGGTGTTCTCTGGGAATGACCAGAGTGTGCCCAACGTTAGCTGGATGCAAATCCATAAAAGCCAAAACATTGTCATCTTCGTGAACGATGCTCGCCTTAGCTTTCTTGGATACAATCATACAGAATCGGCAATTTTCATTCATGCGTATCT
>CP070791.1:501633-505605 GCA_020346825.1 Candidatus Bathyarchaeota archaeon
CTGAGATCTGCATGGACTATGTGAGCGTCCCAGTAAGCTTTCCGTACATTAGCTAGAACTTCTTTCAGTACTGCTTGGGGATTAAGGAGCTCTTGATAGTGATAAAGTTCTGCACCCTCTATCATGCTCATGACCAAGGTATGAGCGTTTTGTGTAATAGGTTTGGGAACAGCTATGCCTCTTGGATAGAGAATCTTCAAAGCTTTGTGTTCCTTTTTAGCTGCCATTATGGATTGATGATGCCAAGTCGGCGTGTATGCGTATTTGGTTATGTAGCCTCGTTTGCGTTTGGTTTGTTTGAAGCTTATTCGGCCTAGACGGTGAAATTTCACTGCCACTTGTATTCCAGTTGGCGTCAAAGCGTCATAGACATCAGATTCTTTCCCCACACCTAACGGCTTGCCGAAAGCAGCAATTACATTAGTCTTCACAAGAGCGTTGATTGCTACAGTGTCGTATCCTGCTGTCGTAAGGCTGTAGCCTGTGTAGGCTCCACGCCAACGTCGAATGAGACCTTTTTTTCTTAGATTTGGCAGTCTGTAAGCGACCTCTTGAGAGGGCAAATTGGATGGCTTACAGATGGTGTCTTCCGGAACGTGTTCATAACGTTTCATTTGAAGTTCGATAGTTTGCAGCATTCTGAAATCTTCAGGTTCGAGTTCGCGATAGACTTCAACAGCTCTTTCAACGGAAGACATTATCATAAGATATCTGAGAAGAAGCCATTTAAGGGCTTTATCGCTTGTCTTGCTTACACTATTTCTTCCTCACGCCTGAGGGCTAATGTTAGTAGACTAGATTGTATGGTGGGGAATTACACCTTGACGACTTTGAGGGATTCAATGGATCTCTCAATCATTTCTTTTATATTCAGGTTTTCTTCCGACTCTTCCACTTCTTCCAGCTTCGCCTTAGTCGCTGGTTTGCTGGGAACGGCTTTGCATCCCTTCGCTTTTCGGCTTGAAATTTTGTATGTTCCAATTCTTCTTGCTATTGCTTCTGTTTCTGACTTGTCGAACCCCAGCAGCGGTCTATGTATTGGATACTTCTTTACAGCGTTGCTCAGAACCTTGAGGTTGGTTATGGTTTGGCTGGCTTGCTCCCCAATGGCTTCCCCAGTAACGATTCCTTCGGCTCCTTTCATTTCAGCTACACGTTCAGCTATTCGGTACATCATGCGTTTGCAGAACAAACATGTAAGTTTCTTAGAACAGTTTTCTATGATTCTCTTCAAGTTTTCTCCATGCTGAACCACATAAACGTTTCTAGGGAATCCAACAGCCCAATCAAGCAGGACTCCAGCAACGTTCAACGCCCTCCCCGTTGTGGTTTCATCGGTGAAAGGTGTGTTATCAAAATAGACCGGCGCAACAGGGCAACCACGCTTCATAATCATCCAACACGCCACTGCGGAATCAGTTCCACCACTCAACAAACCAACCACCCTAGGTTGAGTTCCAAGTGGCATACCACCAACTCCATCAAATGTATCCGAGTACACAAAAGCCTCATCATTTCTAACCTCAACTCCCAACCCTACGTCTGGATTGTTCAAATCAACTCTCAAATTCATTTTCTCGCCAAACTCGTCCAGGATACGTTGTCCTATCACCTTGCAAACGTCGGCGCTGGAATAAGAGTGTTTGCCGACCCGCCGACACTTGACAGCAAAACTGTTTCCTATCTTCAAAACATGACCCGCCAGAACCACGCTTCTGTCAATTATTTTCTCAAGCTTGGAAGAGGTTTCCAGAGAGGGAGAAACGGAGGAAATGCCGAAGATTCGTGCTAGCTCGAGTGACGCCTGCATCGCTGAGTCGGTTCTCAAAAAAAGCCTGCTGTGCCTACGGACTATCTTATCGTAAGGAACATCATAATGCTTTAGAACGTTCTTTATGTTCTTGACCAAACGTCCTTCATACAGTTTCCTGGTCCATGTCTTCTTGATCCATATCTCTCCGCCGAAACGAATTATCACTGAACCAAGAACATTTTTCACGTCAGCTTCCACTTGCAACCCTCAGAAGTATCCTCTAGGACCACACCTGACTCCCTTAATTTCGCCCTAATTCCGTCCGACAACTCAAAATCTCCTTTGCGACGCAAGTTTTCTCTCAATTCAACCAAGAGTTTTACAAGATCATTGACCAGTTTCTCGCTGGGCTTCTTGATTCTCTCTCTCTGAAACAGACCTAGCACCTTTCCCTTCTCCAAGAGAGCTTCATAAATCTCCTTTAGCAGTTCAATACTCGCCTGTTTCTGTTCTCCGAGAAATCTGTTTATCTCTCTAGATAGTTCAAACAAGGTGGCTATGGCTTGAGGAGTGTTAAAATCTTCGTCCATGGCCTCCACAAACTCGAATTCGAGTTTTTCAACTTTCTTCTTGATTTTCTTCTCCGCTTCAGTCAGTTTTCTTTTCACTGAATGTTCCATGGCTTCCTCCAGACTACTAATAGTATTGTAAAGTCTCCTCAGGCCGGCTTCAGCAGCCCTAAGTCTTTTGTCGGTGAAATTTATCTCGCTTCGATAATGAGCGGATAAAACAAAGAGTCTTATGGCCTCGGCTTCGTATTTCTCGAGAGCTTCCCTCACTGTAACGTAATTTCCCAAAGACTTGGCCATCTTCTCGCCGCTAATCGTAAGAAAACCAGTGTGCAACCAGTACTTAACAAAGGGTTTCTTCCCGGTCAAAGCCTCACACTGTGCAATCTCGTTTTCATGGTGAGGAAAAACTAGGTCGCGGGCACCGCCGTGAATATCCAATTGAGATCCAAGATATTTCAGACCCATGATGGCGCACTCGATATGCCAGCCGGGAAAACCATAGCCCCAAGGGCTCCACCATTTAAGTAGAGCGTTCTTTTCAGCTTTTTTCCACAAGGCAAAATCTTGGGGATTCCTCTTGTCTGGGTGAATCTCAAATCTAGAGCCAGCTAACATGGCTTTAGGCTTGATTTTGGAAAGCATTCCGTAGTCTTCAAACTTGGAAACGTCGAAGAACACGTTTCCGTTGACCTCGTACGCGTATTCTTTCTTTATCAGAGACTCAACGGCTTCAATAATTTCGATCAGATGCCCGGTTGCTCTGGGAGAAATGTCGGGGCGCTCTACTCCCAGCAAATCTAGATCTTTCAAGTACTCTCTCATGTAAAACTCAACCAACTGCATGGGTTCGATTCTCTTTTCCTTTGCCTTCTTTGCTATCTTGTCTTCAGCACTGTCTTCGGTTAGGTGTCCGACGTCCGTGATGTTTTGAACATAAAAAACTGAGAAGCCTTTAAACTTCAGCCAACGAACGATTACATCAAAGGCGAGGTATGTTCTAGCGTGACCCATATGAGTCCAATCATAAACCGTTGGTCCGCAAACATACATTCCAACATGTGTATCTAGTAAAGGCCTGAACTCTTCTAGTTTTCCATCTATTGTATTGAAAACCCGTAATACCACAGTTTTCACCTGAGGAGATATTTTGAACCTAAATCAACGAGTGCAGATTTCGGTTGAGCAAAACTTTGTTGAATCCTTGATTTAAAGATTATATTAAGGCTCAGCGATTCTCAGCTTTTCATGGTGTAGCATTTCAAGACGTGGGCGACACACGTCGTGAAAGGTCAATTTCAACAGATGTCTCTACTTTGGAAAAACATTGGGACAAACACTCGCACAAATAGATCGGAGAAATTGGCACACATTGTTGTAGTTGCACTCCATATTTGGCCTTCACTAAACCTATATATTCTAAACTCATCAAGATTTCAACAACAAAAAAGTTGAGAAGCACCAAAATTGTCAAACGAATCCGAAGCCATTGTTTGTCAAAATCCTAAGTGTCATAGAACGATTGAAGAGCCAATTCTCTTGAACAATCTCTCAACAGACCCCGCGGAACAGTACCACGCTTGCCCTCACTGCTTCATCAAACTAGATCAAAACGCAGAAAACGACAAAAACATAGCGCAGGAATCTGTA
>CP070791.1:505705-509976 GCA_020346825.1 Candidatus Bathyarchaeota archaeon
ATTTTCAGTTGCGACCTTATGGCACTTTACCGTATAGATTCCAATCGTCAGTTGAAAATTTGTCTCTGCGAAGTCTTTCTGCAAGTTTCCGCTCGTACTGTGTTAATTCCTCTTTCACAAATTCTATTCTCAATGCCTTCTCAAATCCTGTGATTAGCGCTTGGTACGCCTCTTCAATGGATACTGGTGATTCCAGCTCTTGTTTGACTGAGGTCAACTTTTTCTTCGAAACGTTCAATACGTCCATAAATGTTTTCGCCCAAGGAACTCTGAGAAACGTGAACATTTTCTCGTGGTCTATGTTCATTAGAAACGTTCCATGTTGAAGTAGTATGCCTTTCTTGTATGATTGAGCGCTTCCCGAGATTTTCTTTCCCTTTATCGTTATGTTGGGGCACTGTTTCTTATCCAACGGGTTGAATTCCGCTGCAGCTCCAAGAGTCTTGGCAGCCTCTATGAGTCCTTTGCAGACTGTCCTGTAAGCAGAGATTATGTCCATGTCCGCATGTCCTAACTCTTTTCCGTCAACAACAACACTGTAAGTTATTTCCCCCTCCCTGTCATGGTATACAGCGCCTCCACCAGTAACTCTTCTCACAATAACCACACCGTGTTTTCTGCAATCCTCCACGTGAACCTCGTTGAGAAGGTTTTGAAAGCGGCCTATGGACACAGCTGCGGGGTTCCATCGATAAAAGCGGAGGGTGTTAGGCACTTGACCAGCAATTCTGGCTGTCAAGACAGCCTCGTCGATGGCCATGTTTGTGTAGGGGTCTCCAACTTCCAGTTTGAGTAGTCTCCATACACTCATTTTTCTTGGCCACGAATGGTGTACATGTAAGATGCACAGACAAATATTAGATCTATGGAGATGGAGCTGCATCTTTTCTTTAGCAAGCATGCAAAATAGAACATTACCTCAAGTCTCATATTGCTGCGAGTTTCTAATCTAAACTGTTTAAATACTAGGATTCTGAAATAACGTAGCTAGAGGATAGACAGTTATGGGTTCGAAGGCACCGAAGGGCGAACTTGCCGCTAGAAAACTGGTTGAAAAAAGGAAAAGGTTCAGGTGGAGTGATGTCTACTACAAACGTCGAATGCTGAGACTAGATGTTAAGTCTGATCCGTTGCAAGGGGCTCCTATGGGCCGGGGAATCGTTTTAGAGAAAGTCGGTGTTGAAAGTAAGCAACCTAACAGTGCGATACGAAAATGTGTTAGAGCTCAACTCATCAAGAATGGTAGGCTTGTAACTGCTTTTCTCCCAGGGGATGGAGCCCTAAACGCGGTTGATGAACATGATGAAGTGATAGTGGAAGGAATCGGTGGTTCTCGCGGTGGAAGTATGGGTGACATTCCTGGAGTTCGATGGAAAGTCATTATGGTCAACGGTGTCTCTCTAAAGGAATTGGTTCTCGGTAAGAAAGAGAAGCCCATGCGTTAGGAACAGATGTGTTTTCTGAACAATCCTTAAATAGGGGCTTTTTAACCCAAAGGCTTGTCAAGGTGACGTACTTGAGTAAAGGAACGGAGATTAAGCTGTTCGGAAAGTGGAGTTACGACGGGGTCGAGGTAGTGGACCCTGGGCTCAAGCAGTACATGTTCGACGCACGCACGCGCTCTCTTAAACCGGTTTATATTCCTCACAGCATGGGAAGACATGAACATGGAAAGTTTCGCAAGGCCAGAGTTAACATCGTGGAGAGACTTGTGAACAACCTCATGCGGCCTGGCAGTAGTTCTGGAAAGAAGACCAGAGCCATCAACTTGGTCAAGAACGCCCTCGAAATCATTCACCTGCGAACGAACAAAAATCCCATTCAAATCCTTGTCAGAGCAGTTGAAAACACTGCCCCTTGCGAGGATACCACCCGCATTAGCTATGGGGGCATTGCTTATCACATGGCTGTAGATATATCTCCGCAAAGGCGAGTTGACCTTGCCCTACGTTTTCTGTCGGAAGGAGCGAGAAAGATCGCTTTCGGCAACCCGCGTTCCTTGGATGAATGCTTAGCCGAAGAGTTAGTTCTAGCGGCCAATGGAGACGTGAAAAGCTCAGCTGTGCAAAAACGCAATGAAATGGAGAGAATAGCACGATCTTCCCGCTAGATAGACATCACAGTGTACATGAGGAAATGTGGAAGAGAAATACACAGCAACATCTCGAATCCTTTCAAAAAGTTAAAATAACTGAACCAACAGTCTTCTCTACGAACTTCCACGATTGGAGGAATGAAGCTCAATCAAGAATACGGAGGATAAGAAATGAGTAAAGCAGAAAAACCCCACCTAAACTTAGTTGTAATTGGACACGTGGACCACGGCAAATCCACCACAGTAGGCCATCTTTTCTATCTCACAGGAACCGTCGACGAGAGAACTGCCAAAGTATACGAAGAAGAAGCAAAACAATTGGGAAAAGAGACCTTCAAATTCGCTTGGGTCCTAGACAAGCTTAAAGAGGAAAGAGAGAGAGGCCTAACCATAGACGTTGCCTACCTTAAGTTCGAAACGCCGAGGTACTTTTACACGGTCATTGACGCACCAGGACACAGAGACTTCATTAAGAACATGATCACCGGCTCCAGCCAATCAGACGCTGCCATCCTCTTCGTCTCCGCTAAACGAGGAGAATTCGAAGCCGGTATCGGAGCGGGAGGACAAACTAGAGAACACGCGTTTCTCGCTTACACGCTAGGAGTAAGCCAAATGGCAGTTGCCATCAACAAAATGGACGATGCTTCAGTAGACTGGAAACAAGAGAGATACGACGAAATAAAAAACGAAATTTCTCGCATGCTCAAAATGGTTGGCTACAACGTCGATAAGATACCGTTTGTACCCACATCCGGATGGACAGGAGACAACCTCGCTAAACGCAGCGACAAAATGCCATGGTACAAAGGTCCATCCATCTTCGAAGCTCTAGACAGCTTCGAAGTTCCACCTAAGCCCATTGATAAACCGCTTCGCCTTCCAGTGCAAGATGTCTACACCATAACAGGAGTTGGAACAGTCCCTGTTGGAAGAGTGGAGACTGGCGTGCTAAAAGAAGGGGACACCCTTGTGTTTATGCCAACAAAGGTCCAAGGACAAGCCAAATCCATAGAAACCCATCACGTCAAAATCCAGAAAGCCGTACCCGGAGACAACATTGGATTCAATATCAGAGGCGTTTCCAAGAAGGATCTTCACCGAGGAGACGTAGGCGGTCACCTTGACAATCCACCAACTGTTGCAAAAGAGTTCATTGGACAAATAATCATAATCTATCATCCAACAGCAATTGCCGCTGGATATTCTCCAGTACTGCATGCCAACACCAGCCAAATGTCATGCAGATTCACGGAGCTAATAGCTAAATTGGATCCCAGAACCGGACAGACCATCGAAGAAAAACCATCATTCTTGAAGTCTGGAGATGGTGCAGTTGTGCGATTTGAACCGATCCGACCCTTTTCTATTGAAGCATATAGCGACTTTCCCGAGCTTGGACGGTTCGCAATAAGGGACATGGGAACAACCATCGCTGCTGGGGTAGTAAAGGAAATCACGAAGAAGGGATAGACAACCCTTACGCTCCTGTTTTTTCCTTTTCGCAACGATCAAGTAAATAGTACTGTGGAAAAGCTGCTAAAAATGCAAGACTACGTTATTTTGGCGAACAAAACGTTTTCCACGTTTCTTTGAACCACCAGATTCTCCATATCTACCGTTTAAAAACATTCTTTTGCGATGGCGCGCCCTCCTAGCTTGGGCTGACTATTATATGGAGAGAACTCCAGTCTCAGAGCTTCTTGTGAGCTTCACTTCGGACAACTTCACAATGGCCCCTTCAAGGGTATTATGAACCGTTGCCTTTTCTATATGGCCTCCAATCGCACTGCCGTCTTCCTTCGCTAGGCTCACATGCAAATGGAAGAAAGGCTCGTTGTTTCGCATTGAAATGTTACCTGAAAAGGATAGAAGCTCTACAGGTTCATTGAAGTTGGTTATCGAATATTCCTTTTTATCGCGAGAGTAGAAGGCAATTTCTGAGTCTCGCAACATCCCAATTCCACTGAGGATCAACCCAGATCGAATCTGATGCTCTTTCGCAACATGCCTTAAACATTCAAAAACGTCTTTTCCATCTTCAAATCTGAAAACAATCAAATTTCCTTCTTTTCCAAACGACAATCCTACACACCTTCCGCAACTTACCTTAGATTACCGTTAAGTCTTTAATAATTCACCTTAGTCTATGGTTGTGCGTGAACAGAAAAATCTG
>CP070791.1:510076-512826 GCA_020346825.1 Candidatus Bathyarchaeota archaeon
CTCTTGCACGAGTATATTCGTGTATATAAGAGGTAGAAAAATGGGATTTTTACACAAGCTTGGTTACATCCTTGAAGTAGCAGCCTTTTGTTCGCTGGTCATTTCCAAAGTATGGAAGACTAATGAGAATATAGGTTTTGTGACAACTATATTATTCATGATTGGATCAATGTATTGTCTTGCTCGTGCGGAATTGCCAAAATAGAAATAGATATGATACATCGGCTATCCTATGCGTGTGCATGTTGAAAAGACAGAGATGTTTGGCTAAAAACCTATTACTATCAAGATGTATTCACCATTCTAGGTGAATCCTCAATGAACCGCAAAAAAATTTACCCCGAAAAGGGTGGAATACTTTTTAGGCAAGGATACAATTGTGCCCAAAGCGTCCTTCTAGCAATGCAAGACTTTTGGAACGAAAAGAAACCTTTGGAACCGAAGATCGCGTCGGCCTTTGGTGGCGGAATCGGGAAAAGAGGATCCTTGTGCGGAGCGTTGACAGGAGGAGTCATTGCAATCGGCCAGAAGTATGGAAGCAACAAACCGGTTCTTGAGGAAAGAGGGAAAGCCTACTCCATAGCACTAGAGTTCTACGAGAGGTTCCGAAAAGAAAACGGCAGTGTTTTCTGTCACGATCTCATAGGATACGACTTGACCAACCCAAAAGAACTTAGAAAAGCGTGGGATTCAAACGTTTTCATCTCCAAATGCCTCCACTTCGTGGAAAAAGCTGTCGAAATCTTGATAGGACTATCTGAAAGCGCGCAGGTTTTTTGAGAAAAGGTTTTGCGTGTGTACTACGGTTTCTCAAGGGTGCTCTCTTTGATGCAATCAATCTTCTTCTCCAAATCTAGGATTCTCCTCTCCAAATCCCTTGTGGCAACAGCACTGCGTTCTATATGCCTTCCATCCAAGGCAATCCAGTAAGCAATTGCCACACCGCAAAAACCTAATACAATATAGTAAGCGTAAAGGGTTAATTGCCATGTTTCTAGGTGATTCCAAAAAACGTTCAAGACGTAACCAGTTGCAATTATCCCGATCAGAAAGTTCAGCAAATGCATGTAAGCCAGAGAAGTTCGCATCTTCATTCTGTCACCCTTCAATAGAATTCCCCGAATTCAGCATTAAATCTTTCTAGAGCCTGATGAGGCTGTAAAAACCACTCCAGTATAAGGTAAGAACATAGATGCAATAGACATTCCAATGTGAGCAGCTAAAAGCTTTTAGGGCAATTCACACAAGAATGGGTAAGAGAGAAAGGATGGCCGGCATAGGCAATATGAAATTGAAGAAGTTGAGATGAGGTTTATGAAAACTTTGAGAGGTTTAAGGGAAAAGATTGCGAAGCTGGAGACTGAGAAAGCTAATCTCATGGAGGAAATCGAGAAGCTTAGGCAAGCAGGGGAAGAGAAAGCCAGTGACCTAGAGAAAGAAGTAACTTCGCTTAGGAAGGAAGTAGAATCGCTGAGAAAGTTGCTGGAAAACCTTTGAACAATTGAGGCGCGCGCGGGACTGTCAGGAATATAGGAAATCATCACAAAAACGCAATTTTTCAGACAGAACGCCAAAGATTTCATAAATGAGGTTTATACTATATCTATTCTAGGCGAGAAAATGCCAATTTCAGGAAAAATGTACATGTGGGGAGAAAAAGCAAAGTATGTCACAGAAGAAGCTGGCGTCTACGCCCTTTACGACAAGGACAAGGGTCTGATCTATGTTGACGGAAGCACAAATCTTCGCGAGCCTTTCATTCACTACTTGGAGACTAACTTTTCTGATGACCCTCGCAAACGAGAAACCAAATACTATAAGAGGGAGTCTACCGCAAACTGGAAAGGAAGAGTAAAGGATCTTCTGGACGAATACTATCAAGAGCACGGAGAACTACCTGAGTTGAACACTCCTGCAGAACTGCCTAGAAAAGAGGTTACCAGCAAATGGGGATTCTACTTCTACGAAGATGTCGGCAAACCACTCTTCGAAGCAGCCTTTAATCTGGAAGATTTTTGGGAGAAAATAAGGAGGATTCCAGTTGCTTCTTTAGAGTTTCACCAAAAAAGAGGAGACTTCGGCAAATGGATCCGCGATGTTTTCAAAGAAACCCAACTAGCTGATAGAATTGCAGGAGTCTACAGCACTGGCGAAGACCTTAGAAAAGAACTCCTGAACGCCATACGTAATCCAGAGATCGCAGAATGCCCAAAATGCGGAGCTGAAGCAGAACCGGTTAAGACCTGGAAGATGGCTGGAAGGCCAAGCAGAACCGGCGAAAAACTTCAACTAACAATAGGCTTCTACAAATGCGACAACTGCAAAAAACCATTTAGAAAAGCGATCAAGAAAGAGAAAATCAAAGTTACGAGCTGAATACCATAGTACGTATATTCGAATTCGGAATTTGAACACAAGATATTACTCGTAAACATAGTCTTGGAACTTTCTGGGAAAATGTCGTTTGTGGTGGACAAGAAATGAAGCAAGGAAAAACCCATGTAAGAGCCAAAACCTATCATAGAAAGTCCTATAGTTATGCGCGCGCATTCATTAAGACTATATAAACAAAGTGTACAAGAAGTCACAAAGAGGCACTTTCATGAGAGCTCTTGTGCTTAGTGGCGGCAAAGGCACCAGGCTTAGACCACTAACATTTACAACTGCAAAACAGCTAATTCCAATAGCCAACAAACCCATTCTAGGCTATGTTCTAGACCATATTACACAAGCAGGCATCAAAGATGCAG
>CP070791.1:512926-518280 GCA_020346825.1 Candidatus Bathyarchaeota archaeon
GTTGGTCACGTTATGAATACAGGGTGCGGTGCATAAACCGATATGGTGATTCAAACAGGCTCTTTTCTGCAACTTTTTGCATACTCGAAGTTTGAAGACCTGAACGACTAATCGTTGCAGTTCCCGTCGTGCGTATCCATCAGTGTAGGGTCCAAACGTTTCCAGTCTGGATGACGGTTTTCGAACAGACAGAATTCTAGGAATGGCTTCTTTGGACAGGGCGAGGTAGGCAAAGGTTTTGGCATCCTTTAGATCGATGTTGTATTTGGGATGGTACTGCTTCACCATCCGGTTTTCGAGAAGGAGAGCTTCCACTTCAGTATCTACAACTATCCAATCAATATCCTGTATATGTTGGACCAGTTGTTTGGTTTTGCGGGAATGATCGGAACCTGAAAAGTAGCAGCGAATCCGGGATTTCAGATTCTTGGCTTTGCCGATATAGAGGATTTCGTTTTGATTATTTTTGAAAATGTAAACGCCAGTTTCGGTAGGAATGGCAGAGCTATCGAAGGGGGATGATCTAGAAATCGAAAGCACCCTTTCAACCCCCAATTCCCAATTTGGCTCGAAGGAATTTCCCCGTATAGGATCTTGCATCTTGGGCAATTTCTTCGGGGGTTCCTTTGGAAATCACCTCGCCTCCCGCTTCTCCTCCTTCAGGACCCAAATCAATAAGGTAATCACAGCTCTTTATCACATCCAGGTTATGCTCTATAACAAACACTGTATTGCCTTTCTTGACGAGACAATTGAGAACCTGAATTAGGCGTTTGGTATCATCAAAATGCAGACCGGTCGTGGGTTCGTCAAGTAGGTACACAACATGCCCCGACTTTTTTTTGCTTAATTCCCGGGTGATTTTGATCCGTTGACTTTCGCCTCCAGAGAGGGTCGTTGAACTTTGACCTAACTTAATGTATCCCAGTCCCACGTCGCGTAACGTCTGCAGTTTTCGGGCAATCCCCGGGATATGTCCAAAGAAATCGGAGGCTTCCTCAACTTCCATATCGAGAACGTCGGCGATGTTCTTTCCTTTAAACCGAATGTTGAGGGTTTCTTTGTTGTACCGTTTTCCCTTACATTCGTTGCATCGAACATAAACATCTGGAAGAAAGTTCATTTCAATACGAATCACGCCATACCCCCTGCAAGTGTCGCATCTTCCCCCTTTCACATTAAAGGAAAATCGCCCGGGCTTATATCCTCGGATTCTTGCTTCTTTCGTGGTAGCGAACAGCTTTCGAATTTCATCAAAGAGTTTAGTGTAGGTGGCCGGGTTACTTCGAGGTGTTTTCCCAATCGGTTCTTGATTGATCACGATGACATTCTGAACTACCGAAGGCACTTGGATGGTTTCGTGTTTTCCAATTTTATCAACCTGTTCACCACACTCGTGTCGTAGCGCCGGCATCAAGGTGAGATTCATTAAGGTACTTTTGCCCGAACCCGACACTCCCGTTATTCCACACAAAACGCCTAACGGAAAATGCACGGAAAGACTTTTCAAATTATTTTCTTTCGCACCATCCATATGTATGAACCCAGCAGGGTTTCTTCTGTGTTCGGGCACTCCGATCTTTAATTTTCCCGAGAGATATTTACCTGTAAGACTGGTTCTGCAGTTTTTTACCTCAGATGTTGTTCCTTGATACACAATGTGACCTCCATGAACTCCCGCTCCAGGTCCCAGGTCAACAAGATAGTCGGCATTAAGAATCGTGTCTTCGTCATGTTCAACAACAATTAAGGTGTTACCCAGATCTCTTAGCCTATGAAGAGTGGATATGAGCTTTCTATTATCCCGGTGATGCAAACCGATACTCGGTTCATCTAAAATATAGAGAACTCCCATCAAATTGCTGCCAATCTGCGTAGCTAAACGAATTCGTTGGGCTTCTCCTCCGGATAGGGTCCTCGCTGCTCGAGAAAGGGTCAGATACCCAAGTCCCACATTCAATAGAAACCCTAACCGTTCATTGATCTCTTTTAGAATCTGTTTTGCAATTGCCAGTTCCTGTTCTTTCAATTGGAAAGGAAGGTTAGTGAAGAACTCGAAAGCTTCTTCGATCGAGAGCCCTGAAACATCACTGATGCTTCTATCACGTATTCTCACTGCCAAGACTACTGGTCGTAACCGTTTTCCTTTACAGGCAGTGCAGGGAGATGACTTCATAAACTTCATTATCGCTTCTCTTCTGCCTTCACTCTCTGTTTGACGATAAAGCCTCATTGTTTGCGGAATAACCCCTTCCCATCCATTTCTCATCCACATGTTTGCCCCATTGGACCAACTTCCGGTAATAGGCTCTGAAGTTCCATACAAGAGTGCATCCACTTGTTGTTTTGAAAAGTCCTTTATCGGAGTGAAAACATCAAACCCACTTTTCTTGCCAACTGCTGCTAGCTGTTGGATTCTCCAACTGAGCTCCATTTTTCCATATACGGCAAGTGCACCGTCCATAATTGATTTGTTTGTATCAGGAACCACCAACTTCTCTGAAATCTCCAGTGTCTCTCCAAGCCCATGGCATGCTGGGCAGGCTCCATACGGAGAATTGAAGGAAAACATTCTGGGTTCTAGGCTCTCGAAAACGATTTCTGGATGGTTGGGGCACGCACCAAACGTGCTGTAAATGGTTTCGCCTCTAAAACGTTCTACTTCTTTTCTTTTCTTGCGCGTGTGCGCATCAAAGTCTCCATCAATAACAATCATTGTCCCGTTTCCCACCTGCAATGCTTGCTCGATGGATTCTGCAATTCTAGAACGTTCTTCATTCGTAATGTGAATACGATCTATTACGGCTTCAATCCAATGTTTCCCATACCGTTCTAGGTGCACCTCTTCAAGAATTCTGTCTGAATCATAGATACGCTGATCAACCCGTATTTGGGTATAGCCATCTTTCTTTAAATCATCCAAAACCTTCTCATGCGTTCCCTTAATTCCCCTAATAATTGGGGCAAGAAACAGCAGCGTTTTCCCTTTGTCTTCCATAACAAGACTCGTAATGTTTTCAGGGCTTTGCGGATGAATCAGGCTATCACATTTTGGACAATGATGAACCCCGATCCGAGCATAGAGTAAGCGAAGGTAATCATAAATCTCGGTTACAGTGCCCACCGTTGAGCGCGGATTTTTACTGGTTGCCTTCTGTTCTATGGATATGGCTGGAGATAGGCCCTCAATCGAATCCACATCCGGTTTATCCATTAAACTCAGAAATTGTCGAGCATACGCTGACAGACTTTCGACATACCTTCGTTGTCCTTCAGCATATATCGTGTCAAATGCTAGTGTTGATTTGCCAGAACCGGACAGACCGGTAATTACAATAAACTTGTTTCTGGGTAACTCCACATCTATATTCTTAAGATTATGCTCTCGGGCACCCTTCACAGAAATGCGATCTCTCATATTCTTTTTCGATTCTCCATATTTGCTTCAACGATCTAAAGGTTAATTGAACTTATTTTTTGAGTGGACCGTTCTTTCTTTAATATCCAATCTAAAGCAGTCTCTAATTCCTTAATGCGATCTCGTAACTGAATTGCTTTTTCAAATTCAAGTCTTGCTGCATAGGATCTCATTTTCGCATCCAACTCAATTAACCTTCTTTGAATCTCAGATTTTGGGAGATGTCTCGTACCTTTGATTTCGCTTCGTTTCTTGGCTACACCTTTGACAATGGTTTTGGGGGTAATTTTATGACGTTTATTGTATTGTTTTTGGAACCTTCGCCGGTATCTTGTGATATCCATGGCTCGCTTTATTGATCGGGTTTGTTCATTGGCATACAAAATCACCTGTCCATTCACATTTCTAGATGCTCTTCCAATCGTTTGAATAAGACTCCGCTCATCTCTTAGAAATCCTTCTTTATCCGCATCGAGAATGAAAATCGTGGCAACTTCAGGTACATCCAACCCTTCACGAAGTAGATTGATGCCCACCAATACATTAAACTCCCCGGATCGGAGTTGTCGAATCAATTCTATTCGCTCCAAACTATCAATTTCGGAGTGCAGGTACCGGACGCGAAACCCCGCTTTCACCAAGTAATCGGTCAGATCTTCCGCCATCCTTTTGGTGAGCGTGGTAATGAGTACTCGATCCCCACGCTCGATCGTGTTTTTGGTTTTTTCCATCAGATCTTGCATCTGGCCCTCTACTGGATGAAGTGTTACTTTGGGGTCTAAAAGGCCGGTTGGTCGGGTTATTAATTCTACTGGTTGGCCGCTCAAACGTAATTCATATTCCGCTGGTGTCGCTGACACAAAGAGGGTTTTCCGCATTTTCTTCTCGAACTCTTCAAACTTGAGTGGGCGATTGTCGAAAGCACACGGAAGCCGAAACCCATAATCCACCAGATTCTTCTTTCGAGCCAAATCACCCCTATACATGGCGCGCGCTTGGGGGATCGTTTGGTGACTCTCATCAATGATTAACAAATAATCTTTTGGAAAATAATCAATTAACACAAAGGGGGGTTCACCCGAACCTCGACCATCGAAGTGTCGACTGTAATTTTCAATTCCTTTACAATACCCCATCTCCCGAATCATTTCAAGATCATAATTGATGCGTGTCTTAAGTCTTTGAGCTTCAAGGGGAGGGAGGTTGGGCAGATGCTCACCTAACTCCTTTTGTATTTGCGTAATGGCAAGTTGTTGTTTCTCTTCAGGGACCACATATTGTCTGGCAGGATAAAGAGTAATCTTATCGAGGCTACCTTGCACACTCCCCGTTAACGCATCCACCACTTTGATGCCGCGTATTCTCTCACCTTCCAACTCCACCCTCAAAATGTCCCGCTCATAAGAAGGAATAATGTCGACCACATTTCCTCGAACACGAAACCTACTTGGCTCCAAGAAACGATCATTTCGTTCATACTGAAGACTCACCAAAACATGCAACAAATCCCGTCGTTTCAATTCTTTTCCAACCCGTAACTTTACGGCCATGCTCCTAAAATCTGCAGGATTTCCTAAACCATAAATGCAGCTAATACTCGCAACAATAATGGTATCCTCTCTGCTCACAATACCCGCAATGGCATGCATGCGCATTTTCTCAATTTGCTCATTAATCTCAGAGTCTTTTTCGATGTACGTGTCGGTCGTTGGCAAATAGGATTCAGGCTGGTAATAGGAATAAAACGAAATGAAATACTCCACGCGGTTACTTGGAAACAGCTCTTTCAATTCAGCAT
The DNA here is from genome assembly GCA_020346825.1 of Candidatus Bathyarchaeota archaeon. Lineage (GTDB taxonomy): Archaea > Thermoproteota > Bathyarchaeia > Bathyarchaeales > Bathyarchaeaceae. Next base: position 518,143 of record CP070791.1, read on the forward strand.
ATAATTGGGCAGCCAAAGTCTTATTATGAGCAAGGACAAGGGTGCTTTTCTGAACCTGCTCGATGACCTTTGACACCACATACGTCTTACCCGTGCCGGTTGCTCCCAACAAGGTCTGGTGCTTGTGCCCCTGGCGGA
>CP070791.1:518380-522934 GCA_020346825.1 Candidatus Bathyarchaeota archaeon
GACAAACACAGTGATAGATCAACCATAGAAGCTGCAAAAAGAATTGAAAAAGCTGTAGATTTAACACTAAAATAAGGCAAAGTGTTACCTCGAGACCTCGGAGGATCCAGCAAAACGAATGAGGTCGGTGACGAAATAATAAGAAAGATTTCAGTTCTATAAATGCATGCTAGGCTTCAGGTCAAGGGGCAGAGAAGATGGAGTGTATATGTTCGCGCAAACAACTATCTCTTCTTAGTTAGCCGTTCCTGGAAAAGATATAAGACTGTGAAAATTACCGTTGGGTATGAAACCAACTGTTAAAGGGAAAGAAGAGCCGTCGTTGGCGTTTGGTGGACAGGCTGTAATAGAAGGAGTGTTAATTCGCTCCAAAAAGCACATGGTGGTATGTGTTAGGCAGCCCAACGACGAATTATTGACAAAGACTGAAGAAATAAAGTCCCTTACTGAAAAGTACAGACCCTTGAAACTTCCTTTCCTTAGAGGAATCGTAGCATTGTTTGAAACTTTGTATATAGGTATTAAAAGCCTATATTTTTCTGCAAATGCAACTTTAGAGGAAGAGGAAAAACTCAACCCTAAGGAAATAGCGTTTGCCTTCATTGTAGCCTTGGCTTTGTCAATACTATTGTTCAGTGTCACACCTTATTTCCTAACTACCTTTTTGAATCTTAGGGGAGCAGTTTTCAACGTAGTCGAAGGCATAGTTCGCCTTGCAGTTTTGCTACTGTACCTTACATCCATCTCTTTGATTGGAGAGTTTAGAAGAGTGTTCCAGTATCACGGTGCCGAACATACAGCTATAAACGCCTATGAAGCCGGAGTTGCGTTGAAGGTTGCGGAGGTCAAAAAATACTCTCGCTTTCATCCAAGATGTGGAACATCCTTCATTCTCATAGTCACGCTAATCAGTATTCTGCTGTTCTCGATCATGCCGAATCTAGGTTACTTCATGAGGCTAGCCTACAGAATTCTTCTTATCCCTGTGATTGGTGCAATAAGTTATGAAGCTTTGAAGCTTAGCGACCGATACAAAAACTCAAAAATCATGAAAATCTTGGTGGCACCGGGTTTGGCACTCCAAAGCTTAACGACAAAAGAACCAGACGAGAAGATGATTGAGGTTGCTTTACAAGCTGTGAAAGAAGTAGATAAGCTGCAAAAGTCACAAGGATAACTTAACGTTTTACGAAAACAAAATTTTTCGAGTTACTTATAAATAGGCAATTGTCTTTCCTCAAACGAGGCGATTCCAGTGGGCCCTCTGAACATTGATCTCAGATCGTGGAAACTCTTCTTTACGCTCTACAAGCTAGCAGAATTGGGTGCATGCAGCCGAACCGTGAAGGTGTCCACAGAATACTTGTCTGAAAAGATGGGGACATCTCAACAAACAGCCTCTCGACACCTCATAAAATTAGAGAAGATAGGATGGATAAAAAGAACCATTACCCCCGAGGGCTGCTTAACCAAAATCACAGATTCTGGAAAAGCTGAACTGAAAAAACTATACTCTAACTTGCGTTTGATATTCGAAGCTACATATCCCCCCTCTATCACTCTGGAGGGAATTCTGTTCACCGGATTAAGCGAGGGCGCCTACTACGTGACTGTAGAGGGCTACCGCAAACAATTCATGGAAAAACTCGGTTTTGACCCGTATCCCGGAACCCTCAACCTCAAGCTAACAACCGAATATGACATGAAAACGATGTCGGAACTAGAAGCATATCCTGCCATTGAAATTAAAGGGTTCAAAGACGAATCCAGATCCTTTGGTTCCGTTAAATGTTATCCAGCCATAATCAACAACAGGGTGAAGGGCGCGGTCATCTATGCCCTGCGAAGCCATTACAATGCGTCCGTGCTGGAGGTCATTGCTCCAATATTTCTTCGAGCCCGCTTGAAACTAAAAGACGGAAACAAAGTGAAGGTAGAGGTATTAACCCTTCCGTAAACCATGCATGCAACCCTTGTTCAAGTGTTTCTTGCCTAACTGTCTGTTCAACAGCTCACAAAAATTCTTCAATCCATGCTTTCTACGTAGCCAAAAACATTCAAAACAGTTTTGCGTAACAGCACTAGCCGTCATATCAGAACTCCCTTAGTTCGTTTCTAGTGGTTTGTTATAAAGTGTGGAGGCTCACAAAACAAGTTTATGAATTGCGGTTACACACGCATAATTTTTGGGGTCTCCAATCTTTGCGCGCGATGGTTGACCCAAGCCTTTATAAGAGCGGAATCAGTGCAACATGTGAAAAGTTTTCTTTTATCCTGTGGGATTGGCCTATCGAATAATCGGATCTTTTCAAAACACAAGAATACGCTTTAATCTGGAAGAAGGTTTGAGAATTGGAAGATGAAGTACCTCTATCAATCTCCAAATATATTGTTAGATTCTATACCAAGGACATAAAGAGGGGAAAGAAGAAAGGAAGTTAAGAAGACAAAGAAATAGACGTCGTGCATATGTGAATTTTTGACCCGAAACGCTCACAAACATCCGTGAAAGGCTAAAGATTAGGTAAAGGCGAAGAAAAAAATGGATAATAAGAAAGCTATAAAAAAAGCTATTCAAAAAAGAGTTAAAAGTAGACGATACTCTGGAAAATATAAAGGAAGGGGAAAATACAAACCAAAAGACCCCGCGTAGCGCTGCATGTATTCAGTCCCCCATCTTTCAAGATGGGCTTTTTTGCTTTAGCTTTTTATTGACGGTTCAGAATTGGAACCAAAAAGGAGGGAAGGGTACGTCCTGAATCCACCGGAAGCGTTCGGGTCCTGAGATATGCTAGGTTAATATGTGCAGCCAAGTCGAACGTTTCAGAAAACAATGGTCCATATGAAAACGCCAACCCACAAGCCGTGGTACATGCGTGTATCTACCCCAACTTAGCATTACTTTTCTGTGCTTCATCTCTTAAAGGACTCGACAATCTTCCTCATAATCTTTGAAGAACTGTCAAGCTCCTTTTTTCCAAATCTTCCAATTCTAGCAATCTGAACGTTAAATCTCTTCTCCGCTACAGCCTTCTGTACTTCCCTTTCTATGCCCTCTTGGTCGTGTCCCACAGCTATTACGTCAGGGCCAATCTTTTCAATAACCTTGTCTATGCTAAAATCCTCGAAACCTAAAATAGCTTCGTTCACTACCTTCAAGGATTCGACAAGTGATCTTCGTTGATCTTCTGGCATAACCGGTTTTTTTCCCTTTCTTTTCTTAACAGTGCTGTCTCTAGCCACAATGACAATCAGGTCCGCGTTTTTTCCTCCAGCTCCTTTAGCCTCTTCCAGATACTTCACGTGGCCGAAATGAAGCAGATCAAAGGTGCCTGAAGCAAGAACAACCTTCTTTTTCCTAGCTTTACCTACCATGAAAACTCCACAACCTCCAACAGTCGCAGAGCATCCAACAACCCCTCACAATAAGCAACCGAAGCAAGACTCGTTTCAAGCTTGCTCTTCTTTTGATAATATTTAGCGTCTTCCAAATAACGTTTAGCAGTTTCCACAACACTTTCTATCTTCTGTTTGTTAAGGTGAATGAAACCGGAAACTCGCCTTATTTCGCCGAAGACCCGCTCGGTCTTACTTAGGTATTTGGTCACCATTTCCTCCAACATTATTCAACCATTCCTCTAATCTGTTCAGGTGCCCCGGCTAAGATGATTAGGGCTTCAGCTTCCATGAAATGTAGTCTAGCTGGGAAAACCAGAGTGTGGGGAGGATCACCAAAGTCATGATTCACCAAATCCTTGATATAGCCTAGTTTGATTGCAGGATTGTTAGAACCTGCTCTCGCAACGCCTAAAACCAGAGTGGTTAACGTGGTTACACGACCTCTCTTTTGTTTCTCAGTATCCAAAAGCGACTGGAGTCCATCTTTGATAGTCATGTATCTATCCTCTTCCGCTTTTACATCTAAGTAACACAGAGTGTGAAGCCCCATCGCCCGATTTCCCAAAATCACCTTGTAAGGAGTCTCGGAGGCACCCCCTTTCTCCGGAAACGGGATCGTAACGCTTCTTCCATACTTGTAATTCTGCAAACCAGAAAGCCCCATAACCGCTGAAACAATTGATGCTCCATGTATGACTCTGGTCTTGATCCCCTGCTTTTCTGCACGAATCCGCAAATCCACATGAGTGGTTGCAATCAGGGGATCTCCTGGAACTAGAAAAACAGCTTTTCCCTTCTTCGCGTCCTTTAAAATTGGAACACCATTCTCTTCCTCTAGAACCTGCCTTGAAACCACAGAAACTCTTTTTCCAACAAGTCCCTCCAACTTCTGAAGAGACAAACCCGACATCAAACTAGTGTAGAGCTCTGCAAAAACAGCATCCGCCCCTCTCGCCTCTTCAAGTCCACGGAGGGAAATATCTTTCTCGTCACATAACCCCAAACCCACGAAGAGAAGCTCCCCCAAAACCCTCAACTCCAGACAACCTACAAAACTTCGGCAACGAAAGATATTAGGGTAGCTATACCTACAAAAGTAGAAGGTAATCATTGGAGCGTGCCCGTAGCTCAGCAAGGTGGAGCGGCGGACTAGCC
>CP070791.1:523034-528211 GCA_020346825.1 Candidatus Bathyarchaeota archaeon
AGATCTGATCATCCAAAAAATGTGAAGTTCATGAATACATACCACATTGCGAACAATCCTAAACTCAACTTGAAAAGAACAATGTATAAAGCTTTCAACAAAGCTCATCCAGACTGGAAAGTCTTGAAAATTCATTTGCGAAAAGAAAAATAAACGTGCATGCACGCATGCATGCTCGCTTTCTATCCTCTATTAATTTTTCTCCTTTTCAATTTTGATCGGATGAAAGCAGGTTAAGGTAACAATGAAAAGCTATCAAATTGATTAACGCGCGAAAACGTTAAGTAACTTCAAGTCTATTTTAACTTCTAACTCACAAAAAAAGGGGAAGTGCCAAGATTTTGGGTCATTGGGAAGTTATGCGCGCGCATGCAAGGGTGATAGATGTTGTCTAAGCCAGAACCGGAGTCTTTTTGGATGAACCGGGAAACCGGAGAGATTAGCTGGAAGAAGCAAAAACTAGACAAATTCTGCGAAGTTGAGAATACCTACGCTGAAATGTTTCCAATGTGGGCAGGAAGAATATTGATCACAGCTGAGAACGAAAAATGGGCTCTAACGGCAGCAAGAACAGCAACAGGCTTCGCAGCTTCCATAATCATGTCCCCTGCAGAAGCTGGATTAGAAGGAATAATGCCTTCTAGAGAAACCCCAGACGGACGCACTGGAGCTCTAATTCAAATTTACCATACAACACGAAGAGACCTAAAGACTCAAATGAGCTTGAGAATTGGACAATGCATTATGACATGTCCCACCACTGCCGCTTTCGACGCCTTACCCAAGGCAAAGAGAAGGTTAAAGGTGGGGAGGAGCTTACGGCTCTTTGGTGACGGCTTTCAAAAGAGAGATGCAATTGGAGAAAGAAAGGTTTGGCGCATACCTGTTATGGAAGGAGAATTCATGGTTGAAGACAGCTTCGGCGCCCAGAAGGCTGTTGCTAGCGGAAACTTTCTAATCTTGGCAGAAAATCGAAAAGCTGGTCTTCAAGCAGCAGAGGACGCTACAAAAGTCATCAGCGAGAGAGTTCGAGGTGTTATTATGCCCTTCCCAGGGGGCATCTGTAGATCAGGATCCAAGGTAGGCTCTTTGAAGTACAAACTTGCAGCGTCCACGAATCATCCTTTCTGTCCCAGATTGAGGAAAATCTTGCCTGACTCACAGGTTCCGGAAAACGTTGACAGCGTTTACGAAATAGTGATAAACGGCTTGAATTCGAACGTTGTGAAAAAAGCAATGGCTGAAGGCATAAAGGTAGCAGTGAAGATTCCAGACATCGTGAAAATCTCGGCGGGAAATTTTGGAGGCACCCTTGGTCCGTTTCGAGCCTATTTGAAAGAGGTCTTGGAAACAACATAGTTTGGCTTGTGCAAGTTCTTAATCGACTACAAGCTTGATATATTCTTCACCCTTTCCTTCTGCAGAACCAACCAGAACGCGATGGTGTTCTCGACCAGTTTTGTTATCTACAACACGCTCGAGTTTGCCCCTGACAAAGATTGATTCCTCAACTTCAGCCATACTGTCGTAAAGGCTTTCATATGAAACCACCTCTACGATATCTGCCACTTCAGGGCCTTCTACAATCTGTACATCTTTAACGCGGTAGACTGCAGGAAGAAACAGGTACTCGGTGTTATCATCAACAACAGCGCGGATGGTTGCGTGTCCAATAGGATGGTAAGTACTTGCGCCATATTCTTCAGTAACTTCTTGCTCAGACTTGACTGGATGAATGGAAAAAGAAGTGCCTTCGAATACACCTTGGTTCCACTTCCGTTTATAGATCTGAAAGGCTTCATCAGGGGTCAGCGGATAGCGTCTAGCTTTCCTGGCGCACCAAGCTTTCACAGCTTTTTTTTCGAGATGTTTTACGGCGGAACAGGAAGAAACATATTTTTCACTCAGTGAATTCTTCAATGCTAGACTGTTGCTCAACCCGTAAACTGTCAAATCCAAGTCTGAAAACGCGGGTTGATGAATATCAAGGAGTAGAGAGCCTGTCACTCCCAAGAATTCAATAGAGACCTTGCTTGTTTCTGCCAAGAACCCTGCGAACCTGGTCAGTTTTCTCTGTAATGGGTCTAGACGCAAAGTTTTGACAAGTTTAGCTAGTTTATGTTCTGGTTTATAATGTTTTGATATGTGTTTTTTTGGAACCGCGGTAAGGGTAATGTTGTAGAAGGGAGAATGAAACAGATAGTGGGGGTGATTCTCTTCCAAGAAGCTGAAAGTCTCCAGCAGATTAGGAATCGTGTAGGCCGACATGACTCTCCTAAATCGTTTTTCGCCTTTTCCCCAAACACCAAACCTCGACGGAACATACTTAAGATAAGAGATAACTCGATCCTGGGGATGAGATGGACCTACTATGCAGAAAAAAAATCCTTCTGTGGTTTGTAGGAAATCGCGGTCTCTGAACAGTCCCATAGCTTTAACCTTTTTTGACAAGCGATTATATACTTTGTTAGTTTTTCAAATGTTGGTTTTCGTATGGAAAATTCTGTCAGTGTGTTTTTACTCTTTCGATTTAGGCATGGAGGACGCCCCGTTTGCAATATTCAAATATTGCTAATTTGGATTTGTTTTCAAAAAAAAGCTCATTTTGTGGTTAAAAAAACGGGTACATAAGGCATGCACACAAAAATTAGCCCAACATAAATCCAGCTAACACTCCCAGCATAAGACTGCCCGAAAACGCAAAGTTTGACAAAAGCGGAGAAACATATTGTGATGCAGTACTGGCGATTTCTCCTACACGCGCCAATAATTGAGCATAGTTAACTTCTATCACCTGGTCAAATGCAAGGTAAAAGAAAATTAAGGCAAAACATCCTATTATTAGAGCAATCTTGAGGACTTTTTTAATTAAATATCCGAGAAGGAATCCTCCAATTCCCCCAGTGCCCAACTGGGATACTATTGGAGTCAAGAATTCGCTCATGGGACATCCGCTTCACGGCGTACACGTACTTGATGGATTAGAACCTATTTAATTCATGTGTGTTTAAGGTATGAATTGCCAAAGAATATTTCCATCCACTAGCATGCACGCGCGCCGAATGTTGAAGATGAGTGGTTATATACTTATCTAATCTAAAGTAGGCTTCAGGATGAAAGCGTGGACTCCTAGGGACGGTGACACCTTCGTCACAAAAGATGATTTCGTCTTCTACGTGTTCGGATACGAACATCCGAAGAATCGAGTCCTGGCTTTTCTAAAGTACATTCCATCCAAGTTGAAGCCCAACTTCCCAATACGTTTCCTCAGGCAAAGATGGAAACTCGGAAACGTCGAGCTTGCCCGGCCAGAAAAACTCTATACGGCCCAAAACTATCAAGCATTCTTGGAGACCTTTCGAAAAACGTTCCCGCAATACATATATTTTTGTCCATACCGTCAAAAAGAACTCATAAGCGTTCCATTGGAACAAATAAAGAATGTCTATGTGCCAAGAGAATGTCTACACAGACTTTTCGAAAAGAGAAAGAAAGATCATTTGCAGAAACTAGCCGTAGAATTGATCTCCCTTTTCTCCATCGAGTCCCAAGTGCCTCTGAGAGATTTTGGAATCCACGGATCAATAGCCCTGAACATGCACACCGCACATTCTGACATCGACCTCGTGGTTTATGGTTCTAGAAGCTTCAGGAATCTCGAAAAGGCAATCAATAGACTCGTCAAGGACGCAAAGATAAAACATGTTTTCACCAAGAAACTTGACAAAGCAAGAAAACATCGAGGACGCTACAAAGACAGACTTTTTGTCTACAACTCGGTGCGAAAACTTCGAGAAATAGACACCGAATACGGAAGTCACAGATACATACCAATAAGGCATGTAACTTTCAGTTGTGAAGTTGTTGATGACAAAGAAGCCATGTTTCGGCCCGCTATCTACCAAATCAAGAATTGTCAACTTCTAGATTCTCTAGATGCAATCTCAAAACTCAGTGAAGATGAGATTCCTAAGAGCGTTGTTTCTATGGTGGGCTATTACAGAAATGTCGCCAGATACGGGGATAAGATCAAAGTTTCAGGAACATTGGAACGAGTGGAAAACATTGAAAGAGGCGAAACCATCTATCAAGTTGTAGTAGGCACAGGAACGCGTCAGGACGAATACATTTGGCCTGCATAAAGCTCAGAGACCGCGACGCTATAATCACGACAGATAACATCATTTTTCGTGTCTACGGTTATTTTCATCCACCGGGCGCATACGTTTGCGATCCCGAATACGCGTCTGACAAAATCTACAAATCCAAGAATCCTCGGGCTCCTAGAGGGAAAAGAAAGCCTCTTTACTACAAATTCTATGCTGATGAAGGTTTGCGGCTTGTTCAGAAAGAATATCCACGCTACACGATTCTCTACGAGCCCTTGCAAACGCGCCTCGTCGGAGTCCCTAATGCATACGTCGCGAAAACACGGAAACCAGAAGAGAGATTCCGATTGTTAAATCAGAAAGAGCCTGAGGACGATCTTCTTAAGGCACTGCACAGTCTGTCTGCGTTGATCACATCCAGATCAGGGTTGTCAGATCAGGATTTTGGAGTTTTTGGTTCTCTCCTCCACGGCTTCTATCACCCAAAATTCTCAGATCTTGATCTCATTGTTTATGGCAGACAAAAACTGAGGAAACTCTGTGAAGCATTACAGGAACTCTACAATGAAGGAGACTCTATACAAAACGAGTTTGAGAGCGAGAAGGCTCTTGAAGGTAAACATTGGAAATTTAGGAACTACACTCCAAAGGAATATTTGTGGCACCAGCAAAGGAAAATGATTTACGCACTATTCAAGCACAAGAAAGGCGAAAGAGTCTCAAAGACAGAGTTCGAGCCCGTGAAAGACTGGAAAGAGATTTGCAACGAATACACCCCAAATACTCGAATCCATAAGCGAGGATGGATCAAAGCTATTGCCCGAGTAACTAGCGATCGAGATGCACCATTCATTCCATCAATCTACCAAATCGAAGCCCTCAAAATCCTAGAGGGACCAAAGATCGAAAACATTCAGCGAATTCTTTCTTTTGTTGAAGAGTTTCGAATGCAAGCAAAAAAAGATGAAGAAGTATACGTAGAAGGAAACATCGAAGAAGTCGTATGCAGAACCAAAACGTTTCATCAAATCACCCTGACATACGGTCCACGCTACTATGAACAAACCT
>CP070791.1:528311-541091 GCA_020346825.1 Candidatus Bathyarchaeota archaeon
AAGAATGACAAAAACACCAATAATTGCAGGGATCAAACAAAAACGAATCGCTGAACTCGTTTCCAGCGGAAAGAGAATAGACGGAAGAGGATTGACTGATTACCGTGAAATCCAAGTGGAATCAGGAATCATTGAACGCGCTGAAGGTTCTGCCCGAATACGCCTAGGCAAAACCGAAGTAGTCGTTGGAATAAAAATTGCGACCGGCGAACCTTTTCCAGACATACCCAACCAAGGTGTCCTCACCGTCAACGCTGAACTCGTGCCTTTGGCCTCCCCCTCCTTTGAACCGGGACCGCCTAACGAAAACGCAGTGGAACTAGCACGAGTCGTTGATAGAGGTATACGAGAGTCCAAAGCCATTGATATGGAAAAGCTGTGCGTTGAGCCAAACAAGAAGGTCTTCGTGGTTTTCATCGACGTCTACGTCTTAAACCACGACGGAAACCTAATAGACGCCTCAGCCATGGCTGCCCTAGCTGCCCTGCTTAACACAAAGATGTTTAACTATGAACTGGAAGAAGGAGAAATAAAAATTAAACCGGGCTACACACCGCTTCCAATCAGAAATTATCCAATACCCGTTACTTTCGCCAAGATAAATGGCAAGCTAGTGGTCGACCCTTGGCTTGAAGAAGAACAAGCAATGGACGCCAGACTCACAATGACTTTCGACAAAGAAGAAAAAATCTGTGCCATACAAAAAGGCGGCTACGGCTACTTCACGACACAACAAATCCTAGAAGCCACCAAGATAGCTCGGGAAAAGACCGGAGAGTTAAGGAAAATCTTGGTGAAAGACTAAATGGGTCGCGGAAGAAAGACGAAGAAAGTTGCCATGACAAGAGGACTTGGAGCCCGCTACGGCGCAACAGTGAGAAAACGATACATCAAAGTACTTTCAGAGACAAAGAAAGCTCACAAATGCCCACAATGTGGCTCTCCGTCAATTCGACGGGAAAGCCTAGGCGTTTGGAATTGCAGAAAATGCGGTCTCACCTTCACGGGAGGCGCCTACACACCAGTTACTAAACTTGGGATGATTAGTAAGCGCGCGGTCAAAAGTCTGCAGGCTTCAGAAGCATAAATAGAACTGTAAAAGTCAAAACCGCTCAGTCTACGCCTTCTGAAAGGAGGGCCGCAGGTGATACTGTTAACCACTTCTCGGAGACCAACCACAAGAACAAGAACGTTTTGCCACGATTTCGCTCGCTCCATTCCAAACATAATCCGAATCAACCGAGGCAAACTGAATGTTGATGGAATAGCTGAAAAGGCTGCTGAACTGAACGCGAACCGAATAGTCATCATTGACCGATGGAGAAGCGGATTCGGAAAAATCAATCTTCTTCGAAAGGAAACAACCGACCTAATTCCGGTTCCTCCGTTTATGTATGTTGCTGGTGTTAGGCTTCAAAGAGAATTTGAGACAACGACAAAGCGTGTTCGATCTCTTGTCGCAACTACGAAGCTGAAAAACCCTCCTGAAACCAAAAAAATCGCGGAGCATTTGTCAAATTTCTTTAATCTACCGAGGTTGTTGGTGGGCGAGGCTGCAACGAAATATCGAGCTTCGATGCACATTACTGATAGTGCTTTGGGGCGCACCCAAATCACGTTTATGCTCCTTCCACAAATGATTGAAATAGGTCCTAGAATAACTTTGTCAGCGTTGGTGTGGAGTGTCGCTGAATGAAGACTCGAGCTATTATTTGTCTGAGTTTCTCATCTGAAAAACAGATGAAAGTAGTACTGGAGGCTCTAAAACCAGAAACCAAAACTGCGGCAACCCGCCGTTCCAAAGTTCAAATCAAGAGTGAAGGAAACGAGTTGACGCTTGACTTCAAAGCAAGGGACACTTCCGCCCTAAGAGCGGCTATAAACTCGTATTTACGGCATGTCAATATGCTGGTTGATCTTCTGAAGTTAGTGGAAGAACCATCATGGCGTGAGCGTTCGCCTATTAGCCACACGTGTATGGATTCGCAGACCAATCTTAAAAGAAAGTGATAGGTGCGTCCAAGGTTTACGGTCTTTTCTCCTCTAATGAACTGCCCCTTCAAGTATTTGCTTAGCGAAACAATCTGGACATGTTGGAAGGGGTATTGTCTCCCATGAACCATCATCAAACTCCATTTTCATTATGTCTTCATCGGTTAAGCTGGCACCGCATTTGACACACTTTCTTTTTTTCATCAGAACTCTACGCCTCTGTATACACGAGAACCTCTCAAAAAAGAGTTATAAGCTTTGTTGCACAGAATCCAAACTTTGCTTTGAAAAAAAACAATGTACATGTGCGCGTTACAAAAGAAAGAGTGTTTATTCTAGGCAGATGCTTATCTTTGTAAGATGCTTTTTGACAAGAACCATATCTGAATCCATTAATGAGTCACAATGAAAAGAAGTGTTTTGCGTGAAAACCCTTAATTAACGCAAAGGTATAATGCTGAAGGAGTCCTGAAGCAACAATTGGAGGAGTTGAGATGAGCGAAGAGATTACGAGGCTTCCACCACAGGTACAACAACGGTTGTTAAGACTTCAGCAGCTGCAGCAGACGTTGCAAGGAGTTTTGACACAGAAACAGCAGCTGGAGCTAGAACTTAATGAAGTTGAACAAGCGTTGGGCGAGTTGGAAAAGCTGACTGATGCTTCGGTGATTTACAAGTCCGTAGGTTCGCTTCTTGTTAAGTCAAAGAGAGCTAACGTGACAGTTGAACTAAACGAGCGGAAAGAACTGTTGAACATGAGAATTAACGTTCTAGGCAAGCAGGAGGAGCGTCTGCGAACCCAGGTCAAGGATTTGCAGGATAAACTGCAACGTGATTTGCGTCAAATTTCACCTCCCCCTTAAGGTGAAATTTTTTTGGGAGAGATAGAAATCCCTGAACTTACCTTGGAACAGTTGGAAGAGCTTTGTGAAATGGCGGGGGCGAATGCGAGAGAGTATTTCTTGTCAAAGGTTCCTTCCAGCAGAGTTTTTACCCTCCACGTATCAGTTGACGGCGACGACGCGAAACCCCTCACCCTGAACATCGCCGTAGAAGTCGTATTGTCGTCTCTCATGAAGAATTTTGATGTAACAGAATTGGCTGAAGACGCGACGGAAAGGGCTTTCACTTCCGTTGAAGTATACTTGAGGAAACTCTTATGCAAATCCATGAGATAGTGACGCTTATAGACAAACTTGACGCAAAGTTGGGGGTTCTATTATGTCACCATAATGCTGATCCGGATGCCATATGTGCTGCTTTTGCTTTTTCTAGACTGTTGGCGCGTCTAAGACCTGGGTTGGAAATCGAAATTGCAGCGGCTCAAGGACCTAGTAGGCTTTCGAAGTTCTTGTTGAAGTCGTTGCCCGCAGAATTAACAGCGCAGCCGCGCATCAATAAAGCTGATCTTATTGTTTTTTTGGACACAAATACTATCCAACAGCTGGATGAATGGCGCCAAGTGATAGAGGTGTCCAATTCTCCTCTCATCGTAATTGATCATCATGCAAGCCATCCAGAAACTGAACGTCTTGTAACCATATGCGTAGCGGATGAGGAAGCTTCATCCACTTGTGAGATTGTTTACAGACTTTTCAAAGAAGCGAAAGTCAAACTGACACTAGTCGAAGCGAAGGCACTTTTTCTCGGCATAGCCTTTGATACTAGACACTTTGTTATTGCCACTTCTGCTACACTCAAGGTTGTAGCTGACCTGATTGACGCTGGAGTTAGCGTCCAAGAAACCTTACCTCTTCTTTCGTTACCAATGGACTACTCGGAGCGCATAGCACGATTGAAAGCAGGTTGCCGCCTAAAACTCCTGCGGATTGATGACTGGTTAATTGCGCTTTCTCATATTAGCTCTTATCAAGCCTCATCGGCTAGAGGTTTAATTGGATTGGGAGCCCACGTAGCAATTGTTGCTGGTAAAAGAGGAGACGCACTACAAGTCAGTCTAAGATCTTCTCGTGACTTCTACGAGAAAACTGGAATACATTTAGGTCGAGACATAGCCAACCCGTTAGGTAAGTATCTGCAGGGCATGGGGGGAGGCCATTCGGTTTCAGCTGGGGCCAACGGTGTTGGAGACGCAAAAGCTAGCCTGAAGCGTTGCGTAAGACTGCTGAAGGAGAGACTGAAGTAACTCTCTGTTGAGTAGCTACTCTTAAATGATTGAAGGTTCGCCAATAACCGTGGCGAACGAAACATTGGCAATCATCGAAACAAGAAAACTAGTGTACACCTATTCAGGTGCAAAAAAAGCAGCCCTCAAAGGTGTATCCGTAACAATTGAGAGCGGAGAAATCGTTATTCTAACAGGTCCCAGTGGCTGCGGTAAAACAACCTTATGCCGATGCTTCAATGGCCTAATTCCCCACTTCTACGGTGGGAAAATTGAAGGAGAGGTGGTGGTCGCCGGCCACAAAGTAGTTGACCAAACAATTTATGAACTCGCCAGACATGTAGGCCTTGTTTTCCAAAACCCAGAAAACCAGCTCTTTGCTTTATCCGTTGAAAAAGATGTAGCCTTCGGCCTTGAAAACCTTGCCGTTCCCAGAGATGAAATGATAAAACGCGTTGATTGGGCTCTCCAAATGACGGGCATAGAAGACCTCAGTGAAAGACCGCCCCACGAACTCTCGGGCGGACAACAACAACGGGTTGCTATAGCCTGCGTGTTGGCAATGCAACCAGACGTTATGATATTGGACGAGCCCACATCATTTCTTGATCCGGTAGGAGCTCAAAAAATCTTTGAGGTAATCAACGAGTTAAACAAAGAATTGGGCATCACAATCATTCTCGTCGAACATAGGTTAGATTTGGCCTCAAAATACGCTGATCACGTTGTTGTTATGGATGAAGGAAAGGTCGTTTTGGACGGTGAGCCTCGAGGAGTCTTCAACTCTGAGAAAGCCCGCTTGATTGGTGTCGGGGTCCCTAAAGCTACTAGGCTCTATCAGATCCTCAGAGAAAACGGAACGCACCTCAGCGGAGTTCCAGTGACCTCGGAGGAAGCATCCAAACTATTGTTGGAGGTTTTGAAACGTGATTGAGGTTAGAGACCTTCATTTCACTTATCCTACTGGCGTTGAAGCTTTGAGGGGAATCAACCTCACTGTTAGAGATGGAGAATTTCTGGCTATCATGGGACAGAATGGCGCAGGAAAAACAACCCTGGTGAAACACTTCAATGGATTGTTAAAGCCAACCGCAGGTGAGGTTGTTATAGATGGAGTGAGCACTCGAGACGCAAGCGTAGCCCAAATTGCTCGGAATGTTGGATTCGTATTTCAGAATCCCGATCACCAACTCTTTTGCGAAACTGTAGAGGAGGAGGTTGCATTTGCCTTGCGAAACTTTGGCTTCAAAGAAACAGCCATCAAAAATAGAGTTGATTGGGCTCTAAATCTCCTAGACATAAAACGATATCGTGAAACATCTCCCTTCATGCTCAGCGGTGGGGAAAGAAAACGGGTTGCTTTGGCTTCAGTTCTCGCTTGGGATCCTAAAGTTGTCATTCTAGACGAGCCTACGATTGGCCAGGATCACCGACAAAAGGAGAAGCTACGACAGTTCATTGTCCAATTAAATGCTCAGAAGAAGACTGTGATTGTTGTCACTCACGACGTAGAGTTTGTGGCAGAATCTAATCCCCAAGTTATGCTGATGTCTGGAGGAGAAATTGTGGCTGAGGGAGACGCCAGAGAAATTCTGACAGACCAGAAGCTTGTTGCGCAGGCTTCTATTGTATCTCCGGAGATAACCCAGATTCTTTCGGGGCTCCCTGACTTGGGGATACAAAAAAACGTGATTGACGTTCACGAAGCAACAAGCATTCTACTTGACCTTTTGGAGGTCGCCTCATGAGCATGTTTGAGGGGTTTAGATTTAGAAGGGTTTCTTCAGTTGTCCACCTGTTAGATCCGCGAGCAAAATTCTTCTTCGTTTGCGTGCTGTTCATAACAGCAATATTAAACAGCAAATTACCGCCTCTCATTTTGCTGTTTTTCGTTCCCTTGCCCTTTGTTTTGATGGCTGGTGTTCAGCGGGAATGGATTCGATCTATGAGAGGCGCCTTATTCTTCGCATTCATCATTTTTCTGTTCAACTTCTTATTCACTTATTTATACACAGAATACCCTCAAGTTCCATCAGCTCCGCTGTTGGAACGCTCCATCGCCATGACCCTTCGTTTCTTGGTTTTAGTGGAGTCATTCTCAGTGTTTTTCTTAACAACTTCCCCCGATCATTTGGGTCTAGCGTTGGAGCAGAGTCACATTCCCTACGAGTTTTGCTTTGCCTTCACCACGGCAGTTCGTTTTGTCCCTGTGTTAGCTGAAGAAGCCCAGACCATCATGGATGCTCAAAAGGCCAGAGGTTTAGAGTTGGAGCGTGGAAACTTCCTAAAAAGGGTGAGAAATTATATTCCCATCCTTATTCCACTCATCGTTGGCGCAATTCGAAGAAGCCTAGAGCTCGCAGAGGCCATGGAATCTCGAGCCTGGGGGGCTAGCGAAAAACGAACCAATCTCTACGTGCTAAAGCTGAAGAGGAATGATTACCTCTTAGTCCTAATTTCCGTCCTCATGTTGATTCTCGCTGTTTACGTTTGGCTATATATCCCGATTCCTTCACTAACCATTTTGCTGAGTTTCTGATTCACTTCAAAGGATGGTTGGGTTTGAAACTAACCTCGCCTGCACGCTTCCAACAGATTAGAAAGGTTTTTAACATGTAAGGTGGAATTGCCTCTCCGAGGGGAAACCGTTGAAATGGTTGAAAGCTGCTGCGGAAGAGATTTTGTCTGGCGCTAGAAAAGCGATGAACGAACTCGATGTTAGGAAAGTAGAAGAATTCCTTCAGATGATTATGGATTCCAAACAAAGGAAAATCTTTGTAGTTGGCGTGGGCCGAAGCGGGTTTGTGGGACGGGCTTTCGCTCTGCGACTCATGAATTTAGGATTTAATGTCTACTTTTTGGGAGAGACAATCACACCTGCCGCTGGAAAAGAAGATCTGATCATCGCTATTTCCGGTTCAGGCACAACCAAGTTTGCTCTAACCGCAAGTTCAGCTGCAAAAGAAATTGGGGCAAAGGTGATTGGCGTAACTTCATATCCGCAATCTCCGCTAGGGGACCTCGCTGACCTCATCTTGTCCATTGGCGGTCGCACAAAACTTGGTTGGCCAAAAGAAGAGGAGTATTTGGCTAGACAACTTCTAGGCGAACGTGAAACTCTGAGCCCCCTCGGATCCATATTCGAAAACAACTGCATGGTCTTCCTTGACAGCCTGGTTGTTGAACTCATGCATCGCCTGGGAAAAACCGAAGATGAACTGAAGAAACTTCACGCCACTATTGAATAGTTTAGCCAGTTTGTTGCATTGATGCCCATTTTTTCGCTTTACACTCTCTCAAAAGGACTGCTAGTGCTTAGCTTTGCACTCTTGCTAGATCTTCCACATTCTTTTCATTCTTGTCAACGCAGCTTCTAGACTTATTTAGCTCTCGCTCTCCGTCTCCTCCTCTTTTTTTGAGACCTTTTCACTTTCTTCTTCTTAGTCTTCTTTGTCATGGCACGATGTCTAGTCATAGATTTCACCACCAACCAAATGCCTGCAGGCACAACTGTAAGCTTGTTACCCACTGTTCTGGTGCGTATATGATGAGAGAATGAAGATAAAAAGAGTTTGGCTTTCCATAGGCATAACTCCTCTTGAAAGCTTTTGCAGCCAAATTATGGGTAAGGTTTTTTAAACTGTTATGTTCGAGTTGTTATCAGATGATGACGGATACGACTCTGAGCCTATGTGATGATGAAATGGAGCGACTCTGACATCAGTTTCGCGAGCGCACGCAATAAGTATGAAAGATCGAACAAATCTCTCAGCTGTTTTGATAGTTATGGACTCTCTCCTCCCCCTTTTGAGCGCGCGCATGCCCGGGGAAGGACTTAATCGTCAGCAGCTTTGGTTTTGTGCATGCGAAAGAGAGAAGGCTGCGTCATGTTGGTCTAGTTTTGTAGTTTGAATTCTTCGTGAATTGCTTGGACTGCTTTCTCACCATCGGTTTCCTTTACTACACAAGAAATGTTTAGTTCAGAGGAGCCTTGGGCGATCATACGAATGTTTATTCCTTTTCGGGCAACGGCGGTGAATAGTCTGGAGGCTACTCCTGGTGTGCCTTTCATGCCTGCGCCCACGACAGCGACCACACAAACGTCATCTTCTGCTGTCACTTCACGTATCAAACCTCTGCCCAAAAGAGCAATTTCCAATGTGCTAACAGCCTTCTCTAACAAGCTTCTTTGAATCACGAACGAAATGTTTGCTTCTGAGACGCTTTGTGAAATCATTAGAACGTTAATGTTGTCTCTTCCGATGACATCGAAGACTTTTGCAGCTGTTCCGGGTGAACCAACCATACCCGCCCCGCTAACATTAACTAGCGCTACTTCCTTAACAAGAGTTATGGCTTTCACCGCTTCTCCAATCCTGGTTTTCTGCTTCTCAACAATGAGGGTTCCCGAATTCTCTGGATCAAACACATTTCTTATTCTGACAGGTATACTCTCTTCCATAGCTGGTTCCAGCGCTCTTGGATGCATAGCTTTTGCTCCGAAGATAGTCATTTCTGTGGCTTCTTTGAAGGAAAGCTCAGGCAACATTTTTGCCGTAGGAACAATTTTTGGGTCAGAGGTCATCAGTCCGTCCACATCTGTCCATATCCAAACTTCAGTGGCTGTTAATGCAGAGCCTATTATGGTGGTTGTGTAATCAGACCCGCCTCGACCAAGGGTGGTGGTCTCGCCATCTTGAGTTGCGGCTATATAACCCGTTACTATTGGAATAATATTCTTTTCTAGCAACGGTTCGATCTTTTCCTTAACTTGATGTTTGGTGACGTTCATAAGCGGTTTGGCTTCTCCAAAGTTGGAGTCGGTTACGATTCCTATTTCTCCTCCAGTGTAGTATTTGGCGTTCAATTCTAGGTCTCTTAGTGCCCCCATGACTATAGGTGCTGACAATCTCTCTCCGAAAGAGAGAACATAATCTTTTGATTTCGAGGTAAGCTCGCCAACATAAACGATTCCTATTAGGACTTTTTCAAGTTCGTCGACCAATGTTTTGAGGATTTGTTCAATTTCTTGTTGTAGACGCTCTTTTTGAATGGCTTCCTTGGCAACAACCAAATGTTCTTTGAGAAGTTTTTGTTTAAACTCGTGAATGTAGTTGCTGTTTCCGTTTCTCGCTTGTTTAGCAACTTCAATCAATTTATCAGTAATTCCTTCCAACGCTGATACTACAGTGACAATGCGATAGCCTTGGCTAACGTGATCAGCAATTAAACGAGCAACATGGCGAATGTTTTTACCGCTAGCTATCGAGGTGCCTCCAAACTTCATCACTATTTTCTTCAAATCATTCCTCCTCCTAAACGTCAAGCTATTAGTTTGGTTGCTAAGTTCTGTTTTATGTCCAAAAGGTCCCTCAATATAGTACTAGCCGTCTCTATTCCTCCTGCGCCTCGTCCTATTATTGTTTCTTCACCAGCGAATTCTGAGACAAAGGTTACAGCGTTGAGGACTCCGCCAACGGATAAAGGGTCGTGTCTAGATATTTCAATAGGCTTGACTCTAAGGTCGCTATTGATGGATCCTATGAGTTTGATTGTGCATGTTTTTTTGGCAGCTTCTTCCAAAGCTTGTGGCGTAACGTTGCGAATTCCCTGAACATCCACATCTTTCAAGGTTACCTTTTTGTTCATTATCCAATTCGCCATGATGACCAGTTTGCAGGCTGCATCTACACCATCAACGTCCATTGAAGGATCAGTTTCACAGTATCCTAGTTTTTGGGCATTTTTAAGGGCTTGCTGAAACGTAAAATGTTTTTCATCCATTTCGGTCAAAATGTAATTTGTTGTTCCGTTCAATATGCCTCTGATAGAGACAATTCTGTCGCCCAAGAGGCATTTTTTGGCTAGTTCAAGAACTGGGGTTCCTGCTCCAACAGTTCCGCTGAATCGTAGATACACTTTGTTGTAGTCCGCTAACTCGACTAGAGCGGGCATGGCTAGAGCGAGGGGCCCTTTGTTTGTGGTAACAACATGTTTTCCGGTTTTGAACGCTGTTTTGATGTAGGATAAGCCAGGTTCTCCGTCCACAATGTTAGTAGGTGTTGCTTCAACCATCGCCTCAGCTTCAACAGATTCGATTACATCCAACGCTGACATGGCAGGATGCCCGTATTCACGGCTTGATGCCACGGTCCTTTTTTCATCTTTCAAAGATAACGTCTTCTCTAGGGTTAATCCCCTAGGGTTTATGGCAGCTCCTCCTTTGTCTACCACAGCTACAACCCTAGGATGAAAACCATAGTCTTTGACAAGCTCTGTTTCTCGACGTATGAGGATTCGCGCGAAGCTTTGACCAACAATTCCACAGCCCACTAAGATTATTCTCATCACCAATCACCTAGAAACCACGGTTACAGGCATAGATCGTGAAAGTCCTAGGAGATTCTCAACAGATCCTATTTCTGCATCAACCTCAGAAGGCTTTTCACTTATTTTTATCGCAATATCAGGATCCTTCAATCCGTGACCCGTGGTCACACAAACCACAACCTCGTCTTTACCGATTTTTCCCATCTCAAACAGCTTCTTTAGCCCCGCAATGGAGGAGGCGCTCGCCGGTTCCACAAACAAGCCTTCGGATCTAGCAAGCATCTTTTGCGCTTCTAGAATTTCTTCATCGGTCACGGTCTCCGCGGTTCCTCCAGATTCTTTAATTGCCCTCATGGCTTTTTTCCAGCTGATGGGAACTCCAATTCTGATGGCCGTAGCAATAGTTTCAGGTTTGTCCAAGGGTAAGATTTCGTCTTCTCCGTTCTTAATAGCACGGGCTATGGGCGCTGCTCCTTCAGCTTGAATTCCTGTCATTTTCGGAAGCTTGTCTATCATACCCAGCTTGTGGAATTCGGTGAATCCTTTCCATAAGGAGCTGATGTTTCCAGCATTGCCTACAGGCAGAACCACTCTGTCGGGTGACCTTTTGTTCAACTGGTCACAGATCTCGTGGGCCAAGGTTTTTTGTCCTTCTAGTCTGTAAGGATTGATGGAGTTGAGGAGATAGACTTCCCTATGTTTCTCTGATAGTTCTAGCACCGTTTTCAAGGCATGATCAAAGTTTCCTCGAATCTGAACGACCTTTGCCCCGTAAACCATGGCTTGTGCCAGTTTTCCGTACGCAATTTTGCCAGAAGGTATAAAGACTATACATTGAAGCCCTGCTTTCGCCGCGTAAGCAGCCAAAGAGGCAGAGGTGTTGCCTGTTGAGGCACAGACAACTGTTTTCATGCCTAGTTCCACGGCGTTTGTCACTCCAACGGTCATGCCTCTATCCTTAAAGGATCCTGTCGGGTTTTCACCTTCATTCTTCACGTAGAGGCGCTCAACTCCTACAAAGTTTATCAAACGGTTGCAAGAGTGAAGTCCAGTTCCACCCTCATTCAAAGAGATAACCTTTGATGGATCACGAATTGGCATAAAATCTTTGTATCTCCATACTGATAGGGACAGGCTCCGCCAGTCACTCTTTTCAAGTTTTGCTTTCAGGAGGTCATAATCATATTCAACTTCAAGAAGGTCACCGCATCGTTTACATGAGTAAACAATCTCGTCCGCACCATGTTTTTCTCCGCATGCTATACACGTTTGGTATATCACATTATTCCTCCTGTAACAGGAAAACCCCTTTTCCAGGTCTTGTGCAGTAGGTATCTGCATTTACGCCAGCAGATTCAAATCCTCTTTCCATGACCCTGGCAACTTCGGAAGCATCGGTATTGTTGCTGTTTACCACAGCCAATATGGCGGGCCCAGCGCCACTGATACACACTCCACATGCGCCAGCTTCTAAGGCTCTCTTTCTAACCTCTTGATAACCCGGAATCATGAAGGCCCTAGCAGGCTCAACAACAGCGTCAGACATGGACTTACCAATAAGGTTTACATCGCTTAAGGCAAAACCAGTAGCCATAGTTGCGGCGTGTCCTATGTTGTACACAAGTTTTTCCATTGAAACGGTTTTTGGTAAAATGGAACGAGCCTCCTCAGTTTTCTTAGGTTTGTTAGGTATACTTGGAATGGCTATACTTATGTCTAGATTCTGCGGGGATTTCAGATGAACGACTTCCAAAGGCTTATAGGATTTGATGATGACAAAATCTCCGCAGATGGCAGCGGAAACGTTGTCTGCGTGTTCGAAACCAGCTGAAGCGATCTCACCCTTGGCAGCCAACTGAATTAACTCTTTAGGGTCGAGTTTGAGTTCAAACAGGCGATTTAGTCCGAAGGCAACTGCTGCAGCTGAAGCAGCGCTACTGCCCAAACCCAAGCTGTGTGGGATCCCTTTTTCAAGCTTGATCATCAACCCGGTTCTTATCTTAAATTCGTGTAAGATATGTTTTGCAACAACTCCAGCTGTGTTTTTCTCAGGATCGGTAGGAATAGAATCTGCCGCTAAACCTGAAACTTCAATCTTGATATCTTTGGAGATTGGGGTTATCGTAACCTTGTCACTTGGATGTTCTAGAGACATGCCAAAAACATCGAAGCCTGGACCTAGATTAGCTGTAGTTGCAGGGGCTTTCACAATTACTTTGTTTGGCAGTGATGCACGACTCATCCTTCCGGCTCTTAGATCCATATTGAAGCCTCCCTATTAAGATTATGTCTTGCCCATAATGGTCATATTTAACATATCGCCACTCAGGCAA
>CP070791.1:541191-544015 GCA_020346825.1 Candidatus Bathyarchaeota archaeon
AACCACAGCATCACAATCCAATTGTTTCGCAAGCATAAGTTCCGGAACACCAGCGTCTATGCCAAGCAATACCTTTCTAACGTTTTCTCCGTTTACGTATATTGCACTGTCTTCTGGAACCTGTTTCAATCCTGCAAGTTTTAGAGCCAACTCCATAATCTCTTCAGTGTTCATCTCTTGTCCACCTTCAAATTCTTGGAATGCTAACACATTTACCTTTTTTGACGCATATCAATTTCCATTTCGTTGTTTCACAGTTGAGATACTTATTCCTATTATTGACAACATGAGGAAAAACTTCAATTCTTTTTGCTTACATGAAAAGACGACTCTGTTTTGGAGAATTAGATTCAGAATCTTGAACAAAGCCTAGAGGTGCGATTTACACCGCATCTCACGTAAGACCGATGAAATAAGAGAATTGTGACCATCCAAGGCTTAGCAAGGTCTTAGGCGCGCGCTTTCGGAGTCTTTCTCTTAGCCCTTCACAACCCCTATTGGAACAAAGCGGACTACACGGGTCGCAATTCCAACCTTGTCGCTTACTTCCGTGACCATGTCCACGTTCTTGTAGGCGGGATCAGCCTCTTCAGCTAAGATGATCGAACTTGCAGCTCGAACGACTATTCCACGCTCTTCCAGAGCTCTTTTCACTTCTCCACCCCAGTATCTTCTTTTCGCAGACGTTCGACTCATCATCCGGCCTGCTCCGTGGGCGGTGGAACCAAATGAAAGCTCCATGGCTTTGGCCGTGCCGACTAGCAACCATGAACTTGTTCCCATGCTTCCGGGGATGATCACGGGCTGTCCAACTGGTCGGTAGTCTGCTGCAATGCTCTTGTGTCCTGGTGGAAAAGAACGGGTTGCCCCTTTTCTGTGGGTCCAAACTTTGGTTCGTTTTCCATCTACATTGTGTTCCTCAATCTTTGCGATGTTATGGGCCACGTCGTAAACCAAATTCAAGCCGAACGTCTCTGCTGGCTTTTTGAACACTTTTTCGAAGCTCTGTCGGACCCAATGCATTATGACTTGACGATTGGCGAAAGCATAGTTGACGGCGCAGGCCATTGCTTGGTAGTAGTCTTCTGCTTCGTTGCTACTGCCGGGGGCACAAGCGAGCTCTCGATCGGGTAAAGAAATGTTGTATTTGTGTACGGCTCGCTCCATGATTCGAAGATAGTCTGAACAGATTTGGTGTCCGAATCCACGGGAGCCGCAGTGAATAAGGATAGTAACTTGCCCCTCTTGATTGACGCCAAAGGTTTTTGCGACTTTAGGGTCATAAATCTTGTCAACCTTCTGAATCTCTAGGAAGTGGTTTCCAGAACCAAGGGTGCCACACTGAGGCAGACCTCGCCCCTTAGCTCTGGATGAAATCTTGTCAGGGTTGGCGACCTCCATGCATCCTTCTTCCTCACAGTGCTTGGTGTCTTCAGGCCAACCAAACCCTTTGTCCACGATCCACGGTACGCCCTCTGAGACCAGTCGGTCAAGCTCCTGGACGGTTAGGCGAAAGTCTCTACGGCGGCTACCGAGTCCACAAGGAACGTTTTTGAAGATTGTATTAGTGAGGTCAGCTAGGTTAGGTCGAATTTCTGGTTCTGAAAGGTTTGTGCTCAATAGGCGCACGCCGCAGTTGATATCGTAGCCCACCCCTCCGGGACTGATGACTCCTTCTTCATAATCTGTGGCTGCTACGCCACCAATTGGAAATCCGTATCCCTCATGCCCATCAGGTAAGGTTATAGCATAATTACAGATACCCGGCAGATGGGCGACGTTAGCACATTGTTCGAGGGTTCGATCTGTTTTTATCTTTTCAAGGAGCCCTTTGTTGGCGAAGACCATGCCAGGAACCCGCATGCCTGGCTTGTATTTCTGTGGTATACGCCAACGATATTCGTCGATTTTCTCGAGGGGAACCATTGCCCCGCGTCCTCGATGTCTTCCTCCCCTACTCATAAAATCACCTTTAACTGAATACTGAGTTTACTTCAAATGTTGCGTTTAATCTAGGAAAGTCACTCAACTCTTACCCTCTAGTCTTGCTACTACAAAGAGTAATGAAGGTTGTAAGCGAATAAGAGTAAATATGCTTTGTCCCCGGATGCAATGCAAGCGATCATAAGGATACGTAGTGCCTACTGATTCTCTGCGCAGATGTACTTTGTCTCCTTGAGTTCGAGTGGACAGCCGCCGCCACAAATCTGCAGTTGTGGGCAGTCCCTGCATTTTGGCTCCACGTATTCCCTCCTTCTTGTACGAACAGCAAGTGGGTGGTTCCAAATTCTCTGCCAATCATCTTTGAGGATGTTGCCAAGGCTTTCAAAGTAACTTTGACAGGGGTAGACATCACCATTTGGCCCGATACACATGTTGACTCTTGCGGCTGTACATGATTTGACGCCTAAACCCAGTCTGACCGGATCAAGTTGACAGTATTGAGTTGGAGTATACCACAGAAATTTCAGCCCAAGTTGATTCGCTTTTTCCTGAATCTTGGGCAAAAGTTCTCTCAGTGTTTCGATTGGCAGTGCGAATTCTTCTCCTATCGCGTTGGCCTTACCTGAGTAGATCAGGCTGTTGCACCCAAAAGCGGCGACTCCGAGTTTTTTCAGGAAGTCTACTGTCTCCATAAAATCTGAGACGTTATGTTTGCTGAGAGTTGTGTTGGTGGTGGCGTAGATCTGTGTTGGAATGGTGTTCTTGATTCCAGCAACGGTCTCTTTCCAGCTTCCTTTGGTTGCTGTCATTAAATCATGGATCTTGGACTTGTGTGATTCAAGAGTTACCTGAATGAAGTCTAGCCCGGTTTTTTCAAGGT
>CP070791.1:544115-549949 GCA_020346825.1 Candidatus Bathyarchaeota archaeon
CGAATATGTTTTCGTAGTTCATCCAAACCTAAGAGGGGCAACACAGCTAAAATTTCTTCCGCTCGACGTTTCTCAAATCACAAAGAATTGTGACTTAGTGTTCACGGCAATGCCCCACGGCAGTTCAATAGAGCTTGTTCCCAAATTGCTTGAAATGGGGCTTAGAGTTATTGACATGAGCGCAGACTTTCGCTTGAAAAACCCCGCCGACTATATTACGTGGTATGGGTGGAAGCATTCGCATCCTGAGTTACTGAAAGAAGCAATCTATGGGTTAACCGAACTCCATCGTCAAGAAATAAAGGATGCTCGCTTAATAGCTTGTCCCGGATGCATGGCAACTGCAACGATCCTTGGACTAGCCCCGTTGATGAGGGCTGAAGTCATAGAAAAGGACCGAATTGTAGTTGATGCAAAAATCGGTTCTTCAGGTGCAGGCCGCAACCCCTCACTAGCCTCCCATCATCCGGAACGATTTGGAGGAGTAAGACCATACAAAACAGTGGGTCACAGACATATCGCGGAAATCGAGCAAGAACTCAACGTCCTCACGAATGAACCCGTAACAGTTTCCTTTTCACCTCACGCAGTCAACATAGTTAGAGGCATCCTCTCAACCATCCACGTCTTCTTAACAAAACCCTTAACAACTAAGGATACTTGGAGAATCTATCGTTCCCATTATCAAGGAGAACCATTCATCCGCTTTGTGAGATACCGGAAGGGACCATACAGATTACCGGACCCCAAAGTTGTAGTGGGAACTAACTTCTGTGACATTGGCTTTGAACTAGACCCCCGCGCCAGTCGACTCGTTATATTAGCGGCGGTCGACAACATTATGAAAGGCGCAGCCGGTCAAGGAGTTCAATGCCTCAATGTCGTTCTCGGCGTTGACGAAAAAACCGGGTTGGAAAGCGTGGGTTTTCATCCGATGTGATTACGATGCTAATCGTTGTGAAGGTGGGCGGAAGTATACTGCGAGGAGTCTCCTCTGAACTCATTTCTGACATAAAGAATGTTCTTTCTGAGAACCAAACAGTTCTTGTTCACGGTGGAGGGAAAGAGGTTACGGAAATAGCCTCCAAACTGGGCAAGAAACAGGAGTTTATAGTCTCACCAAACGGTTTCAGTAGTCGATATACCGACAAGGAAACCATTGAGATTTTCACAATGGTGATGGCTGGAAAAATCAATAAACAGATCGTTTCAACCCTTCAGAGCCAAGGTATATCCGTCGTAGGCCTCTCAGGTTTAGATGGGTTTCTAGTAAAGGCAAAACGAAAAAAGCGACTGGTTGTTGTTGACGAAAGGGGAAGAAAAAGAGTTATTAAAGGAGGATATACCGGAACGATAAGTGAAGTCAACGCTCCTTTGCTGTG
The DNA here is from genome assembly GCA_020346825.1 of Candidatus Bathyarchaeota archaeon. GTDB lineage: Archaea > Thermoproteota > Bathyarchaeia > Bathyarchaeales > Bathyarchaeaceae. The sequence continues at coordinate 545,498 of CP070791.1, forward strand.
GCTTCTCATAGAAAACGGTTATGTACCGGTTATAGCGCCTGTTGCTGCTGGGGAAGAGTTTGAACCCCTCAACGTGGATGGGGATCGGACAGCAGCCTACATTGCCGGAGCTCTCAACGCAGATCGGCTTATCCTTCTGACAGATGTAGAGGGCTTATTCCTAGATGGAAAGTTAGTTTCTAAACTGAGTGTCTCTGAAGCAAGAGAGGTTCTTTCCAAAATTGGGCGTGGTATGATTACTAAAGTCTATGCAGCCATGGAGGCCATCAACCAAGGCGTCGGTGAAGTCTTAATCTCTTCTGGATTGGAGAGACTGCCAATTTCCTCATCCCTAAAACATGAATGTGGTACTGTGATAAGCTGTGAATGAAAAAGAAGTAATGAATCTCGAAGAAAAACTGATGGCAAACGTCTACGCCAAAAGACCAATAGTTATCACTAGAGGTAAAGGAGCCTTAGTCTGGGACATCAACGCCAAAGAATATATAGATTGCACCGGTAGCTACGGAGTCTGCATAGTTGGCCACTCTCACCCAAAAGTTGTGGAAGCCGTGAAAAGGCAGGCGGAAACTCTCATTTCTTGCCACTCATCCTTCTACAACGATGCAAGATCCAAACTCTTGCAAAAGATTACTCAAATATCACCAAAAAGCCTCAACAGAGTTTTCCTTGCAAACAGTGGTGCTGAAGCCGTTGAATGCGCCATCAAATTGGCTCGAAAATTTTCTGGCAAACCTGAAATAATCGCCATGATGAGCGCTTTTCACGGGAAGACTATGGGCGCACTATCCGCAACTTGGGATAAAAAGTATCGTGAACCGTTCAAACCCTTGGTTCCCGAGTTCAAGCATGTTCCCCCGGACAATCTCCAAAAGGTGAAGAAAGCTATTACCGATAAAACCGCCGCCATCATTGTGGAACCAATTCGAGGGGAAGGCGGAGTTAGGATTCCCCCGAACGGTTTTCTCCCGGGTCTTAGAGAAATCTGTGACAAGACGGGTGTTCTGTTGATTTTCGATGAAGTCCAAACAGGATTTGGACGTACTGGAACGATTTTTGCCTGTGAACACTGGAATGTTGTTCCCGATGTTCTTTGCGTCGCAAAATCGGTGGCAGGCGGTCTTCCATTAGGCATAACGCTTGCGAAAGAAAACGTCATGTCTTCCCTCAAGGTTGGTGAACACACAACCACCTTCGGTGGAAACCCCCTCGTCTGTGCGGGTGCATGCGCTGCAATAGATGTTCTACTTGAAGAAAAGCTTTCAGAAAGGGCAGCGACACAGGGAAGATACTTCAAGAGAAAACTGGAGCTTCTTCAGGCCAGACACAAGATTGTGAGGGAGGTTCGCGGATTAGGTCTTATGATCGGAATGGAACTTCGATTTGACGTTTTGAACATAATTCTCAAATCTGCGGACAGAGGAGTCCTAATTCTTGACGCAGGTAGGAACATTCTGCGATTCTTACCGCCCTTGGTCATTGAAAGAGAACAGATTGACCGAGTGATCAACACCCTTGACACGGTTATGGAGGAGGAGAAAAATGAGCGACTACCCGGTTAGCCTCCTATCTCGAATGCTGAAGATTTACAGTCCATCCGGTGGGGAAGAAGAGATTTCCAACTTCCTTGCCGCGGAAATGAAGAATCTCGGTTTTAGTGTTCGTAAGGATGAGGTTGGAAATGTAATTGGAGAAATCGGTGAGGGAAAACCTGTTGTTCTATTGTGTGGGCACATGGATACTGTTGAGGGTTACATTCCCGTAAAGGTTGAAGATAACAAGCTGTATGGTAGAGGAGCTGTCGATGCAAAAGCCCCTCTAGCTGCAATGATCATAGCCTCAGCAACATTCTTGAAGGAAAGTTTTCCGGGCAAAATTCTTGTGGTTGGTGTTGTTGATGAAGAAGGGTCAGGTAGAGGAATCAAACATTTTGTCAAGGAAGGAATTCAACCAGATTATGCCATATTTGGGGAGCCAAGTGGCGTTGGAAAAATAGTATTTGGGTATAAGGGAATTCTAAACATCAAAATAACATGTGAAACCCCATCGGGACACACAGCTGCTCCTTGGTTATTTGATAACGCTATTGAAAAAGCCATGGAGCTTTGGAGGCAAATCCGAAAACTTCATTTGCGGGAAGAGAAGTTGAGAAGCCGCTTTTACTCCCTCACTTCCTGCCTGACCAAAATAAATGGGGGTAATTCTTCTTCCATGATTCCATCGAAATGCGATATATATATTCAACTTCGAATTCCACCCCAGTTTACCCCGGAACAAGTTTTTAATGAGGTTGAAAGGAAAGTTAGACGGTATCAGGCTACTAATTCGAAAGTTTCTGTAAAAGTGAAAATGGAAGATGTGGCCAATGCCTTTGAGGCAGATCGAAGATCTGTTCTTGTTCGAGCATTAGCTTGGGCTATTAGGAAAACCACGCTCAACTATGCTTCTTTCTCGAGGAAGACCGGAACTGGAGATATGAATGTTCTCGGCAATTCCTTGAACATACCTGTGGTTACGTATGGACCTGGCGACTCCCGTCTGGATCATACTCCCAACGAACATATCGACCTTCAAGAGTATACAACCAGCATTGAAGTGTATCGAAACACCCTGATGAAGTTGCCCGAACTGATGGAAAATCGAAGGAGACTTGAGAAGGCGAAACCTTTTTTAAACAAAAAGAAAGTAGGAGTTTAAAGCTTTGGAGAGGCGCGCGTGCATGGATCGCTTCTTCTAGGAACGGGATTCCAACGTCTTCCATAAAGAATCTAGCCATCAATCCTTGTGAACAGAGTGACGTGAGAGTTGCTTTTCAAGGTGAAATAGGTGCATATAGTGAAAGTGCGGTCTATTCTTTTTTCGGTTCCTCAGTTGAAGTGAAGCCCTGCAAAAACCTGTCCAACGTCTTTGAAAGCGTGAAAAGACAGGAAACGCGGTATGGTGTGGTTCCCATCGAAAACTCGATAGAAGGAAGCGTAAATCAAACCTACGATCTATTCTTGGAATACGACCTCATCGTGTGTGGAGAAATAGTTCTCAAGATCGCTCACTGCCTCATCGCCCATCCAGGAACCCAGCTGAACTCAATTAAAACGGTCTACTCCCACCCACAAGCTTTGGCTCAATGCAGAAAATTCTTGGAACAAATGAATTGCAAGCTTATTTCAACCTTCGACACCGCCGGCAGCGTAAAAATGATAAAGGAGGAGGGATTGATGGGCGCTGGAGCCATCGCTAGTGAAAGAGCTGCAGGGATCTACGGAATGAGCATTCTCTCCAGAGAGATTGGAGATACTCCAAATAACTGCACAAGATTCTTCGTTTTATCAAAGCAAGATTCCCGACATTCTGGGGAAGACAAAACTTCCATAATCTTCTCTGTCAAATCAGTTCCAAGAGCGTTGTATCATGTTCTCAAGGAATTCGCTGTCAGAAACATAAACCTCACAAAAATCGAATCCAGACCAACCAAACGAACCCCTTGGGAATACAACTTCTATCTAGACTTTGAGGGACATAGAAACGAAGATAAATGTCTAGAAGCTCTGGAAAGCATCAAGGACAAGACCCTTTTTCTAAAGATCCTTGGTTCATACAAAGCGGCCATCGAAGAATCTACATTCAACTTTTAGCAGTGTCTAACAGTCTGTGCATAACCTCATATGACTGCATGTAGTCCGGATTCCCCTCTTTCAGCTTCTTCTTAACAAATTCCATTTTTCTGGCAAAAGCTGATCTATCTTTTCGCCTTACCATGCTAAGCCATTCCTCAGATTTCTCCAAAAACAAACCTTCAATTTTTTCTATTTCCGGTAAATTCATTTGGAGACTTGTATAGAATTCTGTTTCTTCAGAAGCAACCGCTTCCGCCAAGGTTAGTAACATTTTGTAACTGGCCCCAGCAACCTTCTTTGTTTCAAAGAAATCAGGGTAGTTCAGCATGATGGTATCGCACACAACTAAACCCAAAAAGTGAGGAAGCCCCAAGACCACAGACATTAATTTGTCATGCTTTCTCGGGGACATGATAAACACGTTTGCTTGTCTTTCCTCCAACCAGCTCTTGAAATCTTTTGCGAACCGTATTTCTTGATCATTGACTGGTGTGAGAACGTAATTCTGATTTTCAATGCTCTTTACACCTGGACCAAATAAGGGGTGGGTTCCCAACGTTATTCCAGTCTTTATATATTCATGCATTATTTTGACAGGGTTCTCCTTGACTGAACAGATGTCCATTATGACTTGATCTGGGCGTATGTGAGAATGAATCTCTTCTATGACGGCTTCAAAGTTCTTTAGGGGCACACACACTAGAATTCTGTCTGCATTCCTGACTGCTTTCACGTTATCAGCGATTTCAACTCCGAATTCATCCCTTATTTTCAAAAGTTTTTTTCTACTTCTGCTTGAAACTACTACGGAATCACCTTCCTTTGAGAAGAACCTTGC
>CP070791.1:550049-553579 GCA_020346825.1 Candidatus Bathyarchaeota archaeon
AAAGGTAGAACGTTGGATGTTGTTACAAACGTGACGAGTATCAAAGGTGTCAAAAAGGCTTGTGTAATCACGGGCACCTTTGATGTAGTAGCAACCTTTGAAGTGAAAGACGTTAGTGATGTTGGCGAGATGGTGGCGAGAGGCATAGATAGTGTAGACGGAGTTTCGCTAACACAGACAGCAATATGCGTCAAATGTTGTTCAAAATAAGTCTCCAAAATCCCTTTTTTCAGTTTTAAGCTACCGCTTTCTTCTCAAACAGTGGAGATCTCTCTCTCGCGCCTTGATCACCAATGTCGTTCACTCGTAGTGTATCAGTCCTTCTTCTTCGAGTTTCTTGTGAAGTTTGCCGACCGCTTCGTGGACATTTTCTTCCTTTTTGGCGCCTGTGCAAACCAGTTTTCCGCTGGCGAAGAGGAGGATTACCACTTTTGGTTCGTCCATTCGGTAGATGAGTCCGGGAAACTGTTCTGGTTCATACATGGTTCTTCCAATTGAGTAAACTGACCTTTCAAGGTCTACCCTTCCTCCTAAACTCGCTGACGCAACTATGTTCACAATTTTCAACTCAGGTTTGCCAATTATTATTATGCCGCTTTTTTTCAATTCCTTTATAACTTTCATCACTGCCCTTCGCGATTCTTTCTCGGACTTGGCTCCGGTGCAGACCATCTTTCCGGAATTGAAGATTAAGGTAGCCGTTTTGGGTCTTTTTAGTCTGAAGACCAGTCCTGGAAACTGTTCTGGACGGTACTCAACACCTGGATTACCTTTCACCACTGCGTTCAGGTCAATCCTCTGATTCAACGTGGCAGTTCCCACGACGTTTTCAATTCTGATAGAAGCTTCAACTTTGGGCATTCGAATCCCTCTTATAAAGCATCATGAAGTTAGTGGAGTTATTTAAATTAAGTGTGCCAAATCAGAACGCATTATTTCTTACCGAATCAAGGGTTGTTCTTGGTCTAAAAACGCAAGAAGAGAGTTTTAGCGTTTATGATAACAATGATTTTTTCTCTTAGACACCTTTAAATAGGGTCATACGCAACCTTCTCTATCCTAAATTCACAAAGAGGGCTGAGACTTGTCTGGAATATCAAACGTCGTTTACATTGGAAGAAAACCTCCCATGAGGTATGTCACGGCGATCATAACAAGTTTCGCTGGATCTGACGTTAAAGAGGTCACCTTGAAGGCAAGGGGACAATCAATAACAACAGCTATTGATGCGGCTGAGATAACCCGACACAGGTTCTTGAAAGAACTGACCGTAGCCAATATAACGATAGGAACAGAAGAAATAGAGCAAGAAGAAGGCGGAACGAGAAACGTTTCAACAATCGAAATCACGCTGACACGCGTTCCCCCCGCAAAGAAAGAGGTAAGGGAGGAGAGCGAAAAGACCGAGTCTGCAATCCCCAAACAACCTGCAGAGCTGACCAGTATAGAGGGGATCGGGGCTAGTAGAGCAGAGAAATTGAAGTCTTGCGGTGTAAACTCTGTTCCGGACCTAGCAAATTCTGACCCAAAAGAGCTGTCAGAGAAGCTTCAGATTTCAGAGAAGAGAGTTTCAAAGTGGATTGATGAAGCTAAAAAGGTTCTCAAACAGTAAGTAAGGAGCGCGCGCGCACGTGTTGTCAAAAGCGCGCGAAAAAAACTAAAAAGCTTCCAGAACTATTAATGACAGTAGCCGAAAGACGTCTATATGCGCTCAAGATTGTGTGAGTTGAAGAGCGAAACGTGCCTAGAGATCCTGTCTGCGGCGTGATTCTGAACAAAAAGACAGCTAAATTTAGAATCTCGCATGAAAGAGAGACATATCATTTCTGTAGTGTGAAATGCAAGAAGAGGTTCAAAAGAAACCGCAGCAAATTCGTCTAGACTGGATCGACGCGCGCGCATCCCCAATCTTTTTAGGATTTCGTCACAAAACATTTAAAAATATTCCTCCATAGTATGAAGTGGTTTTGTTTTGAAATGGATGGAATGACTAGCGAAGCTAGGCACGCCTTTGTTTTAACAGCTGGAGAAGGAAGCCAGTTGCATGAATGCAACCTTGCCTTTGCTCGAAGAATAAGAGGGGATTGAAACTGGTTGTCACGTTTGATATAGAAACCTTGGGGCTAGATGCTTTTTGCCATCAGATAGTTCTAATGGGAATGAAGATAGATGGTAGGATTAAACAATGGAAATTGTGGAAAGAGAAAGATGAATTAAGTTTGATCGATAAATGCTTGAAAACTTTTGAGAGAATTCCCCTCTTCGAGACAATAGTTGGATACAACAATCTGAAATTTGCTGTTCCTTTCATTGCTACCAGACTTGCTGTTAATGGAAAGTGGTCTGCTGATTTATGGCAACTACTTTACAGAGACAGAAAATGGTTTGATCTTTATCAATTCTTAGGCAATGACTTCCGAAGAGTGTCTTTTTGGTTAGATAAACTAGGGATTGAGAAAGAATATGAAGACATCATGGGAAGAGACATACCTAGATTCTATTTAGAGAAGATGTATGAGAAAATAGTTCAACACAACAAAAATGATTTAGAAACTTCTGGAAAACTGTATAGGAAACTGCGAAGAGAGTTCCCTCAACTATTACTTATATGAGCATTGGAGAATGCATAATTGTCGGAGATTATGCATGAAATGCGCGCGCAGACTTTGTTTTCAATACTGTATATTCCTTTCTAGGTGGAACTCGGGATGTCAAGGTGCGCGCGCATCAAAGAAGAATAGATAAATACGAAGAAACGGTCGTATTCTAAACTCATGTGGGAGCATCTTGTCGAGAGTTGCTGTTGTAAAAGGGAGTAGGGGTCATGAACCCGTTTTTAGAGCCCTTGATCTCATTGACTATCGAGCAGCACTTGCGGGCGTTGGTAGAGTGCTTATCAAAGTCAATTTCATCGCTACGAAGACTTGGGACACCGGGGCAACTACAGATCCAATTGTCGTCGAAGCCATAATCCTGAAACTGAAGAACATTCCTGTCGAAGTGCTAGTAGTCGAATCAGACGCGACTGTGACCAACGCAATTAAAGCCTTTAAGGTTACAGGAATGGCTGAGATGTGCGAGAGAAACAATGTAGAGTGGGTAAACCTACGGCATCTGAAAGAAAAAGTGGAAATACCTATACAAGGAGGTCAAGTGCTAAAGAAGATCACTGTCCCCCGTTTAGTCAAGGAATCCGCTGTTATTAGTGCTGCAAAACTGAAGACTCACACAGCGACTAAGGTCACCTTGGGGATGAAGAATATGTTTGGTCTCCTTCCAGATAAATTCAAAGGAAAATTTCATTTTAGAGGGATCAGTAAGGTTATTGTAGACATAAACACTGTGTTGAAGCCTACACTAACCGTGATAGACGGCTTTACAGGTATGGAGGGTAGAGGCCCTACAGGCGGTACACCAGTTAAGATGGATACAATTATCGCAGGAGCAGATCCTGTTGCTACAGACGCTACAGCCTGCAGAGTTATGAGCTTCGATCCCCACACCGTCAGCCACATTAGACGAGCTTATGA
>CP070791.1:553679-563589 GCA_020346825.1 Candidatus Bathyarchaeota archaeon
ACAAGAAGCCCACGTGGCACCGACACTGGTAGCGGCGAGCATGGCAATGGCAGTCTCCATTAGATTTGGCATGTAAGCACATACGCGGTCTCCGGGGGCAACTCCTATCTCGTGTAAAGACTTAGCCAAACTCGCCGCAGAGTTGTATACTTCGGCATAGTTCATCTTGGCTGATTTCTGGGTTTCTCCTTTGAAAATGAAAGCTAGGTGTTTGTCTCTGTATCTCAAGAGATTCTCTGCGAAATTTAATCTTGCGCCAACAAACCACCTTGCACCAAGAAATTGACCTAGGTTGTCGACCACCCTGTCATATGTGCGAGAAGCTCTAATCTCTCCAAACTCCCACATTGCTGCCCAAAAATTCGATATGTTTTCAATCGACCAACTATACAGTTGAGCATAGGAGCTAATCTCCAGATTATATTTCTCGTTGACAAAGTCTATAAATCTGGTCATGTTAGCCCGCTTTATGAGTTCTTTGGAAGGTTGCCAGAGCAGTTTTCCCATTGATTTGCTTCCTTCACTTTTTTTGGGCATGTCACAAGTGGAAATTTTAGGTTAGACTTTTATCTGTTTAAGAGCTTTTTCATACTGGTTTTGCAGTTGTCTACCTTTGCACTGTCGCTTTTGGCACATGTGTTCAGGGGTAAGATAAACTGAAAATCATAGACTTTCATGTTCATGCAGCGAAATACCCCGTGTGGAGGCTGGATATACACGAGCTTCTGAGAACGATGAGGCGCGAGGTTTATAGGGACTTCGATGACCGTGTGACTCCTGATATCTTGTTCATAATAATAGATGATGCGGGCGCGGATTGAGCATGCATACATGGGAGGAAACTAGACGCAAGATACTTGAAAAGAATGCTGAAGAAATATTGGGGCTCTAGCCTGTTCTTATTCGTCGTAAGGTTCATGTATGACCTTTTTCACCTTCTTGGTAATTTTTGGTCCTAGTCCGTGGACATCTTTTAACCATCTGTCTACGTTAATTAGCGCGTCTAAAGGGGTTTGATACGATTTAAGGAGTGCTACTGCTTTTTCTCTGCCTATGTTTGGGAGGCTGGCCAAGAAGAATATCTGAGCTTCAGTCAGGGTTTCGATTTTCTTCACGGGATGCACCACTGGAATCCTCTTCCCAACTATCTGCTCTTGTTTTGCGGCTGTGTAAAGGAAGTCTATTGTCTCTTTGTAGCTGTTTGTATGGATCATGTAGATTTCGTGTTTTGCGAGGGCGAACATGGCTCCCCAGACTGAGGATGGCCGGATTTTACTGAATCTGTAGATGATGGGCAGATACCCTTCTATAAGGATGAAGGGCTTCGTGTAGGTTTCTTTCAATTTGAATAACTGCTCGAAGAGATGTCGTCTAGTGAGGGTGTGGACGAAATCTTGAACGGTTTTTCTTTCAAAGGCGCAAAGATCTGAGATTACGTAGTCGCCTTTGTCAAGGGCTCTTATACTGATTTCGGCACCAAGTTTCTTTAGGCCTTTGACAATTTTTGGAGCTGTGTTTGCTTCACGGCTATCCACGATGATGATGGGTTGGTCAGCTTTTCTTGTTTCTCCAAGAAAGTATAACAGGTTTTCGCCTTCTGGCATTCTATTTCCGTCCAAGTTTGCATGCATGCATGCGTAGACTGCTTTTAATCCATGTTCCTATCATTTTAAGTATTTTTTGAACCAGTTCACAGTTAGTTCAACGGCTTTTCTTCTGTGAAAAATGCAAGTGAACCTGTGGTCTGCACCCTCAATTACTCTAACGCTCTTTGGTTTGTTGGCGTTTTTATACAGAGTTTTGGCGTGGGACAGAGGCACTTGTTCATCTAGGCTGCCGTGGGTAATCAGAATAGGACAATGAACCTCTTTAATGGCTTTGGCTACGTTGTGTTTGCTAACGTCTTCTCTGAGTCTTGTTAAACCATTGAACGCTTCTCCTTGAAACAATTCACTTAGGTGACAAGGGGTTGCCCAAATCGCCAACGCTCTTACTCTTCTATCTTTTGCAGCCGTCAGAACTCCAACTGTTCCACCCAAGCTGCTTCCCACGATTCCTGTGTTATCATACCCTTGTTCCTGAACAAAATCCAAAGCATCTTTCAAGTCTTCCATTCTTCCAGTTATAGATGTGTTTTCAAACAAACTTCCGCTTTCTCCACATCCCCTGAAATCAAACCTCAAGATCGAGAGGCCTTCCCTGCAAAATCTTTGGGCGATGTTGACGTATTTTTCGCTATCCTTGTTGCTATATAAGCCGTGACACGTAATGATGCACGTTGAAGTGCTTTTGGGAGGCAAATGAAAGACGCCAGCCAAACTGTGTTTGCTGAATTTCACACCTATTTCTTTCATAGCACCAGTTTACGGTACCCTTGATTTAAGAATGTTCGTGGGCTATGAAAGTAAAGAATGTGAAGTGACGTGGAGATGTGGAGCATGTGTCGGAAACGACAATATATCGAAAATTGAACAAAACTGGACAAAGAAAGGTCTAAGCCCTACGTAGAGAGGTGTTAATGTTGGCGTGTGGTCGAGTAGTTGCTAAAGGTCTTTAAAGCAATCGTTTGGGCTTTTCAAGATGCCGTTGTTGTTGCCGTTGAGATATAGCCGATTTAGTCCTATGCTTGTGAGCTTGCGGCAAATATGGTTCAACGATTCTTCGGTGCCGTTCAGCAGACTGTGACCGTCATGTGTGAGAGAATAAACTTTTCTAGGTCGGTCGTTATTCAAGTCCCACTGGCTCTTGATGTAACTCTTTTCTTCTAGGGCGCTGAGCAAGGGATAAATGGTGCTGGGACCGAAGTATACCCCAAAATTCTTGCGAATGCTAGTAATGACTTGGTATCCATGCATAGGTTCCACCTTCAAATACTGGAGGATCACGAGATCAAGCAAACCCCTCATGAGTTTGATTTGGACCTCTCTCAGTTTTTGTCTCATATCATCCCTCATGTGTTTATGTTCTACAGTTTTTCAGTTCAACTCTTATACAATATGTCCTTTTCAAGACATATCGGCTTTCTACATAAGCTAGACGCCGATATAAAGGTTCGTGCGACCAAAAGACATAACAAAGCATATTTGAGCATACTGGGCCACGAAAAAGACTGGACAACTTAGGTGAGCAAAAAATCTTCTACCATGAATTTAAAAGGAAAAGAAACAGAAATAGACAAACATGGAAAGGAAAGCCTTGACACAGACATTCAGAAAGCAAATTGTTCAACGCATAACCAGAAACTTCCTTGACATTCTGATTTTAAGGTTAATCCAAACAGAACCTATGTGGGGCTACAAAATTATCAAGAAAACAGAAAGGCTTTTTGGACTAAAGATTAGGCATGGCGCCCTATACCCTCTTCTCAACTCCATGGAAGCGAAGGGCTACCTCAGAAGCCAAAAGAAGACTGAAAGGGGGCGCGTAAGAAAGGTGTACAAAATCACGTCGAAGGGTATAGAACTCGTCGATGCCTACTACGACTTCTTGAAGGAACAGCTGCAAAGGCTAGACATCAAGGAAGCGTAGCCTTGGATCAAGAAGACCTTGGCCAAGAAGAGACAATAGTGCAGGTACAAAAGATTCTGGAAGAAAGGGGAAAAAAAGCTCTAGAGATAGCTAAAAAGACGGTTTTGGATGAAGAGATTGAATGCAAAGAGATTCGTGAGGCCCTAGACTATTTCATGACAGAATATTGGCATGATGTAGCTAGACCAGCGTTGCTGTCTCTAGCCTGCGAAGCTGTGGGAGGCAATCCTGAATTTACGACACCTATAGCCATTTCCATGACACTGATAAGCGGAGGGATAGACATTCACGACGACCTCATTGACCAATCAAAAACTAAAGGAGCGCGTTCCACGGTTTTGGGCAAGTTTGGCAAGGACATAGCGTTGCTTGTTGGAGACGCCCTTCTATTCAAAGGCTTTACTCTGCTGCAAAAATCAGTTGAGAAGGGGATTCCAGCTGAAAAAATCGCAATTATCTTTGATGTAATTAAGAACACGTTCTTTGAACTTGGAGACGCAGAAGCCTTGGAACTCAAGTTCCGAGGACGAATAGACGTAACTCCGGAAGAATATCTCAGCGTGGTGAGAAAGAAAGCAGCGGATGTTCAAGCTCACACACACATCAGCGCTCTTCTTGGAGGAGGTTCGAAAGAAGAGATCGAAAGCCTCGGCGAATACGGTAGGCTCCTTGGAATGCTGATACTGTTGAGAGACGACTTGATAGACATGATTGAATTTGAAGAAGCCGTGCACAGGATCAAAAAGGAATACTTGTCTTTACCTATCCTTTACGTTTTGCAGAATCCTGAAGCTAGACCAGCCCTCGTTCCTATTCTTGCTAAGAAGAAGATAACGGAAAAAGATGCTGAAAAGATTTTGGCGATTGTAGATAAGGCGGGAGGGTTTGATCGCGTGGAGGAATATATGGAAGAGCTGGCTCAAAACGCGTATAATATACTGGAAACAATTAAAAAGAACAAAATATATCTAAAGCTGCTGATCGATGGAATGCTTGTGCCTGAATGGCGAAGCTATACTAGCGCCACCAAAACCTGATGGGTAATTTCTTGCGCATCTTTTGATCACTTGTGTATCTGTTCTACATATATTCCTATATAAGATTTGTTGAACACATATACAGGATGTCAGAATCTTGATCTAAGATCGTGTTTTCTGATTCTCAATTCTTAATTAAAAGAGCAAACAGCTTGAAATGTGAGCAGTGCACACGATGCTTCAGACGCCACCAGAGGAATCGAGTGTAGTTCGCAAAGACTTCTTCATAATTTTCGTTTTGTTGTTCAATGCTTTGACGTGGTGGTATATCACGCCAATAATTGTAGAAGACCTTCTAATCGCACTCGACGTAACAGAATCACAAACCATCTTGATTTGGACATCCTATTTCGCAGCAATTGTAGCATCCAGTATAGTTGGCTCGATTCTGTCAACCAAAATCAAAAGACTCAGTCTTCTCTATGCTTGGATTGTCTCGGGGATGGGTATTTCGTTACTACCTGCTTTGCTCAGCAATTCTTCAGCAATTCACGTTATGGTTGTCAGCGTTCTTTTTGGTGTCCTATTTGGGTTGGGTATGCCTTCCTGTTTGGCTTTTTTCGCAGATTGGACTCAAGTTGGAAATCGGGGACGAATAGGAGGGATAGTGTTGTTAGTCACTAACTTGAGCGCTCCTCTTTTTGCAATATTGTTTGGAATGTTTGATTTAGTAACAAGTTCGGTGATTCTGGCTGTGTGGAGAGGGTCCGGACTACTCGTATTCTTTTTGAAACCGGATGCGCGTGCAGAAGAAAAACTCGTTTCTGACAGAAAAGAGATTCCTTCTTTTGCGACCATCCTACAGAATAGGTCCTTTGTTCTCTACTTTGTTGCATGGCTTTTGTTCTGTCTGGTAGATCGTTTTGAGACGCCGATTCAGAGGGGCTTCCTCGGAGATGACTACGAATCATTGCTTATGTTCGGGCCTATACTTGGAAGCATTTCAGCCTTTGTTGGAGGTCTATTATCAGATAGAATCGGGCGAAAGCGAGTATTGCTCTATGGTTTTGTCAGTTTGGGAATAGCCTACGCAATCATCGGCATCGCGGATTATTTCTTTCTTGCTGTCCCATTGATGGTTTGGTATCTCTCTTTTGGCGTAATCTCCGTATCTGCAGGATTCATATGGGTTCTCCTTATCTTGGTGTTGTGGGGAGATTTATCCCAATCGGGTGCCCGAGAAAAATACTATGCGATTGGGACAATTCCTTTCTTTCTCACCAACATAATACAACTATTTTCAGCTGAACACGTTACGTTACATCCGGAGAGCGCCTTCTCGTTGGCCGCTTTTTTCTTGTTCTTGGCAGTTTTGCCCCTGCTGTATGCTCCTGAGACTCTGCCCGAAAAGAAAATTGAGCTTAGACGTCTCAGAAAATACTTTGATGGCGCTAAAAAGATTAGCGAAAAGTATACCTGAAAAACTCTTGAGGGTTAGAACCTCTCGATCTTTGCAGTTAGTTTTTCTAGGGATTTTGTGAATGGATGTTCTGTTTTTTCTTCAGAGAAGATGTATGCTCCTCCTGCCCGGAGCACATCACAGAAACAAGGGATGACATCCAAAATGGGAAGGGAGTGAACCTCATTGAAGCGCTTATAGAATTTCTCCTTTTCTTTCTTGCTTGACAAAATATTGGCGAGTACTTTGTTCATCAAGATCCCGGTTTTTTTCTCGAAGAGATCGTACAGCTCGCGAGTCATCCGTTGTGTCCCCTTGATGTCAGATGCGTCCAAACTTGTTACCACCAAAGCAACGTCGGCGCTGACGATCGCGTTGATGGAAGAGTACTGAAGCCCTGGACTAGTGTCAAAAACAACGTAGTCAAAATGCATATCGTTAAGAACAGATGTTTTCAACGACAAAAGCCTGCCCAGCGCCCTCATTTCCCATTTCCTATCCTTGGCAGACATTTCCCTGATTGCTTCAGTGGCAGGATTTGCCAATCCGACAAAGAACTTCCCGCTTGTGCCGTGCTCTTCAGTTACGTCAGTTAAGACTTTATCGATCTCGCAGACTCCATTCAGATAATCGTTCAACCAATATTCAGGGTTGCTGGTTTTGAACACTGCGTGAAGGCTTGGAGCACGGAAATCCAAATCCAGCAAACAAACATTCTTTCCTTTTCTGGCGTATGTTGCTGCCAGGTTTACAGAAAGCAGTGTCTTTCCTGTTCCGCCCTTGTAGGAGTGAATTGCAATAATCTTTCCCATAACTTGTTCCCTCAAGCCTCCTTATCAACATAAAAGTAAGCCTTGCGTCCTCTTCTCTCCTTCTTAAGGTACCCCATTATCACCAACTGGTTAAGGTAGCCGCTCTCCACAGCCCTCGCCCGTTTTGTTTGTTCAGCAACTTCGTTGGCCGTTGCTTCACCAATCTTACAAAGAGTCACCGCTGTCTTCCTCAGATGGTCAGGCAAAGATAGAAGAGTCATCACATCCAAAACATCAGTTATTTCCGGATCTATTCTCTGACCATGCTTCTGAATTTCAATCATCACATCCATTTTTTCGTTCAACTGATCAAGACTTTCCTTTATTTTCATTAGTATCCTTGTGGGTTTTCCCTCTAGCTTATACACTGCCATGGTCAAGTCCCAGATGTGTCTAACGCATCTACAGTATTTATAAACGGAGAATCTATTAAATCTTACGATATAATAGTCTGTATTGTCGACGCTTTTGCTGACTGGACTTCGTGAGGTATTGAACTAAAAGGGTTGTGGTGAACTGAATGTATGAAAGGATTGGAAAAAATCTTTGAAAAGATGGGGGGTGGAGAATTAATAGAGAGAGGCTGGAATTCTAGGTTGGCCTTCTTCCACGACTGGGAGCATTGTCTTCAATTCTCTGAAGTATCTTAAGACTTTCACGCCGTTCTCTGTGATGGCGTAGACAATTCGTTTCTTGCCAACGGTTTTTTCTTCGACAAGGTTCTGTTGAATCAGGAAATCTAGGTATTCTTTGAGGACGCTGCAGTTCACGTTAGCCTTGTACATTATGTGGGTTAGTTTTAGTGGGCCTCTGTGAGCTAGAACCTTAAGAATGTCAACATACATTTCAAGTTTTGATCTTCGCATGGTTAAACCCCTTTCGACTCATTTTTCCTCCAATTTATATATATCATTTATGGATTTGTGCTACGGTTTTCATAGTTTGCCGTTGCTAAGGATTTCTTTTCGTTTGTATTCTCTGGAAGACATCTAAGCGGTTTTGAAAGGCCGTTACCATGTCATCTGTCAGGATATATCGAAGTTCGGGGGTGAGGGCTTGGATTTCATCTTTGAAGGTGGCCATCATGATTTTTTGGAGTCTTTTGCGCTCTTGAAGGGATAGCACTTTTTCCATCTATTCTTATTCTCCTATATTGTTTTGAGTTAATGGTGACCACTTGGTATTTAACTAACTTATGAATGGATAATATGGATTCTAAATACAGTTTTGTCCGTGCTAGATTCTGAACACGAGTTCAAGATTACGCTCGCGGGTTCCTTGGAACAAAAATGCATACATGCAAGTTTTTGGAAAGGAAGGATTAGCGGCTTTGAGTGCGTGGTGCGCGCGTATCTACAAGAAACAAGATTTGGTCCCTAGAGAAATGGCACATCGTGAATGCTGTGACCTGAATCTTGTGAGCGTGAGTTGTATTAGTTTTTGTTGGTTTGAATTGATAATTAATATGCGCGCCCTAACCTAACGATACAGTCTGATAATGCATTATGTTTATTTGTTTAAAAGCGTATTAACTACACGCTAACCAGGAGACAATCTCATGGCCAGAAAACCTAACAAGGACGAAGCCTTGGAAGCCCTTGACTTCATTATAAATGTCCTTAAAGAACACGAAAAGGATCTAGACCGTCTCATCGGCCAACTGGGTGTTATAACAGAAAGCATGGGAGAAACTGGCGAAATAACGGACAAGATTGAAGGGATAGAGGGTCGACTCTCAACCCTTCAAACCGAAATCTCGCGTCTCATTAAATATATTGCCTCCCCTCGAGAAGCTCCTGCTTACATGCATGGCCCCCCGGTTATCGTGAAATGCAAACAATGGGAAGACTTCAAAATCTTGGCAGCAAACGCGGCCACGGTTTCCTATCAATTCAAAGAAACCGAAAGGTCCTTTCAAGCCGATGCCCTGAAAGACGGCAAAGTCCTAACTTATGTAGGGGAGTTTCCAAAAAATGCCAGCCTCCTAAAAATCTGGCTGTCAAAGGAACTGGAAATTAAGGAAGAAAAGATCTTTGAAGGGATCTTGGCTATAGCCTAGTCCGGGTCAACAACCTTTTTATAGATCAACACATATTATATCTCGCGTCTTAAGACATACGTGTCTCGGGGTGGAGGTTGAAAGGAAAGCAACATGCGCGGCCAGCCTCCTTTTTATGTCCAAACTCCTTTCTCTCTCTGATGAGGCACAACGTCGCGCGTGGACCCAACAAACGATGAGACCCCGAGAACAGCCTAGAGATGCAACAATAACAAAGAAATCACAAGAAACACTACAAACAAGGCACTCCAAGCCACCGCATGCATGTATTCGTCCACATCTAACCAAGATTCTTTATTGCACTTCTCTTAATTGCTCCACTAGCTAAGGATGGTCCATCTGATCAATCGTAGAAGCTGCATCAACGGTCCCGATTGCCAGCAAAGAGCTTTGCTGGAACATAAAGAGTGATAAAAGCTTTGTCTTCAGGATTTGAAGTCGTTCCCCTTTTCTTTCTCTTCCTACGCAGACCATACAGAATGGTTGCAGTTAGGGCCGCGATGCCTAAGCCGATTGCTGCTAACAAAGCTAAAGGCCATCCAAAAGCTTCCTTCTCCGCTGTCTTCGTGTCGCTGATCGACGAAGATGCTCCGTCGTCGTCTGTTACAGTTAAGGTTACCGTGTAGTTTCCATCTTCAATGTACGCGTGATCCGCGGTCACGCCAGTAGCGCTTGTCCCGTCACCGAAGTCCCAGAAGTAGCTTGCAACAATACCATCTGAATCATAACTTTCGGAAGCATCAAAACCAATGACCTCACCTGTCTTCACCAATGTGGCGTTTTCAGTGAAGGATGCTACAGGAATCCTGTTCAAAACAGTTTTGAGAGCGGTGGTTGATGCAGTGGCACCATCATTATCAGTGACTGTTAGGGTGACAGTGTAGACGCCATCGTCTTCATAGGCATATTTCACCTTGATACCAACAGCAACTGTTCCGTCGCCGAAGTCCCAAAGATAACTGATGATGGCGCCGTCAGGATCTTCGCTCTCAGATGCATCGAAGCGAATTTCTTCGCCTGTGAGCACCATTGTTGCGTCCTCAGTAAATAATGCAGCTGGAGGTCTGTTCAAGAC
>CP070791.1:563689-566617 GCA_020346825.1 Candidatus Bathyarchaeota archaeon
GGGCAGCTCTAACCTTTTTTAAACTGGCGACTCCAACAGCACTGTATTGCTCTAGGCAAGCTTTCATTTCTTGGACCGCTTCAGCTTTTGCCATGACCGTTTGACGCGGTGTCATATTTTTTCCCTATATTGCAATTTTAGCAGGAGTGCCCATGGTAGCTTTGAGGTGAATCGACCTAATGTTTTTGATTCCTCTTTTAAGTCTTCCCTCGATTCGTTCTAAAATTGCTTGAACGTTTTCAGTCATTTCATTATCTGCCATGTTTTCGTTTCCAACACGGCATTGCAAGACCGGTTGGCCTCGCATCCTTAACAACACAAGCTTTCGATGCTTCTCAATTTGATCCCCTATGTTGACTGTTGGAGATACCGGAGTCGGCATCTTTCCCCTAGGTCCCAGAGTTGCGCCGAGGCTCTTTCCTACAAAAGGCATGAGGGGAGCTTCAGCGATAAAAAAATCATAGGTCTTTGCAAGTTCCTTTTGTCTCTTTTTGTCCCCCATTAAAGATTCTAGGTCGCTTCTTCCAATAACCATACTAGCACCCGCCTTTTTGGCTTTTAAAGCCATTTCACCAGAGGCAATTACGCATATCTTGTTCTCCTTTCCAGCGGGGTACGGCAATTCAATGAGTTCTTGAATTCTGTTCTCCTGCTTTTTTGGGTCAACATCCTGCAGGTTTATGACAAGCTCTACGGATTGAGAAAATTTTCTTTTTTTGGACTTGTCTTTGGCTTTCTTTATTGCGTCAAGAATGTTCTTCTTTTTTAGTGGCATCTTTAAAGCCTCGCGCCAGAGACGTATAATTGTCGGTTATAAAAACCTTATTACTCCGCTTGTTTCAGAACTGTGTCGTGCTTTCCTTCATCAAATTCCTTTTGAACCTCTCGTGGGTCTTTTCCTTCCACTGTGACGCCCATGCTCACGCAGCTTCCTAAAACTTCTTTGGCCGCAGCCTTTAGGTTCTTGGCTAAGAGTTGCGTGCCTTTAACTTTCGCTATGTGCACAACTTTTTCAATAGACAGGTCTCCAATTTTCTCGGTATTGGGAGCTCCAGAGCCTTTTTTCACTCCCAACTCGCTGACAATCAATGCAGAGGTTGTGGGGGTACCTACACTTACTTCAAACTCTTTTGTTTCAACGTCCACAACGATTTTCACTGGCACCTTCATGCCTGAATAGTTCAATGTGATTTCGTTGATTCTGTTCACGATGGCGAGAACGTTGACGCCCAACGGTCCAAGGGCTGGTCCTAACGGAGGTCCTGCGGTTGCTTGTCCCCCGCTCACCAACGCTTCAACTGTCTTCTTTTCAGCCATTTTCAGCCTTCCTTCCGCCCTTTCTCTACGAGTTTTACATAATCAGCGTGGACTGTGATGGGAAGAGTAAAGGTTGCTTCCAACAGCTCCAAAGTCACATCTTCTTTCGGTTTGTCGACTCTTGTGATTTTCGCTCTCATCCCTTTGAAGGGTCCACCCACAATTTCAACGAGGTCTTCTTCATCCAGCTCTTCGATCACCGGTTTAGCAATAATATATCGTTCAACTTCTGGGAACGTTACAACCCCTGGAACTCTGGATCTCACATGCCTGATTCCAGCTATGGCCTTTTCCACAGAGTGGGGCCCGTCAGCTTCAACAAAAACGTAGCCTTTCAACATCTCCGGTACGAGTACAGCTCTTATCGGCAACTCTTCCATTCTAACCCTGGCCTCAATGAGGTTTGCCACGTTCTTCTCTTGTCCTGCTGTGGTTCGCACCGCGAAAACCGCAGACGAAATCCTCTTCTCTTCGCCCATAACTATCAACCCGTGGGTGGTCCTCCAGCGCCAGTCAACGCAAAAGATATCAGTTTGATGAGAAAGCCAACTCCCCCAATTGCGATGGTGCCGAGTAAACATATCTTTATCGAGAGCCAGAGCTCAGTTCTTCCAGGCTTTGTCGCAAGCTTCAACAATCTTGAGGCTGACTCAAAGAAAGATCTCAGTCCCAAAGTTCATCGCACCTTTCAGAAATCAATTCTACTATGTAAAGTTATCTCTGGACATAAATCTACTTCTCCGATGACCAAGCCCCTCAAACTTTCTTTATTGGCAAGTTGATCTCGCCTAGGGCTGATATCAACTTGTTCTTGTATACGCCTTTTATTCCCTTCCAATCCATAATCGCCAATTCCACCTTCTCCAAGGTTCGTTCGACGCATTGCTCTACCATTTCACCGTCAACTTGCGGGATCGCATACTTTGGAATTATGTGACCAAAGGCTGTTTGAGTACTCGTCGCAATTCTGGTGAACTTTGCATTGTAATGGGGGCCGCCGATGCCCAATACAGTGGGATACCTGGACTGCTTGGTTGCGGCGACCATTACGGCGTGAGCCACGATTTCAGCAGCCTTCACGTCTTTCCATTGCTTTGGCGAACTTCCCAATTCTGCGAACATCGAGGGTACGTCTAGGGACGGACCGTGGTGGGTACATTCGTAAGAAACCTCATAGTTCAGCCCTATTTCCTCCCTTAGTTTCACCATTTCCAACAAGGCATCTTTCATTGCGCTTGCAGGGGAAATTGAGACTTTTCGCGGGGTTCCACCGAACTCTGCCTGCGCTAGGTTACCCGGAGTATGAACGGAAAGAGTAGGAATGCCGCTTACACTCTTGTGTTTGGAGACAAGGACTAGTAGCTGGGGGTTGAAGAAATCGGTGACAAACTGTGTTTCGATGATTTTTTGATTGATAAAAAGTAGCTTGATCTCTTGATCTTGAATGGTTTTAAAGTAGACCGGCGTTGTTTGGAAAGTTTCCGAAAGCCTTTCAAATTTATAGTGATCAATGATTTTTCGTGCGATATTCACACCAGCCGTGTCTTTTGTTGAGGCCACGATTAAGATCATGACGTCTTCCCTTACGATTATTGGGACACACCTCAAAGA
>CP070791.1:566717-570335 GCA_020346825.1 Candidatus Bathyarchaeota archaeon
AGCATCTCCGGCGACGATCATTCCGACGATAGAAAGCATTCCAACTGCAGCCATACCAACACCGTACACCCCTGATATGCCGAATTGCTCAGCCAAAAAGTACGCTCCTGCAGAGGCCACACCGATTCCGACAAGTGGCGGAAACATGCTTATCAAACCATAGGAAAAACCACTTATTATGTTGACAGCTGCTCCAGTTTTTGATGCTTCAGCGGTTTTTATTGCTGGAGCTCTGTCAATGGAAGTGAAATAGTCAGTTGTGATGCCTATAATAACTCCCGCCGCTAGTCCAACTACGGCTGCACCCCAGATACCAAAACTAAATTCCAGAAAATAGGTTACCAAGAATGTTAGAACAGCGAAAAGAAGACAGGTTAAGTAGGTTCCCTGGTTGAGCGCTTTTCCAGGGTTGCCTTTCTTGCCAACTCTCACCAATCCTACTCCAAGAATAGATGCTAAGATCCCCATCCCAGCGAATATTAGCGGTATAGTCACTTCCACGAGTCCCATGGCTTGTCCTAGTATCATTACCGCTACGATGCTGGCGACGTAGGAGTCGAATAAGTCAGCACCCATACCTGCCACATCACCGACGTTGTCGCCAACATTGTCTGCGATTACGGCTGGGTTTCTGGGATCATCTTCTGGAATGTTCATTTCTACTTTGCCCACGAGATCAGCGCCTACGTCAGCGGTTTTCGTGTAGATGCCTCCCCCTGCCTTCGCGAATAAGGCCATGGCACTTGCACCGAAGCTGAAGCCGAGGACGACTTCTGGATCGCTAGTGAGGTAATAGACAATGCTTATTCCAAGCAGAGCAAATCCAACAACGGATAGGCCCATGACAGCTCCGCCCCGGAATGCTACAGGAAAAGCCTTGTTCAACCCTTCTTTTGCTGCATGGGCTGATTTGACGTTCGCTTTTAGAGCAACCGCCATTCCGAAGTAGCCCGCTAAAGCTGAACAGATTGAACCAAAAATGTACGCTACTCCCATAATGGGGCCGTTTGGAAGAAAGATTGCTAGGACTGTGGCCACGACTGCAACGAAAACTGCTAGGTACATGAATTCTCTTTTCAGAAAGGCGTTGGCACCTTCCTGTATTGCTCCGGCAATTTCACGCATCTTTGCAGTTCCGCTATTCTGTTTGTTCACGTAAACAAGAAGATAGGCTGCAACTACGATTGAAGCAAAAGCTGCAAGCGGCGCGATCATCCACAATTCCATACTAATCACACTCGATCCGTAGACATATTGAGCAATAGCAAGAGAGTCTTAAGTTTTTCGCCGTATTGTTAGCGGAATCTAATTGCCAAAGCTATTTCACATCTTAAACAACTCAAAAGTACACATCTTGGCGACTTCTAGGAGAATACGGCATCACCTGAAAGAAACGCTTTTTAATGGCAAGGATGCCTTAAGAAGCTAAATGTGAAACCATAGGATTGGCAAAAAGCAGGCGTTTGAAATGAGCCCAGAATGGCATGCTACCGAGACTGAGGAACTCATGAGAGGCTTAAAAACCAGTGAAGAAGGCTTGAGTATAGAAGAGACTCAACGCCGACTGCAAGAATTTGGACCCAACGAGCTCGTGGAGAGAAAGGGAATAACCCCTCTTCAAATATTTCTCAGGCAATTTAAAGACGTTTTCGTAATCATGCTCGTAATCGCGATCGCTATCTCCGTTCTAATTGGTGAGATCCCAGATGCTTCAATCATAGGCGCTATTGTAGTCCTCAATTCTGTAGTTGGTTTTGTTAATGAGTATCGATCAGAAAAGGCGATGGAAGCCATGAAAAAGTTGACAGCTCCCAAAGCGCGAGTCTTGCGAGATGGGAGAGAAATGCTTGTACCAGCTATAGAGGTTGTTCCTGGCGACATCGTCCTTTTGGAGGCGGGAGATCGCATCCCGGCAGATAGCCGTCTCTTTGAAGTAGTAGATTTGAAGACTGACGAGGCGGTTCTAACGGGTGAATCTACACCCGTGGGGAAAACAACTGAGGTTCTTGAGGTGAAGACGCCTGTAGCAGATAGAAACAATTCTCTCTTCATGGCCACCCACGTGACATACGGTAGAGGAAAAGCTGTAGTAACGTCTACAGGCATGAGCACCCAATTTGGGAAAATTGCTGAGATGGTCCAAGCCGTGGAGGAGGTGGAGACTCCTCTGAAACGGAAACTTACAACCTTCGCCAAGAAACTCGGAATGATAATTATTGGAGTATGTATAGTAATATTTGCTCTAGAATTATACGAGTTTTTTATTCTCAGAGTATCCGTGGGAGCCGAAGTTATCGGAAACATCTTGGATGCTTTTGAGATAGCGGTTGCGTTGGCTGTTTCAGCCGTTCCTGAGGGTTTGCCTGCCGTGGTGACCATATCGCTCGCATTAGGCGCTCGGGAACTTGCTAAACGCAATGCAGTCATCAGAAAGCTGGCTTCAGCTGAAACCCTTGGGGCCACAACCATCATCTGTTCCGACAAGACTGGGACGTTGACAAAGGGAGAAATGACTGTTAGACAGATTTATGTTGACGGCAAGATGGTTGATGTGACTGGAGTAGGCTACCAACCCGTGGGTGAATTCTTGAGCAAGGGAACTCACATCGAACCGAAAGAAAACGAAGCCCTCAGCTTGCTGCTACGAGCCGGTTCCCTATGCACAAACGCACACTATGACGGAGAAAACGTTATTGGAGACACCACAGAAGGGGCTTTGATTGTTGCGGCTGCTAAAGCGCAAATGAACAAGAAAAACCTGGAAGCCCGTTATCCGAGAGTGCATGAGACACCATTCACTTCAGAAAGAAAACGAATGACTACAGTCCACAAAACACCTGAAGGAGAACTCGTTGCCTACGTCAAGGGAGCTCCGGAGATAATCTTGGAACGTAGCACCCACATTCTAAAAGATGGAAAAGCAGAGAAACTTAGCGCGAAAGAAAAAAGGATCACCCTGGAAACAAACGAAAATATGGCAAGGAAAGCCTTGCGGGTGTTGAGCGTAGCATATAAGAAACTATCGGATAACACCCCAGCAAATACCAGTGAAGACGTTGTTGAGAAAGGCTTAGTGTTTGTCGGCTTGATGGGAATGATAGACCCACCTAGAGAAGAAGCTAAGCAGGCTAACCAAACGTGTCAACAAGCGGGCATAAAAACAGTCATGATAACAGGAGATCACAAACTCACTGCAGTTGCGATAGCCAAAGAATTGGGCATGCTCAAGAGTGAAAGGGTTTTAACCGGTACAGAACTCGACAGCATAACTGATGAAGACTTTGAAAAAATGGCTGAAGACGTTTCGGTCTACGCTAGGGTCTCTCCAGAACACAAACTTCGCATAGTCAAGGCGCTGAAAAAGAAGGGGCATATAGTTGCCATGACTGGCGATGGAGTAAACGATGCGCCTGCCCTCAAACAATCTGATATCGGCGTCGCCATGGGCATAACTGGCACTGACGTAACCAGAGAAGCCGCAGACATGGTGTTGGCAGACGACAACTTCGCAACAATAGTCACAGCCGTTGAAGGCGGCCGAGCAATATACGACAACATACGAAAATTCTCGTTCTTTCTGTTACGTTCCAATTTTGATGAGTTACTTATCATAGGTGC
>CP070791.1:570435-576387 GCA_020346825.1 Candidatus Bathyarchaeota archaeon
AATATCTGCGTCACCCGTTTTTATGGAGCTTTCGGAGGAGAAGAATTGCCAAAGAAGCTGAAGGGGAGGTCACATCAAACGAGACCTGTCACTAAGAGGTCTCCAGCTTGGTGTAGATACACATCTGAGGAAGTTGAGGCCTTGGTCATAAAGTTGGGCAAAGAGGGCCATTCTCTCAGCAAGATTGGGAATATTCTACGCGACCTGCATGGCATCCCCTTAACCAAACCTATAACTGGCAAATCGATTTCTCAAATCTTGAAAGAAAGAGAACTAGCGTCAACCCTTCCAGAAGACTTGGAAAACCTGATGAGAAAAGCCACTCGTCTTCACATTCACCTCGACAAAAACAAAGCCGATTTAGGGAACAAACGGGCCCTCCAGATTGTTGAGGCCAAAATCTACAAACTTTCCAAGTATTACAGACGCAAAGGAGTGCTACCACCTGACTGGAAGTACGAGGCTAAAACTACAGTCCTCATTTAGTTTCGGGGTTCATTTTTGGCCGTAACCAAAAAACAGATTAATGCCCTTATGAAAGACGCCTCCAAAGCAGCTAACTTGATTTTGAAAAGCATTGAAAAGAGCGATACCATTCATGTATCTTCTCACACAGATGCAGACGGTTTGGCATCGGCGGGCATCATTGGAAAATCCCTAGCTAGACTAGGGGGAACATTTCACCTCCGAATTGCAAAGTGGGTGGAAGAGAAGGTTGTTGATCAAATAGCAGCAGAAAAACCTCCGCTGACAATATTCACCGACTCAGGAGGCGGATATCTTGACTTACTGAGCGAAAAGCTTTCCACCAATAAAGTGATAATTCTCGACCATCATCAAACCTCCAGCGAAACCCCTCCCGCCTTTATCCACGTAAACCCTCATTTTCATGGGATTGACGGGTCTCGTGATATTAGCGGAGCTGGGGTGGCATACTTCGTTGCCAAGGCTCTGGACAAGACCAACGTTGACCTTGCCCATCTTGCCGTGGTGGGAGCCTTAGGAGACATGCAAGACAAATATCATGACAAATCTGGGCATCGCAAACTGGGAGGCGCAAACGATAGCATAGTGGAAGACGCAGTGAATACAGGCTACCTCAAGGTAGAGACTGACCTAATGTTTTTCGGAAGGGAAACGCGTCCAATTCATCAGGCCCTCGCCCGTACAACAAACCCCTTTCTTCCGGGTATTAGTGGAGAAGAAGACAAAAGCCTAGCTTTCCTCGCAAATTTGGGAATCAAACCTAAGCAAGGGGATAAGTGGCGCGCCTTAAGAGATCTTTCAGAAGAGGAAAAGAAGAACCTCTTTTCGGCGATCGCTGACTACCTTGTGTCAAAAGGGTTTGCAGGCGACGCCGCACTAAACTTGATCGGAAACGTTTACACACTAGCTCGTGAAGAGCCATGGACCCCCCTCAGGGACGCAAGAGAATTCACCGTTATGCTTAATGCTACAGGGCGAATGGACAAAGCCGGTCTCGGCGTGGCCATTTGCATGGGAGACAGAGGAAAATGTCTCCAAGAAGCAATCACTGTAATAAAGGAGTATCGACGAACCATCACCAAATACCTTAGCTGGTTGACCGAAAAACCTGAACGCTTAGAAGAGTTGGAGAGCATCTACGTTGTTCGAGGAGACAGCGTCATAGACGAAAAGGTCATCAGCCCAGTTTCCTCAATCCTCTCAACAACCCTTTCCAAACTTGGAAAACCCATCATTGCCTACTCCCTGATCTCTGGAGAAAACATGGTTAAAGTGTCGGCTAGAGCGGTGGAGCCTCTGATAAAGAAAGGACTTAACCTCGGAGAGATTTTAAATGTTGCCGCTGACAAACATTCTGGTAGAGGAGGAGGACATGATATCGCTGCCGGAGCCCAAATACCTATCAAAAACGTGGAACCCTTCATCAAACTCGTCGATAAACTTGTGAAAAAACAGTTGAAAGGAATACAACTTGAAGGCTGAGATCAACCTCTCCTACAAAAACGAGAGGGAAGCAGAAGCAGTGGCAAAAGCCGTTTCTCCAGACAATGTAGAAGTTCCTTCTGGTCTCTCTGTCAAAACTGTGAGGAGAAAATCCAGAGTTTTCACAACAGTAAAGTGTCAAACAAGATTGCCGACTTTCATAGCTACCCTTGACGATCTCCTATCATGCATTTCCGTCGCAGAAAAAGCCTATTCTGTGGCAAAGGAGTTCGAGATGCACCGAAGCGGCCTAGAATCATAGGTTTCCCATTCAGTTTGGTCGCATAGGTTAAATATTCGAGATTTGTGTAAACTTAGAGACGAAAAACTCAGGGGCTGTATCCCATGCTAGATATTAGACTGATTCGAGAGCATCCTGAAATCGTGAGAAAAGACTTGAAGAAGAGAAGCGACCTTGAAAAACTCCGGATGCTTGACAATCTAATCAAATACGACAAGCAATGGAGGAAGTTTCTAACGGAAGTAAACGAGATGAGACATAGGCGAAGGGTGGTAACCACTGAGATTGCGAATCTGAAGAAAAGAGGAGAAGATGCAAGCAAACAAATGGAAGAGGCGAAGACAATACCACAAGAAATTAGGAAACTGGAAAAACACGTCAGAGAAAACAAAGAAAAGGTTGATCGAATTCTCCTAAGACTTCCGAACATTCTACACGAGTCTGTCCCTTTCGGGAAGGATGAAACTGAGAATGTCGTTGCGAAAAGGGTCGGCAAGCCCCCAAAATTTGATTTTAAACCAAAAAGTCACGTAGAAATCGCTTTGGATTTAGATCTAGCAGATTTTGATAGAGCTGCGAAAGTTGCTGGTCACGGATTCTATTATTTGAAGGGAAATCTGGCCCGACTGGACTATGCAATCATGAACTACACAATCGACTTTCTTGGAAAGAGAGGTTACACTCTGATAGAACCTCCCTTCATGATGCGCAAGAAACCATATTTAGGCGTCACTGATATGGAATTCTTTGGAGATCAGCTGTATAAACTAGAGGGTGAAGACCTCTACTTGATAGCGACAAGCGAACATCCCATGGCTGCCACCTTCATGGATGAGACAATTGACAAAAAAGACCTGCCAATAAAATTCGTCGGTGTCAGCCCTTGCTTCAGAAAAGAAGTTGGCACTCATGGCAAGTACACTAAAGGTTTGTTTAGGGTACACCAATTCAACAAAATTGAACAATTCATTTTCTGTCTTCCTGAAGATTCTTGGAAGTTCCATGAGGAACTGCAAAAAAACTCTGAAGACCTCTACAAAGGCTTAGGACTACACTTCAGAGTTGTCAACGTATGCACCGGAGACATTGGAATAATAGCAGCCAAGAAATATGACATTGAAGTCTGGATGGCTGATGGCACCTTCAGAGAGGCTGGGTCGAACTCCAACTGCACAGACTACCAAGCAAGAAGACTGAACATAAAGTTCAGAGAAAAGAAAGGGCAAGCCCCAGTTGGTTTTGTGCATACTTTAAATAACACTGCCCTCGCAACAAGTCGAACAATAATAGCTATTCTGGAACAACTTCAACAAAAAGATGGATCTATCATAATTCCCGAAGTTCTAAGACCGCTGATGAATGGAATTGAAAAACTCGAATGAGGTGTTGAAGCGCTAAACCTTTTAATACTTCCATACGAAATCTCTCCAGTTGCAATGAGGGTCTACGGTGCCAAAGAAAAGAAGGCGAGTGAAGGATAAATGGCGCGGCAAGGTCTGGTACTCAGTAATGTCTCCACCATACTTCGGTGGGGTTGAGCTAGGGTCCATACCTGCAGACGACCCTTCAAAACTTGTTGGAAGGGTTGTGGACGCCACCCTCTACGACATCACCAACGACTTTGCACACCAGTATCTTAACATGTATTTTACAGTTGCAGATGTTGAAGACAAAACTGCCCGCACGATTTTCAAAGGACATGAATACTCCCGAGACTACTTGAGAAGTTTGGTTAGAAGAAGAACAACCCGGGTGGACGGAATCTTTAACGTCGCAACCATGGATGGCTATGGCCTAAGCTTAGCGGTCTCCGTTTTCACCTTGGCACGTATCAGAACATCTCAAGAACAGGAGATACGTGCAGTTATGAGAAGGATTGTTGGAGAAAAGGCGTCTTCCCTGACTTTCGACCAGTTTGTTCAGGAGCTCGTTCTTGGGAAAATCGCTTCCGACATTTACAACGAGGCCAAGAAAATAGCGCCACTCCGTCATGTGGGTATCCGAAAATCGAAGCTTACCCTTCAAGCAGCAACATCTTCATAAAAAAATTCAAGTTCCCATTGAAAACTTCGTTGTTAGAGGAAAAGTCTTGAAAGAACACCGTCTAACAAACCTGAGAAGGCGAGTGGCTCGAGAAGCCGCTACCCTACTCTACACATCCCAAGAGAAGGAGTATAAGCAAGCGAAGAAACGAGCGGCAAAAACATTGAAGGCGCGAGTTCTTCCAAGTAACCTTGAAGTGGCAGAAGAACTTGACAAAATAGCCGAACAGAAAGAAAGATCTTCGAGAAGAGACCTGCTTCTGCGAATGCGAAAGGAAGGCCTCGAAATCATGAAGACGCTAAAAGGCTTTAATCCAAGACTTGTCGGAAGCGTTTGGCGGGGGACAGCCCACAAAAACAGTGACATAGACATAATTGCGTTTTCCCAAGACCCAAAAACTGTCATAGATCAACTTAGGAAAGCCGGCTATGACGTTGCAAGTTCCGAGTGGCGTTCAGTAACTCGAAGAGGCAAAAAAGAGTCGTCGTTTCACATCCATGTTGCTCTATTCTCAGGTGATGAAGTGGAAGTTACAGTTCGAGCTCCCGATGCGCTCGCGAGAGAGCGGCATGTAGAAAAATGCGAAATATACGGAGATGACGTAACTGGTCTAAATCTCCCTCAGCTTCTCAAAATTCTAAAAGAAAGACCATTTGAAAAGTTTGTGCCCACATAACATAAACCGTTTGCAGCGAAAAAACCTTCGAATCAACCTTAAATAGGCGTTAGATCACAGAAAGAATAGAACACTAGCGGAAACAATTATCGTCAGCAAAGCTATGCAAAAGATGGAGCGGGTCCCACCAAAATGGACATGAACAAAAAAAGGTTCAGGAAAATGTTTCCACATTTAGCTCAAGAGCTGGAAGGTGGAGATAGTAGAGTAGCGATAGATTCTGTCCGATCCAACCTTCAAAATGAAGAAAAGACATCTTCAAGGAAATTCGCCAGCTACATACCTGATGTAATTGATTTCCTTCGAAGATGCGACACTGAACAGCAAGCTGAAGAAATTATCTGTTACTTGGAAGGGAGAGGAGAAATCAGCCTTGACTATGCAAAAAGGCTTAAGGAACAGTTGAAAAAGAAAGGCGTAAGAAGTTTCGGATCAAAAAAGGAAGAGGACTATTACCTTAAAAAAGACGGATCTTAGACTCAAAAACTGAAAAACATTTTTTCGCCCAAACAAGAACTTTATGCTGTTGATCGAGCGCATAAACTGTTTGGGAAACGGAATGTGCGCGCTTGAGGTTTCTCTTGCCTTTCTAAAAGTAAATAAAGGTATTCACTGATAGTTAGGCAAGCAAATTAAAAGAACCGTGTACTCGGATGGTGTCGGACTTGAGGAATATGCACGCACATAAAAGAGTCTTGCCAATCATGGTTATTTCTCTTCTGGTCATTTCAGCTCTATCGATCTTCTGGGTGCAATTATTCACGGTCAGTGCCCAAAGTCCGGTGGCAAGTCTTACTGGCACTATTTATGACAGTGGGTTGGATACTGATGACGATGGAACCTTCGATTTCTTGCAGGTAGGAGTGGAGATCAACGTTTCGATCGCTGGAAACTTTCAGGTGGAGATAGATGGGCTTGCTGATTTAGTAAGCATTTATATCAGTGTCTTGGGCCAGAATTTCACGTACCTTGATGTTGGTATTCAAGTTGTCTACCTTTCCCTGAATGGTACAAGCATTAATCT
>CP070791.1:576487-583241 GCA_020346825.1 Candidatus Bathyarchaeota archaeon
CTAGCGGCTTCAAACCTGAAGAGTCCAAGGATTTCCTTGGTTTGATAAGATTAGGAGTAGTCACAGAACAAATTGCGGACGCCGCTATGGAAATTGCAGATGTGGTTCTAAGAGGATTAGAACCCCACCCAGTACTGAGGCGCGTAATAGAAGAAGCTGAAGAAACAGTAGCTCGGGTGCGCGTATCAAAGACCTCCCCATTAGCTGGAAGGAAGCTGCGAGAAGCCAAAATTCAAGAAGAAACCGGTATGTGGGTTTTGGTCATCAGAAGAGGAGAAGAGTGGTTGCGTCCTCGTTCCAACACTGTAATCAAAGCAGACGATGTTTTAATTGCTTCCGGTTATGCAGAGGGAGAAGAAGATTTTAGGGAGTTGGCGTCTGGAGTCCGTGCTTCTGCCCATGAAGAATCCTAATCAGCATCTGAGGATTAGACAATAACAGTTAGTGCTGTGAGAAGAGAGAGGGTCATCATGCTATCTGCCAACGAACTTTCAATGGGAATCACAAAGTTATCTGGATCCAGACCTCTCCTATA
The DNA here is from genome assembly GCA_020346825.1 of Candidatus Bathyarchaeota archaeon. Lineage (GTDB taxonomy): Archaea > Thermoproteota > Bathyarchaeia > Bathyarchaeales > Bathyarchaeaceae. Next base: position 577,023 of record CP070791.1, read on the forward strand.
GGTGGAAATGGCTACAGCGTATGCGACGATAACCATAGCTGAGACGGACAAGATGTTTGCGGTTAATAGCTGCGCCAAGAATTTTAGTAACCCGCTTAAGGCGGTCGTTCCGCTCGCGGCTGATGATATTATGGAGTAGAGTGTAAACATTATTATCGATGCTATCCATGAACCGCCTATTTCGTCTAGATGTTGCCTAATGGACGAAAAAGACGGTTTGATTATTCCCAAGGCAAGTTTTGTGGTGGCGGTTGAGCCTATTATGGAGCCTACACCGCCTATGGTAGTAATTAACGCGGGGTAGATAACGAATATCTCTGTTCCATTGTGCAGGCGCGTACTGATCTTGTCGAGAAATGATCCTGTAAAATTAACGATGACTGTCACAAATAGTAGAGTCAAAAGAAATTCTTTAATCATCATTGAAAATTTTTTTTCTCTGACGTTCTTCACCAGAATGTAAACCACAACGGAAACAAAGACAAGGTCCAGTATTCCGATCAAGTAGTTTCCGAGGTGTCCTGTCTCGAAGAACATGTTGAGACTAAAAATGTAGCAAGCAGTGTTGATGATGTCGGACAGTGTAGATGTTATCGGATACACAATGATGTCAGGATCCAACCCGCGTCTGAAAGAAAGAACAGAAAACGCCATTGTCAAAGGAGAGACAAACAGGACCGATAGAGCCACAGTTGCAATAATTATGGCCAACAATTCAAGGAAATCAATGATTGTAGCGTTCCATAGAAACACACCGAATACAGAAGTTCCTATGCCCACGGTGAGACCACTGAAGAGTGCCAAAGTGATGGTTGCGTACAAAAGAGAGTGAAAATCCTTGGTGTTTTTGGTGTAACTGGCTCTAACGGTTCCGAGGTGCAGACCGGTGCTTAGGTGACCGCTGAAGAAACCTCCTACGGCTCCTCTGACGCTTAGTATACCTGGGAACAGAATAAGGGCCCATGGAACCTCTTTAACGACGTCAAAATATAGAACGAGCAGGGTTCCAGTTAGCAATCCACCGAAATCAAATGAAAAGGACAGCAGGGACTGAATTAAGTTTGCTTTCAACCTCGTTGCCGAGATGGTTTCCACTATGTTGGTCGCTATCATCGCTGTCACTTCCATCCATCCAGTTTGACCTCCTCGTTTCTGATATCGTGCTCTCGGCACGGATTTGGAGCCTACGGATAGTTACGTGGGCTGCTTGATCCATTTCTGGATCGGTAGGCTTCTGTAACGCTAACACTGCTGTCTGTAGCTCCTTGTGCACAAAAAACCTGTAAACAACAGCCCTTAAAGATTTTTGCTGTGCCCACAAGCCAGATGAACAGGTTCAACGGGGGAAATACACGATCTAGATGTTTCAAAAAGATAATACCCGCAGCCAATTCCTTTAGAGAATCCATGGTGACGAAAACAGGTTCCTTCTAGATCTCTCGATATCTTTTTTGCTGTGGTCTCGTAAGGTTAAGCACGCATGCATACATGAGGTGTGTGGACATCGATTTCCTGTTTAGGGGGCTCATCATTGGTTTTTCAATTGCAGCACCTGTCGGGCCGATTGGTGTTTTGTGCATACGGCGCACCTTGGCTAAAGGGCGCGTCTATGGCCTGGTCTCTGGTTTAGGGGCGGCAACCGCCGACACAATCTATGGTTTCACAGCTGGTTTCGGATTGACCTTTATTTCGGAAATGCTGATTAGTCAACATGTGTGGCTTCGTCTCGTCGGTGGCAGTTTCCTTTGTTTTTTAGGCCTCAAGACTTTCTTATCTAAACCTGCCGAAAAAGCGGTTTCAGCCAAAGGAAATGGACTCGCTAGCTCGTATACCTCAACATTTTTCCTGACAATTACAAACCCTGTGACAATCCTGTCTTTTGCTGCCATATTTGCCGGATTCGGGGTGGGAGGCGCTGAGGCGAACTACTTCTCTGCAGGTATTCTTGTTATTGGGGTGTTTGTGGGTTCAGCCCTATGGTGGTTTTTCTTGAGTAGTAGTGTCACCCTGTTTCGTGAGAAGTTCAGCCCCCATAGGTTGCTGTGGTTAAACAGAATCTCAGGCATAATCCTTACAGGGTTTGGCCTGATTGCCCTCATTAGCCTAATATGAGAATACGCCTGCAAGAATGAAAACGCGCGCATTTATAGAGTTAGAAAACAGAGGTCAAATTATGCTTGAACATTTGGAACTAGATCTGAAGATTAAAGTCAGCAAATACATGAGTTACCTTCTTAGACATAATCCTGAGAACTTGAAGATGGATGGAAATGGATTTGTGTTTCTAGAAGGACTTTTGGAGAAACTCAATGAGAGATTTCAGGTCGATGAGGAACTGATTTCTGAAATTGTTGAAAAGAGTGACAGAAAAAGATTCGAAATTGTTGGAAACAAGATTAGAGCTTTGTATGGTCACACGATACCTGTAAAATCGAAACTGCAGGAAGATAAGATCACTGAAGTGCTTTATCACGGAACAACGCTATACGTGGCTTCAAGAATTCTGAAAGCAGGTCTCAAACCAATGAAGAGAAGATGGGTTCACTTGTCTCCGACGGTGGATATAGCAAGAGAAGTAGGAACGAGAAGAACTAAAAAACCTGTTATTCTGGAGATAAATGCTGAGAAAGCCAGAAAAGACGGAGTGAAGTTTTACAAAGCGACTGACAAAGTCTACGTATGTGAGGCGATACCGCCAGAATATATATGCCCCCGTTCATGAGACCACTTTTTCCAGAAATTCCCTATTTGTTCACCGCAGTCAATTTGACTTCGCACGATTTTCATCTCCTTCTGGAAGTAATTCGGAAGTTGCGGTTTGATGCTTGGATGCGTGACGCGTTCATCTAAGAGCACTATACATCCTTTGTCAACAGCTGATCGGTGCACACGCCCACATGCTTGAATTAGGCGAAGTACTGCAGGGGTCAGATAAGCGTATGTCCTACCATTTCCTGAAAATTGGTGATTGAAATATTTTATCAATGCCTTTTGGTGCACGTCCCAAGTTGCATATGGCAGACCTACGGCCACTGCACAGGTTAGAAGGTTATTTGGGTAATCTATGCCTTCGCTGAACTTCCCGCCCATAACTCCAAACAATATGTTGTCTGTTGATTTAGCTAGCTGTGCTATTACCTCACCTCTCCTAGTTTTGCGTTGCTCTACAATCTCTTTTCTATGGGTTCTGACTAGTGGCAAAAGAGAGTGCAACAGCCCGTAGCTGGTGAAAAAGACAGCCATGTTGCCTTCATTCACCTCCGATATGGTCTCAATGTAGTCTCTCCACTTCTCAAGCATCTTGTTGGTTCTCTTTTTGAACTGTGAAGACACATCTACTGCGGTTAAGATCAATCTGTTTTCAGACGGGAAAGGAGAATCAAACTCTTTGAGGTGGACGCCACCGTGGTCATAGAGTATCAAGTCTTTGTAGATTTTTAGGGGAGAGAGGAAACCACTCATCAAAATGCTTCCTCGCGCCTGTTGCAAAACTGGATCGGTTATCTCCCTACCATCAAGACTTCTAACCTCTAAAACAATTCTCTCCTTCCAGTCCCTCTTAACTAGATGGATGTACTTGGTTTCAACCTTCGCGAAGAACCTCTCCATGAACTCGCCTACCCGGTGGTTGTAGCTGAAAATCCGTTCATAGCCAAGCTCGCGGCGCGCCTCTCTAACATGTTCCCCATATTCATGGAGTGTTTCTGCAACCTCGGAACCAGATACTCCGCTTTTGTCAACAAAAAGGGCGTCAAACCTTTGGGGGTTAAGTTGCTTGAGCTCCTCTTTTTTTAGGGACTTTCGGGCACGTTGAAAAACTTCTTCCAACAAAGTGAGGTATTCTCGAACTGATAGTAAAGCCTCGTTTTCGAAGGTTTCGGTTTCTTTGAGTGCGTCCTCCAATGTGTTTTGCGTCAGCTGATCAGAAAGCAGTTCTCTAGAAAAGGCTGGGAGATTGTGGGCCTCATCTACAACAATGTAGACGTTAGACAGGTCCACTTCAAAACTTTTCAGCAACGCCTCCCTAATTGAAGGATTGAAGACATAGTGGTAGGTTCCGAGGAAAATTGCGACTCGGTTGAGAACTTTTTTCAATGCTTCATAAGCACAAAACCCGCGTCTGGACATCCATCTGACTGCCTCTCTCGGACCAAGAATTTTCCGAGCGCAGTCTAATGCAACTTCTTCAGCTTCCTTTCTCTTCCGGATCACCTTCCGATAAAACCTGCAATAGGGTTTTGTAGAGGACTCGCTATTTACTTTCAGTCTGTTACACTCCTCAAGAAAATCAAAGTAGGAAAGACCACCTTTTCTGTACAATGGGCACATGTCTTGTTTGCTGAAGAAGGATACCGTTGGAGGATTGTGCCCCAAAGCCCTTAACTCTTTAAGATAAATATGTAGTTGGCTTCTGGTTCTAAAACAGATTAGGAGTTTGTTTTCCCTGATCTGAGGTAGAACTGCCAGCAGGGACCCCAGAGATTTGCCTATACCACAAGGGGCGCTTCCCAGAAAGATTTCGTTGTTTTTGATGGTCTCGGATGCTTCTTCGATAAACTCCCTCTGTCCTCTTCGCACTTCATAGTTCTTTGGAAACCAAGTAATCTCGGGGATTTTACCTCTTTTCCTTTCCCTCGTAAACTTGCCGACTGTCTTAGAGAACCCGGAAACTTTGCTCCCCATTATCAGATATGTTCCACAACTACGACAAAATCGACTTTTTTCATACTCTTTAAGAGAATATTTCCTCCCGCATTTTCGGCAAGCATGTTTTGTAGGCAACGTCCTCACTTACGATAACTTCCGCTGGACAACTTATGCTTTGTCAGTTGTGCGCACGCATTTTCTTCAGGTTGAATCTAGGTCTGCTGTCCCCAAATCTTCTTCGTCCATTATATGAATATGACATTTTTTCACCTTACTTAGTTTGGCAGCCAGAACTGCCTTGAAAAAAGCAAAACCTTCCGTGACCGTTCTACCTTCTTCGGTTATCGCCTAAATGGTTGCTCCCCGTTACGTTACTCCCGCCTATTAACATTTGTATACGCATATGAGAGCACATTATGCACCTCTCTGACACTGCTCGCTGTGACGAATTTGGATGTAAACCAGGTAATGTACTATGCAGGACACGTGCGCACAAATCTAGGAAAGGATAAAACACTTATCGAAAGAGAGCAGCAAAAATCAGTTGCTCAACGTTAAGGCATTCAGATTCATCTATCTAATAATCCCTTGTTTTCATCACACAGTCCAATACTCTTGGACATATTAGACATTCTCTGGGGATAGACTTGTTCTTAGGAAAAGTTGACAAATATCCAAGATAACCAGCACACACTGAAGGACTTTTTTCTTCCTCCTCTAATGATTCAACCAGAGGCGCATATCCTTCCGTTTTTTCCTCTTTTTGCGTTTTAAGTTGAGTAGAGATTGGATCAAGTTGAATGAAGCAATAAGGGCAAACGGAGTACTGTTCTACTTGTGATGTTGACAAATTACTCAAGAGGATAGGCTGTTCGATCGTTCTATGGCATTTCAGATTTGGACATGTAATCAATCCGAGTTTTTCTGACAATTACATCTCTTCGTTGGTTTGCCGATGCCAATATCTTGGTTTGTACGAGGATATAGATTTGATGAATTCGAAATATGTAACATAAGTATGTGCGCGTATAACAGAGAGTAGCAAACACCATTTTTTCTGATATGTGAAGAGATTTGTTCTTCATGCGTATAAACCTAATCAAACCATTTTTATACTAGTGTACATATCCTCCGGCAAAAAGAGGCAGTACAGATTGACAATAACCGTAGATGATGCTGGTGTCGGAGACCTCCTTTTTGGTGTGATCATAGGAGCCTTTCGCGAAGAAACCCAAGAATTTACGTATGAAATCTTGGATATCAAGTATTTCAGAGCTCAGCTATTCCACCGAAAAGAGTATCTGAAGCAAGCTTCAAGGGTTGTATCCCAACTACTCGGAAAACTCAGACTCAAGACAGAGGAACCAATCCACATCTGCCGGGGCTACATCTTTGATGAGGCGGTTAGAGATCTAAGAAGGGAATATGGCAACGATCGAATTCGCAGAGTCAAAGTCACGGGGGAACCACAACGTCTCACGGAGATAGCATATCTTGATGAAATAAGAAACTTGGGCTACGAGCCACTTGAAGAGAGAGGGAAGAATAGGGCAAAAAGCTTCTTTCATATGA
>CP070791.1:583341-587001 GCA_020346825.1 Candidatus Bathyarchaeota archaeon
ACGTGACGATGCTGATCGCGTTCTTAGCTCTTTTGAGCATAGCCAGTTCTTTAGTCATTATCCCTTCCCTCCCTGAGATCATGGTGAAATGTATCTCTTCTTTCGTTTCCAGTCCAAATGGCTTATAACGTTTCAAAAATGCGTCTTTCCTAGCCATTAGTGTACTCATTCTTTCGTTGGCGATTTCTTGTTCACGTTCAATCAGAACATGAAACGCCTCTTCCACGGGCAAAGCCCTCATTTTGGTTGGCTTGCCTAGTATTCTTTCTACTAAGCCCATTTTTTCAAGTTTCGGCATTGTCCTGTAGACATCTTCTCGACGCACCTTCGCCACTTTTGAAATTTGGCTGGCGGAAGCCAAGCCCAATCGAGCTGTGGCCAAATACACCTTGGCCTGATTACCAGTGAGCCCGAAATCAGACAAGATCTCAGCGTTCTCTTCTAAATATCGCAAGTTAGTCACTCCTATATGAAAAAATCACTGTTACTGTTATATTACAGTCACATGCACTTAAAACTTTATCGTCCAAATCGTAACATTGCAGGCACGTGCATTCATTAAAAAAGATCTGACAATGTCCAAGACCTCCGGGACAAAATGCGCGCGCTTCTTTGGAGATTTGTTTCCTGCAGACTTCGCAATGGTGTTCTCTGTTTTCGGTCACTGTATTCACCAGTTCTTTCGCAGGTATACTTTCTAGATACGCATAGTCTGGCGCCGTGCTTCAAACGATTTTTAAATCTATTTCCCTTGCTATGTATAGAGAATCTAGGTGATTTCATGTCTTCATCTTTTTTGAGTCGCCGGATTAAGAGGACGAGTGATCTGCTTAAAGTAGGTGCCTCGGACCAGGTTTCGGAGTATGAGGAGCGCTTTCAGTCTCTAAAAGGCTTGCATGACCGTTTGCTTTCAGATTTCATTGTTTCAGATTTTAGCTTTCAAGGAGCCTACGGAACAGCTGAGGAGCTCTTTGGGTCTAGCAGGGTTCGGTTTGCTGGTGTCGATGGTACAATGTATTCGAGGCCTCTTTTCGACTTGATGATCTTTTTCGGCGGAGCCTATGCTGCTACTGGAACTATTGAGTTCAGAAAAGATTTGAAGCCTGTGGTGAAGTATGACTCGAAGTTGTTGAAGGAGGGTGCAGGGGTTTCTAGCGTGGTTCCGATCTATATTAATGAGGTGCCTGATGTTGATCAGACTTTTTTTGATTTGGAGGAGCCGGGTGAGCTTTCGGTTTCTAGACCGTTGGTGGATGCGACCATAATTAACAATGCTACTATTGCTAATTGGATTATGACCTTCGCTGAGTATTATCTGGCATACAAGTTGATTGTAGACCCTGACAAGAACATTCGGATTCTTCTTATGGATCGGGCTCTTTCAGCTGAGCGTGCTAGTTTGCTGTATGACACGTCGAAGCGGGAGTTGTGGAAGGCAAAGGGGTCCTTGATCGGCTACAAAGTAGACGATGTCTCCATAGATGTGAATGATTTGGCTTATGGCAGGTATTGCATTCGAAACCAAGCTTTGGGTCTTCCTCCTGCTAGAGCAGATTACCTGCGCTATGCCATTGTTTATTTGGTGGAGGAGAGGGGTCCTCTGTCTCTGAGCGAGATCTGTGAAGCGCTGGGCATTAAGGATGACAGGCGTGTCAAACGGGTGGAAAGATACGTTAAGGCTTCGTTGAAGGAGGGCTACTTCGAGGAGAAAAGTTCAAAGTACTCAATTAGCCCGAGATATGTGGACACCTGGGAGAGACTGAAGAAGCTTGTGACGGTGCTTGGAGACAGGTTCTTTTATGAAGGAAAAGGTGGAGAGGCAAGCACAAACAGAATGAAGATAATGAAAGACGGGAAGGAGCATTGGCTCACCACCCTAGACATTGCCTTTCTGACTCTGTTTTGTCTCTATATGATTGTTGAGGAGTGTTGGAAGAGGAAGATTTTGTTTATTGGGTTGACGAAAGACACGGCTGCGAGGGACTTCAAGCGGCAGCTGATACCCATTCTTCAGAATCAGGGAATCCTGCGGGGTACGTTAACCGCCGAGGAGTTTGAGTAGATGCCTAACACTGACCGCATGATTCTGCAGTCTGTCTCGCTTTTTAACACGGAGAAGGTTAAGGTTCCTTGGAGTCTCGTTGAGTATGATTCGTCTTTCAAAACGATGGTTCCTGATCGAAAAGGCAGAAAAGGGTACGTGTTTGGCGCTAGGAGAAACAGGATCAGCCTCGAGAAGACGTTCTTGAAGACGTATGTTCAGCTTTCTCAGGCTGCTAAAGACCCGAGGCTTCGAAGCAATGTTTTGCTTACGGATCGTCTTGTGCACCCGGAGTTTGATCTGTCCAAAGAAAGCATGGTTCGATTTTGGAATGAGTTTGGCGGCGCGAAGGAGTCTGTGGATGCATTGTTGTTCAAGGATAGGAGAGTGGAGAATAGGCTTCAGAATTTGGTAATGGTAATTTTGCGGTCTATGACTAGTCCCAGTATTCCGGAGGCTTTTGGTCATAACAGGCCTTTGTTCATCGCGGATAAGGTGGCGAAGTGGCATTATGCTGCTTTCAGTCGCATGGCAGACAGCACCAGGGAGTGGATTCTGAACAATCATAAATTGAGGAAGTTCATATTCTATATGAGTACGTTTAGGGAGCGGCGGGCGCGGATTGAGGCCGCGAGAAGAGAAATCCTGTGACAAATGCGCGTGCTTCTGTTTGTGCGCGCGGCGCAAATCATAAGTTGAGAGTGCAAGAAACACCGGTGCATTGAACCGACTGAAGAACTTAACAAATTGGACTGAGCATTCGACTTATTGTTTGTGCTTTTGGGTATAATTACCTCGACTCTGTTCCAATTTCAGTCCACAAGATTGCCTCTGGAGATTGCTGCACTAAATCCGAGTCTGGCGCAGGAGGAAATATTCGCTGAGGTAAACAAGTAGATGGCTATTTCGTTACGAACATTCATTCCGTTGATTTTGCTGATTCGAATTTGGTTTGTTGGTTGAATAGCTTTGCGCGCAAACTGTTACTGTTGTGCAACAGTCACACATCTCTAAAAGTCGGGACGATTAAAAGTGCAGGACGACTAAAAAAGGAGAAAAAGAAATGAAAACCAAAGCCTCTATTTTGTTGGCAACACTAGCTCTAGCAACTCTGCTATCCCTTAGCTTTGCTTTGCCTGTGCTTCCAGTGCCCCCTGTTCCATTCGACAGGGATGCGCGCGCAACCTAAGGCTTCACAGAGCCCGTCTAGGAATTGGAACACTTTGTTCTAATGCATGGAACTATATTGTGGGCAAACATAATAGCAATGCGTGAAAGCGGTGGTGAAATTGGTGTATTCGATAAGGCATGTAACTGTTAATGAGTTGATGGAGCTGGTGGAAGATGTTGCGCGTGTTAGAAAAAGGGAAAGTTAGGTGTGGGGTCGGGTCCCGCAAGCGCGCATGTATAACGCACACTTTTGTGCGCTAAAGTTTAAATATGGCGTTTGCAAACAAGTTTGGGGGTGCGCGAAAACTCCTTTCTCTTTCAGCAACTACACGGTTTTTTGACTGTGGTTGCGCGCGCCCCGTCCACTGGGTTGGCGCATTCTTCACTTAAAGCTTATGGAACTATTCTATTCCATGTTCATAATTGATGTTGTAGAAAATGAGCGCGCG
>CP070791.1:587101-591293 GCA_020346825.1 Candidatus Bathyarchaeota archaeon
ATAGGAACCAGTGTGAGCGAGAATTATCTTCGGTTTATATTTCTTTAAGACTGGTCTCAAATACTTTGGATTGGCATCCTCTGAAAGTTCAGGCACTTCCCAGGGTCCAGGGTCGCAACCAGTGTGATATGAAAGAACTTTCTTGTTTCTCTCACAAAACTCGCATATTCTCTCAAAATTCTTGTTTTCCATGGGATTAAAGAATTGAAGAGTTGGAAGCAGTTTAATCCCCTTTAAATTGAGCTTGCTAATCTCCCTCAACTTTTCTTCCACGTAGTCTTTACCCTTGTTCAGGTTAACTGAACCAAAACCAATGAATCGGGCCGGATGTCTTTCCACTAGCTCCGCTACGTCCAGATTGGAGTTTTTCAAACTAGGATACTGTTCGGTAATAGCGTAGAAGAATCTTTTTACACCTTCCTCTATGGGATGAAAAAACAGGAAATAAGGGTGCGAGTTAAACTTGCTTGAACTGAAGCGTTTTCTCATTTTCTCTCTTATTTCGGGTTTATCGACGTCCAAAGGATCTGTGTCGGTGCCCAACAATATGCTGAGGGTTACTCCCGCCTTGTCCATCTCCTCCAGAATCTGAGTCTCTGACACCAACGGATGGACATGAACGTCTATTATGACCAAATCTCACTCACCTAGACTTAGCCCAGCTCCACAAAACACATGAATTTTTCGCTTTTCAGCTGATCAAAAGATGAAGAGATTCTAAGAGGATTGGCTAAACTCATAAACTGGGCAAGAATAAGAAACCAGAACACCAAACTAGTGATTTTTGATCCTAGCTTCCAAACAACAGACAAAAGAATCAGTATCGTTGCCAATTTTATGAGTTCCTGAGAAGCCGAAAGTCCAAGAGAATTTACAAAAAAGGTGATTAGATAAGTTACACCGTTTCCAATATGCTTTAGTCCCACAAATATCTGGCCTAGGGCTTCGATTAAACTAGGATCCATTTTCTTCGCTTTACCCCAACAATAATAAAGTCCAAGAATAATTTCAAGCTGCATAACTTATCAACGCTATGAAGGTTGCACTCCTAATCGAAAATCTTGCCAACTAATTGTAGGTACCAATAAAACTGTATCATGATGTTCTGCAATCTGAAATTTGAGCCACAAAAGCAGAGGGCGCATTCCCTATAGCGGCATATTTCACCTAAAGAAACGTCGTTGCGCTCGCGACTTGATTACTAAGCAACGGTTTACTCAAAAAGACCAATCTATTAATCAAAATGATTACTCAAACGAAAACGATAAAATAAACCTTAAATCCCGGAAATCTCCTAGAAGGAAAAGTGGATGCCCTGGTAGTATAGTCCGGTCTAGTATAGGCGGCTGTCTCGCCTTGGCAAACAAGGCGCCGGGTGCAGTAAGCCCGCCCGACTCTACATCATCATAAGAGGTGTAACGGGAACCGGGTTCAAATCCCGGCCAGGGCGCCATCTGCTTTTTTTAGCACTCGCGACGTTTCTGCACCAAGTTTTGATAGGAATAACACAGTTTCTATCTAACCACAATAAAAGCGTCACCAATTCTAGAATAGTAATGTTTATAAGAGTAATGTTAGCCTCTGAGTTGATAGCTCCCAGCAAAAATTGGAAGCAAAAAAGGAGACCCGACTTTTCGGGTCGGATGACACCGACCCAGCGGAGGAAACTCCCAATTTGAGAAGAATCGTTAACAAACCGTTCGATTTCCGTCCGTTAACACGTAATTTTGTGGAGGAATTGAGCAAATTTGGAAATTTCACAGGATGACCTTCTTCTTCTCCAAAAATCATTTTTTAAAGAAAAAGGCTTGGTTAGACAACATTTAGACTCCTACAACAAGTTCATTGACCATGGAATCCAAGAAGTCGTGGACGAAACTGGCAAAATAAACATCGAAATTCCTGAAATGCCCTACAGCATAAAACTTGGCCAACTATGGATAATAGATCCCCAATCAAGAATCAGTGGACCCTACATCACCGAAGTTGACGGAACCAAACACGAAATCTTTCCCATGGAAGCACGATTCCGAAACCTAACTTATGCTGCACCTCTCGCCTTGGAAATGACCCCGATAATCGATGGAAGAGAACAAGAACCCGAACTTGTATTGATAGGCAACCTCCCAGTTATGCTGAAATCTAAACTCTGCATCCTCTCCCAACTAACCCCTGAAGAGCTGATTGAACATGGTGAAGACCCAAATGATTCAGGTGGCTACTTCATCATCAACGGTTCTGAACGCGTAGTTGTCGCAATGGAAGATTTAGCTGCAAACCGTATCCTAGTAGACATCGACACTCGTGGATCAAAGCCCGTTTATCAGGCGAAAATCTTCTCTACTACAGTGGGTTTCAGAGCAAGAATTCAGCTAAGAATTAAATCTGATAGGGCTCTATACGTTTCAATACCAGGCGTTCCCACAGAAATACCCTTCATGATTTTGATGCGAGCACTAGGATTGGAGTCAGACAAAGAAATAGCTGAAACGGTTTCTCCGGAAACGATCGTGCAGAACGAGCTTGAAGCTTCCTTTGAAAAGGTTACCGGTTTTGACTCTGTTAAAGATGCCATAATGTACATTGGAAACCGCGTAGCCCATGGACAAGTGGAAGAATACCGCGTTCAAAAGGCTGAGAACATTATTGACCGCAACTTCCTGCCCCACATTGGCCGAACCCAAGATAAACGTGAAGAAAAAGCTCTTTTTCTGGGAGAAATGGCCTGCCGAGTTATCGAATTGAAACTTGGAAGAAAAAAGCCAGATGACAAGGATCATTTTAAAAACAAGCGTTTGAAGCTTGCGGGTCCTCTGCTCGCTGATCTTTTCAGAATAGCCTTCAGGAATTTGTGTCGAGACATAAAATACCAGCTTGAACGAATGGGCATTAAACGACAGATGATCACGGTTTCGGCTGCTGTCCGCCCTGGGATTATTACTGACCGCCTTAAACACGCTCTTGCAACAGGCAATTGGGGACGAGGCCGCGTTGGCATTACGCAACTTCTTGATCGAACAAACACGGTTTCCACTCTGAGCCACCTAAGAAGATTGCAGTCTCCACTCAGTCGCAGTCAACCCAACTTCGAGGCACGGGACTTACATCCAACCCACTGGGGAAGATTGTGCCCAAATGAAACGCCTGAAGGATCAAACTGCGGTCTGGTGAAAAACCTAGCTTTAGCTGCTTCATCATCAGTTAGCGTGGATTCCGAGAATATGAAGCAGAGCCTTTACCGAATTGGTGTGGTTCCATTACAAGAAACAAACGAAGCTCTGCGAACCTCAGGTGCAAAAGTCTTCGTGGACGGTTGTATTATTGGTTACTGCATGTCACCTCTGGAGCTAGTGAGTGAAGTAAGGAGAAAACGTAGGAAGGGAGAAATCTCTACAGAAGTAAACATTGCGTATTTTTCAAGGCTTTACGGAGAGAGAGAAGAATTCTACGTTAATTGTGATGAAGGCCGTGTACGCCGACCTCTTGTGATAGTTGAAAACGGAGAAGCCAAACTAGAGCCAGAGCACCTTGAGAAAATTCGTTCGGAAGAATGGAATTGGGAAGATCTTGTTACACAAGGCATAATTGAATACATTGATGCTGAAGAAGAAGAAAACGTGTTTGTTGCTCTGAATTCTAATGAAATCTCCGTGGAACATACCCACGTTGAGGTTGCTCCCTACACCATTCTAGGAATATGTGCATCCATTATACCTTATCCTGAGCACAACCAATCTCCGCGAAACTCCTACGAGGCGGCTATGGCCAAACAAGCTTTAGGGATCAACGTAACCAACTTCCTCAACCGAGTTGATTCTCGTTCCCACATTTTACACCAACCACAAACACCCTTGGTGAAGACGAAGCCCATGGATATCATAGGATACGACCTGCGACCTTCTGGTCAAAATTGTGTTGTCGCTATTTTGTCCTTCGAAGGCTATAACATGGAAGACGCTCTCATCTTCAACAAGGCTTCCATCGAACGCGGTTTGGGACGCTCCACATTTTATCGGATCTACGAGGCTGAGTGCCGCCAGTATTTGGGCGGCCTCAGAGATCGATTTATCATACCGGAGACGGGAATCAGAGGATATAGAGGAGAACAGTATTACCGTCTTCTTGAAACAGACGGTATTGTTAGCCTAGAATCAGAGGTAATCGGTGGTGACGTTCTAATCGGTAGAACAAG
>CP070791.1:591393-596676 GCA_020346825.1 Candidatus Bathyarchaeota archaeon
CACAAAGTTATCATTGTAGGAAGCCACAGACTCATTAATAGACACTAATCTGGTTGCAGCTGCTGCAAAGACAACATAAGATAGGTCCTTATCTTCTAAGTAGAGAATTGTTTGGTTGAGATTGTGTTGGTTGTAAGTTATTCCAGTACTTCCAATAATTACCATGTTTGTGTAACCTGCTACTTGATCAACCAAGTTTATGATCTTGTCAAGATCGGCATAAGCCACATCTACTCCAACATAGAACTCTGCAAACTCATTCTCATATCCAATATTGAAAAGACTGTAGAATAAAAGAGATAAAACTAGAATACAAGCTATGATGACAAATACATGCTTGGAATTCATGGTGTCTAAGAGTGCCCTTTCAGCTAAAATAAGGCTTCTTGTAAAGATTCTTTGACTTAGATTTTGTCAAGCTTTCTGTATGCGCATGCAAGGAGGTGTTTAGAGAAAAGTTCTTAATCAAAACGGATTAAGACCGTGGGGAGAGGATTGACTTATGTCAGGCATCTTTGGTACAGATGCAGTGCTTATCACAGATATCAACCTTCTGATTCAAATAATTGCGTTTATTCTGATCCTTGTAAGTTTCGGATATAAGACTAAGGGCAAATTCAGGAATCACGGTGTTGTCATGGGAGCAGCAGTTATCCTGCATCTCATCTCTTTCCTAATTGCAATGGCTCCTGCATTCTTTCGCCATGTTGAGTTCTTCACAACTGACACGTCGCCCACAGGGGTTCAAACAATGTGGGTACACGCTGCAACCGGTGCTATTGCGCTCGTTCTCGGAATAGTGATAGTGGTGGCATGGGTTGTCCGAGTTTCAGATATTGCAGCGTGCACCAGAAGGAAGAGATTCATGGATGTCACGGTTCTACTTTGGCTTATCTCTCTAATATTCGGAATAGCCACATATCTGAACTTCTATCTCTAATACCCACATCGGGCGCGCGGGCACGAGTACATGGGTTTGGGTTATTTTTTAGTTAGATAGAGTTTCCTCTTTTTTTCATCAAACTTCTCAATAGCATATCTAAGCATAGTTCTAGGCATCTGCAAACAATATTTGGCTAGGAAACGTTCTTCTGCGTTTTGATCTCTTTTTCCGATTTCCCTAAGCGCCCAACCAACCGCTTTATGAATTAAATCGTGTTTATCATGCAAAAGCAACTCCGAAATATTTAATGCATCCTCAAAATCGTTGTTATCTATAAATACGAAGGTTGAAAGAATTGAGATCCTTCTCTTCCACAAACTATTCGATTTTGCGAGCTCATACAAGATGGATCTATCTTTGTTAACCAAATAATCTCCAACAATTCTTGGTGCACTCAAATCAACTAAATCCCAATTGTTGATGTTTTCTGTGTTTTTTAGATAAAAACTAAAGATTTCTTCTTTACCCGATTTTTCAGCTTTTCTATATTTAGAAATCAATATCACTAAAGCAGTGAAGCGATGCTCATGAATTTTACTGTTGAGTAATTCTTGGAGATTATTTAATGATAAATCAATATACTTCTTCGCTACTCTACGCTGTTCTGGAACAGGAATTCCAAGAAAAACATCTCCTTCACCATATTGACCTTTTCCCGTCTTAAAAAATCCAGATAGTTTTTTTGCTCTATTTGGATCGCTAAGTTGCGACAGATCTCTTTTTATCTGATCCAACATCGTCTCTCAAAACCTTTTTACTGCAAATCAGCAAAATAGTTTTTGATTCAGCCAGATCGAGAGATCAATCATTTTTTTGGGATTTGGGTTAGATTTTAACCCGCGCGCGCCTAACCTTCCCTCTTATTCTTCAGCTATGTATGTATGTGCTTCTTTTTCTATTCTTTTTAGATTTTCAATTTGATTTCGCAAATCTTTTCTTTGTTCAAACAGCTTAAACAGTTCATTCAAGTTGTCAGAAATCATTCCTAGAAGATGATTTGCTTCTTCGCCTTCTTCTTCTTTTAAGTGAAGCAGTTTGGCTTTTTTAATAAGTTCATTCAGGACACAGGTTATTTTCCCTTGCAGAATCGCCAAGTTTTTGGCAGTGATATGCAATTCCAGGTCAACTGTCTCTTTCTTCGTCGACAATTCAAATCTTCTATATTTATGCGATTCTCGGCTAAAGATAGTTTCGGCTCAGCACGTGGCGCGCCCGCAAAGTTGTTTTTTTGAAAACTCATATATTTGGGGTCATCCTTCTGAAGTCTATGAATCTGTGGCGTGACGTTCCATCTGGTGATAGGCCTCCTGATTTAGTTAATGTGGTTGTGGAGGTTGTAAGCGGATCCCGAGACAAGTATGAATACAATTTGGAATGGGAAGCGTTTGTGTTGAATAGAGTGCTTCACTCGTCCGTTATCTTCCCAGTAGAATATGGTTTTATTCCTCAAACTTGGTTCAACGACGACGACCCACTAGACATAATGGTTCTAAGCTACGAGCCTCTCGAAGTTGGTTGCATCGTTAAAACCCGAGTAATCGGCGCCTTAATCATGGAAGACGAAGAAGGAGAAGACCCAAAAATCTTAACAATCCCTACAGGCGATCCAAGGTTTGACGGCTACAATGACCTGACAGATGTTCACCCTCATAAATTGCGAGAGATTCAAGAATTCTTTGAAGTTTACAAAAGGTTAGAACCGAAAAAATGGACAAAATTCAAAGAATGGCGAAACGCCGAGGAAGCGAAGAAGATAATCAATCATGCAAACAAGCTCTTCAAAGAGAAGTTTGCCCATTGAGGCGCGCGCTTTAACCTTTCAGGGACGCCCTTATTCTATCCAGAGCATCTTTCTTGAAATCACGGATCTTGGAAAGCGTCTCGCATGGATATTCTTTACAGTAAGCACAATTTTCAACCTGTTTCTCCTGTCCACACTTCCTTATTTTGCAGATTTTGCAGTAACGGAAGACTTGTGGTCCTTTGGTCAAGCAGCCATCACAATTGGTATCTTCTACTTTTATTTTCCATCGATTAGCAACCTTTCTTTTTTCTTCAATGTCATTCTTCTGGGTAGCTATGAAAACAGCACATTCAGAACATACTGTTCCACAATATGCGATTATTTTTTCCATATCGATCCACCTTTAGTTCGCGCGTAGTGCGTAGACGTAGTATGTGGCTCCTTCATATTTAGTTGTGCATTTAGGGTGCGTGTGCTCGTGAGTATATAGGTAACAGGCCGTCCATCAACCGTTGGTCGTTAACCGTCGTATGGCTCGTACCCGTCGTAGGTCCCCGTTGGTTGGTTGGATTAAACTTTAACCCCCAAACCCAAACATTCGCACATCCAAACGTTAGCTAGTATGCGCGCGCGCAGCGAAGGGTTTATCAGAGCCTCTGAGAATTGAAGTAAGTTTGAATTTAAATGGGCCCAACAAACCGCTCCCTCTCTGCATGCATGCAATCTTGAACAGGTGTACGATTGAATGCGGTCTATAAATTCCTCATGTAAATACATTATACACTACAAATACCAGAGGCTCACACGATTGTATGTTCTAAGAGAATATCCAATGATAGAATATTCTGGTGAGAAAAAAGAAGAAGAAAAAGCGAGTAGCTGTGGGAAAGCTGGGATTTTGGTTGGTTTCATCAAACCAACTTTTCGTTCCGTCTTTGCCTACTGCTCATTCTTCGTCAGGAAATACGAAGAACACGTCATCAGAAGGTTCTGTTGCTGGAGGGCTCGTATTGCTGACCCAATCGCTTCCATCATCATCAAACTCGTATATCGTTCCGTCTTCGCCTACTGCATATCCGTATTCAGAGTCAAGAAAGACCACTTCAGTTGAAGTTTGTGTTGGCGGGCTCACTTCGTTGATGATCTCGTCGCTTCCATCAAACTCGGTTATTGCACCGTCTACATCTACTGTATATCCGTATTCAGAGTCAAGAAATACCACTTCACTGAAAGATTGTGTTGGTACGATTGTCTCCTCCTCCACAATGTCATCCGCATTCACAATGGGCACACTCACATACAGTGCAGCCATCATCACTAGCAAGCTTACCATCACGACACTCCCCACCATGGGAGCACTAACAATCTTACTCATCTACTCACCTCCCTAATTTTGTAACACAATATATACTTGGCAAAGCTGAAGGTTAAACATTTCACGAACATATTCGGGTATATCATGCCGACGGGAAAAAGAGGGAAGGTCAGAGGGCTCTAAGCAGCCAAGCCGCGCGCGAATCCGAGACTATCTTCTATGTATTTCTCTAGTGTGAGAGGAGCGGAGAGCGGAGCGCGGAGAGAGCGGGGAGACAGAGATAAAAAGAGAAGAACGGATAAGAGATCAGACGAGTTGAATCGACACCAGACCAGACGACACAACACGATAAGAGAGAGAAAGGTTAAGATTCAACCCAACCAACCAACCCAAAACAACGCGCGCGGTAAGGATGATTATGTCGCCAAAGAGAGAAAGACCAGCAGGATCCATCCAATCTAATCTTCAACAAGTATGACTCTAGCCGGATATGTAAAAGAAGCAATCGAACGGGACAAAAAATGAAAGAAGCAATCAAGACATTGCTAGACACAGGCAATAGTGCGATAATAACATTCACAAAAAAAGACTTGCTTAGAGAAGAGGTGAACATAGAACAGTTATGGGCCCTGCCACGAGTGAAAAAAATATTGAAAAAACAGCAACCAAACGGCTCATGGATCTACCCGAACAAGAAAGCAATATTGCGTTCACCCACAGATTACAACCAATACCAAACATACAAGACAGTAGCAGAACTAGTGGAATTCTACGGATTAAACAAGAGACATGAAGCAATCAGCAAAGCAGCTAGGTACTTATTTTCATTCCAGACAAAAAAAGGAGAATTCAGAGGAATGTATGGCAACCAGTACAGCCCTAATTACAGCGCGAGTATCACGGAATTCCTAATAAAAGCAGGATATAAGGGCATAAGGATCAAGAAATCACTAGGCTGGTTGCTTAAAATGAGGCAGGATGACGGAGGATGGGCTATCCCCTTAAGAACCAGAAATAGAAAATTAGAAGCTCTGAATAAGAAGAAAACAATTGAGCCAGATAAAACCAAACCATTCTCGCACCTAATAACAGGTATCGTGCTAAGACCATTCTCACTAATGACCGCATATAGAAAAAAAGTAAAGGATGCAGGAATGTTACTAGCAGATAGAGTCTTTACCAGAGACAAGTACTCGGACAGTAGAGGCGTTGAGTAATGGACAAAATTCACTTATCCATATCTCTGGACAGACATACTATCAAAAATAGACACACTTACTG
>CP070791.1:596776-600265 GCA_020346825.1 Candidatus Bathyarchaeota archaeon
CCCGGAGGTCTAAGCGGAGCCTCCTTGAAAGAAGCAATCAGCTGGGGGAAAGTGAAGCCTGAGGGAAAAGTTGTAACAGTCATATGCGACGCAACTATAGCCTTTCCCGTGATAGTCGCTTCGGCGTTGGAAAGTCTCGGAAAAGCTCATTAAGGAGCTGAAGACGAATCCTAGTGAAGCCAATGATGCGAGAAGAGCCGTCGGATATGTGAAGACACTTTATGAGGACTGAGGCTTCGGTGCCTACTCAGCGTCCGTTACGTGATCTCCTTTTCTCGAGAAACGTGTCTCCAGAATACCCTTGAAAGATGTTTTCATTCGTTTAGTGTCAATAGGTACTGGTATGCTGGGTTGACAACACAGGGAAGAGGACTCTCCTATGTGGTGGGTAATACCGAAGGCGTTGAATAGCATCTGTCTCTTCATTCTTGCCGTGATCGCAATGCGTTCTTCGCTCATCGCTTCATGCATGCATAACTGTGTGAAGGGCTGATGCTGGAACCGCAAGCTCAGAAATGACTGCAATAAACTTCTTGTTTCCATAGACTCGGAGGGGGGCGTGGGAGAATCCTTCGTGTAGGACGACGATGGACAGAAGAAGACTTGAGCCCATATGCGCTGTTTCTTCCGGATTATGTTCGAATATTAGGTAGGAATCTGCGATGAGACTTGCTGGGCACACATCACGAAGTCCACAAAACATAATTACTTCAGAGGGTATCTGCTTTTTCTCTACAATCTTAACTAGTTCTGACAAAGACACTTCCTCTATCTGTACTTTGCCGACAGAGAGAAGAGAAGCATGGTGACAAACTAAATATCTATTAAAGGGCGAATCTAGTTTTAAGTTGGAGAAGAATTATGGTTCTGGAACGTCTCGGCTCTTCACTCTATGATGCACTGAAGAAGGTTTTCAAAGCTCCAGTTATGGATGAGAAAACCATTAAAGAATTGGTTCGGGACATTCAAAGAGCCCTGCTCCAATCAGACGTCAATGTGAAGCTGGTTCTCGAAATCTCGAGGAGAATAGAAGACCGGTCGCTAAAAGAGAAGGTTCCACCTGGAATTTCTAGGAGAGAACATATAACAAAAGTGGTCTACGAAGAACTGACCCGTTTTCTAGGCGAAAAGCCAACTCAGTTGAAAACCGAACCTGGTAAAAGAACGGTTCTTATGCTCGTGGGAATTCAAGGATCAGGCAAAACCACAGCCGCTGCAAAATTGGCGAAATATTTCCAAAAGAGAGGATTAAAACCGGCCTTGGTTTGCACAGACACCTACAGACCTGGGGCCTACGCTCAACTACAGCAACTAGCAAAACGAGCAAACATCCCCATACATGGAAATCCGAAAGAAAAGAAGGCTGCAAAAATTGCCTTAACTGGTTTGAAGCAATTTAACAGCCATGACATTGTCATCATCGACACCGCTGGTCGCCATAAAGAAGAGAAAAGTCTAATCAATGAAATGAAGAAGCTGGAAAAAGCCTTGAAGCCCCACGAAGTTATTCTAGTTATCGACGGAACGATCGGCCAACAAGCAGCAGTACAAGCCAAAGCATTTCATGAAGCTACACCCATAGGGTCCATTTTGGTGGCAAAGTTAGACGGCTCTGCAAGAGGAGGGGGCGCTCTTTCGGCAGTCGCCGCCATTGGAGCGCCTATAAAATTCATCAGCACAGGCGAAAAAATCGGTGACATAGAACCCTTCATTCCGTCCAGATTTGTAGGCAGACTGTTGGGCATGGGGGATCTCCAAAGCCTTATTGAGAAGGTGCGCGAGGCAGAAGTGAAGGTGCCTGAAAAAAAAATGCGTGCCTTTCTAAGTGGAAGATTCACCCTCACAGATATGTTCGAACAATTTGAATCCATGAAGAGCATGGGGCCCCTTAGACATCTCCTGAAAATGATTCCGGGAATGACATATAACATACCGGACGAAATGATGGAGTTAGCTGAGGACACTCTTAGTAACTGGCGAGTAATCATTCAGTCCATGACACCTGAAGAGAGGGAGAAACCCAAGACTCTCTCAGCATCTAGAATTCGCAGGGTGGCACACGGATCAGGTACCAAAGAAAAGGAAGTAAAAGAGTTATTAGAACGATACAACATGCTGAGAAAGATGATGAAGAGCCTGAGGAGGAAGCGGTTTCCGTTTTTCGGAAAAAGCCTTTCGTTAACCTAGGTAAGCAATCGGAAAAGCAATACCAAAAAAGCATGAGGAAGAAAGAGGCGCTTCTTGTGGAGATGCTTAAAAAGGCACAAAAAATGCTCGAGAAACACCCCCTTTGCGATCACTGCTTGGGGAGACAATTCGCCCTCCTAGGCTACGGACTGGACAACCATACGCGAGGTGAAGTAATTAAACTCCTCCTGACCATGAAGGGGCACCATATGGCGCTATCCTCCAAGAAACCCCGGTTCTCACTCCTCAAAACCGTAGCCACCAACGGGTCTTTTGACATGGCTGCTGATATACTGATGAAAATGAGAAAAAGGATGGGAAAACATCGGAACTGCCATCTATGTGAGGGCCAATTTAAACACGTAGACGCGTTGGTGGGCAGCACTTTGGAGAAGCTGAAGGCATACGACTACACCACGTTCCTTGTTGGCATAGAATTACCAACCGAAGTTGAGGAGAGAGAAGACGAGTTTAAGGCCGAGTTTGAGGTAGAACACGGAGAAAACATGCGAAACGAATTCAGTCGTGAAATTGGCAAAAGAATCTCTGAAACCACGAAAAAGCCTGTTGAATATAAAAAGCCAGATGTTACGGTTCTCTTTAGTCCCTTTCGAGGGCAAATCACCCTCCAAGCTAACCCGCTATACATCAAAGGAAGATACAGGAAACTCACTCGCGGGATACCCCAGTCAAAGTGGATTTGCAGTAAATGTAAGGGAAGAGGCTGCCCGGGATGTAACGAGACTGGAAAGATGTATCCAGAATCAGTTGAAGAAATAATTGGAGGACCAACCTTGGAAAGGACGGGTGGAGAAAGCACCTCATTTCACGCGGCTGGGCGAGAAGACGTGGATGCTCGGATGCTTGGACGTGGAAGGCCCTTCATTGCAGAAGTCAAAAAACCCAAAAGGCGATTTATAGATTTGCGGAAGCTTGCCCAAGCCATCAATGAACAGGCACAGGGTAAGGTCGGGGTTTCTGCTCTTCGGTTCGGCAGCAAGGGAGATATCAGAAAATTGAAGAAGGCAGAGGGAGCTGAGAAGGTTTACGCGGCCATTGTTGGGTTTGACAGAAACGTTTCTGATGAAGAGTTGGAAGCTGTAGAAAAAGCCTTTACGGATACGGTTGTTCGACAGCAAACCCCTCTACGCGTTCTACATAGAAGAGCAGATCTCGTTCGGGAAAAGTACATATATGAGGCGAAAACAAAGAGGTTGACGCCAAACAAGGTAGAAATGAGAGTACGTTGTCAAGGAGGACTTTACATTAAAGAGTTGATAACTGGAGACGAAGGTCGAACAG